>NZ_JBQKFH010000034.1:0-27769 GCF_052119425.1 Enterococcus cecorum
GGTTAACTCAGAAAAAAGTACGAAAATAGAATAAAGTAAGAAACGCCCCTAAAAGCTTATGTATCAAGCATTAGGGGCGTTTTACAATTAAATAACTGTAAAACTCAGGATACTATATCACTCTCACTACTTCTTGGCAATAGAAAATTCAAAAAAACTTCAAATTTATCAAATATTTTTTCAAAAACAGCCCTAAACCCCTAAAAAAATTAGGTAAAAGCTACAAATAATGTAGAAATCGTAAAAAATGAGCATTTGAACAGCTACTTCTTCAGTGTTAAATTGTACTATTTTTCAGTGCAATTCAAACAATTTAAAATAGCAAATTTTGCTTTGTTTTGTGTTCCTTTTTTCGTGATTTTTCCAAAAATTTCACAAACTTTTCTTTTGTGAATTTCACAAATTTTGTTTGCTTACATTTTTTGAAAACCAATGATTCTTCTACTAGCAAAATTAGCTAGCTTTTTTGACTCATCGCAACTAAGAGGTCTATCGTAATTTTTTCAAGAGGGGATTGTTGTAAGGACTTCTTGATAACTGGGTCTACTTGCCATTCCAAAGGCGACATCTCCAATAAAGACAAGCGCAACTCTGCCGGAATATCAAAAGTATACTGCACCTTTTCAAATGTCGTATCAGGATAGGCTTGCAATAATTTTTCGACCACCGCTTTATTGGAATAATGCTGTTTACGCGCATCATTTGGATAAAAGGCTTGTCGCAACTCTTTTAGATAATGCTCACCAGGAATCACCTTTAACAACTTCCCACCAGGAGCCAGGATACGATCGAACTCGCGATAATTTGAAGGCGAGAAAATATTTAACAGCACATCAAAAGACTGATCGGCAAAAGGCAAATTAGTCAAGTCTGCCACACACCAAAACGCTTGATCAAATTGTGTGTGATTACTTGCCTGATAAATCCCTTCTTTGGCAATATCAAACCCCACCGTCAATGCAGGTGTCACTTTTTGCGTTAATTTGGCCAAGAAACTCCCCTCACCGCAGCCAATATCCAGCACTTTTGCTTGGTTGAGATCTTTCGCTAAAACCTCAAGCAATGGATCATACATGCCACCTTGAATCATACGCGCGCGATGGGCAAAAAGCTTGGCATCATAATCACTCTTTAGCTGCGACTTCAAAAAATAGAGCGTCCCTTTTTTAGAAAGATCAAAGCGATGATGCTGAGCACAAACTAGCCCACTTTCTGTCGCTTGCATTTTTTCATGACAAATCGGACAAGCAAACACCTGCGCATGGGCCTCTAGAAAAAGTTTCGCGCGATCAATTTTCTTTAACATTCACCTATTTCCTTTCTAAATTCAAAAAAACATTTTACAAATTTGCCGTATTTAAGCAAATTTTCTTAAAAAACCTACCTTCCAACTATACCACACTGCCAAAGCCTCTAGCAATGTCCCCCAAGTATTTTCACCTATCTTTGCATGAAAAAAGCCTATCATTGACTTCAATCAAGATAAGCTGTTCAATTTATAATTCTAGCTGATAAATATAGTCGGTTTGCGGATCATCTCCCATCCAAAACGTGTGGGCATCGATTTGGCGGAATCCATGCCGTTGGTAAAATTTTAACGCTTTTTCATTATGTTCCCAAACGCCTAGCCAAACTTTTTTCTTGCCTAACTTTCTCGCCTGATCTAGAGCAAAAGCGAATAACTCCTTGCCACAACCTTGACCTTGGAAAGCTTGTTTGATATAAATCCGTTCCACTTCCAAGCTGTCCTCTTGCTGATATTCCGTTTGTGCCTCCGCTAAATTTAGCTTTAAAAATCCAGCAATTTCGCCTTCTTTTTCTAGAAAATAAAAGAATGAATGCGGCTGATTAAACTCTGCTGTTAGCTTCTCTACTGTCAAATTTCGTTCTAAATAATCTTGTAAATCTTTTGGCGTATTCACCGCAGCAAAAGTCTCAATAAATGTTTGCCGGCTAAGTTCACATAACACATCAATTTCTGACCTTTTTACTTCACGAATCATGATTTTGCTCCTTTTTTCTAATTAACAACATTATACTCAGTCTATTTCTCTTATTCAATCACCAATTTACAGCAAAATGCGCCAAAATATGTTAGAATACCCAAGGAAGAATTTAGAAAGGAAGAAAAACATGTCTACTTTAATTAAAGAATTTTGTGCAGAAAACTATACGGATATCCCTCTAGCTATTCACCGCGGGGCTAAACGTATCGAGCTTTGTGATAATTTAGCAGTTGGTGGTACGACGCCAAGTACCGGGGTCCTAGAAGAAGCAATTAGTTATTGTAATGAAAAGCAAGTCCCTGTAATGGTCATGATTCGCCCACGCAAAGGACATTTTATCTATAATGATATCGACCTAAAAATCATGCATACTGACCTGATCGAAGCGAAAAAACTCGGTGTCGATGGCGTGGTCTTTGGTTGCCTGACTCCAAGTAACTGGATTGACGAAGAGGCGATGGAAGAACTGATTGAAGTCGCAGAAGGTTTGCAGATTACCTTCCACATGGCCTTTGACGAAATCCCTACCGAACGCCAATTTGAAGCCATTGACTGGTTAGCAGAGCACGGTGTCCATCGTATTCTTACCCATGGTGGTCCGATGAGTGAATCCATCTCAGACACTCTCCCACGCTTAAAAGAATTGATTGACTACGCAGCTGGTCGCATCACCATCTTACCAGGCGGACAAATCACTTATGAAAACGCCGAAGAAATCGCTAGCGAACTCGGCATTCACGAACTTCACGGCACCAAAATCGTAAAACTCGCAGAATAACCCAACCAACCAAACCAACCTCCCCAAACATCACTTAGCTTAGGGAGGTTGGTTTACATCATTCTCAAATTGTACTCTTAATGATTTGGTAATTAGAAATCCTAATTGCAGGATTACTAATTGAAAAGAAAAAAGAACTATTATAGTAACATCATTCTCAAATACCTTACGTAGGTTAGTGGATTGTTATATCAATTAGGAAGCATTTTATATCATATCCTCCTCATAGGGATTGATTATCCAATATTATTCAATTAAGGACTATAATATAATAACATTATTCTAAAACCACAGTTTTTAACATTCACACCGCCGTTTCGTTAAGTAACCATATTGAATTACATCATTCTCAAACGAGTATGGTATACTAAGGATAGCGAAAATGATTAAGAACTATATTAATTTACATCATTCTCAAACCAGTCGGTTGAAGAATTAAAAGCATGGAAAGGTTAAGTAACCATATTAATTTACATCATTCTCAAACGGCTTTAAAGATTGCTATCAACTCGGTATAGTTAAGTAACCATATTAATTTACATCATTCTCAAACACAGTTAAGGGCACGCTTAAAAGTGGTGCGGTTAAGTAACCATATTAATTTACATCATTCTCAAACAGCTACAAGTAAAGTCTTGTAATTGATAAGTTAAGTAACCATATTAATTTACATCATTCTCAAACAGCTTGTAAGTCAAGCGGACTTTCTTTCGGTTAAGTAACCATATTAATTTACATCATTCTCAAACAACGATTGCTTTTTCGTAAGGGTTTTTCTCGTTAAGTAACCATATTAATTTACATCATTCTCAAACACCCTTTGGCCCTTGTTGACCATTCTTACCGTTAAGTAACCATATTAATTTACATCATTCTCAAACCCTTACTACTTAAGGATAATAGCCAACGAAGTTAAGTAACCATATTAATTTACATCATTCTCAAACCTATAACCTCTCTTTTCAAGAGTTTCCTTAGTTAAGTAACCATATTAATTTACATCATTCTCAAACGATGACGCCTTTAACGCGATTAAGGTCGTAGTTAAGTAACCATATTAATTTACATCATTCTCAAACCTTATCAGATCCTGGTAGATACGATGATTAGTTAAGTAACCATATTAATTTACATCATTCTCAAACTGAGGATATGTGGCTTAAAGTTGCCGAATAGTTAAGTAACCATATTAATTTACATCATTCTCAAACAACATTTGACTTTGATTTCAGCTAGTAAAAGTTAAGTAACCATATTAATTTACATCATTCTCAAACTAACGGAAAACCTACTTATCGTGTGACGCGTTAAGTAACCATATTAATTTACATCATTCTCAAACACATGAATGTGTTAAATCTTGATTATGTCTGTTAAGTAACCATATTAATTTACATCATTCTCAAACCTTTGAAAATTCTTCAGCAACTACTTCTTCGTTAAGTAACCATATTAATTTACATCATTCTCAAACTAGAAGATTTAGTCAATAATGCAAGAGAATGTTAAGTAACCATATTAATTTACATCATTCTCAAACAGGCCAGCCGATTTTAGTCTTTTATACGTGTTAAGTAACCATATTAATTTACATCATTCTCAAACTTCAGTTTACCTATAATATAGTTGTCCATGTTAAGTAACCATATTAATTTACATCATTCTCAAACACGGTCAGAAGTTAATTGAGATAGATAATAGTTAAGTAACCATATTAATTTACATCATTCTCAAACGTCACTTAGTGGATTGCAAACGCGAGAAGCGTTAAGTAACCATATTAATTTACATCATTCTCAAACAGAGAGAACTTGTAACACAAAAAGTTCCATGTTAAGTAACCATATTAATTTACATCATTCTCAAACAGTTTCATGCAAAATAATAAACCGATTATTGTTAAGTAACCATATTAATTTACATCATTCTCAAACGGACAACTCCGTCTTTTTAGCGTAATCATTGTTAAGTAACCATATTAATTTACATCATTCTCAAACCTAATGAATGTAAAACGCAAATTTGAAATTGTTAAGTAACCATATTAATTTACATCATTCTCAAACGGTAGTTTGGAAAATGAAACGAAAGATGCGGTTAAGTAACCATATTAATTTACATCATTCTCAAACCGTGTCATCTAAATAAGTTGTTTTCATTAGTTAAGTAACCATATTAATTTACATCATTCTCAAACTAGTCAAATTTAATATGCGTGGGTTGAAAGGTTAAGTAACCATATTAATTTACATCATTCTCAAACGCTATAGCCTTCTTCATTCACAAACGAACAGTTAAGTAACCATATTAATTTACATCATTCTCAAACCTCAAATTCAAAAATGAAGATGCCATCACACATCAAACAATATAGCCCTTAACTGATAATTCTAGTAAATTTCAGAACCATCCACATCAATAATATACCATTTATAAGAAAAAGAATAGTTTAATTGATAACTATTGATTAGCAATATTTTTATTTGTTCATATTTTGCAATCTTTTCAAGTTCTACTAATTGATTTTCGGATAAAAAACTCGATAAATTAACAAAAATCAGTAATTTTTTTCTAAGTAATCTTTGGGATAATTGGACAAATGTAATTAATCTTTCAAAATAATTCGCATCTTGAAAGTCAAACTTAACTTGCATCATTTTTAATAAACTACTCACTTCAAGTTCTTCGCTATATTGAAGCGGATAATCATTACTTTCTGATATCCGCTCCATTAATTTCACCAACTCAGATTTCACAAAAACATACTCCTCGTATAACCCACCAGATTGAACGATATCTTTTATTTCCTTGAATAACTCATTGATAAACTTCTTATCGTTATAGTCTATTTCTAAAGGTGATAGAATTAAACTCATATCTTTCTTAAATGATAAAATCTCATTTTCATCCGATAATACAAATTTTCCTTCATTACCAATTACTTGTTCTTGCAATTCTGTTATATAATTTAATAGTAATTCAGGAGATTCGATTATCCAAATACAACAAGTTTTATCTTCAAAATCTATCTGCATATTAATATCAGGATGCACAATTTTCATAATATTACCAACCTTTGATCCGAGTCTAGTACTTCACTTTTATACTCACCAACAATATATTCCATTTTTGAAAATTGCTTCTCAGTTACCGTTAGAAGTTGAACTAAGCCATCTTCTGGTCGATTTTTCTTTACTTGTTCCACGACAGCCTTTGCAGCACTTTCATTTAAAACCATTTTACAATAGACAGATTCTTGTAACATAATGAACCCATCTTTAATCAAAAATTTTCTAAAACTTCGGTAATCCCTTCGCTGTTCTAAACTTAGTACAGGAAGATCAAAAAAGACAAGTATACGCATAAATCTATAGCTCAAATTGATAAAATTTTATAGCACTCACATTATTATCGCTTAATGCATCTAAAACACTCTTACAATAAATTTTAATTGCATTATTTAAGTATTGTTTTCGGCCATCAATATAAATTTCCTTATTTAATAAATCTATCAAGTCTGTTTTGTGTTCTTTAGTAAATTCATTAAATGGCAAGAATTTTAATACTCGTTGATCGACAATTGGACGAAAAGGTTCCATTAAATCACTAGACAAATTAAATTGATTAAACATATTGTCATGAAATAATCCCACTTGTGTTAAATAGCCACAAGATACAATTTCTCTATTGACGGAGGATAACAGTATTGAATACCCATAATTCAAAGCTGCATTTATCGCATTATCACCTGTTCTGGTGAAATCCATACCAAAAAGTGCATTAAAGTAGACTTTGGCAGCATGGCCTTCTCGATTACTTTCATCGTTCCAAGTCATTTCTCGAACGTATTGATTTAAAAGTGAGGCTTCATCCTTTCCAAGCATTTGTAAGAGTTCTTTTTGTTTTCGTATTTTTTCTGTGACTATTTCCGTCCAAACCGCTTCTTTAATTTCTTTCTTCCATTGAATTTGTTGGCGAATTTTATTACTTGTATCATGACTACCATAATAAGAGACTAGTTCTGATGACGGATTCCATTTTTCATCACAAAATATCACCTTTATTTTCTTTTTAGTCAGTTCAGCAAGCAGACAACAGGTAAGTGAAACAGCCGTTGATGCAATAATCAACGTGCTGATTTCACTAATATTTATTTCCGTTTTTTCTTTTTGTCTGACTACCATTCTCCCTAAACGATAATCTAATTTTGCAGGCTGAGAAATGACTATTACTCGCCAACTCATAATGATGTCAACTCAATTTCATGTTCGAAAATCCCACTAGGAGATTGATGAATAATACTCATTTTATCGGTATCTTTTAGATTTTTTTGAATTCGAATCCTTGATGTTTTGGATGGCCCACCAATCAGAGATAATTTTGAAGATTGAGCATTATTTTGATATAAATACAACATTTCATTAATTACCAAACATTTATCCTCAATTGATAATTCAAAAAACTTCTCTTTATGTTCATTGATAGTCTTTGCTATACTTGCTAGCATATTTTGATAACACTTCAAATTTAATTTATTGACCAATTCTATAAATAATTGGTCAATATTCTGCAACTCATTCAGTCCAAACTCACTCAATTTAGCGTCTACATTTATTATTTTTTTTCGAATAAATGATATTATTGCTTTAGCCATTCTAATATTATTATTACTCAAATAAAGCGGTTGATCGATAACGAGTGCTAATTGAGATAAAGTTCGTCCAGTAATTCTGATTAACGATCCATTATATCTAAACAACGAATTGATTAGCACTTTTGGTATCAGAATCTCAACATCAGTCAGGCCTCTATCTTTTTCAATATATTCTTTTAGTAATTCATTATTGTTTTCAAATTGTTTTGATAAATGTAGTGGTACATATTCAAACGAACGTACAACTTTACCACGTTTTTTAGATTTGACAAATGCAAAGTATGCCCCTGTAGCCTTGTTATATCCACCATATTTAGATATATCCGTTAGACGTTCATCGCTTGACTTAATTGGAACTTGTCCTTTCCCTTTCTTCATCAAAGTAAGGTCAAATAATTGTCCATCAACTTCTTTAACCATCCGACTGATTAATACAGTATTCCGGCGAATGACCTTTTTAACAGTTGCAATAGTCCCAGGATTGTTTTCACTTTGACCAACCCACGCAACTACGCCATTAGATTCGATTTTGCTAGCTTTTTGGAGTAATTTACGTAAATTGTATTCTTGATTTGCTTTGTTTTTAATGAATCGATATGGACTGTTGGTAAATTTCGTATGATAAGCATTCCCTACTACAATGTTCAAATATGCATCATGCGCATGGTGACAATCGTTTAGTTCACGTACTTTTAGAATTTCAAAATCTTGACGGAAATTAGAAACGTTTTTGGCTTTAGAATACACAATTTCACTTTCTGGGAACCAATTACTTAAAATTTCTGCAACTGCTTTTGTACTTTGGCGGGTTTCAACTAATTGACGAGCGATAAACCCAGCTAATTCTTCATCACTAAATGGTGTTGAGCGGATTAATCTCTCATATTTCTCTTTTGTAATAAGTCCTTTACTTACCAAAGTATTCCATAATGTTTTCACTTTTTCATTATCGCGAATATTTTTATCAATTGGATAGTGATTTGATTTGTAAGCATTTAAACTTTTTTTAACTAATACAATATTATTGAAGCTATCATCCATCGTTTTTGATTGAGGATAAATATGGTCAATATCGTAATTACTATTAGCAGAAACTAAATTTTCAAAATCAATTGGTTCACCTGAATACATACATTTACCAAGTTGAGTAAAGTATAGGTATATTTTCTTACTTCTAAGTTGTTCTTCAGTTAATGAGTTCAATTTCTCAAATAAATGTTCATATCCTTTTGCTTTTTTATAAACTTCAGATAGTACTTGTTTGCGAGATTTGGTCTTCTTACTTTCTTGTTTTTCGCGAGCCATTTCGATAAATATTCGTTCCGGATCATGCTTCATTACTTGTTTAATATCCTTAATAACAAGTAAAGTTTGCCAAATTTGACGTTTTACAGCAGGAGAAACATATAAATCATTAACAATTCGATATGAAATGGATTCTAAGTCCACTTTAGGATTTTCTTTTTCAATGGCTTCTACAAAATGATAAGGTTCTGCCAATAATTGCATTAAATTTGCTTGTGTTGCGTACATGCATTGAATAATCGTACGTAATTCCCCAGTTTCTTGATCAACAGAAGTAATGCCAGATAAGAATCTTTCTGAAAGTCTACCCCAATCACGATAATTCAATGTAGCAATTCTATTTAACGATTTATCATCAATAAAAGGATACAGTGCAGCAAGACGTTTTTTCAGAAGCTTTTTATCATCGCCAAATAAGGTAATATTTAAGATGATATTTTCCATTTGTGCTTCTGATAAATCTAAATGGCCAAGCTTTTCTTTAAAGTCATGGTAAGCTGTTAAACTTGATTTCACATCATCAGCTAATCCTGACAACTCATCATCGTCTGAAATAATCCCCTCTTTCAGCAGATATTTTTTGATTTTTTTCAGCGTGACTTTACGATTTTCCTTAAAGACATTTTCATATATATCTTGTTTAATCTTCACATCTAGCGGACGACCATCTAAACGCAGATTATTCAGTTCGCTTAAAACTAAATACTTACTATATAGAAGTGAATATTTTGGTAGGACGTCTTCATTTATAAGATAAGTACATTTATTAGTCATACGGCGGATAAACTGTTCTGCACTAGCTTCTAAATCTACTTTATCCTCAAAATTCCAAGGATAAATTTTTCCTTCTTCTTTTCGAACCATCCAATTGGTGCGTTTTCCATTTTTCACCACACCGTTTAATGAACCTACATAGTATGGAATTCTAAACTTAAATGTCTTAATAATCTTATCACGGATTTCCTTTAGCACAGGAATTCGATTTTCCAAATTATCAAAAATACGAGTTAATTCATTTAACTTCACTTGATAAGGAATAACACCATTATCTGAATTCACCTGTAATGGTAAATATTTATCCACTTCAATTAATGATTCAATTTCACTTAATTTAGTTAAAACAGCTTCATCTGAAACTTTCTTCTTAATTGGTTCAATTACTTGTTTTTTGACATAAGAATAGAAATCATTTCTCTTTGTGCGTTTGACTTCGAGCTCTTTTTTCTTACCATTAATCTTTGTATGACCTATATACGCTGGATAATTATTCACAACATTCGGACTAACAAAAATCTCTTGAAAAACTTTACGATCTAAATATTCTTTTACTAGAGACTTTAATTCGAGCAATTGTTCATGATGCATCTGATAACTATTAACTCTTGCTTCAGCTAAAGAACTGCTATCTCCTAAAATATCAGTCAGTGTCTTCCAATCATATAATCTCTTAGCAGCCTCAATAACAGCGAATCTATCTTCCAAAGCTTCTTGAATACCGTCAATTTTATCTTCCAAACTTGAAGATGCAAATTCTATTTTTGGTGTTTCAATTTCTTTCAAACTGCTGTCATCAAATAATTCAGCTAAATTGGTACCGCCACCAGAAATTAACGAGCAAAATGCTTTTTCAGCTTTTGTTTTAGCACCTAAAGCATTAACAAAAGCTTTTTTACGTTCCCCACGTCCTAAATCTCTATTATAAATACTTTTAATATCTTCAACGTGGCTTTTTAACTTCAAATTCCAGCCATCTAAAAATGTTTCGAGAACATTATCTAGTTGTTCAAGTATGTCATTAATATCTTTAACATTATTAATATCTCCACTATGTAGGAAATTGCCACGATTTTTCATATAATAATGTAACGCCAAGTAAACCAATCGAATATCAGGCGTATCTGAGGTAGTCATTAAATAGACAATTAGATGATTGATAGTCGGAAATTGTTTATAAAAATCCTTATCTGTATAATCTTTATCCACAAATAATGCATATGGTAATTCTACTTGCTTTCCATCAAGAGTTTGTTTGTCTTCAACAACATATCTACTTTCTTTCATGCGATGGAAAAATCCTGGGTCAATTTTAAGAACTTCTTCACCCAAAAGTTCTTGTAAAATTTGGATTCTTTGTTTGCGACGATCTTGCCGTCTGCGGTTTCCTCTAGTTACTCTTCTTTCCTTCGCGGTTTGAGCAACATCAAAAGTTCGCACACCCCATAAATCTTTACCTTTTCTTCTTACAAGATGATAGTTTTCATCTGTAACAGCCCAACCAACTGAGGCACTCCCCATATCTAACCCTAAATAATATTTGTTCATATTATCACTTCTCCTTCTAAAAAATATATAACAACCAATATCGTAAATCGCTTTCAATTCAATCAAATTATACCTTATATCTTTATTTTTTAAAACAATAATTATAAAAAAGAGCAAAAAAAAAGCTCGCATAAAGCAAGCTAAAAATCTGCACAATGCAGTCCACAAATGTGGTATTTTCGATAAATCGTTATTTGAACTTATGATGTAAATTAATATAGTTCTTGACTGACTTTAGTGTATAACTTTATTAAAACGATGTCAATATATTCTTTGAATTTCACTCGTATAATTTTCTAAATTTTTCTTTTTAATTAGGTTACGCATTTCTCTTTTTTATTGCCCAATATCACTTATTTATTATTATGATTTTGCAAGGAGCTTTTCCCTAGGAGATCTGGCTAGTTTGAGGCTACAATATCCGCCAGCACCGTTTGCATTATGCGAAGGGCCCAAAAATAATTAAAGAAGTGTAGCAAGCTCGAAAGGATTTGTTTTCTTTCGAGTTTTTTTATGCACCCAAGCACGCCGGACAGCATCTTCTATCCTCGCCTTCATATACATTTCCATCTCTAGTCCCATCGGCAGTGACTTTATCTTATGGTATAATTATTTTGTAGTAATAATTTATGAAAAATATTGGAGGTTTTCTTATGGGTATTATTAAATCAGCAATTCAAAGTGCCACATCGACATTGGCGGATCAGTGGCTAGATATTATTGAGCCAGATACAATGGACAATACCACGCTGATGTGTAAAGGCGTATTAATGTCCAAAAACAAAAAACGTGGCAGCAACACCAAAGGCTCCGTCGATTATATTTCTGATGGTTCGATGATTCGTGTCTATCCAAATATGATGATGCTTTTGGTAGACGGCGGGCAAATTATCGACTACACAGCTGAAGAAGGCTACTATAAAGTCGATAATTCCGCGGCACCATCGCTATTTAACGGTGATTTTGAAGGCGCACTGAATGAAAGCTTCGAGCGTTTCCGTTTTGGTGGAGTGACGCCAAGTAAGCAAGAAGTGTTCTTTATTAATTTACAAGAAATTCGCGGCATTCGTTTTGGTACGCAGCAACCAATTAACTATTTCGATAATTTTTACAATGCGGAATTATTCGTGCGCGCTCATGGTAGCTACTCCATCGCGATTACCGATCCGATTTTATTCTTTAAAAATGTCGTTCCTAAAGGGGTGACTCGCTTAACAATCGATGAAATTAACGAACAGTTCTTAATGGAATTTGTCAGCGGTCTGCAAAGCTCAATCAATCAACTTTCGGCCCAAGGTGAACGCATTAGCTATCTGGCTTCTAAAACGGCGGAACTATCCAAAGTCATGAACCAAAACCTTGACGAACAATGGAAATCCCTACGCGGCATCGAAATTGTCTCCATCGCCCTAGCCAGCATTTCTTACACGGATGATTCGCAACAACTCATCAATATGCGAAACAAAGGCGCGATGTTCAACGATCCGAATTTGCGTGAAAGCTTTATGCAAACCAGTATCGCTCAAGGCATTGCGGATGCGGGCAACAATCCAAACGGCGCGGCCAATGCTTTCTTTGGCATGAATATGGGCGCGAACTTAACCGGCGATTATTTATCCCAAGCTTCTCGCCAAAATCAAGTACAAGCCCAACAAGCTGCACAAAAGCAACAAACCGCAAACACCTCAGCACAAGAATCTAGCTGGCAATGTCCAAACTGTAACCAAGAAAATACCGGCAAATTCTGCAGCAACTGTGGCACGCCTAAACCTGCGTCAACGGCAAATGCTGGCATGAAGGTTCGTTGTAGCAAATGTAAGAGCGTGATTGAAATTACCAATGCCATGCCTAAGTTCTGCCCAGAGTGTGGACAACCCTTTTTAGCAGAAAGTCTCGATTAAGGAAGTGAAATTATGGAAGCTTTAACCCATCGCTGCCCAAATTGTGGCGGGGCATTAACTTTTGAACCTAGCGACCAGCAATTTCATTGTCCCTACTGTTTGAGTGTCTTTACCGAAGAAGAAGTCACTACCTTCGAGCAAAAGCAAAAACAAGCCAAGGCCTTCGCACAAGATGAGGCCAATACCCAATCGCAGACCACCACGCAACCAGATGAAATAACAGAAGATGCCTATGATTTATATAGCTGTCCGAGTTGTGGGGCCCAGATAGCCTGTGAAGCCACCACAGCCGCAACTGAATGCTATTTTTGCCATAGTCCTGTTATTTTAAGTGGTCGTTTATCCGGGGATTTGCTGCCGGATAAAATCCTGCCTTTTAAAATAACTAAAAAAGAAGCGCAAAAGCAATTTATCGACTGGGCAAGCCATAAACATTTCGTCCCACGTGCCTTTTTCAATGAGCAGCAAGTCGAAAAAATGACTGGCGTGTACTTTCCTTATTGGATTACTGAGGCCAAGGGAGAAACGGAAATTAGCGGCAAATCAACGACCATTCGTGTTTGGCAAGTAGGCAATGTCGAATATACCGAAACCAAGCAATACCATATCCATCGCAAAGGCAAGTTTCATTTTAAAAACCTTGTGAAAAATGCCCTCACAAAAAATGTGCAAAAGAAAATGGTCGAAGCGGTCCAACCTTTTCCGCTTGAGGCGATGCAAGACTTTCATTCGCAATATTTATCCGGCTTTTTAGCTGAAAAACGCGATATCGAATTTGATCAGCTGCAAGCCAATGTCCGTCACGAAATGGGGAATTATGCCTTAGAAGCATTTGAAGATACGATTGCGGCTCAAACTAGTTTTCAGCCTGAAACCCAAGAAAGCAAGGTCCTCGCCATTGATAAACAATATGTGCTTTTGCCGATGTGGCTAGTTACCTATAAAAACCGCGCTTCGTCAAATAAAGTCTACTATTACGCAATGAATGGTATCACAGGAAAAACAGCCGGAATCTTGCCTTTAGATTCACTGAAATTAGGACTAGTTTCCGGAATCAGTGGTGTGCTTGTGACTGCGCTATTGTTGTTAGGGGGGTATTTCTTCTTATGAGTACGAACCTATCTATCAAAAAATGGACGCTTTGGCTAAGCATGATTTGCGGGCTCATACTATTTTTCGCCGGAACCACTTCTCTTTATGCGCAAGAAAATACCTATGTCAAAGATGAAAACAATCATTTATCCGCAAGTCAGCTTGATAAATTAGCCAAAATTGCTGAAAAAATTAAGACTGAAAACCAAGCCACGACTTTGCTAGTGATTACCGATACACCAACGGATGATGTCGAATATTCGGCCCAAGAGTATCTTTACAACACCGTGGGCAAAGATGGCAATGGTGCGATTTTTTACATTGATTTGGCCACTCGTCACTTTACTACGGTGACATCGGGGAATATGATTGATTTTCTGACCGATGCACGCTTGGAAGATATTAATGACAAAGTGACCGAATCGCTAAAAGACAATAACTTTGACCAGGCCGCAACTGATTATTTTGAAATGGTACTAGAAGATGTCAAAGCGGGGATTCCTCATCATCATTATCGTATCAATAAAGATACCGGGGAAATCACTTATATCAAGACGTTAACCCCGTTAGAAATTGGCATTGCGATAATTGGTGGGATTGCGACTTGTTTGGGAATTTTCTTCACGGTGAAAGGACGCTATCAACTACGCATTGGTGGACGTTATCATTATGACCGTCAAAATAATGGCGTGATTGATTTAGAGATTAATGATACAGATTTAATTGGTAGTTTTGTCACTACCCGCGTCATTGAAACCCATGACAATGATGACCATGATTCTGGTGGTAGTACCTTTGGCTCAGGTTTTGGCGGCGGAAGTTTTGGCGGCGGAGGCAGTCGTTCGTTTTAGACCTTGCAATTCAAAATTTTAGTACAAATTCGTAAAAACAGCAGCTTGAATTTGGCTGCTGTTTTTTTGTTTCCTCCCCTTGCCCACTTCACAACCTTGGTTATTGACGGTGTAAATCGACTAGCTACTTCGGCGTCAGACATTCTCATCTGGGAAAGTCTTTACTTCTCGGACCTTCCCGATGTGGTGGACAAACCTTATCCGCTCGTAGCTGTTCAACCCACTTCACAACCTTTATTCAAAGTGCTATACTGTTAGTCATCTAGAGTTTTGTTAGCTCTGTACTAGTGAGTAAAAGGTTGGTTAGGTTTAGGTTGCCTTTTACGAGCTGGTGAAAAATAAAAAATGGAGTGATTGAAATGACAACAATTGATTGGAATAACCTTGGATTTAACTATATTAAGACTCCTTGGCGCTATCGTATGTATTGGAAAGACGGTCAATGGAGTAAAGGAGAATTGACCGAAGATAGCACGTTACAAATCAGTGAAGCTTCAGCGGCCTTACACTACGGCCAACAATGTTTTGAAGGTTTGAAGGCTTATCGACGCAAAGATGGCAAGATTAATCTCTTCCGGGTCGATGAAAATGCTAAACGTCTCAATCGTAGTGCAACTCGCTTATTGATGCCAACTATTCCTGAAGAAACTTTTATTAACGCTATTAAACAAGTGGTGAAAGCCAATGAAGATTTTGTCCCCCCTTATGGCACAGGGGCTACTTTATACATCCGTCCTCTATTAATCGGTGTCGGTGATAGTATCGGAGTCAGTCCTGCACCAGAATACATTTTCACCGTATTTTGTATGCCTGTTGGACCTTACTTCAAAGGTGGCTTGACCCCTACGAACTTCATCGTTTCTGAATATGACCGGGCTGCCCCTCAAGGAACGGGTGCTGCTAAAGTCGGTGGAAACTATGCCGCAAGTTTATTACCAGGTAAAGACGCCCATGATCATAAGTATTCAGACTGTATTTACCTAGATCCAGAAACCCATACCAAGATTGAAGAAGTCGGCTCAGCAAACTTCTTTGGGATTACAAAAGATAACAAATTTATCACGCCAAAATCTCCTTCTATCTTACCAAGTATCACCAAGTACTCCCTATTATACTTGGCAAAAGAACGCTTAGGATTAGAAGCCATTGAAGGGACAGTTAAAATTGATGAATTAGATCAATTTGCTGAAGCGGGTGCCTGTGGAACTGCCGCCGTTATCTCTCCAATCGGTGGGATCCAATATAAAGATAACTTCCATGTCTTTTATAGCGAAACCGAAGTCGGACCAGTGACTAAAGCCTTATATGATGAATTAACTGGTATCCAATTTGGTGATAAAAAAGCGCCTGAAGGATGGATTTTTGTCGTCGAATAAAATCAAATAACGCTTGAAAGATTGGTTGTCACGCACAGCCAATCTTTTTTATAACAATTTTTTTACAAATATCATCTAGGTCTAAAGTCTAGTTGACAAAACGCACACAAAATCAGTATAGTAAATTTATGAATACAGAAAAGAGGTAAAAAGAGTTTGATTCGCATAAATATGTTCTCTTCAGCGGAAAAAGTCAAAGGTCAAGGAGTGGCTAGTGCTTACCGTGAGCTGATAAATATGCTAGAAAAAAGATTTAGCGATGAATTTATCATTCGTATCAACAATTATCAAGCCTCTGATATTTCACATTACCATACCATCGATCCACTCTTTTATCTTTCTACTTTTTTAAGGAAAACTCGTGGCGTGCGTGTGGGTTATGTGCATTTTTTACCAGAAACCTTACAAGGTAGTATCAAATTACTCCGCCCCCTTCAAGCAATTGTCAATTGGTATGTGACTTCTTTTTACAAGCGGATGGACCAATTAGTAGTTGTGAATCCTAGCTTTATCGATGATTTAGTACGTTTTGGATTAAATCGCGAAAAAATTACTTATATTCCTAACTTCGTATCTAGTCAAACCTTTTATCCACAAGAAGCAAAGACTAAGCAAAGTTTCCGCCAAGAGTTAGGCTACCAAGCAAATGATTTTATCGTGCTTGGGATTGGCCAGATTCAAGAGCGTAAAGGTGTCGATGATTTTATCCAGCTTGCTATCGATAACCCACATATTCAATTTATCTGGGTCGGTGGCTTTTCATTTGGGATGATTACCGATGGCTATGACAAGTACAAAAAAATCGTCAATGAACCACCTGCCAATCTGAAATTCACTGGCATTGTCGACCGTGATCAGATTAATGATTATTATAATTTGGCAGATTTGTTCTTGCTACCTTCTTTTAATGAGCTTTTCCCAATGAGTATTTTGGAAAGTTTCAACTGCCATTTGCCGGTGATGTTGCGTAAATTAGACCTCTATGATGCAGTGATTGCAGATAAATATATTGAGACACGTGATGTGAATGAAATGCATGCCAAGCTTAACGACTACTATCAACATCGCGAAAAGTTACTACCTTACATTGAAAAATCCAAACAAGCGGCCCAGTTTTATTCAGAAGACCATGTGGCGCAAATGTGGTACAAATACTATACCGGCCTCTTAGAAAATCAAGAAATCAACGAACTTCCACCTTTGTAAACAATACAAATTTGGAAGTTTTTTTATACGCAAAAAACCACCCACCCTAAATTTAGGATGAGTGGTTAGGACACAATCAATTATTTTTGGTTGCTCGTATTTTCTTTTGCAGTTTCAACCTTTTTCGCTTCCCAATCTTTCAAAGCTTTATCATATTGTTTGGTTGTGACTGCATCGCCTTGTAATTTCAAGTTTTTATATTTTTGATTTGCTAGACCAACCCAGCTGAATTGACGAGTAAATGGCACTTCTTTAGATACACGAGGCGTTGCACCAAATGCTTGCACTGGAATTTGTAAAGCATTGGCAGCTAACCATGCTTCAGCGTCGGCATAAGCTTCATAACGTTTTTCGATTTGGTCATTGGCTGTGATGGCATCAGCTTTATCCAATAAGGCATCATATTCTGTTAAACCAATTTCTTTTACAACTGCTGCCGATGGATTATCTTTAGCAATTTCAGATGGTTCTAGACCTAAGTTTTGCAATTGGGCACCTGTACGTGAATCATAAATATCTAGATAACTTGATGGATCTTGATAGTCAGGTCCCCAACCAGAAGCAGTCGAAATATCAAAGTCTTGTGCAGCTGCTGTGGTTGCTTGATAAGTTGCCGCATTATAAGCATCATCATTTAATAATTTAATATCGATCACTACATTGTCGCTACCTAATGCACTTTCAACAGAGTGTTTCAATGATTTCGCTTGGTTGACTAACATTTCTGAAGTTTCTGCTTGTGGTAAGTCTAAATGAATTGGGAATTTCACCCCTTGCGCTTCTAATTCAGATTTCGCTTTAGCAAACAATGCTTTAGCTTTACCCACGTTATACCAACCTTCTTGACCATCAGCTAATTTCACATCGCCAAAAGTTTCAGGATCTAAGGCACGTAATTTTTCTTGAACCACTTCACCGTATGTCTTATCGCCTACCATTACGAATTCAGAAGGCGTTAAGATATTGCGGATACCTTTTTCAGAGCCAGATTTACCAACGTTTTGCGCTAAGTAGTCAGCTTTATTTAAGGCAAATTCCATCGCTAAACGGAAATTCTTATTCAAGATAGCTTTTTTCGTATCTGCTTTTTCTTGATCGGTTTTCTTAGATGTCGCATTGTATGATTGACGATCTAAGTTAAAGGTTACATTATAAGTGGTTCCCATTGGTTGAGAGTAGAAGACATTATCGCCATATTTTGCTTCCACATCTTTATAGCCACCTGAGTTAGGGAAAACACGAGCCATTGAATAGTTGCCTTGGTCAAATTCTTTAAATAATGAATCTGGGTTACTACCATCATAGTAAGTAAATTTCACATTATCGATATATACATGTTTTTTATCCCAATAGCTATCATTTTTGCGATATTCAATAACAGATTTAGCAGTATTGTTTACTAAGATATAAGCACCATTATAAAGGATGCTATCGGCGCTAGGTTGACCGAAATCTTTGCCTTTTGATTTTAAGAATTCTTCATTAATTGGATACATGATTCCATAAGTCAATTTAGAATTCCAAAATGTTTCAGGTTTCGCTAAGGTATATTGTAACGTGTAATCATCGACTGCTTTCACACCTACTGAAGCAAAGTCTTTGGTATTCCCTTTAATGTAGTCATCCAATCCTTTGATACTACCTTGAACGACATAAAGCATTTCAGATTTCACTTCAACCGCATGTTTTAACGCAGTTACGAAGTCTTGTGCTCTCACTTCATCATAGTCGTTGCCTTCATTGTCTACCCATTTCACACCTTTACGTAAATGGTAAGTGTAAGTTAAACCATCTTCACTCACTTCCCAAGATTTGGCTAAAGCTGGTTTTAAGTTCCCATATTGGTCATTTTCAAACAAGCCATCCACAAAGTTGGTGAAGTGATCTGAGTTGGTATTACGAGCAGAGAAAGTATAGTCTAAACTATTAATATCTGTGGTATACACATAGTTATAAGTAGAACCATTCTCCCCACTACTTGATTTTTTGTCACCTGAACCACATGCAGCTAACAAAACAGTTGAGCTAAGCAAAAGTGCAGGAACAACTACTTTTTTCATTTTATTGTTCATCGCTTCGTTCCCCTTTCATATTCTCAATTACGCGATAAAGCATTTTCATCATTAAGATTACTTAAGAAAATTATAATTTTATGTTTTCTAAAAGTCAACAAAAATGAATAATATCTAGTTATTAAAAATATTTAGAAAATTCAATATAATAATATTTTATGCGCTTTCTATATTCTCATTAAGTTATCATAATCGTTTTAATTTTTAAGGTAAATTTGTTAGATAACTAGCACGTGTACAGATATCAGCACGCCTTTTATTCTCATAAACAGGATATTAATTATTAAAATTTAACTCATTATCTATTCTTTTATGGGTAGAAAATTCAGCGGTATTTTTCCTCAACTGTCAAAAAACATGATGCTTCAATTGCCTCCTCTTATGAAAGTAACAACTAAAATCATTTTAATCTTACAGCTTGACCGAACGAATATTCTTGTATTATACTTCTCAGGTAGGAATTTGAAAGGAAAAGAAACATGTATCAAAAATTTACCATCCCGCACTCAACAACCATCAAGTGCTTCATCCTCGCCCATCGACAAGGCGATGGCAAAAAAGCAATTATCCAACGTTGTCATGCTTATCTGTCACCCAAGATTCAGCAAAACACACGAGATTTGATTGCATTGCGGAATCAAAAACGACAAAGAGCGAATCAAGCACCGGTCAACGCCAAAGAAGCGCACCAAATCGAACAAATTCTAAGTATCCAGACTTGCGATCAGATTCTATCTTTATACGAAGAAGCCGAAAATCTACAAGGCACGCTTGGTAAGTAAAAACTTTACCAACTCTTTGAAGAGCGCAGCCAATACCTCGAAAAAGTTGAGAAAGTATCGTAAATATTTTATATCTGCCTCTGTAATGAAAACCACATATAAAGTATAATAAAAAAAGAAACGAATACTCAAGTTAATGATTAATGTTGAGTATTCGTTTCAGTATTATTACATCGTATTATTTTTTATGCTCAATTACTTCATTAGCTAATTCATCAATAACAGGATCTTGTAAATAATTTTTTAACGTAACAATTCTTGTATTTGGATGCGCTTGTTTGGTTCTATCAAATAAATCTTGATGAACAACAATAATATCACTATCTTCCGGAACTTCTTCAATGCGATAATTCTTAACCTCAACGTCTTGAATACCAGCTTTTTTCAGTTTTGTTCTAAAGGTTGTTGCTCCTAACGCACTGCTACCCATACCGGCATCACAAGCAAATGAAATTTTATGATAAGATTTATTTTGAACATCATTTGTATTGTTTAAGATATCCTTACCTTCTTTTTTCATTGCTTTTGATTTTTCTGTTGCTAATGTTAATGCGTCATCGTCATCATCTGTAGACTTATCAGCTTTTAATATAACCGAAGTAACTAAGAAAGAAACAAGTGCTGCGGTTGTTACACCGGCAATTACACCTAGGAAATTACCTTTTGGTGTTAAAGCTAAATATGCAAAGATTGAACCTGGACTTGGACCTGCTACTAAACCAACATTAAATAACTGGAATGTAGCAATACCAGTCATAGCACCCGCAATCATACCTAAAATAGTAATCGGTTTCATTAAAACATAAGGGAAGTAAAGTTCATGAATACCACCGAAAAAGTGAATAATGATCGCACCTGGAGCCGTTCTTTTAGCAGCACGTTTACCAAAGAAAGAATATGCCAATAATAATCCTAGACCAGGTCCAGGGTTTGAAGCTACCATGAAATAAATAGATTTACCTGATTGTAGTGTTTGTTGCATACCAAGTGGATAATATACCCCTTGATCAATTACGTTATTTAAGAATAGTACTTTTGCAGGTTCATTAATCAATGAAAGTAAAGGTAAGAATCCAGTAGATACCAACGCTTCAATCGCATTCGTAACAAATTCATTTGCAACTTGAATTGTTGGACCTATTATTTTGAAAGAAAACAACATCAATACAAAACCAATAATTCCAATTGTAAAGTTGTTAATGACCATTTCAAAACCAGCAGGAATCTTGTCTTCTAAGAATTTATCAGTTTTTTTCATAATCCATCCGCCAAGTGGCCCAACAATCATTGCGCCCATAAACATTGGAATATCTGAACCGATAATTAAACCAATAGTACCAATTGTCCCTAATACAGCTCCACGTTGTCCTCCAACCATTCGTCCACCACTATATGCTAATAGTAGAGGTAACAAATAAGTAATAGTTGGGCTTACTAGTTGATTAAATTCCTTATTTGGAATCCAACCCTTTGGAATAAATAAAGCCGTTACAATCCCCCAAGCAATGAATGCACCAATATTAGGCAAAACCATATTAGTCAAAAATCCACCAAATGCCTGGACTTTTGCTCTAGCATTGGATTTTTTATCTTTTTGAGACATTTCCATATTATACATTCCCTTCTATTCATTTTCTTCTATGATATTTATTAATTCCTCTTTTGTATGAACTTTTAATATTTTATTGTATATATCCACATCGCTTAGTAACATTGCTAACTCAGAAATCAACTCTAAATGTCCATCTGATGAATTTGCTGCTAGAACAAAAAATTGGTAAACAGAATCTCCATTAGGAAATACGACAGGCTTAGATAAGTTCAGGAAACTTATCCCTATACCATGACTTCCGTATTCAAATCTAGCATGAGGCATTGCAATATTTGGTAGTATAATAATATAGCTACCATTTTCAATGACATTGTTAATCATTGCATCTATATAAGATTTTTCTATAATATCCGCCTTCAATAGAGGTTGTGCAGCTAAATTTATGGCTTCTTTCCAATCGGAGACATCTGAAACAAATTGAATATTATCTTTTAAATAATCACTTAACATCTTCAAAGTCCCCTTTATACAATTCTATTTGCTTTACTACTTTTGTTTTTAATTTTAAATCAATACCTGAATATTTATCAATAGCTGATGAAACACCATTACTATGAATATCTTCCTGTAATAATTTTGCTTCTTCGTCATTTTCATTCTTAAAGCAATATGCAGCTGCAATAACTTTTACTCCAAATTGTACAGGGTATTCATGTATAGACAACCAATTCGGCACGGTCACAATCCGCTCATTCATACCAAGTTTTCGAATAGGTGATCTTCCTACTCTAGATACATCATCAGATAATTGTGGATTAGAAAATCTGCGTAGTGTTTTTTCTACAAATTCTTCTAGATCCTTTCTATCCATCTGATAATTTTCCACAAAATAAATCAAATTTTCGTCTAAAAAACCATTCACTGTATTAACAATGTGTTCATCATTTAACGCATTTTGTACTGTTTGATAATGGCTTAGGTTTGCTAGATAAGCAATTGCTGCATGAGCTCCATTTACAAGATATAGTTTTCTTTCAATGAATGGCTTTAGATCATCTACATATGTTGCACCATCAATTTTGTTTTCTTCACCGTACCATGAACTTCCATCAATTAGCCACTCAAAATAAGGTTCAACAACTGCTATACTCTTTTCATTCTCTATTCTAGAAAGCGACTGACGATCGATTGCAGTATTAACAAATCGATAATTTTGATCAAACAACCGCTTATCTCCATCTCCTAAACATGAATAAATTAAATCCTTTAATTTAGAGCTAGCATTGATTGCATTTTCATTTGCCAAAATATTTATTTTAGCAGATTTATAATTTGCTCGATTTACCAGTGCTTCTCTTAGAAATTTACTAATAGATTCAAAATTTTGAATTCCAACTGATGTAGTGATAATATCTGCATCAATGATAGCATCAAAGATTTCTTTCTTTTCTTTCATCAAGTTTAAAGCCGAAACATTAGTTACAAGCTCAATTCTCTTAGGATTATCTAATATTTCAACTGGATATGAATGGTCTTCATTTACCTGTTGGATAACGTTTTCATTTAAATCAACAAAAACAACTTGATACCCACTTTCGCAAAGTACTTTACCAATAAAACCTCGACCAATATTTCCAGCGCCAAAATGAACTGCAAGTTTCAAAATCCTCACCTACTCTAAATTTGCATGATATTGCCATAAGTCTTTCATATCAATATTTTTTTCTTTAACCATTTGAAGTGCAATTGTGTCACCTAATAACAGTAGCGCTTGTTCAAATAAACTTGTCATTGGTTGGACTGAAGAAATTTCATCAGGCAAATATAGTTTTGTTTGTACGGGAATTCTGACAAACAAATCACTAAACTCTTTCATGCTGCTATTAGGATTTGATCCGATATGAGCTACTTTTGCATTGAACTTTTTAGCCTTTTTTGCAATTGCCAAAGGAACAGCACTTTCACCACTACCCGAACCAACAATTAATAAATCTTTTTCAGTAATTGCTGGCTCAGTAATTTGACCAACAACATAAGTACGAACACCCAAATGAGCTAATCTTTTCGCAATTGCTTCCAAAGATAACAACACTCTTCCTACACCTACAAAGAATACTTTATCTGCATTTTCAATTAGTTTAATAAATTTTGATACTTGTTCTTCTGAAACACTATCTAAAGTATTTGATAATTCCTTGATAATTTGTCTGTGTGATTCTTGATATGTCATTTGCTACCAATCCCTTTCTCAACTTCAGATAAAACTGATTTAACGTTTTCTTCTAAAGTGAATCCTTTTTTAAATAAACTAGTACTACCTAAAACAAGATTTGTTGCACCAGCTTGAACTAGATTAGCAATCGTATCTGTTGAAACTCTACCATCAACCTGTATATCAACATCTAGATTCGAACCTTTAATTTTTTGATTCAATTCATTTATTTTTGTCAAAGCATATGCAACTTGTTTTTCATTCTTATTCGTAGCAAACCCAGGATTGATTAACATTAAGCAAACTAAATCAACTTGAGGTAAGATATAATCTAATACATTAAGTGAAGTTGCTGGATTTAATGCAATTCCTACCTTTGTATCAGATTGTTTAATTAATTGAATATAACGATCAATATGCAAACTTGTCTCAAAATGGAAAGTAATGCTTTGTACACCAATTTTCAACATTTCCTGAATAAAATATTCATTATTCACTGACATTATATGGACATCAAAGTTCATATCAGTCACTTCACGAAGCCGCTTAATTGTCTCTATCCCCAAAGGCATGCTAGGACTAAAACTTCCATCAATCACATCAATATGTAGAGTATCTAATCCTGCATCTTCCAGTTTTTTTACTTCTTTTTCTAAATTAACTAAGTCGGCACACATAATGGAAGGTGATAATGTAATACGACTAACCAAAAGAACCACTTCCTACTAATTATTTTGCATATTAGAAATTGAATTGCGCAATCACTTTTTCTAATTTACAAACACATTGTAATCGTTACATTTCATAAAGTCAAGCATAAGAACGCAAATATAATTATTTTTCTTGCACGTTTATGCGCGTATAAGTGTTTTTTTAGATTGCTTTTGACAAAATAAAGCATAAATGAGAAAATGATAATTGGGGTGAAGGATGTATGTTAAAAGAAGAACGTCAAAAAAAAATTTTAGAAATACTCGCTGTAGAACAAAAAGTAATAGCCAGTGATTTAAGTCAACGATTATCAGTTTCAGAAGATACTATTCGGAGAGATTTAAGAGAGTTAGACACACAACACTTATTAAAAAGAGTGCATAGTGGCGCTATTAATGTAGGACCACCAGTTACAGATTTTTCATATCGCCAAAATCTTAATACGGATAAAAAGAAAAATCTTGCAAGTAAAGCATTGCCTTTTTTAAAAGAGAATAGTGTCATTATCATCGATGGTAGTACCACTAATTTATCTTTAGTACAGTCAATTCCTACAGACTTCAAAGCCACAATCATTACAAACAGTCCACCTATTGCTATGGAACTAGCAAATTTTAAGAATATCGACGTTATCAACATAGGTGGCCAATTTTATAAGCAATCTATGATCAATGTAGGGGTACAGACTTATAAGGAGCTTGAACATTTAAGAGCAGATTTATATATAATGGGAATTTATAACATTGATCTAGAAAATGGAACAAGTGTACCAACAGTCCCCGAAGCTGAAATAAAGCGACAAATGTGTAAAATTTCAAGTGAAGTATTAGGTATGATAACTAATGATAAGTTTGAGACAGTTAGCAACGCCATTGTCGGACCTGTTGAGGATTTAAGTGTACTCATCTCTGAAAATATCCCTTCTAAAATAAAAAGAGCATACAATCAAAAAAATATCATTTTAATTGATTAACTAAACAATCAAAACAGCCTATCCGAGCAGTATCGAGTAGGCTGTTGTTGGTTTATCCTTGCTTTTTGAAAAATTCCTGAAAAACCGGCCGTAATTTTTTGCGATAGTACGACCGATTTTGGCGCGAACCTTGATTTTTTGCCAAGAGACAATTTAAATATTTTTGATGTTTATCTGATAGTTCTTCACAAAATTTATCCAAATAAAGATGAAAATCCGAATCATCCTCAAAACTCAAAGACTCAATAAAAGAAAATAATTGCTCATCCTCACAAGCATCTTCATGTAAGGTCTTCTCATGACGGATACAATCCAAAATCCGCCATTTCAAATGCTGATAGATATAAGGTAACGGACAATGCAACTCAAACTCCTCTAGAGAATCATATTCACATGCCAGCTTCCATAAGGCGATGCAAACCTCTTGAAAGTAATCGTCATATTGATTATGCGTCGGATAAATATGCAAATTCCAAAGCACTTTTCGCTCCAGCGCCTCATATTTTCTGATGACATCACTTACAAATGGTTTACCTAAACTTTTATCATTCATTTCCTCACTCCTTATTGTGCATCCATCCCCCCATCTAGATTAGCCGGCATATCTGTTGGTGAAATTTCAAAACATTTTTGCTTTCATCTATAATAACGATTTCAAAAAGTAAAATGTCAAAAAATTCCATAAACTTTTTTTCAATTTTTCTATTAATGATGAATAAGCTCTTTTTAAAAGAACAAAAGCCAACAATAATCCACAAAGTAACTATTTTATATTTTTTTCACATAAAAATGACAGTATTATTATATACATACTTTACAAGTTATGAAAACCCCTTCTTTTTAAATAATATCTGTTTACTTAATCCCTATTTACTACCTACAAATAAAAAAAATCCATCGCTGTTTTTAAAAATACATAATGATATTCTATATCTAAAAAATCATTGTTATTATCAATAATATAAATAAATTAAATAATTTATCAACAAAAATATTTTATCTTTTAATAATTAGTATTTTATTGAATCTAATGAATAATGAAATTCTCAATAACTCAGAAATTTTCGACTTGTATAAATAGAAATGTTTTCTCATAATTAAAATATATATGGTTATCGTTTTCTAAAACAAACTATTCCTTATCAATTAGATAGAATAAAATAAAATATATAAGAATATTATTAACTTCAACAAAATATTCATTTTACCAATGATTTTTTTAGTCATTAGTGATAAAATAGATAAGTCATAAAATTGAAAGGATGATGTCAATGAAACTCTTGAGACGCTATTTTTTCTTCATCTTTTTATCCCAAATTTGGTTAGCAGGAATTTTGGTATTAGGACTAGAAGCTATTACTAAGCAATATCTACCACAAGAATATCTCTTCACTGTGACTTCATGGTACCAGACAGTTAGCATCATATATTTGGCATCTGTCCTCTTGTACGAATTGTTTTTAATGACCACCCAAGACAGTGTCGTATCATTAGTTTATATGACGAATTTCGTGGCACTGATTTTACTCTCGCCTTTTAATACCATAGCTGATCCATATAAACAAGCCCTACTCATGACAAATGGACACCCGATAATCAATCTCATCTTACTCATTGGCATTTATCTAGCTATTCGTTTTCACTTTATCCAAATCAATATTCAATTGGTCCCTGAATTATTCAATCATCCTGAAACATTTCAGCGTTTAATGACTGTTGAAGAAAAGCAAACCTTGCAGATGGCTTCCCATACCGTTTCGCGGATTTCATTTCGCTTTACCAATCCAGTGATGAGCTTTTTCTTCTCGCCACCAACTATCAGCAAAGTATTAGACTAACCTTCACAAAAAAGACCCATACCTTTTTGATATGTACCCTCTTTACTGGACAAACAGTAAGGAGGGTATTTTTATGCGCTACAGCTATGAGTACAAAAGAAAATGTGTGGAAATGTATCGTAAAGGTATTTTACCTGA
>NZ_JBQKFH010000035.1:0-27057 GCF_052119425.1 Enterococcus cecorum
AAATATAGGGGGAAAATCCTCTATATTTCATCCAAAAAATCCAAAAATCGAAGGCATCTTTCACGGGTGCCTTCGATTTTTGGATTCAAAAGGGACTAATGGGTCAGCCCCAAAATGATTAATCCACATATTTTGATTTTGAGCTGTTTAACCAAGCATAGATTAAACCAATCACCAAGCCACCACCGATATAGTTACCGATGAAAGCAAAGACTAGATTGTGAACGATATGTGCCACGTCCATACCAGGAATATTCCCACCTGAAGCAAAGAATGCTAATGAAAAAGCAGGGAAGTTAGCAATCACGTGTTCATAACCTAAGAACGCGAAGATAAAGATAATGAAGATAATCGCAGGAACTTTACCCGCATCATCTTTCATACGTAAGCTGACAATAACCGAAGTATTTACAACGATATTCGCAAACATCGCTTCTGCTAAAATTTGTAAAGTTGGTTTTGCTAATTTAGCCGCAATCCCAGCATACATATAGTTATCTGGCGCTAAGTTTTGGAAAGGACCGGTTAAAGATACGAAAAAGGCAAAAATAATACCACCGACTAAGTTAAAAAATACACAGGTAAATAATAATTTCAAAGCTTTAGCAACAGTCATTTTCTTACGGAACACACCAACAGTGGCATAAAGCATGTTTGAAGTTCCTAATTCAGCGTTCATATACAAAATCATAACCAGTGACCAACTGAACATGAAGGCAAATAAGAATTTACCTAAACCTGGCACCAATTTGTCACCATTCATCGCAACTGCAAAGGCAATCGCTGTCCCTAATGTCAAGAATAAACAAGCTAACATCGCACGCACAGCATAGCGTACATAACTACTTTCGATTAGGTCTAATTTCTTTTCAATAGAAGAATCAATCTTCTCAAATAATGGGGATACTGGATTCATCTTTTCACTCCTTAAATTTTCATCTGACGCCTTCTATCAACATCATTCTTATTCTAATAATGCAATGGACATTTGTAAAGGACATTTAATGAAAAATATCACATTTTTTCAGAAATATTTTCACTGTCTATTTTTTGTCTAACTTTATATATATAGGATATCTTTTACTTTTGTCTTCCTTTTTATTCATAAGCGGGCAATTTCAGTTGACAAGCGCTTGTCCAATCAGCTATAATGTGCTTTGTGTAAAATAATGCAGCAGAAAAGTAATAGACCATCCCTAGTTTATCGCTTAATGTTAAGTTCAATTGAGTAACCGCGGCTGCAAAGGTGAAGATTGAAGAATAAACTACATGAACTATGAATTTTTCAAACGGATTATTTTACTCCAACGATATACTATATTTCATACATTGGAGGAATTTTTAAATGTCTCGTTACACAGGACCATCATGGAAAATCTCACGCCGTTTAGGTATCTCATTATCAGGTACAGGTAAAGAATTAGCACGTCGCCCATACGCACCAGGTCAACATGGACCATCAAGCCGTGGCGCTCGTTCTGAATACGGTCAACAAATGGCTGAAAAACAAAAATTACGTCACATGTACGGAATGAATGAACGTCAATTCCGTAACTTATTCGTGAAAGCTAGCAAAATCCGCGAAGGTAAACACGGGGTTAACTTCATGATCTTACTAGAACAACGCTTAGATAACGTTGTTTACCGTTTAGGTCTTGCAACTACTCGTCGTCAAGCACGTCAATTAGTTAACCACGGTCACATCTTAGTAGATGGCAAACGCGTTGATATCCCTTCATACCATGTTGAAGTGGGTCAAGTTATCAGCGTTCGTGAAAAATCTCAAAACGTATCAGTAATTAAAGATGCGGTTGAAGCTACTGTTGGACGTCCAGCATTCGTAAGCTTTGACGAAGAAAAATTAGCTGGTTCATTAACTCGTTTACCAGAACGTGACGAATTATACCCAGAAATCGACGAATCACTAGTTGTCGAATTCTACAACAAAAAACTTTAAGATTTTCTATCAAGAGTACAAAAAGTCATTCAGTTTTCACTGGATGGCTTTTTTGTTTAATAAAAATAAAAATAGACAAACAAATCTCCCAAAGATTCATTTGTCTATTTCCTTATCTTTCGTTTAAATCTACATATTCGATATCTTCGGTTACTTCCATATAAGCAGGACGGATAATCTTTTGTGTATTGACTAATTCTTCAATTCGATGCGCTGACCAACCGACAATCCGCGCAATCGCAAAAATCGGCGTATAGAGTTCCTGCGGCAAGCCAAGCATATCGTATACAAAGCCACTAAAAAAGTCGATATTCGCACTGACCCCTTTATAAATTTTACGTTTTTGGGCAATCACTTCTGGGGCAATCCGTTCCACCATGGAATAGAGCTCAAATTCCTTTGATGCTGCACTCCCTTTTTCTTCGGCTAACTTTGATACATAGCGTTTAAAAATCGACGCCCGAGGATCATTATTTGAATAAATCGCATGCCCCATCCCATAAATCAAACCCTTATGATCAAAAGCTTGTTTATTCAAGACGGCCGTTAAATAGTTACGAACATCTTCTTCGGTATAATCTTTGGGTAAATGTTCTTTCATATCTGCCATCATCTGCGTTACCTTGATATTGGCACCCCCATGTTTTGGTCCCTTTAATGAACCTAAAGCCGCCGCAATCGTTGAATACGTATCAGTCCCACTCGAGGTAACTACCCGCGTTGTAAAAGTAGAATTATTCCCGCCCCCGTGTTCCATATGCAAGACCAGCGCCATATCTAAAGTCTGCGCTTCTTGCTTGGTATATTTTTGGTCAGGACGCAACATTTTCAAAATGACTTCCGCTGTACTCAAATCACCTTTTGGATTATGGATATACATACTTTCCCCTTGGTCGTAGTGATTATACGCATGATAAGCATAAATCGCAATCATCGGAAAGACACTAATCAACATCAAGGATTGATCTAAGACATTTTCAATCGAGATATCATCCGCCTTTTCATCATAACTCGCTAATGTCAAAATACTACGCGCCAAGGAATTCATAATATTGGCAGAGGGAGCCTTCATGATGACATCTCTTACAAAATTTGTAGGCAAAGTTCGGCGAGCATTCAATTCTGCTTTAAACTGTTTCAACTCCGATGCGCTTGGAAGGTTACCAAAAAGTAATAAATATGCAACTTCTTCAAATCCATACCGATTCTGTGAAACAAAACCTTCTACCAGTTCATTGATATCTATTCCGCGATATCGCAACTCACCACGCTCAGAAACCACTTCTCCGTTGACTTTCTTATCCGGATAAATTGTAGAGATCGTCGTTAAGCCTGCTAAGACACCTTTCCCATTTTCGTCACGCAAACCTCTTTTTACTTGATATTTTGTATAAAGTTGCATTTCTATCTTATCATTTTCCTGACATAACAATGATAGCTTATTCACATATTCTTCTTTATTTTCGGCATTCGTCATCACTAAACCCCTTCTTTCTTCGTAATATTCGGGCAATTCCATTTGAATATCATTATAACACGATAACGATAAAATGAAATAATTTTAATAAAAAAGTTTACAAAGTTTTCTGAAAATCGTATAATTATGCTAGTTATAACGTATTTTTATCACAGAAAGGACGAGTGCCATGACCTTTAATAGCCAATTAGTTGTCAATCAGCAAACATTCGATTATATCGATTTAACTAAAATTGCCGAACATTATCAAGAAAATATCCACAAACTTCCATATGCCATACGTATCTTATTAGAAAGTGTCGCTCGCCATCAAAATGAAGAAATCACCGAAGAAGCGTTAAAATATTTGATTCACTATGATGCGAAAAATCCTACAGGGGTGATTCCATTTAAAGTTGAGCGAGTCGTTTTGCAAGATTTTACTGGTGTACCTGCAGTTGTCGACTTGGCAGCAATGCGTGATGCGATGGTCAAATTAGGCGGTTCAGCCAAAGAAATCAACCCCGAAATCCCTGTTACCTTAGTTGTCGACCACTCTGTTCAAGTCGATGCTTTTGGTAATCCGCAAGCCATCACCTTAAATACTGAGCGCGAATTTGAACGCAATATGGAACGTTATCAATTCTTAAAATGGGCGCAAGGATCTTTTGAAAACTTTGATGTTGTCCCTCCTGAAACTGGGATTATTCATCAGGTCAATATTGAATCACTATCCCCTGTTGTCATCGAAAAAGAAGGTCTGCTATTCCCAGATACCCTTCAAGGAACCGACTCACATACCACGATGATTAATGGTTTAGGTGTGCTCGGCTGGGGAGTCGGTGGAATTGAAGCTGAGGCCGCCATTTTAGGAGAAGCTTCTTATTTCCCTACGCCTGAAGTCATTGGCGTTCGTTTTACTGGTCAACTCGCGACGGGTACAACCGCCACTGACCTAGCCCTTTTTGTTACTGAAACTTTGCGTAATGAAAAAGTAGTCGGAAAATTTGTCGAATATTTCGGACCAAGCTACCATCAATTAAGTCTTGCTGACCGTGCCACTTTAGCAAATATGGCACCTGAATACGGAGCAACTTGCGGCTACTGTCCAATTGACCAAGAAACTTTAGACTATTTAGCTTTAACCGGCAGAACGCCTGAATTGATTGCCCAAGTAGAAGCCTATGCCAAAGCCAACCAACTATTCTATGATGAAGAGCAAGAAGCAACTTATACCAAGGTTATCGAAATTGATTTAAGTCAAATCGAACCTTCTCTTGCTGGGCCAAAACGTCCACAAGATCGTATCAGCCTATCCCAAGTCGCCCAAAATTTCACTCAATCTGTCACTGCGCCAAGTGGTCCTAAAGGCTTTGGTTTACTTGAAGAAGAATTAACCAAACAAACCACGATTCATTGGCAAGATGGCACGACAGATACCTTAAAGACCGGTGATTTATTACTAGCGGCGATTACTAGCTGTACCAATACAAGCAATCCATCCGTTTTAATGACTGCTGGACTCTTAGCGAAAAAAGCCGTTGAAAAAGGATTAACTGTCCCTAAATATGTCAAAACATCTCTCGCACCTGGTTCTAAAGTAGTCACAAGCTATCTAAAGGCAAGTGGTTTACTTCCCTTTTTTGAACAATTAGGATTCTATCTTGTAGGCTATGGATGCACCACTTGTATCGGAAATTCTGGTCCATTAGATGAAGAAGTGACTCAAGCAGTGACCGACAGCCAACTTCTCGCAAGTGCCGTACTTTCTGGTAACCGCAACTTTGAAGGGCGGATTCATCCATTAATTAAAGCCAACTATCTCGCTTCTCCACCACTAGTTGTCGCTTATGCCATTTGTGGAACAGTGCGCAAGGATTTAACCAAAGAAAGCCTAGGTACTGATAAAGAAGGTAAGCCAGTCTACTTAAAAGACATTTGGCCAAGTAGCGAAGAAGTCGAAAGCTATATTCAAAAATACGTCTCAAAAGAAGCCTTTAAAGCGGCCTATGCACATTTATTTGATGCCAATGAACGTTGGAATGAAATCCAAACGACAAGCAGTGATTGTTATGCCTGGGATGAAAATTCAACCTACATCGCCAATCCACCATTCTTTGAAGATTTAAGTGCTGATTTACCTAGTCATGCTGCTTTAGATAATCTCAGAGTGTTAGCCAAATTAGGCGATTCTGTCACAACCGACCATATTTCGCCAGCCGGTAGCATCGGTTTAGATTCGACAGCTGGAAAATATTTAAGCAGCCGAAATGTACCATACCGCGATTTTAACTCCTTTGGTTCAAGACGTGGTCACCATGAAGTGATGATGCGCGGAACTTTGGCCAATATTCGCTTGCAAAACCAACTTGTACCAGAAATTAGCGGTGGTTTCACACGTTTCTTACCTACTGATGAAGTGATGAGTATGTATGATGCGGCGATGAACTACCAAAAGCAAAACATTGGGACGATTATCTTAGCGGGGAAAGATTACGGCATGGGTTCTTCACGTGACTGGGCTGCCAAAGGAACGCAATTACTTGGAGTGAAAGCGGTCATTGCTGAAAGTTTTGAACGAATTCATCGCTCGAATCTTGTAATGATGGGCTTAATTCCACTTGAATACACCAATCAAGAAACCGCTCAAAGTCTTGGCTTAACCGGCGAAGAAGTCTTTCATATTGATTTCCCTGAAAAGCCACAAATCAATCAAGCTATTACTGTGACTGCCCAAAATAAAGATGGAAAAACCATTACCTTTACCACAAAATTGCGTTTTGATTCTCCAGCTGATTTGCGTTACTACCAAAACGGCGGTATCTTACCAATGATTATTAGAAAACAAGCAACGAAATAAGAAAAGAGGTCAGAAGATGAGTTATTTATCAATCAAAGACGGACAACTACAAGTACCCAATCAATTAACTGTCCCTTTTATTCAAGGAGATGGCATCGGTCCAGAAATTTGGCAAGCTTCCAAAAAAGTCATTGATACTGCCATTTATAAAGCCTATCACGGACAAAAAACCATTCAGTGGCAAGAAATTTACGCTGGACAAACGGCTTTTGAAAAATTTGGCACCTATCTTCCTGATGAAACTTTAGCAACGATTCAAGAAGCGAAACTCGCTTTAAAAGGGCCCTTAATGACACCCATTGGCGAAGGATTTCGCTCATTAAACGTGACCTTACGCCAAACACTTGATTTGTTTGCTTGTGTACGTCCTGTTCGCTATTTTTCCGGCGTTCCTAGTCCTTTAAAACATCCCGAAAAAACAGATATGGTCATCTTCCGCGAAAATACGGAAGACGTCTATGCAGGCATCGAGTTTCTCGCCGGTCAAGCAGAAACGACACAATTAATCGAAGTGTTGAAAGCACAATTTGGTGTCCAAAAAATTCGTTTCCCACAAACTTCATCGATTGGCATCAAACCGGTATCCAAAGAAGGAAGCCAACGTCTAATTGCCGCTGCGATTGACTATGCATTAGCGAATAAGCGAAAATCGGTCACCTTAGTGCATAAAGGCAATATCATGAAGTTTACCGAAGGACATTTCAAAAAGTGGGGCTATGATTTAGCAGAGGAAAAATACGCTGAGGTATGCTTTACCATGCAGACTTTTGACAAAATCGCTAAAAAAGAAGGCAAAGAAGCCGCTCAAAAGGCCCTTAATAATGCTCAAAAAGCTGGCAAATTGATCATTAAGGATGTGATTGCAGATAATTTCTTACAACAAATCTTACTTTATCCAGAAAAATATGATGTGATTGCGACGTGTAACTTAAATGGTGATTATATTTCTGATGCCTTAGCTGCTCAAGTCGGTGGCATCGGCATTGCACCAGGTGGAAATATCAATTATCACACCGGACACGCGATTTTTGAAGCGACTCATGGCACGGCACCCGATATCGCCGGTCAAGGAAAAGCCAATCCATGTTCGCTCCTCTTATCCGCTTGCATGATGCTTGATTATGTCGGTTGGCAGGCAGCGAGTCATCGGATTATTTGTGCGATTGAACATGCCATTCGCAATAAAACAGTCACCAGTGATTTTGCCCAAGCGATGAAAGAGGCCACGCTACTTTCCACTCAAGAATTTGGCGACTTACTCGTTGACTTAATGGAATAATCAATCACTAGGGGGTGCCCCAAAAGTATTTTAGCAAGATAATAAAAAAGAGATCCTTATGATGAATTAAATTATTAATAAAAAATCAAAGAAAATCCGAATGTTCAACTTGATTACTCATAAAATCAATGCTGAATATTCGGATTATTTATATACTCATTTTTTATTTGAGACTAATGGGTCAGCCCGGGCTTTTCTTATTGTTCTTGTTTGCGTTTAGCTACCAATTCCAAAATTTGTGTCTGACTAATCGGTGTAAAATCTAACATATCTGCTCCTACATTCACAGCATTCGGACCTAGCGTTTTAGCAAAGTACGCTGAATGATTGTTATGCACATGACCGTAAATTAAGATACTGTCGCGAAAATATCCCTCCCACTCTAAAATTGGGTAATGAAACAAGACATATTGTTGCTTGTTTTCTTTAAAGGTATGATAGTCCTTCACCCATTCAAAAAGCGTGGTGTCGAATTCTGGCTGATTTAAATATTTCTCATGATTACCGCGAATCAGATACTTTCTACCTCTCAAGCGCCGCAATAATTCATTGGCTTCTTGCGCACTTCCTTTATATAAAAAATCACCAACAATAAAAACCTCATCTTTTGGCCGCACGACACGATTCCAACGTCTAATCATCGTTTCATGCATCTCAGCTAAATTTGCAAAAGGTCTATGGCTCATTTCAATAATTGATTCATGGCAAAAGTGTAAATCCGCAATAAAAAACTTCATTCCTATCCCTCCGCATTTAGCTTACATTTGACTCAAAACCTTTTGAAAAGCGATTTGATTTCTTTGGTCATACGGTGGACAGTAAATTGCAAATTCAATCGTTTGAAAAGCTTTAGAAAAATCTTGAATCGCACGTATCATCCCTTTTGCGACAATTTCTGGAGGATTTCCAAAGGCGCCACAACCAAACGCACCTAGGATTACAACTTCTACATTTTGTTCTTGGGCTACTGCTAAAATTTTGCGACAACGATTTTCATGAATTTGCGCTAATTCATCTGGTGAAATCATTTGACGGCCATGATTCAGATTCGGTGCTGCACACGTAATGACATCCACTTTTTGCCAGTGATGTTCAGGCAAAGTGGTCGGAAAAGACGTATCTGACTTAAAAATCACGACATCAGGGGTATAAATCAAGTCATCATTATAGGTAAAATCCATCTGTCCGCTTCGTAATTGTTGACGATGGGGCTGATAAAACGCTCGCATCATCTCTCGGTCGGTCAAATTCGCATAAAGTGTACTCGTCCGACATAGACATTCCTCTTGCGCATTACTGCCACCGACAACCCCGCCCCCTGGATTCGTCGCTGAAGCAAAATTTAGTACGGCCACTTTCTTATCAGGATATTGCATCGCCGCTTGGAAAGTCCGTTTATCGGATAGTACGATTAACGCATCTTGATCATACTGTGTCTGCTGATCATTGGCTAACACTTGATTGGCTGGTACAAAAAATTGTTTGGCAAGACTTTCTTGAACAGCTTGACGTAAAACTGGATTTTGTTGGTAAAAATGGTAAGTATCTTCAAAAATTTCAATACGTTTGTTGGTTGCTTCAAACTGATTCATAGACGCTCTTTCCTTTCCTAATTCGCTCGCTCATTTAGTCGATATTCATGCCAAGTATCAGCTATTTTTTCAAAAGAGGTATACTGATTACGCTGCGTGTCATAGACTAAAACGGGCACTTTGCCACTCTTATTCACATAACCATCGATAAAATAATGACTGGCTTGATCAAAATATACTCTCCCCAGATACCCCTCATCGCCTGCAACGAAGGACGAACGAAAATGACCGCAAATAATCGTCTTGTAAAATTTTCCCGTCGTAAATGGATACTTGCAAGTAAAAATTTCTGGAGCCGTTGCTGATTTCCAGTATTCCCCGGCTTCTTCATCCACGCCCGCATGAACAAAAATTTGCGTAGGCGTTTCGACATAACGCGGAAACTGATACTTACGTTTCAACCAAGTCAATAATTTTTGATGCTCAGGAGCGTTTAAAAGATTTTCCCGTAATTTTTCTTCAATTGCTTGTAAACGTACATGGATATTGGGTGCATCGCCTTGACTATTTAAGATAGCTTGGAAGTTATGCTCAGTAAAAAAGCTTTCAATCGTCTCAATTCCCATATTCATCGCATATCCGACATAGGCACTTTCCGGTTCAAATAGCCAGTCACAAAACCATTCATCATGATTGCCTAACAGCACCGTTACTTGGCCAGGATGACGCGTTTCAAAGTCCATAATTGTTTGCAGCACCTGACAAGAAGCCACACCGCGATCTATATAATCTCCAAGAAAAATCACTCGGTCTTCCGGCTGTAAATCAATTAAAGACAACGATTCCTTTAGCGGGGATAAACATCCATGAATATCACTCATACAGTAAATTTTCGCCATACGCTCACCTCAACACTTATTATATCATTTTCTTTCAGTAATTTTGAAAGTGCTGACAGAAGTTTAACCTCACTTATAACAATCAAAAAGCAAAAGAAGAAGCCATTCCCTCATTCTTTACGCAATCAAGCATCAATCTGGGGATGCAGCATTACATGGCGAAGTTTATCACCGTGTCACTTTTTGTTTTATTGTAAATTCATACTATACATTTAGAGATGATGATAACGGAGGCAAAGAGATGGACTTTCATGAAATAGATATACTAAAACGAAAGATGGTTCAATTTCACCCACTCACCAAAGGACAAGTTGAAGCGATTGAACGCAAAAAGAAGATTGAATTTTGATTATTTTTATGTTCTCTTGATAAAGGAAGAATAATACCTATCATTACATTTCTATGGATTTAATCGTTACATTCTTAGTTAACTCATCAACCTCATAAATAATTTTACCTATATCTGTCTCTAACTCAAATACAGAATTATTTGACTTATCTTTGTATTCTTTATATCCTTTTTCAGCCATATTTTTAAAAACGTCAGAAAAATTTGGATTGGATAATAATGATTGTATTTCACTTTCGTCCGTTGTTTTATTTATATTTTTTTGAACAGTTTCTTCATCATATCCGTAAAAAGTGAGTTCCCATAAAACTAATACTACATAATACTCTTGTGTATACTTTGCAAGCTCGTCTTCATTCACTCTAAATCCTAATATCTCTTCCCACGGTGCAGAATCAAAACAATAGGTACTAGAATCATTTTCATCCTTAACATAAGCTGAATCAAAAGGCGTTTGATTATCCCAACTCTCTTGAACAATATGTATAGTATATCTGTTAGAATATCTAGGGGTTAAGGTCTCTAAGTATGCAACTGTCTGCCGTATACCATCCATCGCTGCATCTTTATGAAACGAATTCGCTTTTGATAAACCAAACGCTGAGTCTTCTAAAAATGTTTTTTCTGCAAAGTTCACAAATTCTTGGATATATTTTTCTTTATCTGTCATGGCTAATAAATCTACAAAATACATTCTATCTCTTCTTTCTGTTCTTCTGTATGTTTTTAAAGAGGACCACATGAATATTCGGTGCATCATTATAGCGGTTCAATATCGCCTGGAACTCCCTTTCATCAAAAAAACTTTCAATGGTAGAAAAAAACATGTTCATCCCATAGTCTACATATTTTTGCGTTGGATAAAATAACCAATCGCAAAACCACTCGTCATGATTACCCAACAACACAGTGACTTACCCTGGATATTGCTTGTCAAAATCCATTATCGTTTGCAGCACCTGACAAGAAGCCACACCGCGATCTACATAATCTCCAAGGTCTTCCGGCTGTAAATCAATTAAAGACAACGATTCCTTTAGCGGGGATAAACATCCATGAATATCACTCATACAGTAAATTTTCGCCATACGCTCACCCCATTTAAATTCATTCAAACACAAAACGAACCAAATAGCCAGCGATAACTGACACTCCAATAAAGGCTATTTATAGGCATTATTTATCAATTAATACAGCTTGCTTAATGCCGTTCTCGTCGCTTCACTTTGCCAATTAGTCGGTATCACTGTAAATCGCCCGTCCTCATAGCAAAGCAAATCACCATTGCCAATGAATTGATAAGTCAGACTATCCATATCAAGATAAACCGAAAATGTATCCACGCCTATTACATGCTCGGTAAACTTAATTACTTCTTGTGGCGTATGACCGACGATTTGTTTAGGAATTTCTGCATTGGGAATTAATTCCAACTCTCTAAAATCAGCCCATACTGGTGAACCGGCCATATCGCCACCACCCCGCATCGGACCTACTGCTCTAGCAAAAATTTCTAATTCTTTTTCATGCTCAGTAATACTGGCTTGATTTAACGGTACCAAATGCCAAGGTGCCAAATCAAACAAGATATTAAAACCCGCATGACTAATCAAGTAATCATCTAATTGATAAGCCACTTGCAATTGAAAATTCTCTAAGAAATTTTGAACAGCGAAAAATGCACCACGATCAGTCACAGAAAATTCAGCCGGTACACCTAACAAATAAAAAATATCATGATTTCCTAGTAAGTTAATAATTTCTACACCTGCATCTAATTGCCCTTGCTGCCATTTTTGCAAATAAAGCAATTCTTGTGCATATAATTTAGTATTTTCAGTCTGCCCATGTAAATCGCAATAATCCCCCATAAACACAAGTCGCTCAATTTGGTGTTCAGCAATTACTTGTGCAACTAAAGGCAAAATCAAGCGTGCTTTCAGGTGTAAATCGCCAATAAACAAGGTTTTCAAACTACCACCTCACCGTTTTAAATCATATATAGGATATCCTAAGCCTCTTGAAATTCGATTGTTAAGTTTGGATGCAGCTCTACATAAGGAATACGACCATCAAAAGTTGTTGCCAAATCATAAATGGATAAATTACCAGATAGTCCTGTATATAGTTTTAAAATTTCAACTAAAACACCTACTTGGTAATTTTTGTTTAAAATCGCTGGATAACAAGCCTCTACTAACGGACGATTCGAGATGATGACTTTAGAAAATTCTGCCTGCCCACTCTCTAGTTGCAAGCTTAATATTGCTTGTTGGCTTACTTTAAAGATAATTCTCATCGCATTTCCTCCCACAAACGTTTCGCATCTGTATCAGCTAACAGTGCTAATAATAAATCTGCCTTGGCTTGAGCAAAAGTGGCTAGTTTTGGTTCTAAAGTTTGAATCCGTGCCACACAATGCTTTAATTTTTCTTGTAACAATCCAAAGTCAATTTGAAAAGGTTGAAATCCTTGCTCAAACAGAAAATCAATATTTTTCGCATAAGAATCATTGCCCAAAATGCCGAGTTGATGAGATTGTTTGATTTGATCTTTAAAATCTACAATAATTTCTTGCCACTCAGCAGTCCCTTGGAATCGTTGCATGACTTGTTCCATTTGCTCTTTCCAATCAGGGATCCGCAAGCAGCGCCCAAAATCCATATTGTAGGGTTGAACACTTTCAAAACCAACTAAGAAAACAAAATTCGTACTATTACCTTTACGATCTTCATTCCCTAGCAACAAATCAAAAGCGGCTTGCTTCACAATAAACGCCTTGGCTGCCTGCTCTGACAAACCGAACCGTGTGAAAAATGCAATCATACTTGATAAAATAGCTTGATTTTCACTTTTATTTTTAATTGCTTGCTCAAATTCATCATATTCGACCAAATATTTCTCAAAGGCCATGGCACTACGGTCGGTCAGCACACTTTCTAAACAGCCAGCACGGACATAATTGGGGGCAGAAGTTCCAGTGATGGGTTGGGCATTGACTTTAGGAATCACTTTTTCAAAACGATAAGTCAGACAAGGAAAATCCGCATCGGCTACCATACTTTCGACAAAACAAGACACAATCGACTCCACCACGGAAGAATAACTCACATCATATTCGGCTTGTAAGTAAAAATTATCCCCATGACGCTTGGAAATCGTATCTAGTTTCAAAAAGCGATTATCCACTTGTTCTTGATCCAAAATAAATACCGGACCTTTTAATTGTGCCCCTTTAAATAAAGGATTGCCAAATGGTTGGGGATGTTTCTTTCCAGGGACCAAGTGTAACGTATCGCCTTGGTATTTTCCTTGCATCACATAAGACAACAAATTATCCATATCACACCTCACAAATTATAAATTTTTATCACGAATTATTTGTATTGCTTGTTCTACTGTTATTTCATCTAACAAAGACAAGAAGATTGGTTGGGCTAATTCTTCAAAATAGGCCGGAACAACAGCGGTGAAATAATCAAGGGTTGCTAGCGGGGCCATATTGAATACATCATAGTCAACGAGCGAAGTACAGCATAAATCATAGCTGCCATCTTCTGTAATGGTAAAACGTGGGGTATAAAAGTAACTATATGGATATATTTCTCCTTGTTTTCCATCATTTGTTGGCATCCAGACCATCGCATTAATATAGTTTAATAAGCGATAAAGACCGGCTAAATGATTTTTTCTTTCTCTTATCCATTTCGTGGCAGTAGCGGAATAGTGTACTTTAACCTCCATACAGTTATTATGAAAATAAAAATCAACTCCGAGCAATTTCCCAGGGCAACTTTCACAATCAAGTAAACTCACAACTAAACAAGCGCCACTTTCACTCACAACCGTTTCGAAAGGTAATTGGCGCCCATTCAAATATCGCTTCACACTTTTTTGGACAGATAATGGATTGGTACTCATCGAAATTTCCTCCTAAACTTTGATTTGCATCGCCTCTCCCTTGCCATCTTCACAAAGGAGAGACCTAAATTGAGTTAATCTTTAAAAACAAAAGGATCTAATTCAGATTTTAAGGCTAAGTATACTTGGGGATTTTGAACAGTTTCATCTAAAGCAAAAGTAATACTATCAAAATCATTTTTAAAGGCTTTAACCACTTGAAAAACTTCTTTAACAAAGGCTTGTACGTTTACGATTTTGTATTTTGAAATATCTAGCACAAAATATTTCACTTCATTTTTCATTGCTAATTCAAATACACGCACAAAGTAATCAAAGTAAAGCAAATCTGATTCATTCGCTTTTTGTTGTATCACAGTTGGAAATACGACTTGGTTTTCTTGTAATTGATCATGTTTTACTTGGGTATTTCCAGAACTAAACATTCTTAAATAGCGATACATTTTGCCAAGTTTCATATTTTTCTTTGCTTCATGAGTCGCAGAATAAGGAGAAAGGGTAATTAAAGCGGAGTGAAAGCGTTGTTCATCATAAATGTCACGATAAGCTTCTACTCTATCCAATTCATATTCACGATAATTAAGTTGGATATGGTTCATATTAGCAATTGCGCTCATACATACCCAAGTCATCGCTACTTCTTCTTTTACGCCTTTTTCTACAGTACCTTTCATCAAACATCAGCCCCTTTGTAAGATTCCTGTAAGTCAAGCAGTTATCTCTCACTTACAAGACTCATCTTACATTAGCAAAATGCCTGATTTGGTCATTTACGGGTATTTTATCACTGTTTTTTGTTTTTTTATCTACTATTTAATGCATAAACAAAAGATAAATAATTTGAGAAATCGCCAATACATTGACGATGCGATTGAACATCTTCTTTTGTTCTTTTTTCAATTTTTTGTTGTAAAAATAATTGCTCTGTCCACCCTTCATATTGCCATCCCGATTGCTCAAATAAGCGCTCTAAACTTAAGAAACAACCGATCAAGTTATTGTGCAGACTTGTTCGAGAAGCATCGATATTTTGCTTTTCCTCTTTAGACATGAAAGGCCATTGCGAACGAATATGACTGTATTCAATTGCATAATGAATACAATCGTTCCAAATCCATTGAAAGTCCTCATCCTGTGTATCGGCTTGTGACAAAATCTCATGATGAATACTCCTCATCGTCTCAAAATCCATACTTTCATTCAGGGTAAGATAATAATCAAAAGTTTGTTGCATAATAGACCTCCTATATTAACGCTATTACATAGTAAAAAATAGCCTAATGAACACTTTTAGACTATTTTTGTTAATTCAAAAAGTTTTATCTAAATTTCACTTAAAAGTATTGATATTTCAACAAAAAGCAAAAAAGCATTTGAATCCCTCGTTTCTGGTAGAATGAAGTTGACTAAATAACACTCCCAGAAAGGATGATTCAAATGCCTGCTTCATAAATACACCAACTAATCAAAATAATCAATACTAAAATGAAAATGATTCGTGAACATCAGAATATTCTTCATCCATTCGACACGGTAATGAAGCTTTTTATTTGAACCTGGACATTTGAATTCTACATAATAAATAGATTACCCTACATCTCGCTTTTAATTTTCAAATGACTTATTTTTTATCGACTTTCAACTCCATGTATTTATCTATCGCACTTTTTACATGTTTATAATAATTATCCGACCACTTCCAGTCTGATTCTGGATGATAATTTATCAGAATACTAGCGTTTCCAATTTCCAAATCAAACACTTCATCCTGATCGTTAACAAAACTACCTCTAACACCTAACCATTCAACTAATTCCGCAAAACTATTAAAAGAGTTCAAAAATAAAGCGGTATTGTTTAATTTAAAGGCATTTTTCAAACGGCATTCATCCGCATTTTTACCATTTTCATAATAAACTTTCAAATCTAATAAAGTGGAATCGATGCGGTCACCAAAAACAGCAGCGCGCGACATATTAATACCGTTTTTCTCTTTTGGAAAATGAAAAATTGGATACTTACGATATTTTTCATACTCCGCTATCATTTTTTCTGTATAGCCGTACATTGTATAGATTCTCTTAAAGGAAAGTAAGGCATCTGCTGAACATGGTACACCATTTCTTTCTCTTATATCATAACCATCCGGATCAATGTATACGTCATAAGCAATCGCCCATAAATCCTCTTCTGTTACGCCAGGCAATGATTTTAATGCGAGAATTTCTTGAAAGTTATTTATATCCCATTTATAAACATCCTCATATGATTTTAAAGGTACAGAATGAACTTTAGCAGGGACTTTTATGCCATCTGGAACCTGACCTTTAAAATAATTTTTTAGCATTTTATCCACTACATAAGTATCTTTATACTCTTTATATAGTCTTGTATCTAAGAAATCTTCTACTTTTAGCATAACTATCATCTCCAAATAAAGAATTTTATCCAAACAATCTTAATCCTCGCAACATTGCTTATGAATTCTCTTTACTTCACCAACTTTTCATGGTACGACTTCGACAACTGCATTCGCCCGTTCTTACAATTAAGCTACACCTTTCATACTAACGCCTTCTTTATGTATCATTTCTGTAATCACCTTACATGCTTAGTTATACCAAACAAGAATGCCCTTATACGTCATTTTGGTTCAATAAAGAGATTGTTTTCGTTATCAAAAAAACTTTTTTGCACTTTATTTATCTCTACTTTCAAATCATCCAGTAAATTTTGAATTTTATTTTTCATTTGTTTTTGTCCTCTTTCAGGAATCACAAAGGCTTGCACAATATCAGGACTGAGTAGCAAACAGCGTAACATCCCTTCTTTGGTGGCGCGTATTTCAACATCATAATACTCTTTTTCCTTTGTATATAAACGAACTTCACTATTAAACAGACGAATTAAACGGGTCAAATCTTCCTTTTTAATACGCAAAATATAATTTTCCACTTTTCCGCCCATCATTAACGGATAATAGTCACTACGATTGGCTTTAAGATTGTCAAAATTCGAATGATCGATTGTATAGGTAGTTTTAGTTATCTGAATATCTTTCATCAGTTCGACACGGTAATTATATTTTTTATTCGAACCCGAAAATTTGACTTCCACATAATAATAGTCATCTTTTAAATAGACTGCTTGGGGTTGCGCTTGCGTGATTTCTCGTTGGTTCTTCAAAATTAACCGCGTTTCTTTCCCATAATATTCATACCCACAAAATGTGAAATCTATAGCTCTTTTACTTTCCATCGCCAAACGGATTTGTACTAGATTTTCAATTAAACTTGTTTTAACTGCACTTTCAGTAAATAACGTTTGCACAGAATGAGGTTTAATCTCTACTAGTTCGTCATTCAATGCTAATTTTAATTTCAAAATCAAATCATCTTTTTGTTGCTTTGTAAATAATGGGGATGCGGCTAGTAAATCAATAAAAATCTGTAGCTCTTCATCTAAAATAGTCGGCTGATAGTAAAGATCGGTCTTCATCTCTTCCAAACTATCGCCTTTTGTAGAATGAATCGTTCGCAAATCTTTATTTTTTCGACTGACATAATCTTCATATTGCAAAAGATTATCTAATGTCACCCGAACCATCTTCTGACTAATTTGGCGATTATTCCTAGCAACCCCTTCATAAACCGCTTTCTTTTTTGCGGGCTTGTCCATAGAAGAATTATTTTTTAAATATTTTTTTATCTCATTTGAAACAATTAAATCAATCGCTTTTGGTCTGGTTGTATCTTTTGCCATGCCATTTCTCCAATTAATTATTTCAAAGCGCTTTGATACTTATATTGTACTGATTTTTAATGCCCCAAACGGTCATTAAAAGCCTAAAATCGAAAAAAATTTCGATTTTTAGGCTTTTAAATGATATCTTTTATATAATTTTTCGACAGCTTCTGATAAATCGGCTAATAACTCCTGATCTTTACACTCAATTAACTCCGCCACTTGATAATGTTGCAATAACCAATAACGTAGTCCCAACTTTGAAGATTTGATATACACTTCCACTTCTGTATCGGTTAAAGTTCCTGGAATGATTTCAATTTCATGAGAGAAGCTGTCAACTAATCTGGAAAAATATTCTCTTTGGACTCTTAAACGATAACGATTCACTTCACCGCCCATCATATAAGGATGATTTAAGATATATTTTCCACGATTGATTCTAGCTACCGGGTCTTTTCCATTATCCTTAACGTCTTTAGGAGAAACTAATGCGATATTACCCATCAAATCCACACTATGCGTATAGATTTCATTCATATCTTTATGGCGACCGAATACAAAGTATCGATGATCATTTAATAATAAGAAATATGGCTTGATTATTTTACGTCCCATCTCCCGCAAAACAATCTGCTTACCATCGGACTCATAGACATGCCAGTCATACGCAATATACTGTCTTTTATCAATTGCCTCTTGAATTTTCATCACATTTTCCAACACATTATGCGTCAAGAAAAAGCGTTGTTCACCAAAACTTTCATTCACATACGGAGTTAGTTTAAATACATTCCGATTTGAAAGGGATTGGAGTCTTTTGGCCAAACTACTGGCTTGCTCTTTACGGAATATTTTGGAATGCATCACACAATCGATGAAATACTTTAACTCCACATCGCTGATACTATTTTTATAATAATATCTTTTTCGCTTTTTTGCTCCGATTATCCCAATCATTTGTTGCGAGCTAGGCAAAAGCGCCTCACTTTCTAATAAATGATCTAAGGAGCGAATAACTCGTCTATAGGTAATCTCTTCGCCATACTTAGCTCTTAAATATTCTGTTATTTCCTTACGGTTGAGCGTTTTTTCTTGAAGTTCTTTTTTGGTATCCATACTAGTAATGACACTCGTATATTGCTTTAATATCTCTAATATTTCTTGCGTTAGAATCATCTAGGCTCACTCTCCCGGCCAAAATAGCTTTTCTAATCCTTTTATCGTTGCTTCACTTTGCCAATCAGTCGGAATCACTTTAAACTGACCTTCCTCATAGCACAATAAATCACCATTACCAATCAATTGCCAACCTTGTTCGGAAATATAATTATTCGAAAAAGTATCAATTCCAATAATATTTCCTAATTGAATGGCTTTTTGCGGTGTATGACCGACCACTTGCTTAGGATATTTGGGGTTGGTATGTAAGGTTGTTTCCATGAAGTCAGACCAAATTGGCGAACCATATGGAAATCGTCCACGCCGGATATAACCCACATGTGTCTGATATTCGTATAATTTCGCTTTATGTTCTTCCTCGGTCATCGTCTCAAAGTTCCAATCCTCTACCTCAAAATCTTCATTAAAGCCTGCATGACTCACAAGATAATCATCTAACTGAAAAGCAACCTGCAATCCTAAACCATAAAGTCGTTTTTTGACTGCTAGGATTAATTCAGGATCTTCTGAAGTATAGTGGTTGCGTCGATCAATCATATAAGGTGCATCATGATTGCCCACTAAATTAACAACTTCAATTCCTTTTTGCAGATGTTCTTCCTTAAATTCTTTTAATAAGTCCAAAGCTGATAAAAATAATGTTGAATTGTTCTTTTGACCACAAGCATCAACATAATCACCAGTAAAAATCACGCGTTCAATCTTTTCTTGCGCCACCACTTTTGCTACCTTAGGCAAAATCAGCGCCTGTTGTAAATGTAAATCGCCAACAAATAAAGTTTTCATCACTTACCACTTCCTTTTTTTCTATCATTATTTTTTTGCTACTTGCATCTAATCCGGCCTGTCTAGGAAAATCTTAATACCCGATGGATTTCCCTGCCATTCCGGACAACCTTAGCTGCTTGGAGCTGGTCGACCCGGCTCACATCTTTAATCTACGGCGTTCAGCAGCTAGACATTGTGAAATTCGCCCTCCCACTTGTGAAAATCTCCTTTCATCCGATTTTCTCAGTGGGAGGTAAGCACACGAATTTCTTCATGTCTGCCCAAGCTGCTTCACGGCCTCTTCTTTAATTTAGAACGATTCTTATTTGTTGGCAACTGGTTTACAAATAAAATAGATTTTTTTATAATAATCTCAACTAAATGAGAATGATTATCAATTGCAAAAATATTCACAAATAAACAATATAAACCTACCTTATTCGAAAGGAAGAGATATAATGCAACCTACCTATGATTGTGTGATTATCGGTGGTGGTCCAGCTGGTCTCTACGCTAGTTTTTATGCTGGTTTGCGTGATATGAAAATTGCCTTAGTTGAAGCTTTAGATCATCTAGGTGGCAAGTTAAGCTTCTACCCTGAAAAAATGGTTTGGGATGTAGGCGCACTTCCTCCAAGCAAAGGCAAACAAATTCAAAAGCACTTAATCGAGCAAGCCAAAACTTTCCAGCCCGATATCTACTTAAATACAAAAATTAACAAAATCGAGAAAGTTGAGGATACTTTTCTTTTACATAGCAATCAAGCTACTCCCCTGAAAGCAAAAACCGTTTTACTGGCGATTGGCGGAGGAATCTATACGCCAAAGAAATTAACCGTCTCACTAACAAAAGCCGTCCAGGACAAAATCTTTTATCATTTTCCAGATCCAAATCTTATCAAAGGAAAAGAATTATTGGTTTCTGGAGGCGGCAATAGTGCGGTGGATTACGCGATTGAAGCGCATGAATTTGGTGCAAAGGTCACAGTTTCCTATCGTGGAGAAAAGCTAAAAGGACACGAAAGCCAAGTTCGCAAACTGTCTGAACTAGGCATTCCCGTTTACTATTGCGATACAATTGAAGAAATCCGTCAACAAGGTCAAAAACTCCAAGTAAAATGCGCTGTTCACACTCTTTCTGCGGATTATTTACTCATTCAGCACGGCTATGAACATGATGATAGTCTGTTTAAAAATTGTTCTTTTGACTTAAAGTGGCATAACGAGTATGCACTGGACTGCCAACAACCAAGCATTACTAGTGAAATGGGCATTTTTGCGACAGGCGATATCCAATATTATCCTGGCAAAGTGAATTTACTCACCGGTGCTTTTAATGACAGCGTACATGCAGTTAATCAAATCAAACAATATCTCGATGAGTCAGCCGCCAGTTTTGAAATGGTTTCTTCCCATAATGAGAAATTCCATACTCGTAATCAAGCACTTTTTGCCAACAAGGAGGCGATATAGATGAAAAAGTCTAGCCATCGCTTCGTTTTTGGGGCACTTGGGATTGTTTTTCTAGCTCTGATTATCTTATCTGTTGGCTTTGCACTAACCCAGGGACAAGCCGATATCAGAGTCAGTGAGGTCTATCAAATCTTACTATATAAGCTTTCCAACGGGCATCTAGGAAATGTCGAACAGCTTTCATTGGCAGATCAAAATATTATTTGGTTTGTCCGGGCACCTAGAACACTCTTAGCTATCTTTGTAGGGATGGGACTTGCAATTAGTGGCGCGGTGATGCAAGCTGTCGTCCAAAATCCATTGGCTGATCCCTATATTTTAGGTATTTCTTCTGGTTCATCACTAGGCGCTACCTTTGCGATTTTGGTCGGTTTTGGTGGTGGGGCATTGGTCTTTCAATTTGGCTTAGCATTTGGGGCCTTTATCGGAGCTATTTTCGCCAGTATCTTTGTCTTACTCTTGGCAAGTGTCGATTCGAAAATGACTTCCACAAAACTCGTACTCTCAGGGATGATTATTAGTTCCTTATGCAGTGCTTTGTCAAATCTCATCATCTATCTCGCTAATAACGCAGAAGGCATGAAGACCGTTACCTTTTGGACCATGGGTAGTTTAGCCAGTGCAAGTTGGCAAAAATTACCTTTAGTCAGTCTCATTGTCTGTGGCTTAACGCTCTTTTTTATCTTACAAGCACGAATTTTAAATGCGATGTTACTTGGCGATGAAGTTGCGACCACATTAGGCATTAAGCTCAGTTTTTATCGCAAAGTCTACATGATTTTAGCAGCACTTTTAACCAGTATTATTGTCGCAAATTCAGGAATGATTGGCTTTGTGGGACTGATTATCCCGCATATTGTCCGCGGAATGACCGGTTCAGATCATCGCCTATTAATGCCATTATCCGCTTTATCAGGCAGCCTATTTATGATTTGGGCAGATGTTTTAGCCCGCTCTATCTTAAAGGGTGTTGAATTACCCATCGGCATCATCACCGCCATGATTGGTTCGCCGATTTTCATTTACATTATTTTAAAGAAACAATACAACTTTGGAGGGTAGCTTATGAAATTATCCATTGAACACTTAAATTTCAGCATCAAACAACGCACTCTCCTAGAAGATATTTCTTTAAAGACTAAAGACGGCCAATTTGTCGGTTTAATCGGAGCGAATGGTAGCGGAAAATCTACCTTACTGAAAACCATCTATAAAACACTCAAACCAGATAGCGGGGAAATTTATTTAGATGAACTCAATATTTTGCATAGTTCTGAAAAAAAGGTTGCCCAAAATTTAAGTGTGGTTAGTCAGTTTAATGAACTCAGTTTTGATTTAACGGTCAAACAAATGGTTATGCTTGGACGTACTCCCCATAAGCGACTTTTAGAGCAAGAAAATAAGCAAGATTTACAAATTGTTGAGCTAGCTTTAAACAAGACAAATTTGTTGGAATATCAAGATCGTAGCTTTTTGTCCTTATCTGGTGGCGAAAAACAACGGGTGATCCTTGCTAGAGCCATCGCGCAAGAGCCACAATTTATGATTTTAGATGAACCTTGTAACCACTTGGATATTCGGTATCAGTTGGAAATCATGGAAATTGTCAAAAATCTAGGTATTGGGATATTAGCTGCTTTACACAGTTTGGAAGATGCCTGCCGTTATTGTGATGAACTTTATGTCTTAAAGCAAGGACATGTTCTTGCACACGGTAAACCCGAAGAAATATTGACCGAAGACTTAATTGAGGAAGTTTACGGTGTCAAATGCAAAATCTATCAAAACCCAATCACCCAACAATTAGGATTTTATTATTATAAATAAAGGTTGTGAAGCAGCTTGGGCAGACTTGAAGAAATTCGTGTGCTTACCTTCCGATGAGAAAATCGGATGAAAGAAGATTTTCTCATTCGGGAGGGCGAATTTCACAAAGTCTAGCTGCTGAACACCGTCAATAAAAGTTTATGGAAGGAGAAAAACATGAAAAAATTAACCTTACTTGCGCTAACTACAGCGACATTTTTACTGGCTGCTTGTGGCAATACACAATCAAAACAAGAAACAAAATCAGAGGCACACTATCCTCTTACTATTGAAAATGTCACCAAAGCAGAAGGTGGCAGCAAATGGACAAAAAAAGAAGAAACCTATCAAAGCAAACCGAAAAAAGTCTTGGCCAATACCCGTCCAGCTGCCGAACTTTTGCTACATCTTGGACTCAAAGATAATATTGCCGGCGTTGGTGCCACTTTTGGGGTAGCCGATGAAAGTGTCGCCAAAGAATTTAAAGAACTCAAAGACCTAGGAAACAGCTACATCAGCAAAGAAACCGCGCTAAGTGTTGATCCAGATTTAGTCTATGGGCGTGGTGGACTATTTGATAATCAAGACTGGGGTGTCGGTACGGTCGATTCACTAAATGAAATGGGCATTCCAACTTATGTCTTAGAATCATCTATCACCGGTGCGACTTTTGATTCTATTTATTCAGATATCGAAAATCTTGGTAAAATCTTTAATGTAGAAGACAAGGCCAAATCTTTCAGCAAAGAAATCAAAGCCCGTCAAACCAAACTAGAAGCGAAAGTAAAAGATAAAAAAACACAGACTTTTGCATACTTACACATGTCTGATCCTAGTCAAGTGGTCGTTTATGCCGCTCATGACGAAGCGTTCTTTAACGATATGTTTAAAATGATTAAGGTGGACAATGTGTTTAAAGACCAAAAAGGCGATGTGAGTGAAGAAACCTTAATTCAAACCGATCCAGATGTCTTAATTGTCGGTGACTGGTCAAGTATTCCAGGAAGTATCAGTGGTCAAGAAGTCATCGATGCTCTATTAAAAAATCCTAAGCTACAAAGTATGAAGGCAATTAAAAACAAACAAATCTATGCGGTGGATTATAACTATCTATTCGGTTATGGTTACCAATCCTTAACTGGTTTAGAACAACTAGTAGATCAAATGCAAAAATAATCTCTATACAAATACGGCGCAGAATTCAAACATCTGTGCCGTATTTTCTATAATTCATTCCATAGTGTGAAACCTAATATCAAAGCTCCTCCGACAAATTGTAAAAGTGTTAATGGTTCGCCAAGGATAAAGACGGAGATACAAACGGCCACTAAAGGATCAATATAGCTTAGTATCGCTGCTTTTTGTCCAGGAAGCTCTTTTAACGCTGAAAAGTAAAAACAATAGGTCACTCCCGTATGTACTAAACCAACAATTAAAAGGCAAATCCACCCTATTGTAGTTAACTTGCCTAATGAAAACCCACTCGTAAAGCCAACATAAGGGATTAAAATCAAAATTGCAGATAAAAATTGTAAGAAGGTTCGCTGGATGCCGCCTACATTTTTGATAAACTTATTAAGCAAAATAACTGTCGCGTAAAAGCAAGCAGCACCTAATCCAAAAAGAATCCCTACAATATTGGACTTTCCTTGACTAAAATCACCTATTCCTGTTATCAACACAATTCCTAATGTCGACATGATAAAACAAAGCCAATTTTTCGCCGTCATCTTTTCTTTAAACAACAATGGACAGGCAAGCGTAACCAATACCGGTGCAAAGTAATAACTTAAAGTCGCTATCGAAACCGTAGTATACTTATACGCTTCAAAAAGTAAAATCCAGTTGAAACCCATCGCAACCCCAGATAAAAGTAGGATTGGCAACTCCTTTTTGAACTGTTTCACCTGGATTTTTTGCTTAGTAACGAATAAAAAGCCACCAATTAACACGGCTGCTAAAATGGCCCGATAAAACGCCAAAGCCCCTGAAGATAGCTGAATATTACGGACAAATAACCCTAATGTTCCAAAAATCGCCATTGAAAAGACCAACAACGCACGTGCATCCTTTTGATTTTTCATCCAATCACTCCTCGTAAAATAGATAACCAACAAAACTTATTTCTTATATTCTAATGGAAAAATTTTTTAAAAGTCAAGACAGCTAAGCATTTTTCATGCATTGTAAGATAAAACTTGATAATATAAAAGAAAATGACATTTGGAGGAAATCAATGGAATTAACACTAAAAATTCAAGAAAGCACAGCCCAAATTCAAACCCCTGACCAGAAATTGACTATCCAATTTTTACCCATTTTTGAAGCTGTACAAGCAGATGTGGTTCAACTGTACACCGATAAAAAAGGCAAGTGGCACTTGATGACCGAAGCACTGCCAGAAGAAATGCACCGCTGCCTAGCTATCCAACTTCAAGAGGCAGAAATGAAGATTTTTAGACGAGTCATTGCCAATGAATTTTTCAAAGGCGAATATGCCATTCCAGCGCATTATCAAAAAGAATACCAGCCAATCGTGGAACAAATCACAGCTATTTTACGACCTTTTGCGATTCAATTTGATGGCAAACCAAAACGTCTCGGACAAAAAGCGCAACATCGTTTTAAAAAAGAATTTGCAACGATTCCCTTTTATGTTGATGATTTCAATAGTAAAGCCACAGTCTACTGGCAAAAGCGCAATGAATTTCGTATTTTAGCGGGTGCGACTTTAATGCCTGAAGCGCCATTAAATAAAGATGGTTCACTTGGCTTTGGTGCGCGATTCGCTTTAACCTTGCGTCAAGAACAAGCGGATAAAATCAAGGATAATGTCACAACTGAAGATATTATCTTAAAAAGCGTCAATGAGGTCGGACATTTTCTATACTTTGCCGGAACAAACAGCTGGCTAGTCTTAAAAGATGAAAATGGCAAGACAATTGATGAATATAGCGTAGTCAAATAGGAGAAATTATAAATGGCTAAAAATATGGAACGTGTCTATAAGATGAATTTTGCAAGTGTCTATCCCCTACTTGTTCAAAAAGCTGAGCGCAAAAACCGCACCCAAGCAGAAGTCGATGAAATTATTTGTTGGTTAACAGGCTACACACCAGAACAACTTGCACAACAATTAGACAAGGAAGTCGATTATCAAACTTTCTTTCAAGAAGCCCCACAAATCAATCCTAACGCAAAACTTATTAAGGGCGTTATCTGTGGCTATCGTGTAGAAGATATCGAAAACCCATTGATGCAACAAATTCGATATTTAGATAAATTAATTGATGAACTCGCAAAAGGCAAAAAAATGGAAAAAATTCTGCGTCAAGATTAGCTTGAAAGGATATGATAATGGATTCAATACAAGATTTCACAAATTATACTCACTTTTCTCCCCAGGAATCCGCTTATCAATTTACCAGTGTGATTGAAGCGTCTGAAGTGGGCAAGGGGGGCGCTTATGTCCGCGTGCCCGTCAATATTAAAGAATACTTCGGCAAAGGTCGCTTAAAGGTCAGAGTCTATTTTGAAATGGTCTATTATGAAGGTAGCATTGTCAATATGGGGGTAAAAAATCCAGATGGCAGTGTCTGTTATATTCTCGGCGTCCGCAAAGATATTCATCAAGAACTACAAAAAAACATTGGCGATACATTGACTGTTTCCTTCCAACCTATACTTTAGAATTTATTAATACAAAAAATCCCGGCTAGACTGATATGTACCCAGAATCCTGGACACATATATGAACTAGGCGGAACACAAGGATGCTAACCTGTACTTTGCAGGTGGCATCCATTTTGTTTTTGCCTGAATTCTTTCGTTA
>NZ_JBQKFH010000036.1:0-25876 GCF_052119425.1 Enterococcus cecorum
TAGGGGGAAAATCCTCTATATTTCATCCAAAAAATCCAAAAATCGAAGGCATCTTTCACGGGTGCCTTCGATTTTTGGATTCAAAAGGGACTAATGGGTCAGCCCCTTTTTATGCTATGATTTATCCACGAATGACTTCGATTTTGTAGCCATCTGGATCAATGATGAAGTAGTATGAAGGCTCAGTTCCAGGTAAACCTTTTAATGGAGTGACTTCAAACCCTTTTTCTTCATGCGTTTTATGTAATCCTTCTAAATCATCAGAACTAATCGCGATATGACCATATCCATCACCTAAGTTATAAGCACCATGATCATAATTATAGGTTAATTCCAATTCATAGTCATCACCTGGTAAAGTTAGATAGACAAGGGTGAATTTATGTTCAGGAAAATCACGACGACGACTTTCCTCAAATCCAAATGCTTCTTGGTAAAATTTAACTGAAGCTTCTAAATCTTTAACGCGCACGCAAGTATGTGCCATTTTCATAAAGAATCATCCTTTCAAATTTAATTAAGATTTTGTTGTTTTTCGTAAAATCTTCATGTATATAATAGCATATAAAAAACAGATATGACAACAATAATGATTTACAAATATTGTTATGTAACTTGCACATATTCGCGATATCAAGTACAATCAAAGCAATTATAAAAAGATTAGAAATTAAGGAGAATGAGTAAAATGAAAGAAGCGGTTTTTGGGGTAAAATTAGCAAATAAAAACTATCAAGATCGATTTGGGGCCTATGGGATTGTGGTTAATGAAAAACAAGAATTAGTCATTATTCAAGCGCCAAATGGAGCGTATTTTTTACCAGGTGGAGGCATTGAAAAAGGCGAAAATCATCAAGAAGCGATAAAAAGAGAGATGATTGAAGAATTAGGATTTGAAGTACAAGTCGGGGAATACCTTGGAGAAGCAACAGAATATTTTTACTCCAGTCATCGCGATATTTATTTCAGACATCCAGCATACTTTTATGTGATTGATGCTTATTGTTCTATTGGTGCGCCATTAGAAGATAATAATCAAATTGAATGGGTAACGGCTGATGATGCGATGCTTTTATTAAAACGCGGGAGTCATCGTTGGGCCGTACAAAAATGGATGAAGGCGAATCAAAAATAAAAAATATAGGAGTGGACCGGAAAGTTGGTTCACTCCTATTTTCTTAATTTAAGACATATTTTTCGACAGCTTGAGCCACGCCATGTTCGTTATTGCTTGCGGTAATGACATTAGCAATTTGTTTAACATTTTCAGTTGCATTACCCATGGCCACTCCGATTCCAGCAAATTCAATCATTGGTAGGTCATTTTCATTATCCCCAATGGCCATCACTTCTTCTTGTTTAATACCTAAATGCTGTGCTAAATGTTTTAAAGCAGCTCCTTTGTCGGCTTGTTTATTCAAAATTTCAAAAAAGTAAGGAGAGCTTTTAACCATTGTATAGCGTTCGAAATATTCTTTTGGTATTTGCGCGATTCCTTGATCTAACACTTCTGCATCATCAATCATCATCATTTTGACAATTTTGATATCTTCAGTCATTTCTTCAGGTGTTCGATAGCATAAATCCATGTTGACTAAATAAGCTTCACGGACAGTGTGACTACTAATATTGCGATTAGCGGTATACATTGTTTCTAAACCAGTCGCATGGAAATGTACGCCAACTTTGCGCGCTAAATATTCCATTTCTAAATAATCATCCAAGGTTAGTCCAAATTCGACAATGATTTCTTTGGTTAAGGTATTTTGGACAAGGGAACCATTATAACAAATGACATAATCTTCACCAGTGAATAATTCCAATTCATTTAGATAATTCGTAACACCAGGTAAAGGGCGGCCCGTACATAGCACCACTTTTACGCCTTGTTCTCTCGCTTTTTGTAAGGCCTCATGTACTTCTGGGGTGATTTGATGTTTGTCATTAATTAAAGTACCATCGATATCAATTGCGATTAATTTAATTGCCATGATAATCTCCAATCTATAAGTTATTCAACCAGTTTGTTATTATGGATATGTTGATTAAACTGATTGTAGGTTTCATAAAATAAATCATAATTGTCTTGCAGCGTTTGGTCAACCATTTCTTTAGGAAAATAGAAGCGGTCATCTCCTTGACCTTGTCCAGAAAGTGCCCGTACCAGTGAGCTGACTTGACTTAATTCGACAAGTGTACCATCTGGCTGCTGTAATTCGATTTGCGTCCGTACTTTTGAACTATCAGGACGATATAAATCATAAGGTAAGTCAAAACTTGAATGGATGGCGGTATAATATTTTGCATAATAGCCGACATGTTCCACATAAGTTTTCATTTGTTCGATTAACTTTTCTTGTTTTATAGCCTGAACTTGAATAGATTTAAAAGGTTTGCGATTTAAGAAACGTTTGGCTAAATCACTTAAAACTGGATCTTTATCATTACACCAATAATGGAAATATGTGGTTAAAACGCCATCATCTAATTGCAAATAATCATCTAAGGTAAATTGTGCATTTAAAAAAGGCAATAATAGACAATTTTCGCGTCCAAAATAATGAGGATTACTTTGGTAGAGTCGGCTAGCACGATTTAATAGATGTTCTAAGACCACTTCCATCCCACGTGAAACTGGGTGAAAATAGATTTGCATATACATTTGATAACGACTAATAATATAGTCTTCAATCGCATGCATGCCACTAATTGAAAAAGTAATTCCTTCTTTACATGGACGAATATCTCTTAAAATTCGGGTTAAATCAAAAGTACCATACTCGGTTCCTGTATAGTAAGCATCGCGCAATAAATAATCCATCCGATCAGCATCAATTTGGCTAGAAATCATTTGTACCACTTGAGGATTTGGGTAAGTTTTTTGGATGACGCTGGCCACTTTTTCAGGAAAATCAGGACCTACTCGCTTTAAGATTTGATAGATTTCTGTTTGTGGATTGGTAATGATTTCAACGGTAATTTCTTCGTGATTGGTATGGAAAATATGTTCGAAGGTATGTGAATAGGGACCATGACCAACATCATGTAATAGAGCCGCACATAAAGTAACGAGCCTTTCTTCTGGGTTCCAACCATTCGCACCAATTTTCTCTATCGTGTAATGATTCTCAAAAATATCACAAATTTTTCGTGCAATTTCATAGACGCCTAAAGAATGGGAGAAACGACTATGTTCCGCACCATGGAAGGTAAATGAGGAAGTACCTAATTGCTTGATACGTCTTAATCGTTGAAATTCTTTAGCATTGATTAAGTCCCAGATAACTTGTGATTGCACATGCACATACGTATGGATAGGATCGCGAAAGACTTTTTCTTTTGGTAATACTTGATTGCGATAAGGTATTGTCATAAAAGTTCCTCCTGTAATTTTTGGTTTCTGGTTCGCATAGATTGGAAACGTTGATTTAATTCGTCGGTTAACCCAAAGTTCGCGATGAATGCACCGTCATGCATCTCTTGTTGAATATGCAGTGTTTCTTTTAGGTGGTTGATGACTTCTTGAGTTGTGTAAGGTGTTTGATTTAGCGCTTCAAGAGTGGTCATGGAAGCCGGACGAACATGTGGAAATTCTTTTTCAGGAACCTTAGCTATGCCAGCAATTTCATAAAAGTTTTGAATCAGTTGACCACGTTTGAGTTGGTCACCATTTAAGCCTAGATACATCATGACTGCAATTCCTTGATTGACCCGACGTTGGGCAATTCCCGCAATCTTTTGTCCGTTGACGCTTAAATCATATTTTCCTGGACAATAGGAATCAACTATTTCTTTGGCTTCGACTTTTACATTGGGATAGGCTTTTTGGGTTAACGCAAACATCACGTCATAAGCCGCATCAATAGAAGCTATCCCATCTTTTGGAAAGGCCAACGTCACATTTAAGATACCTGGATCACTTAAAACAGCTAAACCACCTGCATTACGAATGACGGTTAGATAACCTTGTTGATTCAGATATTTTGCCCCTTCAAAAAATTGCGGTAGTTGTTGGTCGCGCATGCCTAAAATGACAAGTGGGTCGGTTTGCCAAGTATGAAGATAAGCTTGCTTGGTTTCACCACTAATCTTGGCTACTAAATCGGTAAAGGCAAAAGGTAGCAATAAAGTTTCTTTTGTATAATGGTTATGACTTAATTGGATATACTCCACAGTAACACTTCCTTTGGATATAACATTCTTCTCGTTTTATTATACCTGATTGTTAGAAAAATTTCCTGAATTGTGGTAAAAATAGTATTAGATAAATGAATGAAAGGAATATATATAGTGAAATTAGCAAAAAACGGCATTCCAGTCAGTGTCAAATTAAGAACAAAAATCTCTCAAGATAATCATCATCAAAGTTTTCTGCATGAAAGTATGGGGCAAGCAGTGCGAGTAGGAGAAAATTGGTATATCAGATATGAAGAAGATGGAGAAGACCAACAGCCAATTACAGTGATGATTAAGTTGACAAGTGAGGGTTCGATTCATTTAACAAGAAATGGTATTCAGAAAACAAAACTGATTTTTCATCCTAAGCTTGTGACTCAGAGTAATTACCAAACGCCCTATGGTATCATGGTGTTAACCAATCAAACACATCAGCTAAGTGTCCATTTCGCTGAGAATCCGCTAAGTGGAAAAGTAGATATTTATTATGAATTATTTTCTGGTGAAGAAAACTCGATTGGAAAATATCAGCTTCACTTAGAATTTAAAGAAATATAGTCAGTTTTTTTAAATTTTTTTCAAGATTAAATTGCAATTTTGCAAAAGTTTTTGTATGATTAATCGTAGACTTTGAAAGGACGTGTCTTGAGTGGAATTAAGCGTATTTGAAGGAATGAACAAAAATGAGCTTTCAATGATTGAAGTGGCTCATGCAATTTTAGAGCAACGTGAAGATGTAATGGACTTTACTGATTTAGTCAATCAAATCCAAGTTTTTTTAGAAAAATCAGATTTGGAAATTCGCGAATCTTTAGCTCAATTCTATACGGATTTAAACATTGATGGTAGCTTTATCTCTTTAGGTGAAAATCGTTGGGGATTACGTTCATGGTATGCTATTGATTCAATTGATGAAGAATTAAATCATGGCTTAGATGATGAAGATGAAGAAAATCAACCACGTCGTAAACGTAAGAAAGTAAATGCCTTTATCAATGATGATGAAGATGCGATTGACTATAATGATGATGATCCAGAAGATACTGATTTATCAGATGATGATGACGATGAAGATGATTTATTCGATGATGAAGACGAAGATGAAGAAATCGCTGAATATGATTCTGATTTGAAAGAAATTGGTGCCAATGAAGACGATGAAGAAGACTTACCATCTGGCATTGAAGAAGATTTGACAATTATCGATGATGATGAAGAGGAAGATGAATACTACGACGAAGAGGATGAAGATATGTAGTTCTTCCTCAAAAAAAACTCAAGGCATCCATTTTGGAAACCTTGAGTTTTTTGTTTATCTTGTTTTTAGTTGAAAGCTTACCTCTTAGCCAAAATATTTTGCAGCTAATTTTTGTCCTTGATCAATTTTCGCCCATTGTTGTTCGATACTTAATTCATTTCCACAGTCACATGAGGCAAAACCACATTGATGTGATAAGAATAGCTGATCTTTTGAAAGGATGCTACTCGCTTTATCCAATAAATCAAGCACGCGTTTTTCATCATCTAAAGTATTGGTTTTACTTGATAGTAAACCTAAAACAACTTCAACCTCAGGACGATCCTTTAATACTTCTAAAGCTTGAATATCGCCAGCCCGTTCGTCATCCCACTCTAAGAAGAAGCGGTCATAATGTTGATCACGAAGGAATTTTTCCGCAATGGCTTGATAACTTCCACCTGCAGCATGGCGGCTTTGATAGTTTCCGCGACAATTATGTGTCCAGACTTTCAAACCTAAATCATGAGCAAAATCAATAATTTCATTGTTGATGGCTACGAATTCATCTGCTAAATCTTCTAAACCTTTTTGACCTTGTTCAAAGAAGCTTTTATCATTATCCTCAGCAAATAATTCCCATAAACAATCATCAAATTGAATGATTTTACCACCAATTGCTTGATATTCAACTAAAAATTCTTTATAAGCATTTAATAAGCCATCTTTTAATGCTTCTTTGGTTGGATAGACTTGACCTTCGCCATATAATTTTTTAAAGACTACAAATTCCGTGTAGGCATGAGCAGCACCCCAGACAGTTAATTTCACGTCTGCATCGCCAGCCAATTCTTTTGTTTGTTTGTAGATATCTAAATAATGATGGTTTTTGGCTGAAAGTGGTTGGGTGATACGGATTCCGATATCTTTACGTGTTTCAAAATGGCCACCATCATGGTCTTCAAAGAAATAACCTTGCTTTTCGATAAATCTTTCTATTCCTTGAAAGCCCCAAATAAAGTCAAGATGCCACATTGAACGTCCATATTCGCCATCTGTAATGACGGTGATACCATGATTTAACTGGTCTTGAACGACTTGTTTAATAGCATTGGCTTCTGTTTGTTGATAACCCTCGAAATCTTCATAGAATGGATAAGTAATATCTTCTCTTTTTTCGATTGCTTGTTTATAGGTTAATAAGTCTTTTGGTCGTAATAGTGAACCAACTAATTGAAATTTATCTGTCATTTTTCATTCCTCCAAAACTTTAAGTTGAAGTCATTGTATCAGAAAAAATGAAATATAGATAATACCGATAAACTTTCTAATATAATAGCAAAAAACTATAACGTAGAGATGTTTCCTCGTCGTATCTCGTTGAAACTTGTTTGACAATTTTGGCCGTGTAAGTTAATCTTAAGTTATATTAAAGAAAACGATTACGCTAATGAAATAAAAAAAGTACCATGTCATTCAACATAGTACTCTACGCACCTTAAGGGAATCGAACCCCTGTCTCAAGAACCGGAATCTTGCGTGATATCCACTACACTAAAGGTGCTTAACGAATATATTTTACACAATTTTGATTTAGATGACAAGAGGTATACTATGAAATTCGAACAACAAGTTTCTCAAAAACAAACACAAACACAAAAGTTATTAATGACACAAACTTTACAACAATCTCTTCAAGTTTTACATTTTTCCATTGATGAACTAAATCAGTATATTAAATCACAATCAATGGAAAATCCACTCATTGAAATTAAAGAAGCAAATTATACATCTAATTATGCCAAACCTAAATCTTCAACCGGTCAAGAATTAGATTCATTTTCACAAGTGGCGGATATTCATGAATCTTTATTTGAACATTTAATCCAACAAATTCATTTAAATTATCGTGATACGTATTTACGTACATTAGTCTTATTTTTAGTCGAATACGTTGATCTTAATGGCTATTTGAAAATTACCTTAGAAGAGGCACAACAGATTACCAAGGCAGAACCAATACAAATGCTTGATGCACTGACTTTGATTCAACAACTTGATCCAGCTGGTGTAGGCGCACGTAATCTACAAGAGTGTTTGATGTTGCAGACTGAGCGTGATCAAAAAGCCCCAGAATTGGCATATTATGTATTAGAAGAGTATTTTGATGAGCTAGTCGGACGAAAATGGGATGTGATTGCTAAAAAATTAAATATTGGGTTAAATGAAATTCAGCTAATATTTGATTATATCCAAACCCTTACTCCAACTCCTGGCGCACAATATGGCAGTGTAGAGGGTTTGTATGTTATTCCAGATATTACCGTTAAAGTTGAGGAAGGAAAGTTAAAGGTGATTCCTAATCGACAAGGAATGCCAGAATTACGTTTTCAACAAAATTATTTTGAACAATTTAAAGACAGCCAAGATCAAGAGGTAAAAAAATACTTGCAAAATAAGGTCCAGGAATTTGAGTCATTACAAAAAGCGATTATACAAAGAGGAGATACTGTTCTAGCCGTTGGAAAGTACATTATCGATGCACAACAGGAATATTTCTTGGATTCGACACGTCCATTAAAGCCATTAACCATGAAAGAAGTTGCCAATGCGCTTGATATTCACGAATCAACAGTTTCACGTGCGGTTAATGGAAAATATATTGAAACCGATAATGGAATCGTAGAAATGCGTGACTTTTTTGTTCAAAGTATAGTAGCAACAGATGGCAAAGAAATAGCTAATTCTCAGGTAAAAAGCCGACTTAAAGAATTAATTAATCAAGAAAACAAACAAAAACCTTTATCTGACCAAAAATTATCAGATATCTTAGCGGATGAGGGTATGGAGATTTCTAGAAGAACGGTTGCAAAGTATCGTGATGAATTGGGGATTTTAGGCTCTTCAAAACGTAAAAGATTTGATTGATTTATATACGAGTGGGACGATATTTACCCCACTCGTTTTGCTTTTATCTTTTTCTGAAAACTATTTTGAAAATATCTATAGAATTATCTTGATTAATTAAAAAAAAGATGATATGATATTTCCTGTGAGAAGGTTAATGAAGCCTGCCACAAATTTTTTTATCCGACACGGGTCATGAATCGTCTTATTAGGACATATTTAGTCCAACGGAGGGAATAATGATAAATGATCTTAAATTGATTGGTTCAGTAGTTCCTGAAGTGATACCAATGCTTCAACAACGCTATAAAGTGTTGCAAGGATTATACTGGTTGCAGCCAATTGGTCGGCGGGCCTTATCAGAGGCGTTATCACTGACAGAGAGAACATTAAGAACCGAGACAGAACAATTAAAACGTCTTGACTTTATCTCTATCTCAAAAACAGGGATGCGGTTAACTGATAAAGGTGAAGATATTTATAATCAATTGGCTAGTTTGATGGATCAAGTTTTAGGAATGCAACAAATCGAGTCCAAACTTGCTAAATATCTAGGAATTGCTCGCTGTATCATTGTATCGGGTGATAGTGATAAGCAGAGTCAAGTGATTTCTCGTTTAGGGAAAGTTTTATATCATACCTTAGATGAGCAACTGCCAAATGGTGAAAATATCATAGCGGTAATGGGCGGCACGACAATGGCTCAAGCTGCAGAACAATTTGAAAATCTTGAAACAGAACATCGGCACAATTTATTTGTTCCCGCAAGAGGTGGGATTGGTGAATTGATGAATGTTCAAGCGAATACCATTAGTGCTGTGATGGCGATGAAAACTAATGGAGCTTATCGAGCGATTTATGTTCCTGAACAACTTAGTGTAAATACATATGAAAGTTTATTACAGGAGCCTTCAATTGCTGAAGTGTTAAGTTTGATACAAGGTGCAAATTGTGTCATTCATAGTATCGGACGCGCGCTTCCGATGGCGGTTCGCAGAAAAATGACAGAAGATGAAATTTTGATGTTAAAACAAAATGGTGCTGTTGCAGAATCTTTTGGATATTTTTTCAATCAGGACGGACAAATTGTTTACAAAACACCTAGAATTGGGTTAAAATTAAGTCAGTTGCAAAATGTCCCGTACATGTTTGCAATTGCCGGTGGTAAAAGTAAAGCAAAAGCAATTGCTGCGTATATGAAAAATGCACCTAAGCAAACTTGCTTGATTACTGATGAAGCCGTCGCAAGTGAGATTTTAAAAGGGGTAACCCTTTAAAATAAAAATTTTTTTGATTTTCATAAGGAGGAAATCTTAAATGACAGTTAAAGTAGGTATTAATGGATTCGGACGTATCGGACGTTTAGCTTTCCGTCGTATCCAAGATGTAGAAGGAATCGAAGTAGTTGCTATCAACGACTTAACAGATGCTAAAATGTTAGCACACTTGTTAAAATATGATACAACTCAAGGACGTTTCAACGGTACTGTTGAAGTTCACGATGGTTCATTCAACGTAAACGGTAAAGAAGTTAAAGTTTTAGCTAACCGTAACCCTGAAGAATTACCATGGGGTGAACTAGGTGTTGATATCGTCTTAGAATGTACTGGATTCTTCACTTCAAAAGAAAAAGCTGAATTACACTTAAAAGCTGGTGCAAAACGTGTAGTTATCTCAGCTCCTGGTGGTAACGATGTACCAACAATCGTTTACAACGTTAACCATGAAACATTAACTGGTAAAGAAACAGTTATTTCAGGTGCTTCATGTACTACAAACTGTTTAGCTCCTATGGCTAAAGCATTAAACGACAAATTTGGTGTTGTAGAAGGATTAATGACTACAATCCACGCTTACACAGGTGACCAAATGACTCTAGATGGACCACACCCTAAAGGTGACTTCCGTCGTGCTCGTGCAGCTGCTGCTAACATCGTTCCTAACTCAACTGGTGCTGCTAAAGCTATCGGTTTAGTAATTCCTGAATTAAACGGTAAATTAGACGGTGCTGCTCAACGTGTTCCTGTTCCAACTGGATCATTAACTGAATTAGTATCAGTATTATCAACTAAAGTAACTGTTGATGAAGTTAATGCTGCTATGAAAGAAGCTTCAACTGAATCATTTGGTTACACTGAAGAACAATTAGTATCATCTGATATCGTAGGTATTACTTATGGTTCATTATTCGATGCTACTCAAACTAAAGTAATGACTGTTGGTGACCAACAATTAGTTAAGACTGTTTCTTGGTACGATAACGAAATGTCATACACTGCTCAATTAGTACGTACTTTAGAATACTTCGCTAAATTATAAGATTTATTTCTAAATCTAGATGCAGTTTTAAAGCGGGGAAGCGACGCGCTTCTTCGCTTTTTTTATTAAGAATAATTAGGAGGCTATCTCATGGCTAAAAAAACAGTTCGTGATATCGATTTAAAAGGTAAAAAAGTTTTAGTTCGTGTTGACTTTAATGTTCCTTTAAAAGATGGTGTAATCACTGATGATACTCGTATCAAAGCAGCATTACCTACTATTAAATATGTTTTAGAAAATGGCGGCAAGGCTATTTTATTCTCACATTTAGGTCGTGTGAAAACAGAAGAAGATAAAGCTGGTAAATCATTAGCACCAGTTGCAAAACGTTTAGGCGAATTATTAGGCCAAGATGTTACATTCGTGCCAGAAACTCGTGGTGCTGAATTAGAAGCTGCTATTAACAATCTAAAAGAAGGCGAAGTTGTTGTCTTTGAAAACACTCGTTTTGAAGATGTTGACGGCAAAAAAGAAAGCAAAAATGATCCAGAATTAGGTAAATATTGGGCTTCTTTAGGTGACGTATTTGTCAATGACGCATTTGGTACAGCACACCGTGCACATGCATCTAACGTAGGTATTGCTTCAACTGGTATTCCTACAGTTGCTGGTTTCTTAATGGAAAAAGAAATTAAATTTATCGGTGAAGCGGTTGAAGAACCAAAACGACCAATGGTTGCAATCCTTGGTGGTGCAAAAGTTTCTGATAAAATTGGTGTTATCGAAAACTTAATTCCTAAAGCTGATAAAATTTTAATCGGTGGGGGAATGACTTACACATTCTATAAAGCAAAAGGAATGGAAATTGGTAATTCATTAGTGGAAGCTGACAAAGTAGAATTAGCAAAATCATTAATTGAAAAAGCTGGCGATAAATTAGTATTACCAATTGATTCTGTTACTGCTGCAGAATTTTCAAATGATGTACCTACAGAAGTTCATGAAGGCAACGTTCCTGATGGACAAATGGGTCTTGATATCGGTCCTGCAACAATTGCATTATTCGCTGAAACATTAGCTGGTGCGAAAACTGTTGTTTGGAACGGACCTATGGGTGTATTTGAAATGTCAAACTTTGCTAAAGGAACAATCGGTGTATGTGAAGCTATTGCAAATCTTGCTGATGCTACAACAATTATCGGTGGTGGTGACTCTGCAGCTGCAGCTGAACAATTAGGATTCGCTGATAAATTCACTCATATCTCAACAGGTGGCGGTGCAAGTTTAGAATTATTAGAAGGTAAAGTTTTACCTGGACTTGCAGCAATCAACGACAAATAATAAAAACAATTGAGGAAAGTTAGTTATACTAACTTTCCTTCCTATAAAATTTTAAGGGAGTGTCATTCATGCGTAAACCAATTATCGCAGGAAACTGGAAAATGAACAAAACTGCTTCAGAAGCTAAAGCTTTTGCACAAGCAGTAAAAAATAGCTTACCAAGCAATGAAAAAGTTGATTCAGTGATTGGATCACCTGCTTTATTCTTAGAAACATTAGTATCTGAAGCAAAAGGTACTGAACTACAAATTGCTGCCCAAAACTGCTACTGGGAAAACGCTGGTGCTTTTACTGGTGAAACTTCTCCAGCAGCTTTAGCAGATTTAGGTGTACAATACGTTATCATTGGTCACTCAGAACGTCGCGATTACTTCCACGAAACTGATGAAGAAATCAATAAAAAAGCAAAATCTATTTTTGCAAATGGTATGACACCAATTTTATGCTGTGGTGAAAGCTTAGAAACATACGAAGCTGGTCAAACTGCTGCATGGATTGAAGGTCAAATCACTAAAGGTTTAGCTGACCTTTCTGCTGAACAAGTGAGCAGCATGGTTATTGCTTACGAACCAATTTGGGCTATTGGTACTGGTAAATCAGCTGATGCAAACATTGCTGATGAAATCTGTGGTGTTGTACGTAGCACTGTTGAAAAATTATACGGTAGCGAAGTTGCTCAAAAAGTACGTATTCAATATGGTGGTTCTGTTAAACCAGAAAATATTGCTGAATACATGGCAAAAGAAAACGTTGATGGTGCATTAGTCGGTGGCGCAAGCTTACAACCAGAATCATTCTTAAAATTATTAGAAGCTGTGAAATAATTCGATAATAAATACGTTTTCATTGAAATTATTATTGCAGTTTTCAATAAAATTATCTAAAATAAAGGTAACTAAGGGAATTCCCTTAAGATAAAAACTCAAAGGAGAGACACAAACATGTCAATTATTACTGATGTTTACGCTCGCGAAGTCTTAGACTCACGTGGTAACCCAACAATCGAAGTAGAAGTTTATACTGAATCAGGTGCATTCGGTCGCGGTATGGTTCCTTCAGGAGCTTCAACTGGTGAACACGAAGCTGTTGAATTACGTGATGGAGATAAAGGACGTTACGGTGGTAAAGGTGTTCTTAAAGCTGTTGACAACGTAAACAACATTATTGCTGAAGCTATCATTGGTTACGATGTAACTGACCAAATGGCTATCGATAAAGCAATGATCGAATTAGATGGAACTCCAACTAAGAGCAAATTAGGTGCGAACGCTATTTTAGGTGTATCTATTGCTGTTGCTCGTGCTGCTGCGGATTACTTAGATGTTCCTTTATATCACTACTTAGGTGGATTCAATACTAAAGTATTACCTACTCCAATGATGAACATCATCAATGGTGGCTCTCACTCAGATGCGCCAATCGCTTTCCAAGAATTCATGATTGTACCTGCTGGTGCACCTACATTCAAAGAAGCATTACGTTGGGGTGCTGAAGTATTCCATGCTTTGAAGAAAATTTTAGCAGATCGTGGTTTAGAAACTTCTGTTGGTGACGAAGGTGGTTTCGCTCCTCGTTTTGAAGGTACTGAAGATGCTGTTGAAACTATTCTTTCAGCCATTAAAGCTGCTGGTTTAGAACCAGGTAAAGATGTGTTCTTAGGATTTGACTGTGCTTCATCAGAATTCTATTCAGATGGAATCTATGACTACACTAAATTTGAAGGCGAAGGTGCTGCAAAACGTACTGCTGCTGAACAAATTGACTACTTAGAAGAATTAGTTAACAAATACCCAATCATTACTATCGAAGATGGTATGGATGAAAATGACTGGGATGGATGGAAAGAATTAACTAAACGTCTTGGTGATAAAGTGCAATTAGTTGGTGACGACTTCTTCGTAACTAACACTTCTTACTTAGAACGTGGTATTAAAGAAGGCGCAGCTAACTCAATCTTAATTAAAGTTAACCAAATCGGTACTTTAACTGAAACATTTGAAGCTATTGAAATGGCTAAAGAAGCTGGCTACACTGCTGTTGTATCACACCGTTCAGGTGAAACAGAAGATTCAACAATCTCTGACATCGCAGTTGCTACAAACGCCGGTCAAATTAAAACTGGTTCATTATCACGTACTGACCGTATTGCTAAGTACAACCAATTATTACGTATTGAAGATCAACTAGGTGAAGTTGCTCAATACAAAGGTCTAAAATCATTCTATAACTTAAAAAAATAATCGTTAGATGATTGCTTGGCTCTCCTGTTATATGATGGGAGAGCCTTTTTTAGTGTGTGAAAATTTCAAAGCTATCTTGTAAGTTTCGTATGGTAAGTACTAGCTTTTCACATTAATTTATGTTAAATTAAAGAAGTTAGATATAGTTTATATAAAAAAGGAGGACTTTTTAGTGTATAATGTAATCCTTGGTATTGTTATTGTCTTATCAGTTGTATTAATTTTTACCATTATGATGCAACCAAGTAAACAAAATAGTGCGGCAAGTGCTTTTTCTGGCGGGGCTGATCAATTATTTGGTAAGCAAAAAGCTCGTGGATTTGAAGCTGTCATGCAACGCGCCACTGCAGTTTTAGGTGCTATTTGGATGATTTTACTTTTTGTATTATCATTTCTTTCATCAAAATAAGAAAAAAACAGACGGAGGTTATTCATTGACCTCTTTTTTTTGACTAAAAATAGGGTTAAATACTATATATTGAGAAAAATATGGTAGAATAATGATTGAGGTGAAAAATATGAGTAGAACATTTAATTTGCCTAAGCCATTATTTGAGAAACATAGTAAAAAAGGGATTTTATTATTACATGCTTATTCAGGTAGTTCCAATGATGTCCGTTATATAGCAAGACATTTGGAGAAATATGATTATTCGGTATACTTACCTATTTTTTCTGGTCATGGTACATTGGAGCCTTTTGATATATTAAAATCAAATCCAAAAAACTGGCAAAAAGAAGTGAAAGAAGCAGTGAACGAGATGAAAAATCAAGGAATTGAACAAATTGCTGTCTTTGGCTTATCTATGGGTGGTATTTTTGCATTAGATTTATTAACAGAGAATTTGCCAGAAGTGGTTGGTGGGGGAGCGTTTTGTTCTCCAGTTATTATGGGAGAGAATCAAGTCGCCAAAAACTTTTTAATTTATGCTGAAAACGTTTGGAAAATGCAAGATTTTTCGCAACAAGAAATTGAAGAGAAGCTTGAACGAATGAAAGTGGATCAACCTTTGCAATTAGCTGAAATTGAACAGTTTGCTGCGGCTACGGCTGAACGGTTATCCAAGGTACAGGTCCCAGTTTTTCTGGCACAAGGCGGGAAAGATGAAATGATTTTACCTGAAAGTGTCTTCCAAACGGCTCAAAAATTAACACAGACTCATATAACATTGCAATGGTATGAAAAGAGTGGGCATGTCGTTACAGTAGATTGTCAAAAAAATGAATTAATTAATGATCTTTTAGCTTTTTTGGCTAAGTTATCATGGAATGAGGTATAGATGCGAGAAACAATACAAACAAAAATTATTCAAACCCTAGAGAGCACGACTAAAAAAAGCCTGTCTGTGGATGAGTTAGCCCAAAAATTATCGTTAAATAAGAGTGCGGATTTCAAGTTGTTAGTTCAAGCGATTGCACAACTAGAACGTGATAAAAAAGTCGCTTTTAACCGCAAAGGCAAAATCTATCTTCCTAAAGCAGCAGTCTATGTAGAAGGGGGTTTTCGTGCTAATGAGCGTGGATTTGGCTTTGTAACGATTGCAGATGATGAAGCCGATGTTTATATTGCTCCTGAAGACACTGCCTATGCCATGGATGGGGATGTCGTGGCTATTGATATTCTTCGTCCGGCAAATCCATTTTTAGAAAAGACAGCTGAAGGGAGAATTGTTGATATAAAACAACGCGCAATTACTAAAGTGGTAGGAGAATTTGTTTCCTTTCCACCTGAAGAAATTGCTAGTTCTGGATTATTAGGACAGGTTATTGCAAAAGATAAAAAACTAGCGAACTTCACTTTTTTAGTAGCGCCAACTGGGTTACATCCAGTCGAAGGGCAAATTGTATTATTTGATGTGACGCATTATCCTGAAAAAGGCTATGCTAAGAGTTTAGAAGGTAATATTGTTCAGACTCTAGGACATAAAAATGACCCCGGTATGGATATTCTTTCAATTGTCATTGCTAATGGAATACCGACTGATTTTCCGGATGAAGTAAAACAGCAGCTCAATGATATTCCAGATGAGATTAATCCTGCTGAGTTTTCGCATCGTAGAGATTTGCGTAATGAAACCTTAGTCACAATTGATGGTGAAGATGCTAAAGACTTAGATGATGCTGTTTCGCTTAAAAAATTGGCAAACGGAAATTATCAATTAGGGGTACATATTGCAGATGTATCCTACTATGTCACAGAAAATTCACCTTTAGATCAAGAAGCTTTTGATCGTGGTACGAGTGTTTACTTAACAGACCGGGTGATTCCGATGCTTCCACATAAGCTATCTAACGGTATTTGCTCTTTAAATCCTAAAGTTCCACGTTTAGCGATGAGTTGCGTAATGGAAATCAATCATCAAGGACAAGTGGTAGATTATGAAATCTTTGAAAGTTTAATCCAAACAAAAGAGAGAATGACTTATACCGCAGTCAATCAGATTTTAACCAGAGAAAATGAAGAAGTATTATCTAGATACGCTGAACTGGTACCGACATTTGATTTGATGGCAGAGTTACATCATATCTTAGAAAATATGCGCCTGAATCGTGGGGCAGTGAATTTTGAAGACCATGAAGCGCGAGTAATTGTTGATGAAGAAGGAACCCCATTAAAAATTGAATTACGTACTCGTGGTGTGGCAGAACGCTTAATCGAGTCGTTCATGTTAATTGCTAATGAAACCGTGGCTACGCATTTCCATCGACTGTTGTTACCATTTATCTATCGTATTCATGAAGAGCCTAATGAGGATAAAATGAGTCGCTTTTTTGAAACCGTGACTGCGCTAGGTATCGTACCAAAAGTGACAAATGGTAATATGGTGTCAAAAGATATTCAACAATTAATGGGTGAAGTGGCTGATTTACCAGAAGCTTTTGTCATAAATATGCTATTATTAAGGAGTATGCAGCAAGCAAAATATTCAGCGGAAAATGTTGGCCACTATGGTTTAGCTGCGCCTTATTATACACATTTTACATCGCCGATTAGACGCTATCCTGACTTAATTGTTCATCGTTTAATTCGTAGTTATCAAAAAGACAGTGGTGACAAAAATCAAGCATATTGGCAAGCGCATTTGCCTGAAATTGCTAATCACTCTTCACAAATGGAAAGAAGAGCAGTTGAAGCCGAACGACAAGTAGATGCGATGAAAAAAGCAGAATACATGCAACAATTTTTAGAAGAAGAATTTGAAGGAATCATCAGTTCGGTTGTTAAATTTGGTTTCTTTGTTGAATTACCAAATACTGTAGAAGGATTAGTGCATATCCAATCTTTAGAAGATGATTATTATCACTTTATTGAAAATCATCTGGCTCTAGTTGGTGAACGTACAAGACAAGTATTAAAAGTTGGTCAAAAAGTGAAAGTAAAAGTTTTAGAGGCTAATCCAGATACAAGAGAAATTGATTTTCAGTTGGTAGAAGTATTGGAAGAAGCGCAGTTACCAAAATCACTACATCAAGTTAAAACAAAAAATTCATCAAAGCAGCAAAAAGTAAAGAAAAATAACCGAACCAGTGAGAAGAAAAAAGGAAAAAATAAGAAGAAAAAACCTTTTTATAAAGAAGTGGTAAAAAAGAAAAAGAAGAAAAAACATTAATGTAATAGAGGAGTATGACTATGCCTAAAGGGGAAGGAAAATTAATTGCGCAAAATAAAAAGGCGCGTCATGATTATCATATATTAGAAACTTTCGAAGCAGGAATGGTCTTACAAGGAACAGAGATAAAATCTATCCGCAATAGTCGAATAAATCTAAAAGATGGTTTTGTTCGGGTACGCAATGGTGAAGTGTTCTTAGTGAATGTTCATATTAGTCCATATGAACAAGGAAACATATTTAATCATGATCCCTTGCGAACGCGTAAACTTTTACTTCATAAGCGTCAAATCAGACAGTTAGAAGCTGAAAGTAAAAATGCTGGAATTACTATTGTTCCTTTAAAAGTCTATATCAAAGACGGTTATGCGAAAGTACTTATTGGTTTAGCCAAAGGGAAAAAAGAGTATGATAAACGTGAAAGTATCAAGCAAAAAGATCAAGAACGACAAATTAGAAGAATTGTCAAAAACATTCGTTAATCATTTTTGTATGATTTTTTACCTTATTTTGTTTTTATTACGTTTACAATATTGGTTATTCAATATTTGTAATATAAGGTTTGTTCAAAATTTCATTTAATAGAAAAACTTGATAGAAATTCTTTTTTTCGATTTAAATATTCAATGAATAAACCGATATCTTTTTATGAAAATACTTTGAAATTTCTTTTTAGTGGTGGTACGATACAAGTTGTCATTACTATTGCGTGAAAAGTTATGCAAGAGTATTTACATTTTTGAAGTGAGGTGAGCTTATGGAAGAACAATCGCTTCTGTTTCACATCGGACCAATTTGGTTTGACGGTACGGTGGCAATTATGTCGGCTTTAGTGTGTGCAATTATCTTTTTAATCGTGTTTATATGCACAAGAAATCCGCAATTAAAGCCAACTGGGAAACAGAACTTTATTGAATGGGTCATTGATTTTGTTCGTGGCATTCTCAGTGATCAGCTTCCTGCAAAAGAAGTTGGCAATTTCCATCTTCTGGGATTTACACTTTTCCTATTTGTTTTCTTTGCTAATGAAATTGGTTTGATGACGAAACTAGTCTTTCCAATGAATGGTCATGAGGTAACATTTTGGAAGAGTCCAACAGCAAATCCCATTATCACAATGAGTTTAGCATTGATGTCCATTTTATTAACTCATTATTTTGGTGTAATGCGTTTTGGTTTTAAGGGATATTTTAAAAACTCCTATTTAGAACCGGTCTTTTTCTTAATGCCAATTAAGTTTATTGAAGAGTTTACGAATGTTATTACGCTTGGGTTACGTTTATATGGTAACATCTATGCCGGTGAAGTATTGCTTACGTTGATTGCTTCACTTTTTAAAGCATTTGGTTGGATTACTTTGCCATTGGTAGTCCCAATTGAAATGACATGGATTGGCTTCTCGCTATTCATTGGTGCCATCCAAGCCTATGTATTTGTCACTCTAACAATGGTATTCTTAAATCACAAAATAGCCGCCGAACATTAATTTAACGGCGCATAAATTAGGAGGAAAAAATTATGAATTTCATCGCAGCAGGTTTAGCAGTTATCGGAGCAGCTTTAGGGGCAGGTTTAGGTAACGGACAAGTAATTTCAAAAACAGTAGAATCTATGGCTCGCCAACCTGAAATGGCTGGACAATTACGTTCAACAATGTTTATCGGGGTTGCCTTAATCGAAGCTGTGCCAATCTTAGGTATCGTTATTGCTTTCTTATTAGTAAATAAATAAGACTTCTTTGATCTAAGCAAGATAAAATTAGAGAAAAGGAGAATCAAATATGTTCAATCCAATTATTTTAGCGGCTGAACATCCAAGTTCTACATTTGGGGATATGTTAATCGTTACATTATCATTCCTTATCTTGTTAATCTTATTAAAAGTATTTGCTTGGGATTCTGTTGCTGATATGATGAACAAGCGGGCGAAAAAGATTTCTGATGACTTGGATAATGCGGAGAAATCAAGAGTCAATGCTCAAGCGTTAGAACAAAAACGTCAAGAGCAATTGATGAATTCACGCTCTGAAGCGGCAGATATTATCAAAAATGCCAAAGACAGTGGAGAACAAAGCCGTCAAAACATTCTTCGTGAAACACAGTTAGAAGTTTCTCGCTTAAAAGAAAAAGCTCAAGCGGATATTTCTCAAGAACGTGAACATACGATGAATGCAATTAAAGATGATGTAGCATTATTAAGTATTCAAATTGCTGAAAAAATCTTAAATAAAGAAATCTCTACTGAAACACATGAAGCCTTAATCAATCAATATATTGAAGGATTGAGTGCAAATCATGAAACTAAGTAAGTATGAAGTTGGCAAACGCTATGGTAAAGCTATTTTTGAATTGGCGGTCGAAAATGATTGCTTAGCGCAGACCCATCAAGAATTATTAGAATTAAAAAGCATCTTTGAAAAAATGCCTGAAATTGGTCTTTTGTTAACCGATGTGCGTTTGGATACAACAAAAAAACAAGCCATTGTTGATGTTTTAACCAAAGATTGCTCCAATTTAGTAAAAGAATCCGCACAAGTGATTTTTGAAAATTCAAGATTTGTTGAATTTCCATATATTGTTGATTCCTTTACGAAATTATATAACGAAGAGTTTGCAATTCTTGAAGGTAATGTGATTACTGCTGTTCCTTTAAGTGCACAACAAAAGGCAAAATTAGAAGAAAAAATACTCGCAAAATTTGGCTTGAAATCGGCTGAATTAAAAGAAGTAGTCGATCCATCAATTATTGGTGGGGTAATTGTGGAGGCAAATCATCAAGTCATCGATGGTAGCTTGAAGACACAATTAGAAAATATTAAAGCTAAATTACTATAAGAGTAGTTAAAGAGGTGAATTCGATGGCCATTAAGGCAGAAGAAATTAGTGCTTTAATCAAAGAGCAAATTAAAAATTATCAAAATGAACTTTCTGTTGAAGAAGTGGGTACTGTTACATATGTTGGTGACGGTATCGCTCGTGCCCATGGTTTAGAAAATGCCATGAGTGGTGAACTTCTACAATTTTCAAATGGCTCATTCGGAATGGCTCAAAACTTAGAATCAAATGATGTTGGTATTATCATTTTAGGTGATTTTGAAACCATTCGTGAAGGAGATAAAGTAAAACGTACTGGACGTATTATGGAAGTGCCAGTTGGAGAAGCGTTAATTGGTCGTGTTGTAAATCCATTAGGTCAACCAATTGATGGCTTAGGCCCCATTGAAACAACTAAAACACGCCCAGTTGAAGCAATGGCACCGGGTGTTATGCAACGTAAATCTGTTCATGAACCAATGCAAACAGGGTTAAAAGCGATTGATGCCTTAGTACCAATTGGTCGTGGTCAACGTGAATTAGTTATTGGTGACCGTAAAACTGGTAAAACTTCAATTGCGATAGATACAATTATTAACCAAAAAGGTCAAGATATGATTTGTATCTATGTTGCGATTGGACAAAAAGACTCAACTGTGCGTGCACAAGTAGAAACTTTGCGTAAATACGGCGCTTTAGATTATACAATTGTTGTAGCAGCAGGTTCTTCTCAACCAGCACCATTATTGTATATTGCGCCTTATGCTGGAACTGCGATGGGTGAAGAATTCATGTATAACGGTAAACATGTGTTGATTGTATTTGATGATTTATCAAAACAAGCCGTTGCTTATCGTGAATTATCTTTACTATTACGTCGTCCACCAGGTCGTGAAGCTTACCCAGGGGATGTTTTCTATCTACATTCTCGTCTATTAGAACGTGCGGCAAAATTAAGTGATGAATTAGGTGGCGGTTCAATGACTGCTTTACCATTTGTTGAAACACAAGCAGGGGACATTTCTGCATATATCCCAACAAACGTGATTTCAATCACTGATGGTCAAATTTTCTTAGAATCTGATTTATTCTACTCAGGTATCCGTCCGGCGGTTGCTGCAGGACTTTCAGTTTCTCGTGTTGGGGGTTCTGCCCAAATTAAAGCGATGAAAAAAGTTGCTGGTACATTACGTTTGGACTTGGCAAGTTATCGTGAATTAGAAGCATTTACGCAATTTGGTTCGGATTTAGATGCAGCGACACAAGCCAAATTAAACCGTGGTCGTCGTACAGTTGAAATTTTAAAACAAAAATTACATGCGCCACTACCTGTTGAAAAACAAGTTGTGATTTTATATGCATTAACGAAAGGATTCCTTGACGCGATTCCTGTTGATCATATTTTACGTTTTGAAAGTGAATTATTTGAATATATGGAAGCAAACCATAATGACTTGTTTGAAACAATTCGTACAACAAAAGACTTACCTGATGAAGACGAATTGAAAAAAGCAATTGGTGAATTCAGAGATTCATATAAAGAAACATTGGATGCGCAACAATCTAAAAAAGAACGAATTGCTGAAATGGTAAATGTACAAAATTAATGAGGTGAATTGAAATGGGTGCATCTTTAAATGAGATCAAACAAAGAATTACCTCTACGAAAAAAACAAGCCAAATTACCAAAGCGATGCACATGGTTTCAGCGGCTAAATTAACTAAATCAGAATCACATTCGAGACAATTTCAAATTTATGCAGAAAAAGTGCGTGAGGTCGTTACTCATTTAGCTGCACAACAAATATTAGCTATTGAAGATAATAAGAATGCGAATACTTTTGACTATAACAGTATGTTGATTACTCGCCCTGTTAATAAAACAGGATATATTGTCATTACATCTGATGGTGGTTTAGTTGGTGGTTATAATAGTTCGATTTTAAAACAGATGATGTCTATATTTGAAAATGATCATAAGAATAAAGAAGATTATGTTGTTATTTCAATTGGGGCAACTGGGGCTGAGTTTTTCAAATCTAGAGGCATTCCCCTAGCTTATGAATTACGAAACTTGTCCGATCAACCAAGTTTTGAAGAAGTACGTAAGATTGTTCATATGGCAACGACAATGTACCAGAATGAAGTATTTGATGAATTATATGTTTGTTATAATCATCATGTGAACTCACTGACTAGTCAGTTCCGTGTTGAAAAAATGTTACCTATTTCAGATTTAGACCCAGGTCAAAATAAAGAATACGAACAAGAATATATCTTCGAACCTTCGAAAGACGCGATATTAAATCAACTCTTGCCACAATATGCTGAAAGCTTAATTTACGGCGCTATTGTGGATGCAAAAACAGCAGAGCACGCAGCTGGAATGACTGCGATGAAGACTGCTACAGATAATGCAACGAAGATTATCGATGATTTAACTATTGCATATAACCGTGCACGTCAAGGGGCTATTACCCAAGAAATTACCGAAATTGTTGGTGGCGCAGCTGCCTTAGAATAATTTCGAGAATGAGTGGAGGAAAATAAATGAGTTCAGGCAAAATTGTTCAAGTCATTGGGCCGGTTGTTGACGTAGATTTTTCTAAGAGTCAAGAATTACCTGATATCAACAACGCGTTATTGGTCTATAAAAATGATGAACAAAAAAGTAAAATTGTGCTAGAAGCTGCCTTAGAATTAGGTGATGGCATCATTCGTACAATTGCCATGGAATCAACGGATGGTTTACAACGTGGGATGGAAGTTGTCGATACAGGTAAACCAATTTCAGTTCCAGTTGGTAAAGAAACGCTAGGACGTGTTTTTAACGTTTTAGGAGATACGATTGATATGCAAGAACCATTTGCACAAGATGCAGATCGTTCTGCAATTCATAAAGCTGCACCAAAATTTGAAGACTTAAGTACAAGTACTGAAATTTTAGAAACAGGGATTAAAGTTATCGACTTATTAGCACCTTATTTAAAAGGTGGTAAAGTTGGTCTATTCGGGGGTGCCGGAGTAGGAAAAACCGTCTTAATCCAAGAATTAATCCATAATATCGCACAAGAACATGGTGGGATTTCTGTATTTACCGGTGTTGGTGAACGCACCCGTGAAGGTAATGACTTGTATCACGAAATGCGTGATTCAGGAGTTATTGAAAAAACAGCCATGGTGTTTGGTCAAATGAACGAACCACCTGGAGCTCGTATGCGTGTTGCTTTAACAGGGTTAACGATTGCTGAATATTTCCGTGATGTAGAAGGACAAGATGTGTTGCTATTTATCGATAACATCTTCCGTTTCACTCAAGCGGGTTCTGAAGTATCAGCCTTGCTTGGTCGTATGCCATCTGCTGTAGGTTATCAACCAACATTGGCTACAGAAATGGGTCAATTACAAGAACGTATCACTTCAACTAAGAAGGGTTCTATCACTTCTATTCAAGCGATTTATGTCCCAGCCGATGACTATACTGACCCTGCACCAGCAACTGCCTTTGCGCACTTAGATGCTACAACTAACTTAGAGCGTAAATTGACAGAACAAGGGATTTATCCTGCCGTTGACCCACTGGCTTCAAGTTCAAGTGCTTTATCACCAGAGATTGTTGGTGAAGAACACTATGAAGTTGCAAGTGAAGTACAACATGTTTTACAACGTTATCGTGAATTACAAGATATCATTGCTATTTTAGGGATGGATGAATTATCTGATGACGAAAAAGTGTTAGTTGCACGTGCTCGTCGTATTCAATTCTTCCTATCACAAAACTTCCATGTTGCTGAACAATTTACGGGTCAACCTGGTTCATATGTGCCAGTTGCTGAAACGATTAAAGGCTTTAAGGAAATTTTAGAAGGTAAGTATGACCACTTACCAGAAGAAGCTTTCCGTAGTGTTGGTCGTATTGAAGACGTTGTTGAAAAAGCGAAAACACTAGGATACTAGAAAGAGGTGTCCTATGGAAAATAGTATAACTGTTCGAGTTGTCACACCAGCAGGACTTGTCTATGAGCATCATGCAGCTATTGTTGTTGCTAAGACACCAACTGGCGAAATTGGAATCTTGGCAAATCACGCACCAATTATCGTTCCATTAACTATTGACGAAGTTAGGGTCAAACGAACTGATTCTGATACACATGTTGATTGGATTGCGGTAAATGGTGGGATTATGGAAGTTCGTGATAATGTAGTGACCATTTTAGCGGATAGTGCTGAGCGTGAACGTGATATTGATGTACCACGCGCACAACGAGCAAAACAACGCGCTGAACGATTAATTCAAGAGGCAAAAGAAAATAAAGATAATGATACATTGAAACGTGCCGAAGTTATGTTACATCGTGCTATGAATCGATTGAAAGTATCACAACACCAATAAAAAAAAGACTTGAGACCTGTACCGACCCCCAAAAGTTAGACCATAAAATCTAACAATTGGAGGTCGGTATTTTTATGTCCAAATATTCTTTTGAGTTTAAAAAGCAAGTTGTAAATGCTTATCTTAATGGCGAAGGTGGTTATACTTATCTTGCAAATAAGTTCGGCATTCCATCTGATAATACAGTTAAACTATGGGTGGATAATTACAATGCATTTGGTGATGAAGGATTAAAACGTTCTAGAAAAAATGATTTTTATTCTTTTGAAAAGAAGCTTTCTATAGTAGAGTTATATTTATCAAGTGAAATCTCATATCAAGATTTAGCTCTGCAAGAAGGAATTACTAATCCAAGTATGATCACAAATTGGGTGAGTCGCTTTCGTGCAGCTGGTCCTGATGCCCTAAGACCACGCAAGAAGGGACGAAAGAAAACATTGAATACAACTAATGGCAATACACAAAACAAACCAGTTGAAGAATCTTCTGTTGATACAAGTGCAGAACATGTAAAAGAGCTAGAAGATGAACTTCTTAAATTGAGAATTGAGAATGCCTTTTTAAAAGAACTGAGGAGGCTGCGTTTAGAGGACGAGGAAAAAATGAGAGAACGGCACTCGTCATCAACAGTCTCCGACGAGAATTCAAACTAAAAGACCTTCTCTCTTATACAGGCATGCCTAAAGCAACATATATGTATTGGCAAAAACGATTTGATAGAGAAAATCCTGACAAAGAACTTGAAGAAAAAATCCAAGAAATCCGTAAGAATAATAAGGATTACGGATATCGTAGAATACATGGAGAGCTTCATAATCAGGGATATCTCATCAACAAAAAGAAGGTTCAGCGAATAGTTCAAAAACTTGGCTTGCAGGTGACATCCTACACACGCAAAA
>NZ_JBQKFH010000037.1:0-25536 GCF_052119425.1 Enterococcus cecorum
GCTAAGTATGCATTAACAACTTTCTTTTTTAGTTCATAACTGTATTTAGCCATAAAAATACCGACCTCCAATTGTTAGATTTTATGGTCTAACTTTTGGGGGTCGGTACATTACTTTCTTCTTTTTTGACTATTCATGATAATATCCAACGCTACCACGATGAATCATTTCTGTAGCAATGGTTGTTGTTTCTGGAATTGGTTGTTTTTTCAGCATGATATCTACGTATTTAGAAGCTAAAATACCTAATTTTTCATGATGTAAGTCTACGGTTGTTAAAGTTGGATAAACATATTCTCCGGTATCATGGCCCCCAAAGCCAGCAATAGATATTTGTTTGCCAATAGCTATACCTAATTGGTTCGCGGCTTTAATGAGACCAATGGCTATATTATCTGTAGCACAAATATATAAAGTTTCATCATTATTGGGTAAGATTTCAAGTCCTAGCTTGTAGGCATCATTCACCATAAAGGTCGTTTCATACTCTTTTACGGTGGATATCCCGCTTTCTTTTAGGCCATCTATAACCCCTTGTTTACGACGAACCCCTACTTCAATATCGTGAGGACCAACACCGACATAAGCAATTTTTTTATGTCCATATTTATTTAAACCTAGTGCCATTTGTCGACCTGCAAAGTAATTATCTTGTGTTAAAGTAATTAAACGACGATCCTTTTGTCCTAGCACAAGTACTGGTGTTTTAATTTTATTGATTGCTTTCACGTGTTCATCTGTGATAGCTACGGCCATTAATACGATTGCAGCGATTTTGTTTTGTTGTAGATTATATAAACTTTCAATTTCACGTTCGATGCTTAGTTCTGAATTAACCATCATGATTTGTCGTCCACATTCTCGTTCGCTCTTTTCTAATCCAGAAAGCATGCGTACTACAGAAGGTGAATCTAAACGAGGAATAATGACACCAGTGAAATTACTTCTTTGTGCCTTTAAATTCCGGGCGAATTCGTTAGGTGTATAATTGTATTTTTGTATCACTTTTTCAATTTTTTCTGCGGTTTCTTTACTCACATATCCCTCATTAAGATATCTTGAAACTGTACTTTTTGATACTTTTGCTTCTTGAGCGATTTGATTAATTGTTACCATAAGATCCCTCACCTATTATCATTACATCTACATATTATAGCAAATATTTTCTTTAGATTAAATCATTATTCATCAGTTATGCTATAATTTGTGTGAATGGAGGTAAGTATCATGAGAAAAATTTTAAAAGGATATACATTCATCGCATTCATTATCGTAGCTTTTAATGTGTATGAATGTATTTCTCAAAAAGTGAGTATGAAATCAGGGATCATTTTTATTATTGAGGGCTTATTAGGGATTATTCTGATTTATGCCCCTTTCCTATTTAAAAAATGGTTTAAAATCTCTTTTCCGAATGAATTGATTTTTATGTATTGGTTCTTCATCTTGATCTCGGTCTTTTTAGGAACTTGCTTACATTTAATCTCTTACTTTAAATATTATGATAAATTATTGCATTTCAGTAGCCCAATTGTATTAACCTTTCTTGGATATGGCATTCTTACCTATTTCCTAGAAAAGTCAAGAAGTCAATACCCTTCTATTTGGTTTTTTATGATATTTGGTTTTGCGTTTGCACAGATGTGTGGGGTTTTATGGGAATTTTGGGAATTTCTATGTGATCAATTTTTAGGGCTGAATTTACAACGTTACCTACTTCATGGGCAACCTTTAATTGGACGTAAAGCATTACTTGATACCATGGGCGATTTATTTGTTAATACTTGTGGTAGTTTGATTGCTAGTGTATATGCCTATTTACGAGCGAAAAAAACAAGCATTCAGTATTTCAAAAACTTTAAAATTCATATTCACTAATTTAGTTATCTTATGTTGCTTTGTATGTTTCTCCTTTTTTGTCTAACCTTGTGTTTTCAACGAAATAAAATTAGGAAATATCAAAGGTTTGCTAAAATTTTTCACATCATTAAACATTTTGATTATGTTGTGTTATACTAATAAAACTGAAATATAAAGGAGATTTTCGTTATGGAACATTTAAAGTATCGTAGCGTTTTTGATATTATTGGACCGGTCATGGTTGGACCAAGTAGCTCTCATACGGCTGGGGCTGCACGCATTGGAAAAATTGTAAGAACTATTTTTGGCGAACAACCAGAGAGTGTCGATATTTTTCTGTTTGAATCCTTTGCCAAAACCTATCGTGGCCATGGAACTGACATTGCCCTTGTTGGTGGATTATTAGGGATGGAGCCTGATGATGAAAGATTAAGTGATTCATTGAAAATTGCTCATGAAAATGGCATGGAAGTACTATTCGTGCCTAAAAAAGAAAAAGCTGAGCATCCAAATTTGGTTAAAATGTTGCTAAAAAAAGGAAAACGTCAAATGACTGTAACTGGTATTTCCATTGGTGGCGGAAATATCCAAATTTCTGAGTTGGATGGCTTTAAGATTTCATTAACAATGGGAACGCCTACGATTATTACCGTCCATCAAGATGTGCCAGGTATTATCGCTCAAGTAACAAAACTATTATCTGATATGAATGTAAATATTGGTACGATGACTGTTACGCGTGAGTCTAAAGGTGAAAAAGCAATTATGATTATTGAAATTGATGAGCGCCATCCAGATATTTGTCAAAAACTACGTCAATTGTCACACATTGATTCTGTGACCTACTTTGATTAGGAGGATTTGCATGTTTTATTCAATTGAGGATATTATTCAACAAAGTAAGAATTATAAAAGTGTGGCTGAATTAATGATTGCCACAGAGATTGAATTAACCGGACGCTCTAGAGAACAAATTATTGCTTTAATGAAGAAAAATTTGGAAGTGATGAAGCATTCTGTTCAGCAAGGAATTGATGGCGTTACCTCTGTTACCGGGTTAACAGGAAAAGACGCGACCAAGCTAAATGATTATATTTTAAAAGGTGATATTTACTCAGGTTCGACAATTTTAGGTGCCGTGCGTAATGCGATTGCGGTGAATGAAGTTAATGCGAAGATGGGCTTAATTTGTGCCACTCCTACTGCTGGTAGTGCTGGGATTGTTCCTGGTGTATTGATGGCTGTTAGTGAAAGCATGCAATTAACTGAACAACAACAATTAGATTACTTATTTACGGCTGGTGCTTTTGGATTAGTGATTGCGAATAACGCTTCGATTGCTGGTGCTGAAGGTGGCTGTCAGGCTGAAGTTGGCTCTGCAAGTGCGATGGCTTCCGCAGCTTTAGTTTGTTTAAAAGGTGGCTCAGCACAACAAGCAGCTCATGCCTTAGCGATTACCTTAAAAAATATGTTAGGCTTAATTTGTGATCCAGTCGCAGGTTTAGTAGAAGTCCCTTGTGTGAAAAGAAATGCATTAGGTGCGAGTCAAGCGATGATTTCAGCAGATATGGCCCTAGCAGGAATACAAAGTGTAATTCCACCAGATGAAGTTGTAGCCACGATGTATCGCGTGGGTCGTCAAATGCCATCTATTTTTAAAGAAACTGCAGAAGGCGGCTTAGCAACGAGTCCGACTGGGTTAAAATTGCAAAAAGAAATTCTAGAAAGACAAACAAAATAATAAAATGGGGTTAGGAAATTTTCCAACCCCTCTTTTTATGCAGTGATTTTGGTTCCCAAGCAATGAATATTATTATTAATATTCACACTTTTTACGCCGTGTAGTAAGGCATATTTTGCACTATTTAATTTTGGAATCATGCCACCAGTAATGATATTCTGATTCTTGAGCATCTCAATCTTTGATAAATTGACACGCTTCAACCATTGATTGTTTTCCTTAATTCCAGGAACATCAGTCAATAAAAACAATTCATCCGCTTGAATACTACTTGCTATCTTACAAGCTACTTCATCAGCATTAATATTTAACCATTGGCCGTCTTTTGTAATGCCTAGAGGTGCAATCACAGGTATTTTGCGATGATTCATTTGCCGTTTTAACAATTGATGATTGATTGCCGTTACTTGTCCGACATAACCTAATTCCGCATAATTGATGACTTTCCCCTGTATGAGTTGATCACAGCCAGCATGTAGACTTACCGGTTGCAAACCTTCCTTTTGAAATAAGGAAACTAATCTAGGTTGTACTTTACCTAATAGCGCCATTTTGGTTAGCTCAAGTGTGGTTTCATCCGTTACTCTTAAGCCGTTTTTGATTTGGCGTTTAACTTGAAATTGTTCCATTAGTTCAGTGATATAATGTCCACCACCATGAATAATGACGATTTGAATTCCTTGTGCTTGCCATTTATGGATGGTTGAAAAAAATTGCGCATTAAGCTGATCACTTGCAACACCACCAATTTTAACTACATATGTTTTCATGATTCTGACCTCCTATTATGTGTGGTACAATGCATTGATTTTGACATATTCATAAGTCAAATCGCATCCCCAAGCTTTTCCTTGCGCAACTCCATCATGCATGTTGACTTTAATCGTGATCTCAGCTTGTTTTAATTTTTCACTCAGTTGATCAGCTGAAAAATCTGTTGGTACACCAAAGGCAAAAACTAGCGTATCTTCCAAATATATTTCAATTTGATTACTGTCAAAATCGATGCCGCTATAGCCCAACGCACAAAGGATTCTTCCCCAATTTGGATCTTGACCAAATATTGCACTTTTGACCAAACTTGAACCGACAACTGATTTTGCAAGCATACGTGCAGAGTATTCATCTACGGCATTTTCAACTTGAACCTCAATCAGTTTCGTTGCTCCCTCACCATCTTTAGCAATTGATTTTGCTAAATCGGTGAAAACAGCTTGTAAAACATTTTTGAATTGCTGATAAGCTAGCGACCCTTTTTGTATTTCAGCATTTTTCGCCTCACCATTTGCTAAGACAAGTACCATATCATTTGTGGAAGTATCGCCATCCACAGTAATTTGATTAAAAGTAATTTCAGTCAGCTCACTTAGTAATTCTTGTAGTAAATCACTGGAAATATTCGCATCAGTAGTAATAAAACTAAGCATGGTAGCCATATTTGGATGAATCATACCTGAACCTTTTGCACAACCTGCCACTGTGATTGTTTTTCCATCAATTTCTTCTTGGTAGGCACTTACCTTCTGACACGTATCAGTTGTCAAAATTGCTTCTTGAAAATTTTCAGCAGCGCAGTCTTGATTATTTGCCAACAATTCTAGGCCAGCTTCGATTTGAAACATCGGTAAATGCTTGCCAATAATTCCTGTAGAGGCAACTGCGACTTGAGTAGCGTCAATATTTAAATATTCAGCGGTTTTTTCACACATTTTTATAGCATCTTGATAGCCTTGATTACCTGTACAAGCATTGGCATTTCCTGAATTAACAATAATTGCTTGTAAGGATTTATTTTTTATCTTTTCCTTTGTCACTAATACTGGAGCTGCTTTGACTTGATTCGTCGTAAATACGCCAGCACACTGAGCGGGGACTGTTGAAATAATCCAACCGATATCTTTACGCTTTCTTTTTAACCCACAATGGATACCATCCGCTTTAAAACCTTTAGGACTTGCAACATTTCCATTTATTTTCTTCATAACCAACATTCTCCTTTTATCGATAAAACTTTTTATATAAAATTAGGCATTTGTTTTAATCCGCATGCTTCGTCTAATCCTGCCCATAGGTTAAAATTCTGAATAGCTTGACCACTTGCACCTTTTATCAAATTATCAATCACAGCGACAAGTGTTAATATACCTGTGCATTCATTATAGATATAACCAATATCACAAAAGTTTGAACCAATGACTTGATGTAAATCAGGTAACTTTTGATGATGATTGATGCGAACAAAATATTTATCAGCATAACAATTCTCATAAGCTGTTTTGATATGTTCAAGCACAACCTTCTCTTTCAATTTGACATAGGCTGATACAAAAATTCCTCTAGAGACTGGTATAAGACTTGTCGTGAATTGGATACTTTGTAATTGCTTATCAAACTGTTGTAAGAATTGAATGATTTCAGGTATATGCTGGTGTTGATTGACCTTGTACATACTCATATTGTTATAAACATTCACAAAATGACTGCTTTGGCTCAATCCTTTGCCTGCACCTGATAATCCTGATTTTGCGTCCACAATAATCGAATCCGTTTGAATAATTTGAGCCTTGACTAGTGGTGCTAAAAGTAAATTCGTTGCCGTGGCATAGCATCCTGGATTGGCGATGAGCATCGATTTGTTTGTTTGAAATTCAGGTAAAGAATAATTAGCTTGCATTAAAATATCTGGATTAGCTGGTTCTTTTTTATACCATTTTCGATAACTTTCCCCATTTTTTAATCGTAAATCACCTGAAAGATCAATTACTGGAAAGTCGTTATCTACAAAAGGTTTAACTAAATCCTTACTTACTCCAGAAGGTGTTGCAAAAAAGACAAGATCATTTTGCGTCATGATATTTTTTGCATCGAATGCTTGAATTTTTGCATTTAATGGTAAAAAACGAGGAAATTCTTCCGTTAAGTCGGACTCTTTATTACCACTGCGATGAAGGGTTCCGATTTCTAAATAGGGATGTTGTTCAATAAGACGCATTAACTCCACACCTGTATAACCTGTTATACCTACAATTGCTGCTTTCATCCAATCACCTACCCCACTAAAACTTTCGCTATTTTATCTAATGCAAAATCAACTTCTTCTTGACTGATTGTTAAAGGAGGTAATAACCGTAAGACATTTTTACCGGCTCTTAAAGTAAGAACACCTTCTTTTTCAAGTTGAAGCATCACATGTTGCAATACATATTCATCTGTTAATTCAATTCCTATCATTAAGCCTTTTCCTCTAATATCTATCATTTTATTAGATTGAATATGCGCTAAACCATCAAAAAATTGCTGACTACGCATTTTAACATTTTCTACTATTTCAGCAGATTGCACATAATCTAAAACTTGATTAGCAACACTTAAAGCTAATTTATTGCCTCCGAACGTACTTCCGTGACTACCAGGAGAAAAAGCATTGGCATATCTTTTATTTGCTAACATTGCGCCCACCGGCAATCCATTGGCTAAAGCTTTTGCACTGGTAATAATATCAGGAGTAATACCATATTGTTCATAAGCAAATAACGAACCGCATCGACCAATCCCTGTTTGCACTTCATCCACAATAAGCAAGGTGCCATTTTGTTGGCAAAGATGTGCTAATTCCTTTATCCACCCTTGATAAGCGACATGAATCCCACTTTCTCCTTGGATTAATTCCACAATCACCGCTGCCACTTTCTCATCTAAGGCTTCTTTTAATTCATCAATTTCATTGAATGGAAAGTAAGCCACATCTTGTAACATCGAACCAAAACCTGCCTGAATGTTAGCTTGTCCGGTCACACTCATTGAACCAAACGTACGACCATGAAAAGATTGCCAAAAGCTAATGATTTTATTACGACCAGTTGCTTTTTTTGCTAATTTAATGGCAGCTTCATTGGCTTCTGTCCCACTATTACAAAAGAAAGCCACATAATCTTTTTGATTGGCTAACTTACATGCGACTTGCTCTTGAATCTCACTATGATATAAATTCGGCATATGCCAAATATTATCGATTTGTTGGAGTAAAGCTTTTTTTAATTCAGGATGATTATGTCCTAGATTTGTAACACCAATCCCACTTGTTAAATCAAGATACTCCTGATTATTTTGATCATAAACTTTACAACCATTACCTTTTATAATTTCGAAATTTTTTCTACTGTAATTTGGAAATAACCAACACATAACCAACACTCCCTTGTAATGTTGTGTATAAATATACAACTATATTTCACGTTTTTCAAGTGTTTTATGTATATTTTTTCATTATTTATTGTAAAAATCGTTTATTTTCCATGTATATTTGGGTATTTAGATAAAAATATGCATAAAAATAGACTAGCCAAAAACTTGACTAGTCTAAAATCATATAATTATTCTTCTGTTAACGATTCGGTTTCAAAGGATAATTGATTATTTTGCAAAGTTACAGTCACTTTACTCTTTGGCATCACTTTACCAGCAATAATTTCTTTGGCAAGTGGTGTTTCAATTTCTTTGGTAATATATCGTTTTAATGGACGAGCACCAAAAGAAGGTTCATAAGCATTTTGTGCAATATATGTTTTGGCTTCATCGGAAATGCTTAATTCAATTTCTTGATGGCTTAGTCTTGTAGATAATTGTTGCACCATCTTATCAACGATTCCCTTCACATCTTCTAAGCTAAGTGGGGTGAATAAAATCGTGTCATCAATACGGTTTAAGAATTCAGGTTTGAAGTGCATTCTTAAAGCTTGCATGACTTGATCAGAAACTTCTTGTGGGATAGTCCCTTCTTCAGTCACGCCTTCAAGTAACAATTGTGAACCGATATTTGAAGTCATAATCAATACGGTATTCTTGAAATCAACTAAGCGACCTTTAGAATCTGTCAATCGACCATCATCTAATACTTGTAATAAAATATTGAAGACATCTGGATGAGCCTTTTCAATTTCATCCAATAAAATAATTGTATATGGATTACGACGAACAGCTTCCGTTAATTGTCCTCCTTCTTCATAACCTACATATCCTGGAGGGGCTCCAACTAAACGAGACACTGAATGTTTTTCCATATATTCACTCATATCAATTCGTACCATATGTTCTTCAGAGTCAAATAAGTTTTCTGCTAAAGCTTTGGCAAGTTCTGTCTTACCAACCCCAGTAGGACCTAAGAATAGGAATGAACCTAATGGGCGATTTGGATCTTGTAAACCAGCACGAGAACGTAATACTGCATCACTTACAGCATCTACGGCTTCGTTTTGACCAATCACACGTTGATGCAAGGTTTGATTTAATTTCAATAATTTTTCACGTTCGCCTTCAACTAATTTTGTCACCGGAATACCTGTCAAACGACCTACAACAACCGCAATTTCATTTTCAGTCACGGATTCTTGAACCATTTTTAATTGATCAGAATCATTTTTACGTTCTAATTCTTTTAATTCTTTTTCTAATTGTGGAATGGTACCATGACGTAACACAGCCGCTCGTTCAAGTTCATAATTGTTTTCAGCATCTTCTAATTCATGGCGAACACGTTCAAGTTCTGCACGTTTATTAGAGATGGCATTTACCTCTTCTTTTTCAGTTTCCCATTGCAATTTCATTGAATTAACTTCTTCACGTAAATCAGCTAATTCTTCTTGCAAGTTTTCTAAACGTTTTTTAGAAGCATCATCAGTTTCTTTCTTCAAAGCAGCTTCTTCAATTTCTAATTGCATTAATCGACGCATCACTTGGTCTAATTCTGTAGGCATCGAATTCATTTCAACTTTAATATTGGCACAAGCTTCATCGACTAAATCAATCGCTTTATCTGGCAAGAACCGGTCAGTAATATAGCGGTCTGATAAAGTTGCAGCGGCTACTAATGCATTATCGTGAATATTTACACCGTGATGTACTTCAAATCGTTCTTTCAAGCCACGTAAAATCGAAATCGTATCTTCAACAGTTGGTTCTTTAACTAAAACTTTTTGGAAACGTCTTTCTAAAGCTTTATCTTTTTCCATATATTGACGGTATTCATCCAAGGTCGTGGCACCAATCGTATGCAATTCACCACGAGCAAGCATTGGTTTTAATAAGTTACCGGCATCCATACTACCTTCTGTCTTACCTGCACCGACAATATTATGGATTTCATCGATAAATAGAATAATTCGTCCGTCAGATTTTTTCACTTCATCTAATACGGCTTTCAATCTTTCTTCAAATTCACCACGATATTTAGCCCCAGCAATTAATAATCCCATATCTAAGGAGTAGACCGTTTTATCCTTTAAGTTTTCAGGTACGTCTTTTTTAACGATACGCTGAGCTAAACCTTCGACAATCGCCGTTTTACCAACACCAGGTTCACCAATTAATACTGGATTATTTTTGGTTTTACGAGATAAGATACGGATGACGTCACGAATTTCTTCATCACGCCCAATGACAGGGTCCATATTTCCTTCTTTGACTTTTTGCACCAAGTCAATACCGTATTTTTCTAATGCTTTATAAGTTTCTTCTTGATTTTGTGATGTCACACGATCACCCCCACGGATATTTTCTATCGCATCCTTAACGTCTTTTTCAGATATTTGATGTTGAACCAAATACTGAGTTAATGGATGATGTTTTAATTTCATTAATGCTAGAATAACGACTTCAGTTGAAAGATATTCATCTTGGAATGCTTCTCTAATCTTATCTGCTTCAATAAATAATTGATAAAGATTTTGGCTAAAACTTTGGCCGTAAGAAACATTACTCCCTTCAACTGTAGAGATTTTATCTAATTCTTGGTCAACTTTTGCTTCAAATTCAGCTACATTGACACCCAAATCTTTATAAAAATTTGCACCAAAATGATCAGTGTGCAAGAAAATTTTCCACAAATGAGCAATATCGATTTCTTGATGATGTCTAGTCATTGCTATTTGTTGGGCTTGAGCAATGGCTTGTTGCATCGTTGTTGTCATCTTTTCAATATTCATAACTCCATTCCTCCTATCGTTGAATGAAATAATTGATTTATTTACATGTACTTATTCCTTTTTCTTAAGTACATGTACAGTATATTCCAAAAGTCAATGAAGGTCAAACTAAAAATTAGCACTCTGGATATTCGAGTGCTAATTTTAAACTTTCTTAATATTTTTTGTTCAAAATACTATCATGATTGATGGTTTGATAAAAATACTTGCGAATATCCTCAATATTTTCATATTCTGCCATCAACCACATCAGCTTGGTTACTACTGCTTCAAACGTCATATCATAGGCTTCTAGTAATTGAAAATCTTGTTTCACTTTTTTACCCACTTCGTAAACCGTCATATCACTACCTTCATTGGCTACTTGTGAACTAACAATCACTAAACGATCCTTTTGATATTGATTCATCAGTTGATAAAAGGTCTTAACTAAGTTCTCTGGTATTCCACCAACACCAAAACTTTCAAGGATAATGCAACGATAATTTTCAAATGCAAATGCTAGTACTTTTGCATCTAGTCCTGGGGTAAGTTTCAAGGTAATTAAGTCTTCTTGCAATTGATGATAAAATCGAGTTGGTTGAACAAGTGGTTGACTTGGAATATAGCGAATGATTTGTTGATCTAAAATCACAGCAATGTATGGGAAATTAATACTTGTGAATGCATTATAACTTTTCGCGCGGACTTTTTTCGCACGGCTTCCAACAATTACTTTCCCATCAAAAACAATAACCACTTCTTGCGATAAATCATCACAAGCGTAAATAAAGCTATCTAATAAATTGACTTTCGCATCAGTGCTATCCATATCAATGGGTTTTTGTGAGCCGGTTAATACAATAGGTTTACCAGAATTTTGAATTAAATAAGATAATGCAGCTGCGGTATAAGCCAAGGTATCTGTACCATGACAAATGACAAAGCCATCATAAATAGTATATTTTTCCTCAATCGTACGGGCTAATTTCAACCAATGTTTAGGAGTCATATTGGTACTATCAAGATTGAATAAAGCTAAAGTATCAACATGACAGATTTCTTGTGCTTGAGGAATGTAGCTTAATAATTCTTCAGCAGTGATTCCTGGTGTTAAACCATGTTGCGATTTTTTAGAAGCGATAGTACCGCCAGTAGTAATCATCAATATCTTCTTCATCTTGTTTTCCTTTCAACGAGAAAAATAGCGAGTGTGCTATGTGACACTACGCATACAACACTCGCTATAACTTCATTATTTGGCATTTAGTTCAGCAATTTTCACAATCACATCAGTTGCTTTTTCCATTGCTTGTAAAGATACAAATTCAAAACGACCATGCATATTTTCGCCGCCAGCAAAGATATTAGGTGTTGGAATCCCTAAGTAAGAAATTTTAGACCCATCAGTTCCCCCACGTACAGGTTCAATTACTGGTTCGATTGATAATTCTTCCATCGCATTTTTAGCCAATTCAACGATGCTCATATCTTTTTCGATGACTTCACGCATATTGTAATATTGATCGAATAAGTTTAACTCAACACGTTCTTGATCATATTTTGCGTTGAATTTCGCAACTAAATCAATGATAAATTGTTTACGTGCTTCGAATTTTTCACGGTCATGATCACGAATGATATAAGACATCTTAGCTTCTTCCGGTGTTCCAGTAAAGCCATGTAGATGATAAAATCCTTCATAACCTTCAGTATGTTCAGGCACTTCTTTTTGTGGAAATTCATTTTGGAAATCAATGGCCATTTGAATAGCATTAATCATGGTATCTTTGGCTGTTCCTGGATGGACATTTTTACCGTGGAAAGTTAAATCAGCTTGAGCCGCATTAAAGGTTTCAAATTGTAATTCACCTACAGGACCTCCATCCATAGTGTAAGCAAAATCAACATCAAACCCTTTTGCATCAAACTTATCTGCGCCAACTCCGATTTCTTCATCCGGACCAAAAGCAACACGAATTTTTCCATATTTGATTTCAGGGTTTTTGATTAAAATTTCCATCGCTGTCATAATTTCTGCAATACCAGACTTATCATCTGCACCAAGTAAAGTGGTACCATCAGTCGTAATCAATGTTTGACCAGCATAATTTTTCAAATTAGGAAAATCAGCGGTATTTAAAGTATATTTTCCTTCCTTATCTAATTGGATTGTTGAATGTCCATCATAATTTTCAACGATTTGCGGATTTACATTGACGGCATTGAAATCTGCAGTATCCATATGAGCAATAAAACCAATAGAGCGTACTTCTTTATCAGTATTGCTTGGTAAAGTGGCTGTTACAAAACCATTTTCTTCGTTGTAATGTACCTCTTGCATTCCTAAGTCGGTCAACTCTTTGGCTAACTCATGGGCAAAAGCTACTTGTGTTTGGGTTGATGGTGTCGTTGTACTCATTGGATTAGAACGAGTCTCAGTTTTCACATATTTTAAAAATCTTGGTAATAAATTAGAATACATAATAAAACTCCTTTATATTATTTCAAATGGATCAGTATTAACGGTCGAAACCATTAAATCAACCTGCCATTTATTTGCTAATTTCCATTGTTCATATTTTTCTTTCAACTTATCTGCAAAAAGAACTTCAATATGATGACCTGGATCAAGAACAATTAGTCCTGACTCTTGCATATCATGAGCCGTGTGATAATAGACGTCCCCAGTAATAAAGACATCTGCTCCTTTGGCTAAAGCATCTCGATACAGCTTTTCCGCACTTCCCCCGCAAATAGCCACACGTGAAATAAGTTGCTTGTTACTTAAACCATTTGCCTTAATAACTTTCAAATGGTTTAAATGAAAAGCTGATTTTACTCGATCGATAAAGGTTGATAATTCAAGTGGTTCAGCCAATTGACCAATCCGTCCAATCCCTTCAACTTTTGTACCGTTTGAGGCCGGATTTAAATCATAAACTTCAAAAGCTGGTTCTTCATATGGATGGACGCGATACATTGTTTGTAAAACACTTGGCAAATATTGATTTTCAACAATAAATTCTACCTTTTCTTCAGCAACAATGCTCAATTGCTCAGCTTGCCCAATAGTTGGATTGGCTTGTGCAGATGGCGTAAAACGACCTTGTCCGTTACTAGTATAACTCATGTGATGATAATTTCCTAACATTCCAGCTTTAGCTTCTCCTAAGGCTTGACGTAGCTGATCAGCATGAGTTTCAGGGACATAAACAATCAATTTTTTTAGGGCTTTCGTCTGTGTTTTTTGTAAAATCTCTACTTCATTTAAGTCGAGTGCTTCACAAAACCAATCATTCAGACCATCCGCTACCACATCAATATTGGTATGGGCAACATAGACGTTGATGTGATTTTGTAAGATATCTAAAAACATTTTTGACTGTGGATTATTATCCGTCAATTGGTTGATGGGTCTGAAAATCGGTGCATGTTTGGCAAAAATCAGGTCAGCGCCTATTCTGATTGCTTCTTCAACCACCTGCGGACGTACATCTAGGGTAAAAAGGACTTTTTGAATTTCCGCATCTAAAGAACCAATTTGTAAGCCGCAAAAATCTTTCTCCAAAGCTAATTCTTTCGGACAATAAGCTTCAAATGGGGCTATGAATTCTCTTAGTTTCACACTAACACTTCCTCAATTAATTTGATTTCAGCTTCTAGTTCAGTCATTTTTTCCATATGTTTTGTTGTTGCTTTTTGTAATTGTTGTAAAACCTTTTGCCTTTGCTTTAATTCTCTTTGCCATTTCTTGATGAAAATCGGTGTTTTTGCTTGCATCAAGTGTGGCCCAAATAAATATTGCGCTTCGTTCAGGCTCGTTGGCTGTGATAACTTTTTAGCAACGATAATTTCATAGATTTTTTTATTTTCTTCTAAAATTTCTTCGGTGATAATGGTATATCCATTGGCTACCAAATATTTCCTTAAAGTAGCTTCCCCAACATTAGGCTGCAAAATAAGTAATTCTTCACCGGTAATTTGTTCTTTACCTTCTAATAGAATCTGTTTAATCAAGGTACCGCCCATACCACAAATTGTAATGGTGTCAATTTCATCGCTTGGTTTGATAGCGAATAACCCATCTGCTAAACGAACAGTAATTTTATCAGTTAGTCCTTGTAAAGTTACTTGATGTACAGCTGATTCATAAGGGCCTTTGACTACTTCACCACAAACGGCATAACTAATTTTATTTGCCAACATTAAACGAACAGGTAAATAAGCATGATCCGAGCCAATATCCGCTAAACGAGCTTGATTCGGGACAAATTCACCTACTTTTGCCAGTCGTTTAGATAATTGTTGTGCATTCATTTTTTCATTCCTCTCACATTTATGGATTGCGACGATTTTGGCCAATCATCATAATTTCTTGAGATAAATAAGCAATACGTTCCATGATGCGCATCGCTTTAATTGGTTCTTGATCGCCTTTTTGTGTGACTGTTAAATGTCTTTCTAACTCTTTCATCGTAAAATTAGAGCTGAAAAAAGTTGGTAGCATTTCTTGCATACGATATTGCAAGATAACTCCAAGTACATCATCGCGGATCCAACTACTCATCGCGTCAGCCCCAATATCATCAATCATTAATATTGGCGCAGTTTTAATCTCATTTAATAGCTGAATCATGGTACCTTTACCAATCGCTTGTTTCATCTCCACCGCAAAAGTTGGAAAATGTATTAACGTGCTATCATAGCCATCTTCAGCTAACTTCTTGGCAATCGCACCTAATAGATAAGTTTTACCTACACCAAAGTTGCCCACTAAATATAATCCTTTAACAAAAGTAGATTGTTTTTGTTCATATTGTTGAATAAATTGAGCTGCTTGTTGAATTGCTTGGCTACGACCATCAGTAATTTCAAATGAGGCCAATGAAGCTTCACGTAACATTTTAGGCAGATAAAAGGTTTTGATACGTTCATTTACCTGTTGTAGCTGTTTACGTTTCAATAACTCAGGTGTAGGCGAATAAGTAACCTCAATAACATGATGTGAAATTTGCAATTTAGGCTCATATCCAGGCGCAATCATCGTGGGATCATTAGCCAAGAATTTTTCTTTTTGTTGGATATATTCATAAAGCTGACTATAACTTTTTTCAATATCTGCTTGTGTGAGTTCTGCTTGATGTTGTTTCAAGAAACGTTGAACATCTGGATTTTCGTTGATTTGTTTGACCATTTGTTGATATTCTTGTAAATAATTTCGTTTTTGAAGTATTTGTTTCAAATTTTTACCTACATCTTCCATTATTGCTCACCTTCTTTATTTAACAGTGCATCGAGTGCTTTTTTGGCAGCTGCTGTACTTTCTGGATTTTTTACTTCTTCTGGCGGATTTTTCATCCATTCAGGAACTTGCTCGGTACGCACATTACGATAATTTTGCCCCTTGCGATTTGCTTGTTGATTCCGTTGTTTTTCTTTGCTTTCATCTACAATTTTGCGCACATGAATCATCGCCTGTTCAGGAAGCAAAATCTTTTTTTCTGACCAATCTGCTGCAATTGTACTTGTTAATTGGGCTGGCAAATTGGTGCGATTTTGGACGATTAAGAGATAATTAATTAAAAAATTGATCACTGCATTACTTAACGGACTGCGCTCCACTAATTCACGAACCAACCATTCCTCTTGTTTAGATGAAAAACTATTTTTAAATTGCTTTATTTCACGTAAATACTCAATCGGATAATACTCTTCACACTGAAGGATCAATTCCCAGTCCGCTTGCGTAAATCCTTGTTTTAAAAATCTCTCTTTGCGTAACTGGTTATCATCAGTTTCTGGAAGTATCGTTGCAGTATTTGAAACTTGTTCTCTTACAAGTGCTTCATGCTCAAGCGCTTTTTCATCAATTTCGCCAGTCGAAAAATTGACTGACTGCGCCAATAAATCTACCAAGGCTAGCTCGTCATAACCATAAAGCGAATGAAATAAAGCTAATTTGCGACAAATCTCTTCAGTAATATTTTTTCGCTGTATAAATTTTTTAGCAGCTAAATCAAATAAAAATTGCCAATCTATTGCTACATCTTTTAAGGCTAATTGTTCAAAATTTTGGATTTTCGCCTGTGAATCAAGTTTATCTTTGTTTTTCTGTAACTCACCTAATGTATGCGAAAGTTTTTGTTGGTCAAAGGTATAAACTTCTTTAAAACTTTTCGTTACTTCTTTAAAACCTGCTGTCGACAATGTATGTTTCGTAAAGCGTGTCACTAATCTTTGGTAATTAAGCTCACCAATTTTTTCTAAAAGTAAAAAACTTAAAACCTCATCTTTTAAAAATTGGTTGGCCAACATTGGCATGATGATTTCATAAAAGTATTGGACAGTCTGAAATTCCTCTTCCTTGCGATAAACTTTAAGCAAACCAATGCCTTCTAATTTTTCGCGTACACTTTCTAAATGACTAATCCCTAAATCAAGTGTATTACATAAATCTAGATGTAAAAAGGCGTCATCTGATTCATATTGTGCTTGTAATAAAAGTGTTTGATATAAATTTGTTGCAAAACTGCCAATAATTGGTTGGTATAGACTAGTTAAACTGGCCCACTCATCCGCATTGATGGTTTTTTTACAATAAACTTGGTAACTATCATTAGGTAAAAGTGCCACGATAATCCTCCTTATTCCTCTTTATTCCCTTTAGCCTTTTCGACAATTTGTTGTAATTCTTCTAAAAAGACAGACATATCCTTAAATTGACGATAGACGCTTGCAAAACGAATGTAAGAAATTTCATCGATTTTGGCTAAATCTTCCATCACGTATTCGCCAATAATATTACTTGAAATTTCAGTCACACCTTTTTCACGTACACGACGTTCAACGTGATCGACAATTTTTTCCATTTGTTCCATGCCTACTGGTCGCTTTTCAGCTGAACGAATAATTCCTCTTAATATTTTTTCACGGTTAAATTCTTCACGTACCCCATTTTTTTTGATGACTAATAAAGGTGCTTCTTCTATTCTTTCAAAAGTGGTAAAACGTTGACCACAATTTTCACATTCTCTTCTACGTCGAATCGCCCGACCATCATCAGCTTGACGACTATCAATAACTCGGGAATTTTGGTGATGACATTTTGGACATTGCATATTATTCACCTCATCTATTTTCTGATTTGATTAAATTATAACATGTTTCGCTTAAAAAGTGTGTAAAAAAAGCAATCTAATAAACGGAATTCTCGCTTATTAGATTGCAAATAAGTTTATTTTAAAGTAAAACCTTGGTCTAGTAAAAATTGTGCAAATTCTGGTCGTCTAACTATGCTGAAGAAGTCGACATTTTTTTGCGTCCATGTCGTATCAGCCTGTTGATTATTACGATTTTGGTAATAACTACGGATTTGTTCATCATAATTAGTTAAATCAGTCAATGATGTTTGATAAGTATCTGTAGCGAGCACATTTTCTAATGGCATACGCGGTTTAATATCGTTTTTGCTTGCAGGGTAACCAATTGTCATCGCAAATAACGGAACAGTTAATTCAGGAAGATGCAATAATTCCTTCACGCGAGATAAATCATTTCGAATGCCACCAATATAGCAAATACCTAAATCAAAACTTTCAGCAGCAATGGCCATATTTTGAGCAGCCAAAGTCGCATCAACCATTGAAACAACCATGGATTCCATATTTCTTAAACCATCTAAAGGAACATCATTTTTCTTTAATTGAACAGCATGACGATATAGATCAGCTACAAAAACATAAACAACTGGTGCTTTTGCCAAATGTCCTGAAAACTGCGTGATTTCAGCCAATTCATCCTTCACTTTGCTATCTTTCACTTCAATAATGGAATAAGCTTGGACGAAATTTGAAGTAGAAGCACTTTGAGCACTTTTGACCAATTCGTTTTTAATTTCATCACTGACTAAACGATTCGCATAATCTCTAACAGAAACATGATTTTGCAGTAATTCTATCATTTCATTCACTAAATTTTCCTCTTTTCAAATATATTTTCGATTGCTTAACCAAGTATCCACTTGTTGTATCGTTTGTGTTAAATCATTGGAATTATCAAATACGACTTCAGCCAATAATTTTTTCATTTCTATGGGTAGTTGACTATCAATACGCTGTTTCGCTTCTTTTTCTGTCAATTGGTTCCTTTGCATCAGACGTTTGATTTGCTGCTCTGGTGTACAATAAACCACAGCAACTTGGTCCATCCATTCATCATACCCTTTTTCATACATCAAGGGCACATCAACGATTACTAATTTTTGGTTTTGGCTTGCTTGTTTGATTGCTGCGAGGATACTTTCTTGCAAAAAGGGCGCCATTAATGCATCTAGTTGTTTTAATTTATCTGGATGATTAAAAACAAGTGCACCTAATGCTTGACGGTTAATTTCGCCATTTTCTTGCAAGATTTCTGGGCCAAATACTTTCACAACCTCTTTGTAAGCTGAAGTATTTTTATCTAATAGATGACGTGCAATAATATCAGCATCAACTACAGGAAAGCCAAGATCAATAAAATGTTGAACGACACTACTTTTTCCTGTAGCAATACCACCGGTGATTCCTAATACAAAAGCCATTATTTTCCTCTTTTCTTTTGGCACTTTGGACAAAAATGCGTGCCACGTTGCGCAACTTTTATTTTTTGAATGGGTGAGCCACATCGCGGACAAGGCATTCCTTCTTGACCATAGGCATTTAATTCAACTTGAAAATTCCCTGCATCGCCTAAAGCATTGACATAGCTGCGAATCGTTGTCCCTCCCGCTTGAATAGCCTTATCTAACACTTCAATAATCGCTCGGTGCAACTCTTTTATTTCTTTAGGCTTCAATTCATTAGCGGGGGTTTCGGGATGAATTTTTGCTTGCCAAAGTGCTTCATCTACATATATATTTCCCAATCCTGTTACTAATTTTTGATCAAGTAACAAAGGCTTTATCGCTTTGCTAGATTTTTTTAACTGTTGTTGAAATATTTTCAAGTCAAAAGTTTCGTTAAATGGTTCTGGACCCAATTTGGCAATTCCAGGATATTCTTCCACGTGATTTTTATGATACGCACACATACGACCAAATTTACGCACATCTTGATAATGTAATTGACTACCATCTGAAAAGGTGAATACTACATGGACATGCTTATTTGGCTTTGTTGCCTCTGGAAAATAATGATACTTACCTTCCATGCGTAAATGTGAAATAATGACATCTTGATCCAAACAAAAAATTAAAAACTTCCCTCTGCGTTTGATTTCATGAATGGTCTGATTGCTAACACGATGATTGAAATCGCTTGGAGATAATTGTTCAATAATTTTTGGCCAAAAGACTTCTACCTTAGATATCGTTTTGCCAATCACTAATTGGCTTAATCCTTTACGAACGGTTTCTACTTCCGGTAATTCAGGCATATATCCACCTACTTTGCATCATACCAAGTGTCTCCCCAACTACTATCCGTAATCAAAGGCACATGAAGGTCTACCACGTGTTCCATCACTTCTTTTACTAAGACGTCTAGTTGCTCGACTTGATCTCTTTTCACTTCAAATACCAATTCATCATGGACTTGAAGGAGCATATTAGTTTGGATATCACTTGTTTGCAATCGCTTATCTAGTTCAATCATCGCCATCTTTAAAATATCCGCTGCCGTTCCTTGAATTGGGGAATTAATGGCAGTTCTTTCAGCGAATGAGCGAACATTAAAGTTTTTAGCATGGATATCAGGTAAATAACGACGACGATGATATAATGTTTCAACATAACCATCTTCTTTAGCCTTTGTGACGATATCTTGCATATATTTTTTGACATTCGGATAGCGTTCAAAATACGTATCAATATATTTTTTCGCAGCTTGTCTCGAAATACCTAAGTTTTGAGAAAGGCCAAAATCAGAAATACCATAGACAATACCAAAGTTTACCGCTTTAGCATCTCGCCGCATATTACTTGTTACTTTACTAGGATCATCAATACCAAAAACCCGCATAGCAGTAGAAGTATGAATATCTTGACCATGGATAAAGGCATCTTTTAAATGTTCATCATCAGAAATATGTGCAAGTACACGCAACTCAATTTGGGAATAATCCGATGAATACATAACCCAATCTTCGTGGCTAGGTACAAAGGCTTGACGTATTTTTCGCCCTTCTTCTAAGCGGATTGGAATATTTTGTAGATTAGGATCAACGGAACTTAAGCGACCTGTTTGCGTTAAAGTCTGAATATAGCGCGTATGAATCTTTCCGTCTAATTGAATCACTTTTAGCAAACCTTCAATATAAGTTGATTGCAATTTAGCTAATTGTCGATAACTTAATATTTGTTCAATTATGGGATGCGCTGATTTTAACTGTTCCAACACATCGACAGCCGTAGAATAACCTGTCTTCGTTTTCTTAATGACCGGTAAACTTAATTCTTCAAATAAAATCACGCCTAATTGTTTTGGAGAATTAATATTAAATTCTTTACCTGCATAGTCATAAATTTTTTGTTCAATTTCAGCTAAACGAACAGCAAAATCTTGTTTCATTTGCTGTAATCGTAAAGGGTCGACACTGATACCGGTCATTTCCATTTTGGCTAAAACATCGGCTAATGGCATCTCCATATCGGTAAATAGTTGCCATTGATTTTTACTTTCCAACTCTTTCGTTAAAATAGGCACTAAACGATGTAAGGTGTCGATTTTACGTGCTAAATGTTCATAAAATTCATCTGGATGAGTAGGCAGCCCTTTTTTCGCACCTTTACCATAAACTTGCTCATCACTTAAAATTTCTGTCAAACCATAATTATGGGCCACACTGCTAATATCACTACTATTATCGGTGGTATCCAATAAATAGGCAGCCAATAAAGTATCAAAAGTAAACGAAACATTCTTTGCCCCAAATCGAGAAAGCGCAATTTTTTGGCACTTCATGTCAAAAGTAATCAATTGCTCAGCCTTTTGCACATAACCAATAAATTCTGGACTACTTAATATATCAAGATTATCACTCACATAGATTTTTTCTGAAGTACCAAAGGCAAACCCCACAATATCTTCTAAATGATAATTTTCCCCAAGCATTTCAACATATAATGCTAACTTTTCAGCTTCTGGTAACTCATTTGGCCATTCTTGAATGTATTCATAAGTGATTTCTTCCATTTCATGATCATCCATGACCACATTCATCTTATCTAAAAATGATTGAAAATTTAATTTTCGATAGAGTTCAATTAACTCGTTTTCATTCATACCTTGATAAGCTAAATCTGCCAAAGTAATCTCAACCGGTGCTTGCACATTAATGGTCGCTAATTGTTTAGACATGAAGGCTTGTTCTTTATCATTGATCAAGTTTTCCTTCATCTTACTTGGCTTAAATTCGTCAATATGTTCATAAATACCTTCAACAGACTCATATTGTTTTAATAATTTAATCGCTGTTTTTTCACCGACTTTAGTGACACCAGGTAAGTTATCGGATTTATCACCTGCTAGCCCCTTTAAGTCAATAATTTGCTTTGGTGTAAGGCCATCATATTTTTCGGCGATAAAAGCGGGTGTACAAATTTCTAACTCTGTCATTCCTTTGACGGTAATATACACCGTAATCTTGTCACTTGCTAATTGTGTTAAGTCACGATCGCCAGAAACAACAATGACATCAAATCCTTCATGACTAGCTTTTGTCGCTAAGGTACCGATAATATCATCCGCTTCATAGTTAGGAAGCTCGTATTCTTTGACACCAAATCCATGAATTAGCTGTCTAATGAAAGGCATTTGTTCTCTAAATTCACTTGGCGTTTTGGCACGTCCAGCTTTATAATCTTTAAAAATCTCCGTTCGAAATGTCGTCTTGCCAGCGTCAAAAGCCACTAAAGCATGGGTTGGCTGTTCTTGTAATAAGATCTTTTCAAACATGTTTTTTAAAGTAAAAATTGCATTTGTATATAAGCCATCTGCATTTTTAAAATTATCCATGACATTATATAGCGCATAAAATGCTCGAAATGCCACACTATTGCCATCGACTAAAAGAATCTTTTTTTGACTCACAATCACACCTCTTTTAATTGTTATTCATTTCTTCCTTTTCTATTGTAGCAGAAAATGAAATTCTTGTAGTGTGATTTCACTTATTTTTCGATAATTATTTCCATTTTATCTAAATGAAACAAAAAAGCTTGGAGTTCTTCCCCAAGCATTTTTGTTTATACTATTATTCAAGCATATCCTTTCGCAATACCCCATATTTAAGGAATAAGTCTTCCAAAATGGTCCCTTGAACTTTCTTAATAATTGGTTTCTTCAAAGCATCTAAGCCAAATGGTAATTCAATATCAAGTGGTGATTTACCATCCATTAAGCAGACACTACTATTCAATAGCGCACGAACATCATAGACACTACCCCAAACCTCAGGTACACCTCGTTCAATTGCAAATAAACCATAGACAGCTTCCATTGCGGTACGAACAGAGTATTCTGTGGTAAAGATTGTATCTCGTGGTGTTTGCGCAAATTGACCTAAGAAAGCAAAGTTTACACAACCATCAGGGATCACATCAGGACGGTCCCCTTTGGCACGTGGCATAAAGAATGCTGTAATGTAAGGCATCATTGTTGGCACACAGACAGCATGATTAGTTGCTAACTCGTTAATCATTTCAATTGGCACACCTAAATGATATAACCATTCTTCTGTGATTTCTTTACCCGTACATTCTTTCATTGGCTTTTGAATATAATCACCCTTCACATCTGTAAATAAGCTATATACCCAAACGCAGACTTCATCTTTTGGTTGGTCTTTGAATTGACCTTGACGATTAATGGTCCAACTTAACAACCATGAAGAATCTTTGCAGCTGACAATACCACCAGTAACCACTTTTCCTGTTCGCGGATCACGTTTACAAATATTTGTAATATAAGGAATAATACGATCATCTTTTAATGTAATCGTAGCGGATTCCCAATTGGTTTTAGAAATATCTGAACAGAATTTTTCTGGATGACCAAAACTAGGATCTTGTTTCGCAATGTTTTTCCATAATTGCCAACAACCACTTTCACGAATTTCAGCATCTCCTGTTGGTACTTGATCTTGACTACCATAAATCGTGCTTTCTGTACAGCTTCCATTCGTTACAAATACATAATCATTCGTTGTAAGTTCAATTGTTTGAGCTTCATCATTCACTAAACATTCAATACGAGAAGCAATCTTTTGACCATTTTCAAATTTGAAGACAACATTCGTTACTTTTGTATTGAATTGGAAAGTCACTCCATGATCTTCCAAATATTTTTGCATTGGTAAAATTAAAGATTCATATTGATTGTATTTCGTAAATTTCAATGCAGAAAAATCAGGCAAACCAGCAATGTGATGAATGAAACGTTGGAAGTATAATTTCATTTCTAATGCTGAATGCCAATTTTCAAAGGCAAACATCGTGCGCCAATATAGCCAGAAATTAGAGTCAAAGACTTCATCATCAAAGACTTCATCAATTCGTTTATCATAAAGATCTTCATCTTTGGTAAAGAAGAGTTTCATGATTTGAATACAGCCTTCTTGACTTAGATTAAACTTACCGTCTGTATGTGCATCTTGGCCACGATTTTCTGTTGCACGGCATAAGGAATAGTTTGGATCTTCTTTGTTTAAGCGATAATATTCATCCAATACAGATAATCCTGGTTTTTCAAGCGATGGAACACTTCTAAATAAATCCCATAAACATTCAAAGTGATTTTCCATTTCACGTCCACCACGCATAATATAACCGCGTGTGGAATCTAAAATACCGTCACAAGCACCACCAGCAATATCCATTGCTTCTAAAATATGGATATTTTCTCCAGGCATTTGAGCATCGCGAACCAAGAAACAAGCAGCGGCTAAAGAGGCAAGTCCGCTACCAACTAGATAAGCATGTTTTTCTTCGATGCCTTTTGGTTTTTCAGGAGTGACGAAAGCTTCATAGTTACCACTTGTATAATAAATACCCTTGCTGTTGCGTCCATCTAGCCCTCTTTCAGTATTACGATATTCAGCTAGTCGTTTGGCTTCAGCTTTTTTGGCATCGGCATTTTTTGTCACGTTTGTTTGTCTTTTTTTGGCTAGCTGATAAGCTGCCACACTACTTCCGGCAATTAAGGCACTAGTAAGACCAAGTTTGAATTTTTTTGACATATCCATGACCTCTTTTCTAATCATTTCACAAGTTCATAATAACGCGATTAAAAAAGAGAAACCATTTACAATTTAACTTGAATGATAAAATTTTTTAAACAAAATAGTTTACAATATAACAAGATTGATAAAATTTTGGCTATTTTTCAAATTTATTAATTGCTGTATCGATTGCCCCTTCCATTAAGGTAATCATTTTTTCAGCTAAGGGACGATAATCTGCAGTCATTCCCTGATTAATCCATTCAAGAACTAAACCAACAAAACTATATTTGTAAAATTGGGCGATGAATTCTTGATCACTTTTTGAAATATGATGACCTTCCACCTGTGACTCCACAACATCAAAAAGTAATTCGAAGGTACGTTGATAGAGAAAGGTTTCTAATTGCTCGCGATTAATGGAGTGGTAAGCATTCATGATAAACGGCTTATTTTCATAAATCGCAGCAAAGATATCTAGTAGGCCTTCTTGCCAAGTATCTTTCGTTTTCTTTCCGTTAAGCGCACGTTTGGCATCTTCTATACAAGACCATTCCACCAAATCATAAATATCTTTAAAGTGATAATAAAAAGCCATGCGACTAATCCCGCATTCTTCGGTTAAATCATGAATGGTAATTTTATCCAATGGCTTCATTAACAAATAGTAAGCGCCCAATAACGAGGTATATTGAAAATCTCCAAAGTCACTCGACTTTGGAGATTCTTTTCTTTATTTACAATCTGCTTGTACAGTTTCTGACCATGGCAAATAAG
>NZ_JBQKFH010000038.1:0-22834 GCF_052119425.1 Enterococcus cecorum
GTTAGGATGGATGAGTCCTGTTCAATATAGGCTCCATCTTTTAGCTGCATAATGAAAACGAGACGACCGGAGTCGTCTCGTAAAAAAGTCTAACTTTTTGGGGTCACCTCATTTTGACAACCCTCTTTTTTATGCTTAATTTCTCACTTGACCTTGACCGTAGATGATGTATTTAATCGAGGTAAGTGCGTCTAATCCCATGGGTCCTCGTGCGTGAAGTTTTTGTGTAGAGATACCGATTTCCGCACCAAAACCAAAGACAAAGCCATCTGTAAAGCGGGTAGAGGCATTGACATAGACCGCCGCAGCATCGACTTCATTTAAGAATTTTTGAGCGGCACTATAATTTTCAGTCACAATGGCTTCAGAGTGCTTGGTGTTGTATTGGTTGATATGGCTGATTGCTTCTTCAAGAGAATCGACTACCTTAATGGCTAAAATATAGTCCAAAAATTCAGTTTCCCAATCCGTTTGGGTCGCTTCACTAGCTTGTGTGAGGTAGGCGAGGGCTTTTTGGTCGGCACGAATTTCGACATTTTTTGCTAATAATTCTTTTTCCAAAATAGGTAAGACTTCTGGTGCGACATCTTTGTGGACCAATAAAGTTTCAATCGCATTACATACGGATGGACGTTGTGTTTTCGCGTTCATGGTAATCTTCACCGCCATCTCCAAGTTCGCATCTTTATCAATGTAAACGTGATTATTCCCAGTTCCCGTTTCAATTACAGGGACCGTCGCATGGTTTTTCACGTTTTGAATCAGACCAGCGCCCCCACGTGGAATTAAGACATCTAGATAGTCATTGAGGCGCATCATCTCTTGTACGACTTCCCGAGAGATATCATCCACAAACTGAATCGCCCCAGGATGAATGTCGTTTTGTGCTAAGACTGCTTGCATGATTTCCACCAATAACTGATTAGAGTAGAAGGCTTCTTTTCCTCCACGCAAGATGACCGCATTGCCCGTTTTAAAGCACAGACTCGCCGCATCGGTTGTTACATTTGGACGAGATTCATATATCATGCCGACCACACCTAGGGGCACGCGTTTGGCACCAATCATGAGTTCATCGGCATTTTGCCACATTTTATCGACATTGCCAATTGGATCGGGTAAAGTTGCAACTTGGCGAATTCCGTTAGCCATCTCATGAATACGCGCTTCATCTAATCTCAAACGGTCCTTCATCGTTTCTTTAATCCCGTAATCATCGGCTTTGGCTAAGTCTTTTTGGTTCGCGGCGATGATTTTTTGGGTGTTTGCTTCCAGTGCCTCAGCCATTTGGTTTAAAATTTGATTTTTCGTTTTGGTCGAAAGCAGACTGAGTTGACTGGTGCTTGCTTTAGCGGTTTGTCCTAACGTTTGAATATCTGTCATCAAATCTCCTCCTCATTAGTTATTTTTCATAAATAATGTTCCAATCGGTGCACCCTCAATAATGTCAAAAATGATTTTCGGCTGTTTTCCGTTGGCTAAAACCATGGCTAAATCATGGTCTAAAATACGTTTGGCCGCTTTGAGTTTACTTGCCATACCGCCTGTGCCAAATTGACTGCCCTTGCCACCGGCTTGCTGGGTGATTTCCGGCGTGATTTCGCTGATATGGTGGTGCAAGGTAGCCTCAGGATTGGTGTTTGGATTATCGGAGTAAAAACCATCAATATCTGATAGCATCACTAATAGGTCCGCTTGAGTTAATTGTGCGACAATGGCAGACAGTTGGTCATTATCGCCAAATTTCGTCAAGTGATCCAATTCATCGACCGAAACGGTGTCATTTTCATTGATAATCGGAATAATCTTCATCTGCAAAAGTTGTTCTAAGGTGTTGGTAACATTTTTGCGGCTTTCCGGGTATTCAATCACATCGCGTGTAAGTAAGACTTGGCCAGCTAACTTGCCATAACTTGCGAGACGTTGGGAGTAAATATTCATCAAAGTGGCTTGCCCGAGACTGGCGACGGCTTGTTGCTCAGGAATCGTGCTAGGTCGCGTCTTTAACTGCAGCTGATTCATTCCGACACCAATCGCACCAGAAGTAACGAGGAGGACTTCTTTTCCTTGGTTGCTCAAATCAGCTAAGACAAAGGCCAACGCATCAATACTAGATAAATTAATATTGCCATTTGGATAAATCAGTGAACTTGTTCCTATCTTAATGACAATTCGCTTGCTATTTTTTAACTTTTCTCGAATCATTTCGTAATCTTTCCTTTATTATTGATTGTATCCATTTTACGCTAAATTCGCCCATTCGTCATGCATTTTTTGCAAATTGTTGAAAAAAAGCAGATACCCAATCAATTAGGAATCTGCTAAATACGTTTATTTAAGATTGGTAGTCAATGCCAAAGATACAATGATCATACATAAAACGAAGCAGCTGTCTTTCTTGACTAGCCTGGTCGCTGTGGTAGTAATTGGATAGATATTCATTGAAAGTGATAAAATCAGCTTCAGGAATGGATAATAGTCCCACGCCATATTTGTACATCAACGCATTGGCTGAAATCAGTGCGCATCTTTATTTCCATCCCAAAAGATTTGATTTTTGCTCATATACAGAAATAATCGTAGGGCTTTTTCGGTGATAGAATAATCGCTATCTAATAATTTTTGAAAATCAGATTGGATAGTTGCTTCATCTTTCAATTTAGGGATATATTTTCCTTGTAATGTGCTGACCTCGACTCCTCCATTGCGAATTCGTCCCGGAAATAAGGCATCTTCACTAGCAACAATTGCGTTTATTTTTTTGCTTTTTCCAGTAAAGGTTCATCCGTCGCTTTTAGCACATACTCAAAGCCGCGTTTTAAATGAATGATGGTGAGGACTTCATCCATAGCGACATCTTTTGCCCGATTATATTTGATGATTTGTTTGATTTGTAAAGGAGTGGCTTTTAGATTTTCAAACTTTCCAGCCTGATAAATCCAAGTGACAAGATTTTTTTTGAGCAACAATCGCAATTCGTGCAAAGAAAGATGATACTTATCTATCAGCTTGTCGTTTGGATTCATTTTGATACTCCTTTTTCGTCTTTTTCTCCATTTTAATTGTCATACAATCAAAAAGCAATCTGCAATCAAGCCTTGTCATTTTATCCAAAAATGCGCCATTCATTTGAGCAATTTTATACAAATTTAAAATTATCCATAAAAATAGAAGCGTTTTAGCGATAAATTGCCGCCGATATGTTAAAATATACTTATTCAATGATTATTTAAAAGGAGGTCCTTACGATTAGCAAGCGAGGATTTGAAATTATCACAAAGTATCAAGACCAAGGCCTACATTTACCAGTCCGGGCGACCCATCAAGCTGCTGGTTATGATTTTGAAGCGGCTGAAGATGTAGTGATTCCTAGCATTTGGAAAAGTGGCGCTGGCTTGATGACCATTAAAAACTTACTATTTGATGCTCAAAAAGCCCAACAAACACTCAAACCAACCCTAGTGCCAACGGGGATTAAAGCTTATATGCAGACAGATGAATTTTTACAACTGGCCAATCGTTCTAGCAATCCGTTGAAGCGCTTTTTGTTATTGGCCAACGGGGTGGGGGTCATTGATGCAGATTATTATAACAATCCTGACAACGAAGGCCATATCATGTTTCAATTTGTGAATTTTGGTGTGACAGATGTGACAATCAAAAAAGGAGAACGCATCGGTCAAGGGATTTTCCTACCATTTTTAAAAGCCGACCAAGATGAAACGATGAGTACGCGCACCGGTGGATTTGGTTCTTCTAATCAAGAGTAAAGGTGGATTTCAGTGGCAAAAAAAGCAAAAACACAATTTGAGTGTCAACATTGTGGCTATATTTCCCCACGTTATTTAGGGAAATGTCCGAATTGTAATAGTTGGAACTCGATGATGGAAGTCAAAATCGAAAATACCACCGATGTCCGTCAAGCCGTTTCGTTTACCGGAATCAAGAGCCAACCAACCAAAATTACCGAAGTGGTGCCGAAAAAAACACCGCGCGTTCAAACAGAAATTGGTGAGTTGAATCGCGTGCTAGGTGGCGGCGTGGTGCCAGGTTCCTTGATTTTACTAGGAGGCGATCCGGGTATTGGCAAGTCAACACTGTTATTACAAGTGTCTGAGCAGCTAACCAAAGCCCACGGGAAAGTCTTGTACGTCTCAGGGGAAGAAAGTGCCGAGCAAATCAAGATGCGTGCGGAACGTTTAGGGGTCTTGCATGAGTCCTTTTATGTCTATGCGGAAAATGATATGGAGGCCATTCGTCAAGCCATCGAACAACTTTCACCTGATTATGTGATTATTGATTCGATTCAAACCATGATTCAGCCAAGCATTTCTTCTGTGGCGGGGAGTGTCAGTCAGGTTCGCGAAACCACCGCTGAGTTGATGCGCATTGCTAAGAGTAATCAGATTGCTATTTTTATCGTCGGTCATGTGACAAAAGAAGGGGCACTAGCAGGTCCTAGAATGTTAGAACATATGGTTGATACCGTGTTGTATTTTGAAGGAGAACGCCAACAGTCCTTTAGAATTTTGCGTGCGGTGAAAAATCGTTTCGGTTCGACCAATGAAATCGGCATTTTCGAGATGCATGAAGACGGCTTACATGAAGTCATCAATCCTTCGCAAGTCTTTTTAGAAGAACGTCTGCAAGGAGCGACGGGTTCGGCAATCGTGGTGACGATGGAAGGAACGCGCCCATTATTAGTGGAGATTCAAGCTTTGATTACACCCACCATGTTTGGAAATGCCAAGCGTACCACGACAGGTCTGGACTTTAATCGGGGATCTTTAATTATGGCGGTCTTGGAAAAGCGTGCCGGAATGTTATTGCAAAATCAAGATGCCTATTTAAAAGCAGCCGGTGGTGTGAAGCTAAATGAGCCAGCAATCGATTTAGCCATTGCGGTGAGTATTGCCTCTAGTTACAAGGAAAAAGGCACTCAGGCAACGGATTGTTTTATCGGTGAAATTGGCTTGACCGGGGAAATCAGACGCGTCAATGCCATCGAACAACGCATCAAAGAAGTGCAAAAGTTAGGCTTTAAACGGGTATTTGTACCTAAAAATAATTTAGCTAATTTAGAAATTCCAGCGGGTATTGAAGTTATCGGTGTTTCTACTTTGGCTGAAACGATGAAAAAAGTCTTTGGCTAAGAATAAGGATGTGAGGTAGCTTGGTCAGACATGAGAAAATTCGTGTTTACCCACCGATGAGAAAATCAGTCAGAATTAAAGATTTTCCTAATCGGCGGGGCGAATTTTCAAAATGTCTAGCTACCGAACACAGATTACACCAAGGATGCTTGGCGGGGCGGTCAGCTACGAGCAGATAAGTTCCGAATTGGCGGAAAAGAGCGATGGATGTAGGACTTTTCCAGCCAAGGCGGCTTATATGCAAACGTAGCTCCCCACCAAGCACAGATTAGACTAAGGATGCTTGGCTTATGCTGAGTGTCCGCAAAATAGTTGAACAAAGGAGATTAAAGTATGCAGCGACGAATTATTAATATTTTATTCGTGCTTGCTGGAACGACACTAGGGATTTCCTTACTGCCTTATGCCTGGCAAGCATTACAACAAGAGAAGAATATGATGTTGAATAACAATGTGACTAACGGCTTAATCGGAGCAATTATTTTCTTTATTTTATCATTATTATTAGCCGACAGCATTGCAACAGGAATTCTAAAAATTGAAAAAAAACTGAGCGAATTCAGCTTGATGTACCTATTATTTGGCACCCTTGGTACGATTATCGGTCTGGTTTTAGGGGCGATTTTGTCCATTCCTCTTTATAACTGGAATATTCCGTTCGTAACAGGTTTTATGCCAGTTATTTTGATGGTGATTTTTGGTTATTTTGGTTTTCGTATCGGCACGACGCGAATTGAGGAGTGGAAAAAGTTACTCAATATTAAGACCAAAAAGTCTGAAAACAAAGTGGAACAACAGATGCTTGATCGTAAAATTGAAGACCATTTCCACAAGTATAAGATTTTAGATACGAGTGTGATTATTGATGGTCGGATTTACGATATTGCCAAATCTGGATTTTTAGAAGGTGTTTTGCTGATTCCTAATTTCGTGTTATATGAGTTACAATATATTGCGGATTCAGGAGACAGTTTGAAGCGAGTGCGTGGCCGCCGGGGCTTAGATATTTTAAATGCTTTACAAAAAGAAGAAGACATTGCCGTTGAGATGTACGAGGGCGATTTTGAAGAGATTTCTGAAGTTGACAGCAAGTTAATCAAGCTAGCAAAATTATTGGATGGTATCGTGGTCACCAATGATTTTAATTTAAATAAAGTTTCAGAATTTCAAAATGTCCCTGTGTTGAATATCAATGAATTAGCCAATGCGGTCAAACCTGTCGTGATTCCAGGAGAAACGATGGAAGTCCAAGTGGTCAAAGCCGGGACCGAGCGTCAACAAGGGGTCGCTTATCTTGATGATGGTACGATGGTCGTGGTAGAAGACGGTCAACATTATATGAATGAACGCTTAGAAGTGGTGGTCACCTCTGCTTTACAAACGGCAGCTGGCCGCATGATTTTTGCCAAACCTTCCCATTCAAGACGCGGCATTAACTAAATGAAAATATAGAAGCTATTTTAAAAAAATTTGGAGTGATTAGATGTTTGAATTGAAAGATTGTACGGTGGAAGAATCTAAAATTGCTGGTTTGAAGATTATTCGTTCTAAAACGGTGACTGATGATCGAGGAACGGTGCGTGAATTATATCGTGGTAGTTTATATACAACTTTTTTACCTAACACACTTTCTTCTTGGCAACAGATTAATTTAACTAGAACGAAAAAAGGGGCTGTTCGTGGGCTACATGGTGAGGCAATGGCAAAACTAGTTACTATCGCTTTTGGTTCGGCTTTTGGTGTGTATGTAGATACGCGACTAGATAGTCCAACCAGGGGAGAAGTTGTGACAGTGGATTTAAAACCAGGTGTGCAAGTTTTTGTCCCTCAAGGTGTTTGCAATGGATTCCAAGCTTTGGAAGATACGGAATATTTGTATTTCTTTGATAACGAATGGCAGCCAGGAATGTCGGGTGTCGCTCTTACACCACTAGATGCAGCTTTAAATATTCGTTGGCCAATTCCAATTGATGCACAAAATCGCGAACAAATTTCTGAAAAAGATAGTAAGGCGCCTACGTTAAAAGAAGTGCTGGGATAAGTATTTGTTAGAAGCTATTTTTCTCTCAATCAAACAGAGAAAAATAGCTTTTTTTACGCTTAGGAATGTGAGGCAGCTTTGGGAGATATAAGTGGATAAGATTTTTCTAGCTTATTTCCATCTAGCCTCTTTTTATCAAACTTTTGATTTTTGGCTTTCCATATGTTTTTTCCAAAAATCAAACAGTTCCCCCATTGTACCTACCAAGTCTTTTCCTAGATCAGTTAAATGATAAGTAACAGAAGGTGGAACAGTCTGATAGTCATGACGATAAACTAAAGCATCTCCTAGAAGAGAAAGAAGAGATGATTCAATTTCAAACTCAGTATTGTTCAGATTTGAAGCAAATACAATTTTAAAGCCTCATTATACCTTCTTTCTCTATGAAAAGAGCAGCTAACTTTTCGATTAACTGCTCAGGATTTCATTTTATCACAACTATTTATTCTGATTAAAGGTTCTTATTTTAACACTATCCAAACACCCGACTTAGTTGAGCCTTTTCTGGTGATTCTTCCCCTTTCTTTTAGAAGATTAATATTGTACTTCACTCCACTAATTGAAGATCCAATCCTTTCTGCGAGTTCCTTGATTGTAATATGAGGATTTGCACTCATCAAGTCAATAATTTGCTTACTCATGGAAGTTTCTTTTCCAATTTCTAGGCTAGTTTCTAGGCCAGTTTCTAGGCCAGTACTAGCCAAGAAATGCTCCTTTAAGAATTCAGGCTGAATATAAATAATTGCATTTGTATAATTTCCTAAATCGTCATTTGGTAAAAAGACAATTTCAGGGGAAAGATTGGCTTCCATGGCTTCTTTTGCCCTTCTGATTCCAGAACCATATGATTCAATCAAATCTAAAGCATAAAACATATCTTTTAATTCTTTATTCAGGTACTGTCTTTTATCAAAACTTCTCTCCTTATTCAAGGCCTCGATTGTAACCGGAGGAAGTGGACGGTTGGGATTTACAAAAGAGATTCTATCTTTATAAACATAGATTCCAACATATTCATTCTCATCGTACTCTTTGTGTAAAATAGCATTTGTTGCTAATTCTTCAAACGCTGAAACAGGATAGTTATAGATGATCTTATGTTCCATGCGATCTGGATAACGTAAAGTATAAGAACGCATGATATTGTCTTGAAAATAGCGAACAATCTGCTTTGCTTGTAACCATACTGGAGCATCGAATGTTGTTCTCTCCATCTTGTCTGTTCCATCAATTTCACGAATGATTTCTACTTGCGCATTGGGAATAAAGCGATTTGGTTTTTCACAAAACATCAAAACAGCAAAGTTTTTTGCTCTAAACCCACCATATTCACTTTCATCAATTAATCCTAATGCCTTTGCCATTTCTAATTTAGAAAGATTTCTAAGATCCTCTTTGGCTTCTGTCAGAGTAAGATATTCTTTCATATATTCATAGCTCAAATCATCAAGCGTAGCTGTTTTATTTAAACTTGAACTGAAATTAAAATTCGCAAATTTCTTTAATAGCTCAAATTCTTCTGTAGTATTGGGCAGCTTTGAATCTCTTGAAACTCGAATATATCTTCCAGATTTAAGCCCAATCTCCTTATTCTTTTCAGCTTTCTCGGTCGTTTGACATGGTCCTTTTACGCTTGGCTCAACAGCAATGACAATATAGTATTCATCATCAATCATATCTTGAACAAGCTGATAGCTAATTTTAGGCGTGATATAGGAAAGTAATGATTTAAGCTGATTTTCAATACTCTCAATCATTGCTTCTTTAATGCCGGAGATTGGACGCTTTGGGATTGCCTTTTCTTTTGTTTCTTTATCATCCACTTCCTCTACACCAATAAAAATCAGTCCAATCTCATTATTCATGTAATTGTTTGCAAAAGCACATGCTGTTTTTAAGATTTTATCTTTAAAGTGAGCTGATTTCTTATATTCGATATAGCTATTTTCAAGCACCCGTTTTTCTAAAATATCATGAGCCATCCTCTGTATATCAGAACGCTGCATTATAGTTCACCTCACCTTTATATTTTTGTTTAATTATAACATTTCTTTGTATCTATTGCTATTTTTTTCACAATAACGAAGGGTTGTTGTGAAAGTGAAAATCAAAAATATAACAAGGAAAAAATCGTAAAAATATTGACACATACTTGTTTTGGATAATGATTGGAAAAAGTGCATAAAAATGATAGGATAGATACAAAGCTTTTACGAAAGAAGTCTTAGTCATGATAGAAAAACTTTGCTATGTATGCATGATAGTACTGCTAATCATCCTACAATTGATGCAGGTTCTCCCAATCGCCGGTTTTTTCCTGGCTTTTGGTGTTTTAGCACTTATCTTAGCCATGCGCATCGGTATTTTCCATCAAACGCAATTGGCATTACTCGTGAATGAAAACATGCCGGCCCAACTTCAGCAACAGCGCAGGAAGCAAACAGCTATTTTGGCACTGTTACTGGCTGTTCTCTTTTTTGTGCTAGCTTATATTATCTAAAATGTTTCACGTGGAACAATTAAAACAATCGATACGCACTAAGACATCACAAAAAATGAAAAGGAATCATGAGCATACAAATATTTGAACTAGACCAGCGTGATACGTACCTTCAACCCATTGTTCAATTATGGGAGGCAAATGTGAAGGTTACGCATACTTTTTTAACGAAAGAAGCAATTCAAAACATTAAACAATATGTCCCTCAAGCTGTAGAACATGTGCAGCACCTTTGTATTGCATTATCCGAAAAAGGGGAACTACTCGGTTTTATCGGTGTTGCAGATCAGCGTTTGGAAATGTTGTTTATTCAAGTCAATGCGCGCGGTCAAGGCATCGGCAAACAGTTGCTAAGGTATGCGATAAAAAACTTTGCCGTCAAGGAATTAACCGTTAATGAACAAAACCCACAGGCAATTGGTTTTTATGAACATCTTGGCTTTGTAACCTATAAGCGCACCGACCTAGACGAAGAGGGGCAGCCTTATCCATTGTTATACATGAAACTTGCAACAAACCATGAAAACGAGCGCCATTTCTCGTAATTTTCACTTTACTATTTTCACGTTTGGGGGTACAATTTTAGCTGTATACTAAATTGAAACTTGTATAAAAATTTTTGTAAAGGATGAACAGAATATGTCAAAAATACGCGTAAGATATGCTCCAAGTCCAACTGGGCATCTACACATTGGGAATGCTCGTACTGCGTTATTTAACTATCTGTATGCACGTCACAATGGCGGCGACTTCATTATCCGTATTGAAGACACAGATTTAAAACGCAATATCGCGGATGGAGAAAAGAGCCAATTAGAAAACTTAGACTGGTTAGGAATGAACTGGGATGAGTCTGCTCAAAAACCAGGGAAAGTAGGTCCTTACCGTCAATCTGAGCGTAAAGAAATCTATCAACCTTTAATTGACCAACTACTTGCTAGCAACTTGGCTTACAAATGCTATTGTACGGAAGAAGAGCTAGAAGCTGAACGTGAAGCTCAACGTGCACGCGGCGAAATCCCTCGCTATGCTGGCACTTGTGCACACTTAACACCAGAAGAACAAGCGCAAAAAGAAGCACAAGGCATCAAACCAGTGATTCGTTTCCGTGTACCAAAAAATCGTGAATACCGTTTTGATGATATCGTAAAAGGTGAAATCGTCTTTGAATCAGACAATGTTGGTGGCGATTTTGTTATTCAAAAACGTGATGGCATGCCAACTTATAACTTTGCCGTGGCAGTCGATGATCACATGATGGGCATCACACATGTATTACGTGGCGATGACCATATTGCCAACACACCAAAACAATTGATGATTTACGAAGCATTTGGTTGGAAACCACCAAAATTCGGTCATATGACACTCATCATCAATAGCGAAACCGGTAAAAAATTAAGTAAACGTGACGAAACAATTCTACAATTTATCGAACAATATCGTGATTTAGGTTACCTACCAGAAGCGATGTTTAACTTTATCGCGCTTTTAGGTTGGTCTCCAGTGGGCGAAGACGAAATCTTTAGCCAAGAACAATTAATCGAAATGTTTGATCCAAATCGTTTGAGTAAGTCACCAGCGGCTTTTGATGCGAAGAAATTAGAATGGATTAACAACCAATACATGAAGAAAATGGATCTTGACCGTTTAACTGAAATGTGTGTTCCATTCTTGCAAAAAGCTGGCCGTATTAAAGAAGAGCTATCAGCTGAAGATTTAGCTTGGGTGAAACAATTAGTCGCTTTATATCAACCACAAATGAGCTATGCAGCCCAAATCGTGGAAGTTTCTGAATTATTCTTCATCGAACACCCTGTTTTAGATGAGGCAGCAAAAGAAGTGCTAGCAGGTGAAACAGTCCCAACTGTCTTAGCCGCCTTCAAAGCACAATTAGAAGCGATGGAAGAAGTAACAAGTGACAATGTTCGCGCAGCTATCAAAGCCGTCCAAAAAGAAACTGGCGTCAAAGGTAAGAACTTATTCATGCCAATTCGTGTCGCTGTTTCTGGACAAATGCACGGACCAGAATTACCAGACACTGTGGCTTTATTAGGTAAAGAAAAAGCCTTAAATCATTTAAATCAAGTCTTATAATCTCAAACACGAAGAACAGGCGAAGTAATCTGTAGCGTTTTAAAGAGAGGTTGCGGTTGGTGGAAGCAATCAAACAAGCAGATGAAATGCACCTGGGAGTGGTTTTAGCCCAAACTAAAAACGGTAAAATAGACCGTTATCTATTTAAGGCAGAAAATTTCTGTGAATAAAAGTGGAACCACGCCAAACAAGCGTCTTTTAACCAAACAAAACGGTTAAAAGACGCTTATTTAATTATAAGGATGTGAAGCGGGTCGGTCAGCTCCAAGCAGCTAAGGTTTCCGGGATGTCAGGAAAATCCATTATATCTTAAGATTTTCCTAGACAGGCCGGCTTAGATGCACAGGAGCTACCCGCTGAACACAGATTAAAACAAGGATGTGAGGTAGCTTGCTCAGACATGAGAAAATTCGTGTGCTTACCTACCGCTGAGAAAATCGGATGAAAGGAGATTTTCACAAGCGGGAGGGCGAATTTTCAAAATGTCTAGCTACCGAACACAGATTACACCAAGGATGTGAGGCGACTCAATCAGCCACGAGCGGAATGTTATTTTTTTAGCTCCTTGTTTGTTGTCGCGTTTCATGAAGAAGAGATACATAAAATAGTTGAAAAAATAAAAGAAAGAAGGGATTCTATGGGATGGATGAAAGAAGCGATTGCCGCAACCAAGCGTAATGATCCTGCTGCGCGTACTACTTTGGAAATTGTCCTGACTTATCCAGGATTTCATGCGTTATTTTGGCATCGGTGGGAACACTTCTTATACCGTCACCATCTTTATCTATTAGCCCGTATGCATGCTCAGATGACACGCTTTTTTACCGGAATCGAAATTCATCCTGGTGCTGTCATTGGCAAAGGCGTATTTATCGATCACGGCATGGGCGTAGTAATCGGTGAAACAGCAGAAGTCGGCGATAATGTGACGCTCTTTCACGGAGTCACACTTGGCGGTACGGGTAAAGACTGTGGGAAACGACATCCAACGGTCAAGGATGGTGCATTGATATCTGCCCATGCGCAAATTTTAGGCCCCGTCGTGATTGGTGAAAATAGTAAAATCGGTGCTTCATCAGTCGTTTTACAAGATATTCCAGCCAATGCCACCGCGGTTGGTGCACCAGCCAAAATAGTTCGATTAAATGGAAAGAAGGTAGCTCATGATTAAAATATATAACACATTAACGAGACAAAAAGAAACGTTTAAACCAATAGAAGCTGGCAAGGTCAAGATGTATGTCTGCGGTCCAACCGTTTATAATTACATTCATATCGGAAACGCCCGCAGCAGTATCGCTTTTGATACGATTCGCCGTTATTTTGAATATCGCGGTTATGAAGTCAATTATGTATCCAATTTTACCGATGTGGACGATAAAATTATTAAAGCAGCCAAAGAAATGCAAATCACTGCACCTGAAGTGGCCCAACGCTTTATCGATGCCTTCAAAGCCGATACTCATGCGCTAAATATCAAAGAAGCAACCTTGAATCCACGCGTTATGGATCACATTGAAGATATTATTGATTTTGTGCAAGTGTTGGTAGAAAAAGGCTATGCTTATGAATCGAATGGCGATGTGTATTACCGCACCCGCAAATTCAAAGACTATGGAAAATTAAGTGACCAATCCATCGATGAATTAGAAATCGGTGCTAGTCAACGTACCGGTAGTGAACAAGCCCAAAAAGAAGATCCACTTGACTTTGCGTTATGGAAAAAAGCCAAAGAAGGCGAAATTTCTTGGGATTCACCATGGGGGCAAGGTCGTCCTGGTTGGCATATCGAATGTTCTGTAATGGCGACCAAGCATTTAGGTGATACCATCGATATTCACGGGGGCGGCCAAGATTTGGAATTTCCACACCATGAAAATGAAATTGCCCAAAGTGAAGCGAAGACTGGCCATCCTTTTGCAAATTATTGGATGCATAATGGGTTTGTGACCGTTGGCGAAACGCAAGAAAAAATGAGTAAATCGCTTGGCAACTTTGTGACGGTTCATGAGATTATTCAAGAAATTGATCCACAAGTACTGCGCTTCTTCATGGCGACTACCCAATACCGTCGTCCAATCTGCTATAGTGAAAAAACATTACAAGAAGCAGAAAATAACTTACAAAAACTAAAAACAGCCTTGGAAAATGCGCAATTTAGATTAGATAATGCGAAAGATGAACTAGCTAACGATGCCATTCATTTAGATGAACTAGCGAAATTAGAAGATCAATTTGTTACTGAAATGGACGATGACTTCAATGCCGCCAATGGAATCACTGTGGCCTATGAATTGGCTAAGTGGTTGAACGTTTATGCGAATAATGAAGAAGTTTCAAAACCAGTACTCCAACAAGCAATCCAACAATTACAGGGGTGGTTAGGCGTTTTTGGTATTGAATTTAACCAAGAATTATTAGATGATGAAATCGAAAAATTAATTGAAGAACGCAATCAAGCACGGAAAGAACGCAACTTTGCCCGTAGTGATGAAATTCGCGATTTGCTCAAAGCACAAGGCATTATTTTAGAAGATACTGCCCAAGGAACGAGATGGAGAAAAGGCTAATGAAAGATTTTGAACAATTAAACGGCCTGGCTTTGGCGTATATGGGCGATGCGATTTATGAGGTGTATATCCGCGAGTACTTATTAAATCAAGGAAAGACGCGTCCCAATCAGTTGCACCATACTGCGACTAAATACGTTTCGGCTAAAGCGCAGGCAAAGTTGATGCAAGCCATGCTAGATGCTGAACTGTTGACCGAAAAAGAAGTCGATTTCTATCGTCGGGGGCGCAACAGCAAGAGTCATACCAGTGCAAAAAATGCCGATATCTTAACTTACCGCATCTCGACGGGGTTTGAAGCATTGATGGGCTATCTGTATTTAACCAAGCAAATAGAGCGAATGGAAGAACTCATCCAATGGTGTATTAGAAAAACAGGAGGCGAATCATGACGAAACCAAATAAAAAACGAAATCCATATCAAAAAAGAACGGAAAAAGTAAAACGCCAACCAAGTGAAAATCAAGGACTCGCCAGCGATGAATTTGTTTTTGGAATGCATGCTACTCTTGAGGCTATCCAGCAAGGTCGCGGCAACAAGCTATTTATCCAAGACAGTCTCAAAGGCGAAAAGGTCCAACAATTAAAAGACTTAGCCGCAGCCCAACACCTACCGATCAAATGGGTACCTAAAGCCAAACTCGATAGTCTAAGCAATCAAGCGGTCCATCAAGGGGTCGTATTAACCATTACGCCTTATGAATATCTTTCTTTAGCGCAATTACTGGACCAAACAAAGGAAAATCCATTTTTCTTAATTTTAGACAGCTTAGAAGATCCGCATAACTTTGGCTCTATTCTTAGAACGGCTGATGCGACTGGCGTGGATGGCGTGATTATTCCGAAACACCGCGCCGTTGGTATCACACCGATTGTGGTCAAGACTTCAACTGGGGCCGTCGAACATGTGCCAATCGCCCGCGTGACTAATCTTCAACAGACCATTAGCCAATTAAAAGAGCAAGGATTTTGGATTTTTGGGACCGATATGCAAGGCGTGAATTATCGGGATTGGAATGCTTCTGGTTCGGTGGCGCTAATCATTGGCAATGAAGGCAAAGGGATGGCCCCCGGATTGAAAAAAGAAGTCGATCAAATGTTGACGATACCGATGACGGGTCATGTGCAAAGTCTCAATGCCAGTGTCGCTGCGAGTCTCTTAATGTATGAAGCCTTCTTTAAGCGAGGATAAATGATGAAAAAACAATTATTGATTGTCGATGGGTATAATATGATTGGTGCTTGGCCAGAACTAGCCGTCTTAAAGAAACAAGACCGTTTAGAAGAAGCCCGCGAAGACTTGTTGAACCGCTTGTCTAACTATGCCAAATATGAAGGAATTCAAATCATGGTGGTCTTTGATGCGCAACTCGTTCCAGGCATTACCCAAAGCTATGAAAAATACCAACTTGAAGTGATTTTCACCCAAGAAGGCGAGACCGCAGATAGCTACATCGAACGCACAGCCGGTCAATTAAATAACTTATTAACGCAAGTAACCGTAGCCACGAGTGACTTAGCGGAACAGTGGGTCATTTTCTCACAAGGCGCGCTGAGAACTTCGGCCCATGAATTATACAAATCAGTGCAAAAGGTCGAAAAACAAATCCATCAGCACCAACAAGAAATTCATTACCAAGATTACCGCCGCAACTCACCTTGGAATGAAGATCAACTTGCCAAACTTGCGCAAAAACTAGCAGAATTAAGCAAACATGCGAAGGAAAAATGAGTATAAAAAGATATTACGATACGAATTTACCGCCGTTTTTGGTGGTAGATTCGTATTTTTTTGATTTACTGGCAAAAATTGAACACTTAAATGAGAAAAACGCTTTCGAAAATGTGTTAGGATAGACGGGGGGGATAGGAAAGGTGTGAGGATGCTGAAACCACTAAAAAAAATCGAAGCGATGAGTGATACCGAGCTTGCCAATCAGTTTGCTCGTTTTCGTCCTTTATTAAATCGTTATCGGCGCAAGTATTATTTTGTGGATTATGATAAGGAGGATATCGAACAAGAGGCTTGGATTGCCTTTGTTGAATCATATCGAACCTATAACCACCAACTAAATATTACTTTTGCGAGCTACTATAATAAGGTTTTGCGCAATCACCTCAATAGTGTCATCCGTTATCAAAACGCCTATAAAAGAACTAGTAATATTGATAAAGTCAGTTGGGATCTCATAGAAGAAGAGGCGAGTGATTATAACGTTCGGTTTGTGAATCAGCAGACACCAGTAGATGAAGTAATCAGTAAAGAGTTATTAAAGACTTTGTTGCTCAGTTTATCACAATTAGAGTTGACAGTTTTCAAAGAGCTACAGACAGGCAAGAGTATCCAAGAAATTGCGCAAATGATGCAGCAGCCAGAGAAAAAGGTGAAAAATGCGTATGACCGAATGATGAAAAAGAAGAATCTATTATTAGAATCAATGAAGGAAAGTTAGCTGAATTGCTTTCTGAGATTGAAGTCTTTTTGCATTATGCGCATAAATTGGCTAATAGTAAACGCTATTTAAAGCAAAATCATGAATGGTTCTAGCAAGTCAATGAGCGTTTTTTGGTGATTCAAGAGGCCATGCATAGTCTAAATATCGCACAGAAAAACTACCGCAAATAAAAATCCCATGAAGCTGTTCGAGACAGTCTCATGGGAATGCGTGTTTATAATTCGCTTAATTCTTTTGCTGTAATTTCAGTAAAGTGAGTGATGATTTTATCTGCACCATCTAAGGCTTCACCGGTAGAGACACCGACTGCATACATGCCAGCCCCTTTGATACCTTGGATTCCAGCTTGTGCATCTTCGAAACCGATTGCATCTCCTGGAGCCACATGGATTAATTCACACGCTTTGACAAAGATTTCAGGATCTGGTTTGCCTTTTGTCAAGGTTGCAGGATCGACAATGGCATCAAATTCATCAATGACACCTAATTTTTCTAGGATAAATGGGGCATTTTTAGAAGCTGAAGCAATCGCACAAGGAATACCTAGCGCTTGAGCTTGGTCTAAAAAGTCTTTCACACCAGGTAATAAATCTTCAGGTGTTAATTTTTGTAGTAAAGTCACATAATGTTGATTTTTCTTTGCGGCTAATGCTTCTTTTTGTTCAGCAGTAAAATCATTTTCGCGACCACCATGGATTAAGATTCGTTCAAGTGAATCCATGCGACTGATTCCTTTCAGTTGCTCATTAAATTGTAAATCAATCTCGATGCCTAATTCATGGCCTAATTCTTTCCAAGCGATATAGTGGAATTTTGCAGTATCGGTAATCACACCATCTAAATCAAATACAAAACCTTTTTTCATGGTTCATCCTCTTTTCGTATTATTTGTCTTTATTATAGCAACCGGTTGCGTTAAAGTCAAAAGGAAAATGAAAGAACGTAAAATATCTTGTACGAGCCATCTTGTAGTGCTAGACTATGGTCAAAATAATACCTAACGAGGAGTGGGTAGTATGTATCAAGAACAAACGAAGACTTTTCATTGTGATATTTGTAAAAAGCAAATCCAAGCTTATGAGGTGTGTTGGACCAAATGGCAATTTCCACCTAAGATAATCGAAGCCCAAGACATGCCCCTCAAAGCATTAGCCTATCAAAAGGCAAAAATAATTTGTGAGGATTGTCAGTCAAAAGTTTTTGTGAAAGAGTATCAGTCATTATAGTTACTGAGTGGCCTTTTATTTTTCAAATTTCACAAAAAATATAAGTGCTTTACTTGTGCTTTAGATTTTTTGTGTTATGATAGAGATGTAACAAAAATTAAATAGAATCCACTCACAAAGGGGAGCCAATTTGGCTGAGATTGAGGAAACTCTAAACCCTTCGTACCTGTATCGGTTATGCGAGCGTAGGAATTGTGAAGCATGAGAAGAGCGACAACTTCTCCTTTGTGAATTGTGATGATTCTAAAGGAGGAGTTTTTTTGTATGAATAAAAGGACAGAAATATTGTTAGAAGGTGTGATTATGGCAGCTTTGGCGATGGCGTTACACTTTGTACCATTGAACATTGGGCCAAGTTTCACCTTAAGTTTGGGCCAAATTCCGATGACCTTATTTGCGTTACGTCGAGGATTAAAGCCGGCTTTGTATGCTAGCTTTATCTGGGCGATGCTTTACTTTGTTACAGGTGCAGCGGCCTCAGGTATTTTGACACCAATTCAAGGTTTCATTGAGTACCCTGTTGCCTTTACTTGTGTCGGTTTTGCAGGTATTTGTCATGATTCAATGATGGATGCTTTGGACAATCATAAGGACAATAAAGCACGCTTAGTTATCATCGAAGCCTCATTAGTTGGGGTATTTGCTCGTTTCTTCTGGCATTTTATTGCTGGTGGGATTTTCTGGGGAGCCTATGCACCAAAAGGAATGAACCCATGGATTTATTCTATTGTAATGAATGGCATTAGCGCCTTAGCTTCTGGTGCAGCGGCGATTGCTGTATTATTATTGCTTTATGCTGTAGCACCAAGTATCTACCGAATGTCTTTACACCGTACTTCTAAAGTTTAATGATAAGCGATTCTTCTAGTCAAAAAAAGCCGTTCATCCAATGGTTGGGTGAGCGGCTTTTTGGCCAGTTAATTTTCGATTTGGCTGAGGCTAATTTCCCCAGAGGATAGCACCATTTCCTGTCCGTTACAATTGACGACTAATTCGCCCTGGTCGGTAATGGCACAGGCTTTTCCACTATAATTTTGCCCATTTTGACTAAAGTGGACGATTTTACCTAGGACATAAGACTTCTCGCGGTAGATTTTGAGATAATCTTGACTAGGTAGGGCAGCGATTAAATCAAAGAAATTTTGCCAGATTAACTGAATCAATTCATTACGGGTAATATCTGGATTTTTTTCATATAAGGCACGAATCTTCGGCTGTAACTCTACTGGAATCTGACTCGGATCAATGCAAAAGTTGAGCCCAATACCGATAATGACATGGTTGATGCGTTGGGTTTCAAAATCACTCATCGCTTCAGTTAGGATGCCACAGACTTTTTTGCCTTCAATATAGATGTCATTGACCCACTTGATTTGCGTATTCAGACCGGTTAATTGCTCGATTGCCTGACTGACCGCCACCGCAGAGAGTACGGTATATTGTGGCAATTCTTGAAAGTGTTGGTTAGGTGAAAGCAAGAGACTCATATAGATTTGGCCTTTAGGTGAAAAGAATGATCGTCCAAAGCGGCCATGTCCTTGTGTTTGCTCCTCCGCGACAAAAAGGGCGAAATCAGTTTGCTTACTTATCGCGGCTTGTTTGGCTTGATGCATGGTCGAATCCACACTTTCGCTATAGTAGATTGCGCTATCTGGTAGATAAGGATTGCTCAGTTCGGCTGTTTCAATGACATCGCTAGCTAATAACCGATAGCCTGTTTTTTGATGTTCGATATGATAGCCCTGCTTTTCCAATTCACGGATAGCCTTCCAAATCGCAGTTCTAGACACGCCAATCTTTTGCGCCAAGTTTTCACCAGAGATAATTTCTTCATGTGCTTTTAAGTAAGATAAAACTTTTTCTTTTGTATTCATACATATAACCTCGGATGTTAGATAAGTTCATTGTAACATAAAAGCAGTGGATTGTGGGTGTGGTTGTTTTATCTAAGTAAAGGTTAAAATAATGTTATTTATCAATTGTGTCATAAAAATCATTTATTTAATAATCTTGATGTCGGAAAATACAGCTTTAAATCTTGTTGAATTATTGTTGTTAATCAAGAAAATGAATATTTTGTATAAAAAACATGTATAAACTCTTTAGAAAATATAGTAAGAATATTATAAATAAAAAATCGCTATGATATATAGGTTTATTGTGATGTTATTTTATATTTTAAGTGATATGTTTAAGATGAATATTGGAAAAGATATTTAGATAATTGACCCAAATTAGAAAAAGTGAATAAAGGATTTGAGATATGTCGTATGAATTATCATGTGTTATTAAAAAAAATTATATTTCCCTGATTTATATATTTTTTTAAATGTTAGTTTTTATATATAGATGGGGGAAACATATATGAAAGGAAGGCTGGGTGTAGAATCTAGCTAAAAGGAAAATATGTTTCAAATTTTTTTGAATAAACAAAGGCTAAAATTATACGAAAGTTTACAAAAATTACCCCAAAAACAATATTTAAGTTATAAAGAAATAAGTAAGGAAACTGGGATAAGAAAAAAAGTAATCCAACAATTTTTTTTATTATGTGACGCCACACTTATTGAATACACTATGGAAATAGATAACCAGGGAATTAGTTATAAAGGAAATGATGATTTGTATCCATGGTGTGTATTTCAAGTTTTATTATACGATAATTTGGCGTTTCAACTACTCTTTCAATTATTGAGCGGCGATTCTTTTAGCTATGATGAATTAATTCACCAGTATTTTTACAGCAAATCTACATTAAAAAGAAAATTAAAGCAGGTTGAAACATGGTTGCATCCATTTCATATTTCTTTAAAGCATCAAGGTTCTGTGAAAGTAGAAGGTGATAGGTACCAGTTAGAATGGCTTAGAGCATGGATATCTCTAATTTCCAAACCTGAAAGCAATCCTATTTTACTTGGTGAGACACGGATATATGAACAAAGTGAGGCTTATCATTTGAATTTTCAATTATCACCAAGAGGAAAAGTCTTTTTACTGAAACAAATCATTGGCTTAGAGCAGTTAGTACTTGACGTCCAAAATAAAAAGCAATTGGAAAAGAGACTAAGCCATTTAGAAGACACCTATCCGCTGAGAATTATTCAAAAAGAGCGATGTTGTCAGTTGTTATGTCGCATTTACTTATATCAAAAATATGTATCAATATATAATTTGAATTCTGATCAGCCTGTTTCCGAAAATTGTAGTATGGGTTGGGATTATTTGTCTAAAGAATTTTCAGAATTGCATTTTTTAGAAAAAAATAATAAAGGATTGGCAAGGTATTTTCAATGTTTACTAATGAATTGTATTGTTATGGAATGAAAAGTTGTTTGTTTCACAAGTATTGAATACTCCGGTTATTTTCGTTATAATGATTGGCAGTTTAGCAAATGAATATTAGGGGTAAAAATGAAAGATGAACGATTGAAAGTTGAAAAGCAGCTATCTTTGGCAAAGGTAATGGATAGGCTTGAAAGAAGTGTGTCTATTGAAAATATTGTAAACGGATTCTATATTAATGGCTGTGCGTTTTCAGAGGATGATGGAGAAATGCTGGCAGTAATTGGGCTATCCATTCAAGGTGTATCTTATACAGTGTTGCTATCTGAAAAGTATGTCAGTTATCTTCGTATAGGTATAGATTTATTTTTTACACAATTGATTACGGCAGACTATTACTTAACTAGAAAAGAACAGCAAGAAATTTTTAGCCAGATGTTTAAAATACGTCTTTGTTCCGTTCCAGTCATAACCAGAGATTTAGTGCTTATTTCGGTAGTGTCGCATAAAGATTATAGTATCTGGGTGAATCCAAAAGTCATTGATCATTTATCACAAAATGGTATCCAGTTGTCAAATAACAAATGTCAATTAGATACGCAATTTAATCGAAAAAAACTGATCAAATATGGCTATTTTGCGTATCTCGGGCAAGCAATCCTCAAGCGTGATTTGGATTCTGAGAAGGTGTATCAAAAATGCCATAGTTATGAGACCTTTTTAGAGATACCGAAGACTTACTACAATCTAAAAGTAATCGAAAAGCTAAAGGAACAGACCTTTCATCTACAGCGGGGGAATTTCTTGCGTGAGTGGGTGAAATATCTACCTTTTTAACTTAAGTTGCCAACAAGGATTTCGTTAAACCGCATTCATCATTTTCTTCATTAAATCTCTTTCATTTTCTAATATTCTTAGTTGAAATTTGAATTTGAACGTGGTAATATTGATTATTTTATCTATTTGTGTTACAATGGAGCTCGAGGTGAATGCGATGACAGCAACGGTAGCCAGCATTAAAAAAGATCTTCAAGCACATATTGGTAGCCAGATTCAAGTGGTCGTTCAGATAGGTCGTAAGCGTCAAAGCAAGCGTAAAGGGATTTTGACACAGACTTATCCAGCAGTTTTTGTCGTGGATTTAGATCCTGAGGAAAATGCTTTTGAACGCGTGTCTTATAGCTACTCTGATATTTTGACGAAGACGGTAGAAATAGAGTATCTACCAGCCATTTAGTAACAACACTAAATATCATAGAACCAACATGGCTCTTTGTCAACTAGTGTTGTTGGCAATTAAGTCGATGGGAGAGAAAGTTATTTTTTCGATGACTTTCTCTCCTGTTTTTATTTTCTTTTTCAATTGACGCTTTTTGTCAAACAGGATGCTAAGCGTGCAAGGGGCTGACCCATTAGTCCCTTTTGAATCCAAAAATCGAAGGCACCCGTGAAAGATGCCTTCGATTTTTGGATTTTTTGGATGAAATATAGAGGATTTTCCCCCTATAT
>NZ_JBQKFH010000039.1:0-20901 GCF_052119425.1 Enterococcus cecorum
TTATTTGCCATGGTCAGAAACTGTACAAGCAAATTGTAAATAAAAAAAAGAATCTCCAGCGTCGAGTGACTTTGGAGATTTTCAATATACCTCGTTATTGGGCGCTTACGTCCTGACTATGTCAACCAACATGTAGAAATGATGGACACACCAGAGAGATTGATTGCACGAATAAAAGTTGAATTAGCATAAAAAATACGCGCTAGCAAAATTTCAGGTTCTGCTAGCACGCATCTTTAAGCGTATCTACAATTGAATAGTAACTTCAAACAATAATTCATCTTGATTAATTTGATACTGTTCATCCAATTCCGGACCGCAACTATTCGAACCTACTCCGGCATGATGACTATCAATAATCAAATACGGCTGTGCTTCTTTGATGAGTTCATGCCGATGATTCGTATTCGTTAATTTTTCCACTGAATAATTGCTCACATTAAAACTAAAAGGATGAGAGGCAAAAGCTTGAATCGTTTGATAATGACCTACACGAACTGCATAAGTATTCCCATGACTGCCATTTTCTTGTGGTTTCACATAAGGCTCATATAAATCTTCAATGGTTGTTTGGAAATCAGCAAAATAACTGGCTAATTTTTTATCTTGATAATTTTCTAGCGGTCCATTACCTAAATAGCGTACTTCTGAAGTATCTGGATGAATTTTTAGTTCTAGGCCAAATCTAGGGAAACTTGGCATCTGCCTGTTTCTTTCTACTTTTGTTTGAATCGTAATTCGCCCATTACTTTCAAAGGTCCAGATGGAAGTTAAGTCTGCCACACATTGACGAAAGATTGGCAGCAAACGACTTCTTACTTTAATTTGAACGATTTCCTCTTTTTCATGAACTAGTTGGGTTTCATAAACGCGTGATTGCAACTGAGCAAAACCAGCGGCTAACCAATCTTCTTTCACCAAGCGATCATTATCCGTTGGAGCACGCCAAATCAACCAACGTGTCTTACCAATGATTTGCTTATTATCAACGATTGCTTGAGTCATTTGCCCAGCCAAACGATCAAAAGTGATGCTGAATTTTCCGGCAACTAATTGATATTCGTTCGGACTTTCTGTTACTTGCCACTGTGATTGCTTTTCCTCTTGATGAAGCCAATCTGGTAATTGCACAGGTGCCTCGTGAAAAGTTAATTGCTCTTTTGCATAAATTTCTTGAGTTTGAGGATGGAAAGTGACAACTAGTAATTGCAGTAACCCTTCTTTTGCCTTTGGAATAGTCAAAGAAAAAGCTACCTGTGACTTTGGTTTGATTGCTGGAATTGCTAGTTCATCTTCGTAAATTGTCTGTCCATTTAATTGCCAAATAAGTTTTACAGCTAAATTCTCATCAGTAAAAGTAGTAAAAGCACGTACATTTTCTAAAATGAGAAGATTCTGCTCTCTTTTCGCGCGTATTGGACGGTGAAGGTGCTTAAACTCTAGCAAACCAACATGCACTTGGCGATCAGGGTAAACTAAGCCATCCATGCAAAAATTACCATCATGAATCTCTTCGCCTGAATCACCACCATATCCAAATTGGGGCTTGTTTTGCTTGTCATACCCTAATATAACGGCATGATCACACCACTCCCAAATAAAACCTCCAATAAAAGCTGGGTATTTTTCCATTAATTCATTATAGGCTGCTAAATCTCCGGGTCCATTGCCCATCGCATGTGAATATTCGCATAATATATACGGTTTCTTCGGATTTACTAAATAATCTCGCTCCGATTCTTCAAGTGTCGGATACATCCGCGAATACACACTCAAATATTTATCTTCATTGTCATGATCTTGATAAGCATGAAAATACCCTTCATAATGACGAAAACGCACAGGATCTAATTCATATGCAACAGATAAGGCTTTTTCAAAATTCTTTCCAAAACCGGATTCATTCCCCATGGACCACATAAAAATACTTGTCACATTTCTAAACGGCACGATAGAAGAACGTACACGATCAACAATTACCTGCTCATACCGCTCATCATTGGCAATAAGATTAAAATTATCATCCCCACCAACATCAAATAAAGTAACTACACCATGAGTCTCGATATCAGCCTCACTCAATACATAAAAACCTAATTCATCACATAATTGATAAAACTCTGGACTCTTTGGATAATGCGAAGTCCGAATGGCATTGATATGGTGAGCTTTCATCAATAATAAATCCTGACGATGCCGCTCCATGCTGACACTAGCTCCAGTATCCGGCCAACTATCATGTTGATTCACTCCATGCAATTTGATGACCTGATCATTTACTCGTAATCCATATTTTATATCTAGCTCAAACTTTCTAAAGCCGATTCTTTCACAAATCCACTCTTGACCAAAGCGCAATAACAAATAGTACAGATAAGGGGTTTCATCGGTCCATTCACAAATACCCGTTACCTTAAAATCAAACGCTTGTCCTTTGGAAATGACATTTTGCTGTGCATCCAACAAAAGATACTCAAAATCAACATTAGCTGACTGATCAACAATCTCAATTTGAACAACTGCCTGTTTTTTTTGATAATCATAGTCTTGATGAATTAAATAGTGATTCACTCGTTGTTTCGCACGTCCCAATAAATAAACTGGCCGAAAAATACCAGATTGTCTAAATTTATCCTGATCTTCAAAATAAGTGCCATCACACCATTTCAATACTAGAACAGAAAGTACATTTTCGCCAGCTTTCAAAAAATCAGCCAAATCAAATTCACTTATGGCATGTGATACTTGACTATATCCGACAAGCTGTTGATTCACCCACACATAATGACAGGAATCTACCCCTTCAAAAAATAGATGCCAATCATAGTTTGCCAATTGTTCTTCACTAACCTCGATTTTCCTAGTATATAAGGCACAAGGATTGACTAATGGCACATAAGGCGGATCAAAAGGAATCGGATAACGAATATTCGTATACATTTGTTGATCATACCCCTGCGTTTGCCAAGTGGAAGGTACCGGTATTTTTTTCGTATGTATTTGTTCTAATTGCTGAATTTCGTCAGCTAAAATTTGCTGTACTGATGGATAATAGGTAAAATCCCACGTCCCATTTAAATCAATAAAACGATCTGATTCTTGCCGATTTTTAGCATTTAACGCCTCTTCCTTCTTTGAAAAAGGAATAAAGTAATTATGTTGCGGACAAGCATTTACATGTAATTGCGTCAAATCCTCATAATAATTTGGAATAAGCACCACTTATCAACTCCTTTATATCTTGCTATTTAATACCTTTTAAATAAAACATCTGTGTGGCATAATCGCCTGTCAGGTTTTCATCAATGTAAAGCCCCAAATGCATGGCTTCACTACCAGAGATTTCACAACCATTCAGTTCATAGATTTGTTCTTCATCTAGTCCTGCTAGTCGTAACGTTTCTAGCGGGAAGGAAGCCTGAGCATACTTTCTGAAATAAAAGGCAATGGCTTCTTTTTGATCTTTTGAAACAAACATCCACGCGCAACTATTTTTCTCAAATGGTGAGGTCAAACGAATAAATCGTCCAAATTGGAATAAAGCACGGTGTTGTTTATAAAAGACAATTTGTTCTTGAATGCTTATCTTTTCTTCGGCAGTCAATTTCGTTAAATCAAGCTCATAACCTAAAACACCCGACATCGCGACATTGCCACGAATTGCTAAACTGGTTACGCGATGGGTTTGATGGTTTGGTACTGCTGAAACATGGGAACCCATCGTCGAAATCGGATAAGCTAAACTCGTGCCATATTGAATATTCAAGCGCGCTAAAGCATCCGTATTATCACTCGTCCATGTTTGCGGCATGTAATACAACATTCCTGCATCAAAGCGTCCGCCGCCACCAGAGCAACTTTCAAATAAAATATCTGGATAGCGAGTGGTTATTTTTTCTAACAAGTCATACAACCCAAGAATATAGCGATGCGCCACTTCCCCTTGCGCTTGTGGTGGTAGTTGTGTCGAATAGACTTCGGTCATATTGCGATTCATATCCCATTTAATATAATCAACATCCGTATGGTCTAAAATCGCAGTTAATTGTTGGTAGATATTTTCACGAACCTCTTCTCTTGAAAAGTCCAATACATACTGGCTACGACTCGTACTACGTGGACGATTCGGTACTTGAAACGCCCAATCAGGATGGGCACGAAATAGTTCACTATCTTCTGAAATCATTTCAGGTTCCACCCAGAGACCAAATTTCATTCCCTTAGCATGTACTTTTTCCGCAATGTTTTGCAAGCGGCCATTTAGTTTTTCGCGATACTCAACCCAGTCACCTAATGAAGAATAATCATCATCGCGTTTGCCAAACCAGCCATCATCTAATACAAACATTTCGATCCCTAGTTTTTCCGCTTCATCCACGATTTGCATTAATTTTTCTTCGTTAAAATCAAAGTAAGTCGCTTCCCAGTTATTAATCAGCGTTGGGCGTTCTTTTCCTTGATATTTTCCACGAACCAAATGTTGATTAAATAAATCATGATAAGTTGCGGATAATTGATTTAATCCTTGGTCACTATATACGAATACGGCTTCCGGTGTGGTAAAACTCATGTTTGGCTGCAATTGCCAATTAAACTGAAAAGAATTGATTCCCATTATCAGACGCGTTTGCTGATATTGATCTTGTTGCACCACTGCCTCAAAGTTACCACTATAAACTAAACAACAGCCAAAAGCTTCTCCATGAAATTCCGTAGTGGTAGGTTCTACAAGGGCCACAAATGGATTTTGCATATGACTACTTGCACCGCGTTTGCTATCAAAAACACGAATTCCCTGCGTAATGGCTTGACGTCCAATTTGTCGCTCATGTCCCCAAGCACCATGTAAATCAATGACTTCTAGCTCTCTAGCATAAAAATCAAGATTGCTACTTGCTAAACGCTGAATCGCAACGGTCTGAGTCCCTTGATTTTCTAAACGAGCAGATCTTGTCAATACTGCCAACTCTTTAAAAATTGTATAACTCAAAACCAAGCGTAATTGTGCGACTTCATCAACTAGAATAAGCTCTAAAGTTTCCGCCTGCGCTTCATTAGCATAAGTGGCCGGTAACCCTGGTAATGCTTTTTTACCATCGAATATTCGATAGTCTTGATAGCGAAAATCACAAATGGTTGAACCATCTTTGAATTGTAGCTGAATAGCTGGTTCGCGAAAATCGCCATTTCCATGACTTGGGTATTCCATCAACATCGTATCTAAAGAAAAGGTACGATCAGTTGCTTCACTCGGATTTGGTGAAAACGCGCGGTCAATGCGACGATATCGATGTAAATTCGAATAACCTTTAATTTTCTTACCAAAATAAAGATGATTGACATACCCAAAGTCTTCAATTTGGATCAAATAACTTATTTTTTCGTTAAATAAGTGAAATACATTTATTTTCTCATCAAAAATTATCATTTAGCTACTCCTATCCTAAATTTGCTTGGTCAACCAATTCAATTTCGTCTCTGACTTTACCTTCTGTTTCAAATACTATCAATTCATTGGTTCCTAGATGTAGTAGTGGTGCTGGTAGATATAATCGTTTTTGTGGTCCTACTTCCCAAAAACGTCCTAAATTAAATCCGTTAATAAAGACAACTCCTTTGCCCCATCCACTCATATCGACAAAGGTATCGCCACATTCATCTACCTCAAATTCAAATCGTGAAAAACTTGGCGTCCCACAAACATACTCACGAGTAAAATCAACCGACGTCAAATCATCTAGCAGTAAATTATAAATCTCCCAACCTGTTTGAAAACTACCATTGATGACAACCCCATCCATTATCCCTTTTTGTTGGTGGTTCATTTGTACCGAGTAATTGACTCGCCCCATATTTTCAACTAAAACGCCCAATTGATCGCTTCCTTCTTGTAAGCTGAATGGATAGTTCGTCCCTATTTCATGATCATATTGAGTGACGAGTGGTTTTTGATTTAAAAAGACTTGGGCCCGGTCTTTACAGTTGATTAAGCGAAAATCTTCAATCTCGCCTTGTTGAGCTAAATTTGTTTGATAGTAGATATAACCATAGCCTTGATCATACATCTCCATTGATTGTGGATAAATAGCCGTATGTTTTGGTGCTAAGGTATCTAAGGTCGCAAATAGACTCACACGCTGATGGACAGATAGCTTACCATACGCTTTTTGGATGATTTTTGTTGATAGTTCGAACTTTGGTATGTCTTGACATTGAGCAATCACTTCTTGGAAAGCTTTATATTTCGGAGTGATTGCGCCCCATTCGGTTAAGGGGGCATCATAATCATAGCTCGTTACATCAGGTGTTAAGCGCTCATAATAGTTCGCCCCGTTCATAAATCCAAAATTCGTTCCTCCATGAAAGACATAGATGTTCACTGAGCCTTCTGATAAAATATCCGCTAGTTCTTTGGTAGCTTCAGTTACACTGGTGGTATGGTGTTTTTTATCTTGCCAAGCATCAAACCAGCCAATCCAAAACTCCGTCACCATCAAAGGTCGGCTTTCCCCGTGAAAAGCGCTTAAGGTTCGGAAATGTTTTTTCACTTCTGAACCACAATTTATTGTAGGTAAAGCAAAGTTTGGAATAGAGCCATTGTTTAACATGCCACGCCAAGGTCCATCTGAGGTGATGAGGGGGACGGTCACTTGATTTTTGCGCATCAGTTCAGCTAAGGTTTCAAGATAGCTTAAATCATTGGCATAACCTCCATATTCATTTTCGACTTGCATCAAAATAATTGGGCCGCCTTGATCAATTTGTAAGTCAACCACTTCAGGAAATAAGCGGGCAAAATATTTTTCTACCTTTGCTAGATAGCGCGGTTCGTTCATTCTAATCTTCATGTGTGGGTCTTTTAATAGCCAATAAGGTAATCCACCAAATTCCCATTCCGCACAAATATATGGAGAAGGTCTTAAGATGACGTATAATCCTACCTTTTGGGCTAACTGAATAAAGCGACGTAAATCAGCTCTTCCTGTAAAACAAAATTCGCCTTCTTGTACTTCATGAACATTCCAAGCAACATAGGTTTCGACGGTATTACACCCCATTAGTTTGAGCTTTTCTAGGCGGTCTTGCCAGTATTCTGGAACGACACGAAAATAATGAATCGTCCCGGAGATGATTTGAAAGGGCTGATTATCTAAATAGAATTGATCTTTTATTTTGAATTCTGACATAAAAATCCTCCAATCTATTTGACTGACCCAAGCATTCCTGCAACAAATTGTTTTTGCAATACAAAGAATACCACTGCAATCGGTAAAGTTGCTAATACAATTCCCATCATTATCATTCCATAATCTGGTGTATAACTAGCTCCCATAGCAGATAAAATTAGCGGTACTGTTCTTTTATCTGGAGACTGTAAGGCAACCAATGGCCAAAGATAATTATTCCAACTATTCATAAAAGTAATAATAGCTGCAGCAGCATATGTATTTTTCGATGCTGGCATATAAATTTTAAAGAAAATCTGTAACTCATTTAGACCATCAATTCTTGCAGCCTCTACTAAAGATTTAGGGAATAACTTAATATTTTGTCTAAATAAGAAAATTAAAAAAGCCGTTGAAACTGAAGGTATAATAATAACAAACAAAGAATTAATTCCAAAAGGCGTGCCATTTAATTTTTGAAAAATTCTAAATAATGGTATCATTATAGCTGAAAAAGGCACCATCATAGACAGTAAAATAAAATTAAATACTCTATCACGCCATTTACTTCGATAAATTTCAAAGCCATATCCAGCCATTGAAGAAACTAATAAAGCTAATATAGTTGTAATTACTGCAATAATAGCCGAATTTAACATTGCTCTACCAAAATTTAAATCTGAATTTAACAAATTTTGAAAGTTAATCATAAATTGATTACCAATCATGATTTTTCCAGAAGAAATATCAATGGTTTTGTTTGTCATCCCTAATATCATCCAAATAAACGGAAAAATTGAAATAAAAGAAATTAAAATTAAAAACAAGTACTTAATTGTAAGTAAAATATTTTGTTTTGCCTTACTCATCACGCATCACCCTCTTTTGAATAATTGATAAAATTACAATACAGAATACTATTACAAAGGATACTGCAAGTGCATAGCCAAAATTTGGTGTAAATTTAAAACTCAAATTATAAATGTATTGTGATAATGTTATTGTAGAATTTGCTGGACCACCTTTGGTAATATTTTGAACTTCATCAAATAACTGAAGGGTTCCAATAGTAGAAGTAATCGTAGTAAATAAGATAATTGGCTTCAAATTTGGAATTGTAATTTTGAATAATTGTTGAAATGCCGAAGCTCCATCTACCCTTGCTGCTTCGTAAATTTCCGGATCAATATTTTGCATACCGGCAATGAAGAAAATCATGTTATATCCTGTCCATCTCCAAGTTATTGATATAATAATTAATGCTTTAGCCCAAAATGGATCAGTAAACCAAGGCAATGGACTGTCTATCAAATGTAAATTCATTAACGTTGCATTAATCAAACCTGAAGGAGCAAATAAGCTTTTCATAATTAATGAATAACTAACTAAAGATGTAATACAAGGCAAGAATAAGGCTGTTCTAAATAGCCCTTTAAATTTTAATTTATTATCATTAAGAATAAATGAAACAATCAATGCTAATAAAAGCATAATTGGAACTTGTATAAGTAAATATAAAAATGTATTAAAAAACGCTTTTTTAAAAGTCGCATCTACTAGTAACCTTTTATAATTACTCAAACCTGCCCATTGCATATTCTGAGGTGTACCTGTTTTAAATGAATTAATAAATGCCATCAACATAGGGATAAAAACAAGGACAATAATCATGATTACTGGAATTAAAATAAATAGATTACCCGCTGAAAATAGTTTGTTTTTTTTAACCCTTTTTGTTTCTATACGTTCCATAAAATCACCCTTTTCTACAAAAAAGGAATGTATTAACTGATTATCCAATCGCCCGTCAATACATTCCCTCCTGTTAAACCTAATTACTTGTGTTTAATTGTTGTTCAACTTGATCTTGAATTTCGTTTAATACGGTATCCATTTTTTCACCATTTACAACACGTTGAAGTGCTTCTCCCATCACTGCTTCAATAGCATAAGTATCTTTACCGTAGTTTACTTCTGGGACATCAGCAGCCCATTTAGAAAAGTCAGCAAATACTTTTTGCCCACCATAAAATTCAGATTCTTCTTGATAAGCAGATGTATTTTTAGCTTCCACCATTGTAGATACAACACCCACTTCTTTGGCTAAGCGATCCATCAAATCAAGATTAGAAGCGAATGTTTTTCCTAAGAAATCAATTGCTTTTTTCTCGCCAGGTACTCCTTTCAACACATACCATCCAGCTCCACCTAATGAGGAAGCATTAACTGATTTAATACCATCTAAATTTGGAATTGGTGCGATTCCCCATTTTCCACTTTGATCTTTTGCACCTTGTATTGTTGATGAATACCATGATCCCGTTGGTGACGTTGCTGTTGTACCGGTTTGAACGGCTTTTACACCACCATTCCAGTCAGAAACCTGTTCTACTAAACCTTCTTTTAATAAAGTCGCTTCAATATTTAACCCGTATTTTAAAGCTTTGTTGTCTTTGATAGTAACCGTTTTGCCATCTTTTGCAGTGTACCATGAACTTGCACTTTGCATAATCACTCGTGTTAACCCTAAATCAGAAGGGTCTAAGCTCATAATTGGATGACCAGTTTTTTCTTTTACATTACGGGCAATATCTAAGAATTGATTCCAAGTAATATTTTGTAAATCCTGTTCTTTGTATCCAGCTTGTTCTAAATAATCACGACGATAGAATAATCCAGTTACACCACTATCAAAAGGTAAACCATAATATTTTCCATCAACAGTATTTACAGCTAATTTATAAGGAGCAAATTTTTCTGGTTTAACAATCTTTGATAAATCTGCAAATGAATCTGGATATGATTTTAAGTAACCTTGAATACGATAATCTTCAATAAGAACAATATTAGGTAAACCATCTGTTGAACCAGAAGAAAGAATAGTATTTAATTTCTGAACAATGTCATCCTGATTCATATTCACAACTTCCACTTTTGCATCTTTGTCGAATTCTTTTGCAATGTTCATTGATTTAATATTAAACGTCTCATCCCAAGCCCATACAGTAATTTTATCTGGAGACTTTTCCTCTTTCTTCTCAGTCGAATCGCCACTACAACCAGCTAAGACAAATACACTGAGGAGTAGAGCCAAAATTTTACCAAAACATTTTTTCATTTTATTCACCACTTTCTTAATATTTACAAGAACATAATAGCAAAAAACTTTGTGAAGTGTAATCGCTTTCTGAGTTATTTAGATAACTACGATAAAAGATACAAATTAATTTAAATTCAGCAATTTATCAGCAGATTAATTTCTACAATAATCAAAAATATGTACAATTATATAAATTTAAAAGCATGTGATTTATAAGTTTATGATATAATTTTATCATACAAAATCACTGGGAGGAGAAACAAATGGATAATCTGAAAGTAATGGTTGTAGATGATGAAGTTTCTGTAAGGCAGGGAATCAAAAATCTGATCAACTGGGCAAATGAAGGATTTGAACTATCGGTTGATGCTACAAATGGAAAAGAAGCTATAAATCTAATTCCCATATTTATGCCTCATATTATCCTTACTGATTTAATCATGCCACAAATGGATGGCATTCAATTGATAAAATATATTAAGCAGCACTTTCCTGACATTGAGATTGTTGTTATTAGTAGCTATGATACCTTTTACTTAATCAAAGAATGCTTTCGTTTAGGTGTAACGGATTATATTTTAAAACCTGAATTATCACCTAAATTATTAATCGATACATTAAATAAAGTAGCAAAACAATTGAATCAATTCACCGATGAGCAATCTATCCCTTATAAGGAAATCCTAGTAGAAGAAATCAGTCGATATCTTTCCGGTTATACGCAATCTTTAGTGCTAACAAAAATTGATAATTTTCTTCCAATTGAGAATTATTGTATTTTTTTATCAAATGAGAAATATTATCCAAAATCAAAAAATAAAAAACAAGCTTTTAAAAAATTTAGTCATTTTCTTAATAAATACATTGCTAATCTATATTTTGAAACTAAAAATGGCGATTTTGGCTATATCATTTCATCAAATTTGCCAATTAGTGTCTTATCTTCTAATTTTCTAAGCTATATGAAAGCGTATACAAACCCAAAAGAAGAGTTGACTTCTTTATTTTTTACAATTAGCCATTTTTCAAATAATATTGTCGAATTGTTGGATTATTATCCTTCATTCAGTAAAGCTAGTGATGAACAATATTTTTACTTTTCATCACAAACATTCCTTTCAGAAAAACAATTCATTCAATATCTTAACGAAGATACTACACAAATTGAACTAATTGTAAGTTCGTTATTGACTAATAATTTCATTGACGGTTTACAACTTATTGACAAATATTTTAAACAATTATTATTACAATATCCACATCCCACTTTTTTAAAAAATCAAGTTAGCAGCCTATTCTATACACTATTTACAATCATTGAAGGTAAATTAGGTAATGATCAACAATTTCAAATGCTTAAAATAAAATCAATCAATAGTTTAATTAGTGCAAATAATATCATTTCATTTACAAAAATACTAGATGATAATATTGATACAATAAAGCAGTATATTCTTAATGAAAAAAACGAAGATGCTACTATTAAGCAAATTAAAGATTTTGTTGAAAAAAATTATGCTGAAAAAATTACGCTAGAACAAATAGCTCAAAAATATCATTATAACTATCAATACCTATCTTCCTATTTTTCAACAAAAATGAAACTTACATTCAATGAATATTTGAATACAATTCGAATAAATAAAGCAAAAGAATTAATTAGTCATACTAATTACACCTATGAGGAAATCGCACATGAAGTCGGTTACTCTAACCAAAGTTACTTTTCTAAAGCTTTCAAAAAATATACTGGAACAACGCCGGCAAAATATAAAAAAGGTATACATTAATGAAAAGAAAAATCATTGAACTTATTAAGCACAATCAACTCTTATTACTTCTGATGACAAATACGTTATTTAGTATTCTGATAACTGTAGGTACAACAATCTGGATCATCAACGATAATGTCTCTCATTCTTTTATTGAAAAGTATGTTCAGAGTAATAATATTATTTTAAATTCTACAAAAAACACATTTTATCGGTTAGGAAATGATGTCAAAAAAATTGCAGATTACACAAATATTCCTGCGGTAGAAACTTACCTAGATGATAGTTACTCAAATCCAATTACAGAAATGAATGCTTTAATGGAAATATCAAAGGTCATTGAACGATTCAAACTTGAACCCAACTATTCCATCTTGCACCTTGCTATTATTGGCGAGAAGAAAGTAATCCAACCCAATGGAGAAATAATGATAGATAGTAATTCAGAAATACGTCAAATCATTAAAAACGGGAAAAAAAGTTTTTATGATTATGTTCATCCATACTTAGCTCAAAATGGATTTACAAAAGAAACCTATAACCAAACTGGAATCTATTACATCTATCCATTACAGAATTCTCTCTTTCAAACTTATGGATACTTACTAATTTTTATCAGCTCAAATGATTTAAATAATTTATTTTCAACTTATTTCAATTCTCATGTTGAAACAATAGACTTAATTGATAGTAATAATCAAATCATTGCTAGCAATGAAGAAAACCGTATCGGAAAAAAATATAAAAAAAACAATGATACTCAATACACTAAATTATCTGTTAAACTTCCTGTCTATTCATGGCGATTAGTTAGCACTATTAATCATAAAAAACTTTTGGGAGAAATCAATATTCTACCAAGTATCTTGCTCATAAGTAGTAGTGTATTTATAATAGTATTTGCAATTTCTTATTTTCTACTAAAGAAATTAACCCAGCCAATTTATCAACTTATCAACAAATTAACTCTAGTACAAAATGGGCACTTTGATCAAAAATTAGCGGTCAATGGTAGCTACGAAATTAAGCAATTGGTGAATGTTTATAACGATATGATTGATGAATTACAAAAATATTTTGACAAAATTATTGAAGAAGAAAAAGTAAAGAGAAAATTTGAATTACAAGCATTACAGTACCAAATTAACCCTCATTTTATATATAATACCCTCACTGCAATAAAGATGCTTGTATATGAGGGAAATAATGAAAAAGTAATCCAGGCCCTAGATAGTTTTATTCAATTATTACGTAGCACACTTTCTAACCATGATGATTTCCATTCTATTGAAGAAGAAGAAAAAATACTGAAACACTATATTCAAATACTAAAACTGAGATATGGCGAAAATATACATACCACTATATTAATGAACCCAACAATCAAAGATGCCTTAATCCCTAAGATGATCATCCAACCTTTAATCGAAAATGCCTATTTACATGCCTTCAATAATCAACAAACAGGAAATATCACTGTATTTATCCAGCCTGTCAATAACAATCTTCAAATAGAGATATTAGATAATGGGCAAGGATTCGATGTTAATAAACTTTCTTCACAATCAAATGGTTTACACTATACAAAAATAGGAATGAAGAACATAGAAAATAAATTAATCAATCTTTATGGAGAAAATATAAAATTTGTCATAAACTCTACAATTAACGTTGGGACTAGCATAATGATTCAATTACCGCAAACACCAAATCAACACAGCTTAGACAATTAAGTGAATATGTCAATAATAAAGATTCATTCGCAGATATGAACTGAGTCAATCTTCTGTGAATGAATCTCTTTTTACTAAAATGTAATTACATTTTTATCCTGTATCACTAAAACTCTCCCATAATAGAAATTACCTTCTACAATATAGTCTCTGCGTCACGATTAGGTTCTTGATGTTAAATGATTACAAGCCGCTGACTGCCATCATGTAAAGTGAGATTTATGACTTCCACTATTTCGGGTGACATCAAATGATTTTCTGAGTAAATAGGGACACGCTCGTATTTTTCTATCATGCTACTTGGTGATAGTACATAAGAACTTACAGCTAAACCCTCAATTTTGTATTTAATGGCAACACAATCAATATCCTATAAATCGTTATAGTGTGGAGATCCTTTAACCTTCACCGCCTTATCTTGTTAACCTTTATTTGCATTTTGGTAAACATGATGTTATAATCTTTTTGAGTTAACCAGAAATTAATATGTAGTTAACGTGATTAAAAGGAGAATTTATATGCAAAATATTCGATTACAAAAACAATTGGTCGCAGCGATTTTTGCCGCAGTGATTGCTGTGTTTGCGCAATTTACCATTCCCTTGCCAATTGTTCCCTTAACGCTACAAACTTTTATTGTTGGTTTAACTGCCACGATTTTAGGACGTAAAGTAGGTAGTCTTGCGGTTATTATCTATCTTGTTTTAGGTGCGATTGGGCTACCCGTTTATGCCGGTGGTGCGGCTGGTGTAGGTGTCCTTTTTGGTCCATCTGGAGGCTATCTATGGGGATTTGTACTATGTGCATTCATCATCGGAACCATCATCCAAATCAATCCGAAAAGCTTTGTGACCGTACTAGTTGCCAATGTACTCGGGTTTGCCACTACCTTAATCGTTGGTAGCATCTGGTTAAAATTTGCGACCGGCATGCCATTGAATCAAGCACTTATCGCTGGTTGTGTGAACTTCTTATTACCAGATATGATTAAAGCAGTGTGTTCTGCAGGTATTGGATTTTTGGTATGTCAGAGATTGCCACAACGTTTTTTGAAATTAGTCCAAAATTAGGTATCTACGCTAGATTCTTTTCTAGTGTATGTAATATTTAGATGGTTTTCTTATTCTCATTGACCATCTTCCATAATTAGTAAAGCCGAGTACGTTTTTTCCCATTCTTTTCGTACTCGGCTTTTGGTTTTATCGTTTAGCAAATGATTGCAAAAACTTTTTTGTTAAAGACAATCATTTAGCAAGAAGAGGTCCCAGTATTCGTTTTGCCTTCATAATCGGCAGGGTTAATCCGTCTAGCTTCGATATTGTTGGCTAAAATGCCACTATCTGAACGTAATTGCAAGGCATGATAGACCGATTCAACAACCACACGCACTTCTTCATCTAGTAACATTTCCGATCTTGACTTCATATATACTTTACCAAGCGGGGTTTCATGTACATGATCATAGACCGCTAGTTTTTCTTGGTCAAAGTCACCTGGGACAAACAAGAAACGAAAACTTGAATATAATTGACAACTGGCAGCACTATCGACAAACGGTCCCGTCGCATCTTCATAGTCAAGCAAGATATAATCACCGTCTTGCATTTTCGCTTGTAATTTTTCGATTGCTTCTGGTGTTAAAGTTAATTTCATTTTCCTCACCTCACACTTATTTTATCACGATTTGCCTCATCTGACTGTTTTGACGACTTCAAGCGCTTTTGTTACAATAAGAAAAAAACGAAAGGAAGAAATATTATGAGCGATTCTTTGCAGCAACATTTAGATAAATCCATGTATGGTGCGCCCAAAATCAATCCCGAAGAACAAGCAAAATATCTAGGGACTTTTAGAGAGCGTTGCTTGCTTTCCATGACCAAAAGTGAAATGCAAAACCCCGAACTACAAGCAACTCTGAAAAGTCATCTAGCAGAATTTAAAGGATACAAATCGTTATTAAATGCGAAATTGCCCGAAAGTCTGCAAGCGACCTATATCGCCATTCTCAGTCAAGCTCAAATGCCATTTACCGTCACCGAGTCAAGTCAGCCTTGTAATGAGGAGAGTATCGGCTTGTTAATCGTGGACAGTCAGGCAGTCAACGAAGCGGTCATTGATATTGCTGAAAAATATCCATCAAACACAAAAGAGCCTACACCCAAAAAACATGAATCTTTTTGGCATAAGCTCTTTTCATAAGGTTCGCCAAACAAGTTGGGCGAGCCTTTTTATATTTTCAAGGTTGGAAATAGCAGCTGCAACACTTCTAAGGTTAAACGACGGCCTTTTCCTTGGTAGGGATAGGCGTGCATATGCATAGCTGGGTTGAAATTCGCCTCAATAATCCCATAAGCATCTGGCGCAGTGGCACTTTGATGATAATCTGGAATAATTAAATCAATACCTGAAATTTTCGCTCCCAATGCTTCGACTGCTTGAGCGGCAATTTGCTTATAATCATCCGGAATTTCATCGGTCATATCAATCGAATCGCCACCTGTAGAGATATTGGAATTTTCTCTTAACCAAGCTGTGACATCCTTTGGCAAGATCGTTTCAAAATCATATCCCTGTTCTTTAAGCATCAACGCCTCGATATCGCCTAACTGAATCTTTTCTAATGGATAACGATGATGCGTGCCGCGTAAAATATCTTGGTTTTTCTGTTCAACTAATTCACGAATAGAATGTAGTCCATCGCCTTTGACATTTGCTGGCACTCGTAACATGATAGCCTTGGTCTGACCATTAATCACAAAGAAACGATATTCAGTACCGGCAAAATATTCTTCCACCAAGACATCGATATCTTCTTTAAAAGCAATTTCTAAGGCTTTTTGATAATCCGCTTGACTCATCGCCTCTTTAAAAATCGTAATTCCTAGCCCGTAGTTGGTACTCTTAGGCTTAATCACTACTTTTCCTTGCGCATATTTAGGATAATCTCTTAAGGCACTGGCTAAATCTTGGTATTCCGCACCTTGAGGGACTCTAAAATGAGAAGCGGCAAGCACTTTTTTCGTTACCACTTTATTTTCCATGATTAATGGGACGACATAGTTATCTTTACTGGTCATATTTGCTTTTTTCACATATTCTGTTTGGCCATCGTAAGTCAATTTAATAAACTGATCGACCTCATCCAATACTTCAACTGCCACGCCTTTTTGAATGGCATCAAACATCATAATTTGCGTTGATAATTCCATATGGCGATAACCAGCTAACTGATAAGGATGCGCCCAAGCTTTTTCATGATATTGACGTCCTAATTGCGTTGCCAGTTCATGTTGCGTTTGATTTTTTAATTTAGCAATATATTCACTAGCTAACGTGGCTTGTGGGTGGCGCGCCATCTTTTGCCATTTTTTAAGCCATGCTTGTTCTACAGGTAAATCTAACTCTTTTACTAAAGCCACTAATTCATCAATGATTCGAATCACTTCTTCTTGCAAGGCACTTTCTTTTGCAGGATGCTCCATGGCGACTTGTTGGTTGTATTGCTCACCAAGTTGTAAGAAGGCCTGAACATTACTTGGTACTTCTTGAGTTAATAAATATAATAAGAATACTTGGATAAAAACAAGCTGTTCTTCATTGATACCAACCGCTTCAAAAGGATTTAAGTCCACATTGCGTAATTCAATATAACGAATCGCATCTTCTAAATACTCTTTGCCTTTTCCTTGACGCAAACGCACGGCGGAATAGAACTCTTTTTCTTCAATCAATTTTCCTTGGGCGACGAGTTGTTTTAAATCCTGACGATACTGGTCGAAACTTTCAAAGCTGACATGAAGGGCTTCTTTGTTTTGATAGCCAGCTTTAGAATTACGAATACTTCGAACATAATCATGAGGGGCATCGGATAGACAATAGTTCTTTTCCGGAAGTGGAGAAGCTCCAAATAGATAAGTGTAAACATAACGATAATGCAAGTATTGCTGTGCGAGATGCAGATACACTTGCGTACGAAAGGCATCCAAACTCACTGGACTATTGGCTAATTGATGAAGGGTTGTCATGAATTTTTGACCTAACTCGATATTGACATGAATCCCACTAACCATTTGCTTACGTTTACCATAAACTTTTGCCAAATAACGACGGTATAACACATCTTCTTTGGTTTTTAGTTTGGCAATCATAATTTGGTCTTCCTCATCAGGCAAGGCTGGCGGCATACTTAAGGGCCAAAGCATTTCCTCAGGATCCATAGAACGATAAATAACATCATGAATCATCGCTAATTTTCGCAAAGCTTCTTTTGGACTATTTGTCACTGGGGTAATTAATTCGACCTGCGTTTCGGCAAAATCTGTTTGAATATATGGATGAAAAGTCCGACTTCCTAATGTTTTGGGATGATCGCTTTGTGCAAGATTGCCTGCTAAATCCACACGTTGACTTTCTTTTTCCAAGCCAATGCGCATTTCCAATAAAAACGGACGAATCGCTGTATTATGTAAAAGTTCTGAATAAGACATCACTTAACCTCGTTTTCTATTCGTTTTTTTACATTATATCAAATAGTTTTTTAAAAGCACACCAGACTGCTCAAAAATCAAAACATTTCATACTTTTTATAACAAATATACATCAACTAGCTACTTAATTAAAATTCCACTGTGATATTTGACTAACAGACTTTGAAGTAGCAAAATATACTTTAGAAACCACAAAGGAGAAGAAGGGATTATGGCATTTTTTATCAGATTATCAGAAAAAGAAAGAAAGCTTGCGGAAAGTTACGCAAGACTCCATGCAATGTCATTAGGAGAAGCATTTAAGAAAGCCTTATTCGAACGCATAGAGGACGAATACGATCTCGTTATTGCAAAAGAAGCGTATCAGGACTATGTAGATAGTGGACACAAATCGACACCTGTAGCAGAATTTTGGAGAGAGTTAGATGAAGAAGTATAATGTAGCACTTTCTGAACGCTTCAAAAAAGAATTTAGAAAGCTAGATAAGTATACACAGAAAATGATAAGAGGATGGATTGATAAAAATCTTGTTGGAACATCAAATCCCCGCATACATGGAAAAGGTCTGACTGCCAATAGAAGTGGGCAGTGGCGGTATCGAATCGGTGATTATCGTCTTATATGCCAAATAGAAGATAATGAGCTAATTATACTCGCATTAACTGTAGGACATCAAAGAGAAATATATGGTAAGTAGCAGAACCTAGTCGTCGTTTCTTTTTCCATCATTTTTTACGAGCAATCTTGGTTTGTGTTCAAAAATTTTGAAAAAAGTAATTAGCCTAATAATAAATATTATGGGCGATGATTTTGAAATTGACTCATAGAAAAATCATAACCTTTAAATACTATTTAGTATGAACATGATGAAAAACGATACCTTAGCACTTCGCATAGGTATCGTTTTATGATTTATTTCGCCGCTCGTTTGATTTCGATTTTTTCGGCTTGTGAATCAAACATATCCGCATCATGCGTGACTAATACGACGATTTTATGCTTATTCGTTAATGCATAAATTTTCTCTTTGATGATTTTTTTCTTACTCTGGTCTAAAAAATTGCTCGGCTCGTCAAAGATATAGACATCTTTTTCCTGTAACAAGACTTGCTCTAATTGGAATAACTTCAACTGCCCCATTGAAGCACCTTGACTGACTTTATTATCGTAAAATTTACTAGGGATAGGATCAGCCGGACAGTAGGCAATATTGCTATTTTGCGTGATTTGCGCTAAGGCTAACTCTCCTGAATAATCATTGTCAAATCCTAAAAGTGATAAAATCAACTTGGTTTTACCGACACCATTATCCCCACAAATAATATAGGCTTTTCCTCGCTGTAATTTAGCAGATAAAGGCAAGTGTAAATTCGCTCCCTGCTGATTACGACCAATATACTGATTGATAGTAATGGATTGAATCGGCACATCCGCGTACGAAATTAATGGCGGTGTCAGAAAGGTAATAAAGTCCATCATGATTTGTTTACAAGAAATATACTCTTTATATACATCTACAAAATACTCAACTGGTGTCCAAAATTGTGAAACATAAAGCTGAATGGCGAACAAATCTCCCAAGGTAATTTTGCCATTAAAGGCTAGGTAACCGGATATGATTATGGACAGGGAAATCATTAAATTCAAAAAAGCATAGGATAAAAAATTATCAAAAAAGGCGGTCATCTTGACTTGTGCCATTTTATCACGTTTATAGGCAGATAAGACCGTGCTAAACGGGATGAACGAACGCTTTTGAAAGAAGCGCTCCGACAGACTTAATTTGCTGCTATCCAATAGATATTCTCGCACAGTTTTCATACTATTGACCATATTGGCACCAAGCAAGGATAGTCTTTCACCGTACCGATTGGAAATGTACATAAAAAAAGGGATTAAAATGAGAACTAAAAGCGCAATAAAAGGAGAAATACTAAAGAGAATACCAATAATGGCAACAGCTCTGACCACATAAAGTGTAAGCATTACGGGGTACTGATTGAAAAAATGTTTTAATAGTTCGTAATTTTGCCCCAACATCTGTGAGATATTGCGTTCGGATAAATCATATTGTGTGGGATCATAACTTTGCAGATTTTTGTGCGTGATTTGAGAAATGTTATCCCAGACAAATAGTTCTGATTTTCCTTGAAAGAGGTCAGCAAAATAATAAAGCACCTGAATGCCCAACACGATAAGGATATTGGCAAGCCCAAATAGCAAGACTTTATGTCCGTTTTTCAATTCGATATTATCAATAAATAACTTGGTAATATAAGGTAGAATAATTGTAAATAACGTAACAAAAGTATTGATTATCAAACTCTTGATAAAAAGTTGCTTTGAATTAAATTTTAACAACTTAAACATCATCCTACCCCCTACAATGTTATAACCAACACATTTAGGTTCATTGTAAACCTTTCGGACATTATAATCAAATTTTTCTGACAATTATATAGCATCCATCCCTTGTTCAAATAGTAAAACAAGCACTCACCTCCTAGAACAGAGGATAAGTGCTTGTTTTTATTTGGGTCTAAGATATTTAGTGTTGTTACTCAAACGGAGGATAACACTAAATATCTTTTTTTATACTCATAATAATAGAAAAAGACATCTGTTTCCTCTATAATTAAGTC
>NZ_JBQKFH010000040.1:0-20383 GCF_052119425.1 Enterococcus cecorum
CTTATTTGCCATGGTCAGAAACTGTACAAGCAAATTGTAAATAAAAAAAAGAATCTCCAGCGTCGAGTGACTTTGGAGATTTTCAATATACCTCGTTATTGGGCGCTTACGTTTCATCCTTTAAAGCCTGCGTAAAAATAAAGAAACTTCCTAAAGTGATAAACAGTCCTGTATCGAACGCAGGATAAATAAAACTGATGATTAGTGATAATAAGACTGGCAGACTAGCACAGGCAATCATTATTTTTAAATTGTCGAGAAAACCATTTTTACAACGAATCATATGACTGTAAATATTACCAATCAGCGCAACAGTAAAGATATTAATTGCTAAATTGACAAAAGCTGGATATAAAACAAGTAAGATAATTAATACATACATCCAGATTGGGAATTGACTGTTTTTTACTTCTTGTTTGATTTTTTCACTGGTGATGCCATCTAATATTGGATTGTTGTAGGAAATGGCTAACTTGTTACCACCTAATAAATTACTTGTTAGCTCTGTACTAGGAAATCCAATTAATAGTTCATCTTTGGTTAATCCAGCACTAATAAAATTTCCCAGGTGATCATTGGTGATTTCCTGTTTGGTTCGTTTAGCCTCAGGATCAAATGTAAAGATGACGGTATCTGTTTGATAGATAAAGCCTTTTTCATTTTTATCATGTAGTTGCAGTTTGCCATTTTTAATACTAAAATCAGGCAAGTGTGAAACAATTGTAAGACTATCTTGTTTAATAGAATGGAAAACTTCTTTTACCTGAGCGGCTAAAGGTAAGGCCATTACTAGACTTAATAGAAGTAAATAGCTAATAAGCTTGCCAAAGGGTAATTTTTTAACCTCTTTTATTTGATTGAAATGAATCATTGAATCTTTCAATATTTGAATCATTCTGTATAAAAACTCCTCACTTGATTTATTGTTATTATTTTACCTAAGTTTATTCTAATTAACAAGCATTAGCTGCTTAAAATCAATAAATACAATATAAAATTAAGTTTTATGAGCATATGTTTTGCGCTATTTCACAAGTTTTGTTACTCTTTGCATGTAAACAATTTTAGGAGGTCTTGAATATGACTTATCAATTACCAAAATTACCTTATGCCTATGATGCATTAGTACCTACAATCGATGAAGAAACAATGCATCTACATCATGAAAAACATCATAACACTTATGTAACAAATTTAAATGCGGCTTTAGAAAAACATCCAGAGTTGCCAGAAAAATCTATTGAAGACTTATTAGCTGGTATTAATGAAGTACCTGCTGATATTCGCCAAGCTGTTATTAATAATGGTGGTGGACACGCAAACCATTCATTCTTCTGGAAAATTATGACACCAAATGGTCAAGGTGCGCCTGTGGGTGAATTAAAAGCTGCTATTGACGAAACTTTTGGTAGCTTCGATGAATTCAAGGCACAATTTAAAGCTGCTGCAGCAAGTCGTTTTGGTTCAGGCTGGGCTTGGTTAGTTGTTGATAATGGTAAATTAGCTGTTATTTCTACTGCCAACCAAGATTCACCATTAATGGAAGGAAAAACACCAGTTGTTGGACTTGATGTTTGGGAACATGCTTATTACTTAAATTATCGTAATGTTCGTCCTAACTACATTGATGCATTTTGGAATGTAGTAAACTGGGAACAAGCCAACGAAAATTATTTAGCTGCAAAATAATATCATTTGAGTTCCGAGTGGGAGGCTAAGCAAAAGGAGCCTCTCACTTTTTTTATTACTATTTAAGTAAATTGTACTAAAATAGGCTGTTCAAATGTTTTTGCTTATGTTAAAATGAAACCGCTATTAAAATTGTATTAATCGATTTGGAGTGATTAGAATGGATGATATCTTAGCTTTACAAAATGGTTCTGATATTCGCGGCATTGCGATGACAACAGATGAATTAAAGGCGAACCTGACACCAATTCAAGCCATGATGGTTGCACAAGGAATATTAAATTGGTATGCTGATAAAATTGGTCAAATTCCCACAAAATTAACAATTGGTCTTGGGTGTGACAGTCGTTTAACTGGTCCAAGTCTCAAACAAGCCATGATTGATACCTTTATTGATTATGGAGTAGAAGTGATTGATTTTGGTATGGCTACGACACCCGCGATGTTTATGGCAACCCAATTTGAACAGTTTGCATGTGATATTTCAGTGATGTTGACGGCTAGCCACTTACCTTATTATTATAATGGAATTAAAATTTTTACCAACCAAGGGGGCGTGGAAAAAGCAGATATTCAAAATATTCTAGCGTTTAGTCAATCAAAGGTTTCCTATAGTCTCAGTCAAGGTACTACTCGCCTAGCAGACTTGATCACACCATATGCCAGATTTTTAGTGCAAAAAATTCAAAACGTAACGAAGCAAGAACAGCCACTTTCAGGTTTACATATTATAGTAGATACAGGAAATGGTGCAGGTGGCTTCTTTGCAGAAAAGGTGCTACAAGTTTTAGGTGCGGATACTTCGGGTTCACAGTTCTTAAATCCAGATGGTCATTTTCCTAACCATATTCCAAATCCTGATAATAAAGAAGCCATGACTAGTATTCGTCAAGCTGTATTAACCAATCAAGCAGATTTAGGAGTTATTTTTGACACCGATGTTGATCGCAGTGCACTAGTTACAAAGAATGGGACTTTTTTAAATCGTAATAATTTGATTGCTGTTTTAAGTCAAATGATTATTCAAGAACACCCTGGTACAAGTATCGTCACAAACTCACCGACTAGCAGTCATTTAAAAGTTTTTATTGAATCACTCGGTGGCCATCAAGTACGCTACATTTCAGGTTATCGCAATGTGATTAATAAGGCGATTGATTTAAATAAAGAAGGGATTGATTGTCAACTCGCAATTGAGACAAGCGGACATGCAGCATTCAAAGAAAATTATTTCTTAGATGATGGTGCCTATGTGATTGCTAAAGTATTAATGCTTTTACCTAAATTAGTAGCAGAAAATCGCACTCTAGATGATTTGATTACAGATTTAAAACAACCTGCAGAAACGCTAGAAGTGCGCTTTAAACTAGAAGTTGCAGATTTTAAAAAGTTAGGGCTAGAAGTCATTCAATATTTCCAAGAGATTAAGATTCCAGGCTTTATAATTGACTTAGAAAATCATGAAGGCGTTCGTTTTAATTTAAGAGATAGTTATGGAGATGGTTGGTTTTTACTTCGTCTTAGTTTACATGAACCATTACTTGTTTTGCAGATAGAAAATGATGTTGCTGGTTTGATGCCTGTTGTATTGAAACAAATTCATGAACTAATGAATCACTTTCCAAAGGTGAATCAAGATAAATTATTGGCACATCTATAAATTTAACTTGCGAACGTTTTCAGTTGTGGTATAATCTTACCAAGACAGTTTTTTTGTCTGAATGAAATTTTGGAGGTTTTTCTTTCATGGAACACGGAACAGTAAAATGGTTCAATAATGAAAAAGGTTTTGGTTTTATTACGAATGATCAAGGAGAGGACATTTTTGTTCATTTTTCTGCGATTCAAACGGAAGGCTATAAATCATTAGAAGAAGGACAAGAAGTATCTTTTACAATTGTTGAAGGTGCTCGAGGTCCACAAGCAGCCGAAGTTGTTAAATTATAATTTTTACTATTTTTTTAATGAGAATGGTGGATAAGTTAATGATGGCTTATCTATCATTCTCATTTTTAAGTGGTCAGCTTTATTTAAAAACATTGCGAATATTTCTTTTTCTTTAAATTTTTGTAATAAAATTTGTGAGGTATTGCTCAACTATGTAAGTTATGGCAAAATCTATGTGATGTGTGCCTTAAATATTGTAGGGAGATATCAAGAAAATCCCGTAGTTTTCTTTTATTAAATACCAATTTTTAAGGTATTTTTATTTTAGAGGTGTATTATGAAATTATATCAAAAAATAATTATTGCTATATTGGGAGTGATTGCAGTAGTCGTAACTAGTGCGACGGTATGGGCTGCATTTGCCTATAAAGATGCCAATGCTACTTTTAATGCAATTAGTAAAAAAATTGAGCGAGCTACTTCACCAAAACGTGAAAAGTCCATCAGTTATGAAGATCGTGATCCAATTACCATTGCGTTACTTGGCCTTGATACTGGTGGTTTAGGTCGTACAGAACAAGGTCGTAGTGATACTATGATGATTGTTACACTTAATCCTAGACAGAAAAAAACTACAGTAGTAAGTATAGACCGTGATATTTATACTAAAATTGTTGGTTACGATACGTATGATAAATTAAATCATGCCTACGCTTATGGTGGTGTGAAGATGTCTTTAAACTCCATTGAATACTTATTAGACGTACCAATTGATCATTATATCGCCATTAACTTTACTGGTTTAAGTGATTTAATTGATGCAGTGGGGGGCATCACGGTAGACAACAAGATTGATTTTACACTTGATGGTGTACATGTTCCAAAAGGTAAACATCATCTAAATGGCGAATCTGGCTTAGCCTACGCTCGTATGCGTTATGAAGATCCAGAGGGAGATATTGGTCGTCAACGCCGTCAACGTGAAGTTGTAACTAAAATTGTAAATAAAGTGATTGGCTTAGATGGTGTTACCAAATATAAAAATATCCTTAAGGCAGTAGAAGATAATTGTTCTACTAATTTATCATGGGATCAATTGATGGACATTTCTAAAAATTATGTACCTGCGCTAGATAATATTAAGAGTTATCAATTGAGTGGGGTTGAGCCTGACTGGATGAGCGATGTCTATTATCAAGTGGTCGGAAAACACCGTTTATTAAATATTCAAAATTTAATCAAATCTGAGCTTGGACTACCAACTAGATCAGAATTACCGATTTCTGATGGATATTCGGATGGTTATATTGAAAAACAATTATATGATGATGAAGATGAGCCTTTAGTCGATGATGATACTGCTAAAAAAAGTTCAACTGAAAGTTCTTCAGATTCTTCAGAGCAAACGACTGATGAAGTTTATGATAGCAATGGTTATCAAGAGGATGGCAGTGATTATCAAGTAGAAGCACAAAACATTGCAACAAACGAATGATTAAAAAGCAATCTAGATTAATCTCTAGGTTGCTTTTATTTTGCTTTAACTCTAGATAACAATTTTTGCTAATATTTTAGCTGATTTTCATCTTTTTTGCTGTAAATATGATAGAATATAAAGATATGAAACGAATGTTGTAAACTTTTTTTTAAAGTTGTGTGACATTTGGCTATCCGAATATATTTTAGGGTAGAATAGAAGAGCAAGTTCATTTCAAGGAGCGTTTTATTTTGAAAAACATAAAGAAATCTCATATTCCTTTTAGATTAAATTTTTTATACTTTTTAATTTTTATTCTTTTTGTTGCATTGATTTCTCGCCTAGGTGTGCTTCAATTGGCGAATAATGATAAATATACGAGTAAAATTAATGCTTTAAGTACAATCGAAGTTTCCGAAAGTGCGCCTAGAGGCAGTATCTATGACTCTGAAAAGACGTTATTAGCGACTAATTCTGCTTCTCCTTCAATCACTTTTACACGTGGTGTTAATATGTCTGCGGCTGAGATTTTAAATTTAGCTACAAAACTTAGCCAATATATAGATATGCCGATTGATGTTAATTTGACAGATCGTGATAAAAGAGATTTTTATTTAGCTGATAAAAATCATTTAAAGCAGATTCAAAACCAATTAACAAAAAAGGAAAAAGGGTTGGATAACAGTAAGCAGTATGCGCGAATGGTTGAATTAGTACCTGCTGATCAGTTGGACTTTGATGATAATCAACTTAAAATAGCTACAATCTTTAAAAAGATGAATGCTGCCCAATCACTTAGCACGGTTTATGTTAAAAATGAAGGAGTGACTGATCAAGAATTAGCTGTGGTGGCGGAACATGCGACTGATTTACCAGGAATATCTACAGGAAATGACTGGAACCGTGAAATTCTTGCACAAAGTAGTTTAAAGAGTTTGATTGGTAAAGTCTCTACAGAAAAACAAGGGTTACCAGCTGAAGAAGTCGATAGCTATCTGAAAAAAGGGTATGCTCGTAATGACCGTGTAGGAACTAGTTTTATTGAAAAAAGCTACGAAGAGTACTTACAGGGTAAAAAATCAAAATATGAAATTTCTGTTGACGGTAAAGGAAATATCACCAGTAAAAAAGAGGTTTCAACCGGTGCGAAAGGGGATAATGTTGTTCTATCCATTAATGCTAAATTCCAGGAAAAAGTGGATGAAATCTTAAAACGTAACTATCAATCATTGGTAGACAGTGGTTTTGCGACTTATTCCCCAGGGATTTATGCTGTTGTAATGAATCCAAATAACGGTGGCATTTTGGCCATGAGTGGGTATTATCATGAAATTGCTTCTAAATCAATTGAAGAAAATGCCATTGGAACTTATATGAATGCCTTCGTCCCAGGATCTGTAGTCAAAGCAGGAACACTAACAGCGGGATGGCAAAAAGGGGTTATTTCTGGAAATCAGACTTTACTGGATGAGCCTATTTATATTCAAGGTACGGCACCTAAAACCTCTATTTTCAACCGTTCTGGCTATGCAAATATGAATTTAACTGCTGAAAAAGCTTTAGAAATTTCATCTAACAGTTATATGATGAAAGTTGCTTTAAAATTAATGGGCATTGAATATCAATATAATATTAGTTTACCGCTCATTAAAAACCAAGCCTCTGCTTATGAAGCGTTGCGTAATGCTTTTGCCTCTTATGGAATGGGTGTGAAGACTGGTATTGATTTACCAAAAGAAAGTAGCGGGATTCAACCAAGTATTGATCAGTTATCTGAAAAAAATAATGACGGTGGTAAAATTCTAGACTTAGCTTTTGGTCAGTTTGATACTTATACTACGATGCAATTAGCGCAATATGTCGCAACGATTGCTAATGGTGGTAATCGTATTGAACCACATATTGTTGAAGCAATCTATAGTAACAATGCTGAAGGTGAACTAGGCGAAAAAGTCAAAGAGGTAAAAGGTAATGTATTAAATAAAGTGGATATTACAGATGAACAATTAAATATTATTCGTAGTGGGTTTTATGACGCTGTTCATGGAACGAATGCTTTTACTACGGCAACAGCTTTAAGAAGTGCTAAAATGGATTTAGCAGCTAAGACAGGGACGGCTGAAACAACCGTTACTGATAACGGTAAATTGATTGATGTCGTGAATTTAAATGTGGTTGTTTATGGGCCAACAGATAATGCCCAAGTATGTTTAGCGGTAATGATTCCACAATTAGATGAAAAAGCTGGACATCCGAACTTAACAGTAGCCAAGGAAATTATTGATGCATATGTTGATACCTATCATGTGAAGTAGGAGTGATTTTTTGAAAGAGTTAAAAGTTGAAGGTCTAACAAAAACTTATGGCGAAAAGGTTTTATTTAATCAACTATCCTTTTTGATACATGAAAAAGATCGAATTGGGCTCATTGGGGTAAATGGTACTGGCAAAAGCAGTTTGTTATCGATTCTAGCAGGGGTAGATTTTGCCGATGGCGATCAAGAAGTTTTTACTAAGCCTAATGATTATACAATTGGTTACTTATCTCAAGAAACGAGTTTCCCAGATGAATTAACCGTGTTGGATGTGATTTTTAAAGGGGATAGTAAACAAGTTCAGGCGGTTAAAGAGTATGAAAATGCCTTGTTCTTACTCAATCAGCAGCCTAATCTAGCCAGTGCGCAACAACGTTTTACCCAGGCTGAACAAAAGATGAATGAATTAGATGCCTGGCAAGTAGATACGAATGCGAAGATTGTCTTAAGTAAACTTGGCATTTATGATTTACAGCAGACATTTGGCTCATTATCAGGGGGACAACAAAAACGCGTTGGATTAGCCCAAGTTCTAATCGATGAACCTGACTTATTACTTCTAGATGAACCAACGAACCATCTTGATTATGAGGTTATTTCGTGGTTAGAAAATTATTTAGCACAATATAAAGGGGCTCTTGTGGTTATTACTCATGACCGTTACTTTTTAGATCGGGTAGCCAATCGTATTTTTGAATTAGCGCATGGTCAATTAACGGAGTATATCGGTAATTACGAAGCTTATGTGAGTCAACGTGCAGAATTAGACCGTATAGCACAAGAACAAGAAAATAAACGAATTCAATTATATAAGCAAGAACTGGCTTGGATGCGAGCTGGGGCCAAAGCTAGAACAACTAAACAGCAAGCCCGAATCAATCGTTTTGAAGACTTAAAAGAAAATCTACATCAAGTACAAACCAAAGAATCGATTGAAATGAATTTAGCGACAACTCGTTTAGGTAAAAAGGTGTTAGAACTTAGACACGCGAGTCTTACACTGGGCGAACAGACATTATTCTCAGATTTAGATTTATTGATTCAGTCAAAAGAACGTCTAGGAATTACAGGAAAAAATGGCGCTGGGAAATCAAGCCTATTAAATGTTCTTGCTAGTCGCTTAGCTTTAACAAGTGGTGAATTAATTGTCGGAGAAACAGTGCGTTTAGCTTATTATACGCAACAAAATGAGGAAATGGATCCTAATAAACGGATGATTGCTTATTTACAAGAATATGCTGAAGAAGCGCGCTTAGCCAATGGTAGCAGTATGAGTGTCGCTGAATTGTTAGAACGATTTTTATTCCCACGTTACATGCATGGGACGCTTATTGGTAAGTTATCTGGCGGGGAAAAAAGACGCCTATATTTACTACGTTTATTATTGCAACAACCTAATGTACTTTTGCTTGATGAACCAACTAATGACTTAGATATTGAAACATTAACCATTTTGGAGGATTATTTACAACAATTTCCAGGAGCTGTGATTACTGTTTCTCATGATCGTTACTTCCTAGATAAAGTAGCCGAAAAGCAATTAATTTTTAATGGTGAAGGTCAACTTGAATTTTATTATGGTAAAATTTCTGATTATTTGGATGAACAAGCACAAAATGTAACACTTAAAAATCAACCAACTATCAAACAAGAGGCTACACCATCTCCTCAAAAGGAAAAGGTAAAAAAGAAACTTACCTATATGGAGCAAAAAGAGTGGGAGACAATTGAAGAAGAAATTGCTACTCTAGAAGAAACAATCAGTCAAATAGAATCTGAAATGCTTACTTGCGGTGATGATTTTACTCGTCTGCAAGATTTACAAAAACAGTTAGATGAAAATCAAAGCCAATTAGACGAAAAATATGAGCGTTGGGAATATTTAAGTGAATTTGCCAATGATTAAGAGGTGGAGAAAGTGAAACAATATCTGGATTTAGGACAAAAAATTTTAAATGAAGGACATATTAAAAATGACCGTACCAATACAGGAACTAAGAGCATCTTTGGTTATCAAATGCGGTTTGATTTAGCTGCAGGTTTTCCTTTATTAACAACGAAGCGCGTTCCTTTTGGATTGATTAAAAGTGAATTATTGTGGTTTTTAAAAGGCGATACCAATATTCGCTTTCTTTTAGCGCATAATAATCATATTTGGGATGAATGGGCTTTTAAAAATTATGTTGAAAGTCCAGATTACCAAGGGCCTGATATGACTGATTTTGGACGCCGTTGTTTAGTTGATGAAGCGTTTAATCAAGTCTATCAAGCACAACTATCAGATTTTTGTCAACGTATTTTAACGGATGATGCTTTTGCGCAAAAATTTGGTGATTTAGGAAAAGTCTATGGCTATCAATGGCGTCACTGGCAAACAAGTCGTGGGGAAGTCATTGACCAAATCAGCGACGTAATCGAACAAATTAAAAATACACCGGATTCTAGAAGATTGATTGTATCAGCTTGGAATCCTGAAGATATTCCTTCGATGGCTTTACCACCTTGTCATACATTATTCCAATTTTATGTGGCAGATGGTAAATTGAGTTGCCAATTATATCAAAGAAGTGGGGATGTTTTTCTAGGTGTGCCATTTAACATTGCTAGTTATGCTTTACTGACCCATTTGATTGCTCACCAAACCGGATTACAAGTCGGTGAATTTATTCATACGCTGGGAGATGCCCATCTTTATAGTAATCATTTTGAGCAAATGCAAGAGCAACTTTCACGTACGCCACGTGCTTTGCCTAAATTGTGGTTAAATCCAGATAAGAAAGATATTTTTGATTTTACGATGGAGGACATCAAAATAGAAGGCTATGATCCTTATCCAACCATTAAAGCACCAATTGCTGTATAGAAAAAACATCTAGGACGTCTCCTAGATGTTTTTTTATGTGTAGTACAAAACGGAAAAGTAGATTAAAATTGCGCCTAACATGACAAAAAGATGCCAAACTACATGCATAAATTTAACATTCTTTAGACTATAGAAGAAAGCACCGATTGTATAGGAAATACCACCTAATGCTAATAACCACGTGCCGATGGTGCCAAGACTATTTATGAGCGGTTTAAAGGCAATGACACAAAGCCAACCCATGATAATATAAACAATGGTTGAAAAGTGTGAAAGCTGTTTTACTTTATGCAAAGTAATTGACTTATATACGATACCGATGATTGCGATAAGCCAAATCAAGGCAAACAGTAACCAACCCAGCCAACCTTTAATGCTTAATAAACAAAACGGTGTATAACTGCCAGCAATCAGTAGAAAAATCGAATCATGATCAAATACTTGAAAAACTTTCCGCGCCTTCGTAAAAATCAAGCTATGAAAAAGGGTAGAAAATAAAAAGAGTAAAATCATGGTCGAACCATAGATAGCATAACTCACGACATGAATGGCCGAACCTAACTTTGCACCTTTTACTAACAGAATGACTAAACCTGCAATGCTTAGGCCAAAACCTATTCCATGGGTGATAGCATTGAAGATTTCGTTAATAATTAAATATCTTTTGCTAAAATTTTTATTTTCCATCAAAATTCACTCTCCTTATCATGAAATAGATGAAAACAATAAAATTTTCTGTTATACTATTCGTATAGTTATTATTTTACCCTAATTGCTGTCAAAATAATAGCAGTATTTAAAAGAGAGTGGATGGATTCATGAAAAAATTAAAAATTGTTACGGATTCTTCATGTACGATGGAGATTTCAACACGTGATGATTTAGATATTCACGTAATGCCATTGTCAGTTATGATTGATGGAGTGATTTATGCAGATGACGACCAATTACCTGGAGAAGTCTTCATGGAAAAAATGGCTGCAAGTCACGAATTACCTAAAACTAGCCAACCGCCAATTGGACAATTTGTAGAATTATATGATCAGTTAGGTGCTGATGGTTCGGATATTTTATCAATTCATATGTCAAAAGGACTTAGCGGAACAGTTGAAGCTGCTAGACAAGCTAGTCAACTTTCAAAGGCCAATGTTGTGGTACTTGATTCTGATACCACAGACCAAGGTTTATCTTTTCAAGTAATTCGTGCAGCTCAATTAGCTAAAGAAGGTAAAACTTTAGATGAAGTATTGCCAATTGTAGAAGATATCCAAAATAAAACCAAATTATATATTGGGGTTTCGACATTGGATAATCTGGTTAAAGGTGGCCGTATTTCGCGCGCGAAGGGTTTAATTTCAAGCTTTTTAAATGTGCGCATCGTTATGAGTTTTGAACATGGTGAGCTCAAGCCAGTCATTAAAGGTCGCGGTGCCAAAACTTTTAGTAAGTGGTTCGAAGACTTTTTATCAGAAATAGCACAAATTCCAAATATCAAACAAATTGGGATTTCCTATGCAGGAAGTCATGAGCAAATGGCACGTTTTAAAGAAGAATTGCAAGCAAGATTTCCTAAAATGCATATTCCATTTTTGCATACTACCCCAATTATTGCCACACATACAGGTCCGGGTGCATTTGCAATTATGTATTATTATGAATAGTTTCAAGATGAGGTTGCTGAGAAGTGCCTCATCTTTTTAACAGAATTAGGTGAAAATCAGCATGAAAAATTCAGTAAAATATTTTCTTTTTATGGGAATCATTTTCTTATTTGCAAGTGTCTGTTTTTTTAAATTGATTCCTAAACAGCCAGCGATGCTAAAAAATGATGCAACACCAACAAATCAAGAAATACGCAGATTGAATTATGTTGCTTTAGGGGATTCTCTTACAGAAGGCGTCGGGGATGACACACATAAAGGCGGCTTTGTTCCAATTGTGGCTGATTTGTTACAAAATAAGTATCAGTTAACCAGTATTGAATTTGATAATTTTGGTAAAGCTGGCGATCGAAGTGATCAGATTCTTAAACGTTTGAGAAAGAATGAAAAAATGCAAAAAACGCTAAGCTCGGCCAATATCATTACACTGACTTGTGGTGGTAATGATCTATTAAAAGTGATTCGCGAGCATATTTTTAGTTTGAAAGAAAAAACTTTTGTTAAGCCTCAAAAGCAATATCAAAAACAATTGACACAACTGATTCAAGAAATTCGCAAGTACAATCCTAAAGCCCCTATCTATCTTTTAGGAATCTATAATCCATTTTATTTGAATTTCCCTGAATTTACACAAATGCAAGAGATTGTGACAAATTGGAATGATGCAAGTCAACAAACGGTAGCTACATTTAAGAAAGTCTATTTCATTCCTATTAATGATGTTTTATTTAAAGGGGATGATTCACAAGTAGGAATTGTGGATAATCAGCAAGACCAAACTGGCACAACGAGTTCGACTGCAGATGAAAATAAGACTCAAACATCGAAGCCTAAAGCAGTGATTGTCAATGAGTTGTTATCAGATGAGGATCGCTTTCATCCAAATAATGTGGGGTATCAATTAATGGCTAAAGCTGTGATGGATGAACTTAGCAAAACCAAAACACTCTGGTATCCTGAGGTAGGTGATTAGTATGGAAAAACCTGGAAAAATTGAATTTCGTAAAGAGCAAAAGCAAATCAATTATTGGAAATGGGCAACCTTAGCTTTAATGGCGATTATTTTGGCCTTTTGTTTTGTTGTTGGTGTCCGCTTGAGTCAAGACCGGGAAAAAATCCCAACAGCCCCCAGTATCGCAGTTAAGGGAAGCGATATTTTTACCGTCTCAACAACGAAAAAAGAACTAAATACCTTGATATCACATTATTTAAAACAAGTAAATCAAAAAAATCAAATCGATTATCAGTTTACATTGAAAAATCAAGCCTTACTGACAGGAAAATTTGAAGTATTGAATTTTCCAATGACTTTTTATCTCTATTTTGATCCATTTGTAACCGAAGATGGCAATATTCAATTGAAAGCAAAAAGTTTGTCGATTGGTTCATTAGGTGTGCCCATCAAAGAAGTTTTAAAAATGGTGAAAAGCAGTTATGATTTACCAAAATTTGTGGAAATCCATCCTAGTGATAAATATGTTTTGATTCAGTTAAACAAGTTAGAACTCAGTGATCATCTCTATGTAAAAGCTAAAAAAATTGATTTAGTAAATGATGAGATTCAGCTAGTTTCCTATTTGAAGAAATAATCCTTTTCTTTAATGGTAGAATTCGTTACAATAAAAATTACCAATCATAAAGGAGTGATTCTATGCAACGTGCGATATTTGCGGGCGGTTGTTTTTGGTGTATGGTTCAGCCATTTGACGAGTTACCAGGTATTCATTCTGTCTTATCTGGCTATACAGGTGGACATGTGCCAAATCCAACTTATGAGCAAGTCTGTTCGAAAACCACCGGACATACAGAAGCAGTCGAAATTATTTTTGACCCGGAAATCATTAGTTTTAAGGAATTAGTTGAAATATATTGGCAACAAACTGATCCAACTGATGCTTTTGGTCAATTTGAAGATCGTGGGGATAATTATCGCCCAGTTATTTTTTATTTCGATGAAGAACAAAAGAGAATTGCCCAAGAGAGTAAACAAGCGTTACAAGACAGTGGTATTTTTGATCGACCAATTGTCACCCAAATTGAACCTGCTCAGGAATTTTATGTGGCTGAGCTTTACCATCAAGAATATTATAAGAAAAATCCGGCTAACTTTGCTCGAAATCATGCTAGACGTGCGGCCTTTTTAAAGGAGCACTGGGATGACTAAAAGTTTTTATCAGTTTTTAATGAGTAAAAAAGGCCCTAGTCATCTAGATGAGTTACAACTATTTGCAACAGCGGCGAGTGAAGATATCCAGTTTCCTAAACATAGCCAAGACTATCATGAGGTGTCATCTTATTTAGAAATGAATGCTGATTACTTATCTAATATGAGCCTATTTGATACGTTTTGGGCACAGTATGAAGAAGAATGCCAATAAAAAAGGAGAATGAGTGTACCGACCCCCAAAAGTTAGACCATAAAATCTAACAATTGGAGGTTGGTACAGAATTGTTCTCCTTTTTTTCATGCAGATAGAAATTATGTTATAATTGATTCAACAAAATAAAATTAAGAGAGTATACTTATGAAATTTCCAAAAAAACAGGTCATATCATTAGGAGTTGTAGCCATTATTTCAGCAACCATTGGGGGAAGTGTGGTTTATTTTTTAGAAAACCAACAAACCGATCCGCAGTTGGCTAAGGTGAATCATGTTTATCAACAAATTCAAGATAACTATTATGATAAGGTGAATCGCAAAACATTAGCCCAGGGAGCCATCAAAGGCATGCTAGATTCACTAGATGATCCATACACAACCCTTTTAGACGGTGAGCAAAAAACCGCTTTGAATGATAAATTAAGTAATCAAATTGTGGGGATTGGCGCAGTGGTGAGTATTTTAGATAACCAAGTAACCATTGTCGAACAACCGAAAAAAGGTACACCAGCCGCACAAGCAGGATTGCAAAAAGGGGATATTATTGAAAAAGTAGATGAAAAACCAGTCAAAGATTTGAGCATTGATGAAGTTGTTTCACAAATTAAAGGGAAGGAAAATACGGTTGTTCATTTGCAATTAAAACGTGGGCAACAAGTCTTTCAAAAAGCAATTACTCGAAAGGCAGTCCATTTATCTGCTGTGAAGAGTCAAATCGATGCGAATAATCCCCAAATCGCATTCATTCATATTGATACATTTGGGGTGCAGACTAGCCGTGATTTGCAAGCTGAAATTAAAAATTTACGCAAACAGCATGTGCAAGCTTTTATTCTTGATTTACGTCAAAATGGCGGTGGCTTGCTTGACGAAGGGGAAAAAGTAGCCAGTATGTTTTTAAAAAATGGAAAGACAATCGTGAAATTTGCTGAAAAAAATCAAGTGACTCAAGTAGATAAGGCCAATGCTAAACTAGATCATGGGTTTAAAGTAGAAGAGCCGGTTGTTGTTTTAGTAGACGGACAGACGGCCTCAGCTGCTGAATTAGTGGCAGCGGCTTTAAAAGAAAGTGCCAATATTCCAATCATTGGACAAAAAACATTTGGTAAAGGAACCGTTCAGCTAGTAAGTAGCCTGGATGAAGATTCTGAGATTAAGCTAAGTACGCAAAAATGGTTAACGCCTAAAGGAAATTGGGTGCATAAAAAAGGTTTATCACCAGATGTTTTGGTTGCCTTACCAACGGCTCAGCAATTGAATACTTTTAATAACCAGCTTAATAATCAAGAACCCTTATCTTCTAAAGAGCAACAAGAAATTTGTGAGTTATTTGCATTTTTAGGCATCAAAATAGATAGTAAGGACTTTGACGCGTCTTATACTCAGGCGTTGAAAAAAATTCAAACAGAAGAAAAACTGTCGGTATCTGGCAAACTAGATCAAGAAACACTGGAAAAAGTGAATGCGCTGATTTTTAGCAAATACTTACAAGAAGACTTAAGCTATCAAAAAGCAGTAACACAGTTAAAAGAGGAATTAAAAAATGATACCAACTAAATATCTTGATTCTTTTTGGCTATTTGTTAAATACTTGCTTATTAGTTTGGGGATAGCTTTAGTTTTAAGAGGGTTTATCTTTATTCCCATGATGGTGGAAGGCAATTCAATGAATCCGCTGTTAGATAATCGTGACATGATTTTAGTGGAACGCTTGACCAAAATTAAACGCTTTGATGTGATTGTTTTTCAAGAAGGAGGAACCACCTATATTAAGCGGGTGATTGCCTTACCTGGAGAAAAGTTAGCCTATAAAAAACAACAATTGTATATTAATGATAAACCAGTAAAAGAATATTTTAAAGACAGTCATCTTTCTAAAAAAGAGCAATCCTTATACTATGATATGAATGATTTTAGTTTAGATGATTTACTTGGAGTAGAGAAACTAGGTAGGGATAGCTATTTTGTCTTAGGGGATAACCGTCGTATTTCTAAAGATAGCCGCTCATTCGGTACAGTTTCTAGTGAACAAATTTTAGGAAAAGCATGCGGTATATACTATCCATTTACACATATAAAAATTATTTAATATAAGAGATAAATAGGACAATTTTGGTATTTTTATCATTTTTGTCCTATTTCATTTGTTTTAAAAAGAAATAAGACTAGTCAAACGCCCGAAAATACGATATTCTGTTTAATAGAGAACAAACATTCGTATAAGCGGTGGGAGAAATGAATTATTATTTAGCCATTGATTTAAAGTCGTTTTATGCGTCTGTAGAGTGTGTAGAGCGTCATTTAGATCCATTAGATATTAACTTAGTAGTAGCAGATACTTCTAGATCGTCTAAGACCATTTGTTTAGCAGTCACTCCTGCATTAAAGAGTTTTGGAATTGGTGGACGTCCAAGATTGTTTATGGTTGAGGAGCAAGTAGTGAAAATCAATCATCAAAGACAAAAACTAGCGCCTAATCATCGTTTTGTCAATCATTCAGTTAGTTTAAAGGAGTTAACTAAGAATAGCTATTTGAAACTGGATTATATAGTGGTACCACCTAGGATGCAGCTGTATATTGATTATAGTGCACGCATTTATCAAATTTATTTAAAATATGTTGCACCAGAAGATATCCATGTGTATTCCATTGATGAGGTTTTTATGGATGTGACGCCTTACTTGCATCAATATCTGGATAATCCTCATATTTTAGCTGAGACAATTGCCAAGGATATTGTCCAAACAACTGGAATAACTGCTACGGTTGGTATAGGGACGAATCTTTATTTAGCAAAAGTAGCGATGGATATTTTAGCTAAAAAAGCACCAGCGGATGAACATGGTGTTAGGATTGCTTATCTTGATGAAGGAAAGTATCAACAACATTTATGGCATCATCAACCATTGACTGATTTTTGGCGGATTGGACATGGTATTAGTCAGCGTTTAGCCAAGTTAGGATTATATACGATGGCAGATATTGCAAAGTGTGCACTCGCTAAAGATGACCAAGTGATGAATGCCAAGCGTTTATTTAAGGAATTTGGGATTCAAGCAGAATTACTCATTGATCATGCTTTTGGAATTGAAACGTGTACCATGCTAGCTATCAAAAATTATCAAGCAAAAAATCATAGTTTAAGTAGCTCCCAAGTGTTGTTTCGTGCCTATGAAATTGGAGAAACCTATTTAATCATTAAGGAAATGGTTGATAAGTTGAGCAGCCAGTTAGTCAAAGAACAACTAGTGACCACCCATCTTTCCCTTAGTTTAAGATATCAATCAATTTGTGAGTGTGATGAAGAGCAATTGCCTAAGGGAACTAAGGGGACGATTGCTTTGCCTTGCGCCACTCAATCTAGTCAACAGCTCATTCAAGCAGCTAGTCAATTATTTTCTAAAATTATTCATCCTAACGTACATATTCGTAGAGTCTCCATTCAGTTTCATGAGGTTTTTCCAAAAGCGCAAGCACAATCTGCGCAACAGCTTTCATTATTTGTAAATGATTCATCAGCGGCTTATGAAGATGGACAGACTGAAAAATTAGCAAGAGAAGAGCGGCTAACGACGGCATTATTAGATGTTCGCTTGCGATATGGGGATAATGCTGTTTTAAAGGCATCATCCTTACTTGACTATTCCACTGCGAGAATGAGAAATAATCAAATAGGAGGACATAAAAAATGAGTCGTTTATTTAACAATCAAGAGAATTATCAAAAATACTTTCCTGTTTTTCCAATGTCTTTAGATCATCGTGCAGCACAATTTGCTCCCTTTGCAGCTTTAAATGGTTTTGCTGAGACGATTGCTATGAAAGGGAAACAATATGATTTACGACCATTTCTTGCAGAAGATCAATTATTTGAGTTGAATTTTAAGATAAATCTATTGTCGCAATTAGATGATAAGAATCAAGCAATTAAAATAAACTATTTTGAAGAAGAGGATGGTAAAGATAAAGGGAAGATCAATGAATTATGTGAAAAAATATCAAAAATAGATTTTAAAAGAAAACGTATTTTGTTAGCTAATCAAACAAGTATTCCTTTTAAAAATATAATAGATATAGATTTTTATAAATAGTAGCATAACTTTTTCATTCCTTTTTCGTTTAGTGTATGCATTGATTTTTTCACAAAGTTGTATTATGCTAGACGTAGGAATGATGTTTTTAAAAGATAATTGAAAGCGTTTTAAGAAGGTGAGTTTCATGCAAGTAGATACTTGGAGAAGATTTGTTAATGGCGATAAAGAAATTTTAACATCCTTACCAGATAAAATAGCTTCTTCATGGCGTAAATGCTATAACGAACAAGTCGATCCATACTTGGTAAAGCCTAAAACTGTTTTAACAGAAAATGAGTTAAAATCATGTCAACGCCAACATCAAATTTTGATACATCTTGTAAAGAATGAGAGTAAGCATTTTAAAGAAATCATGCATATCAAACAACCTATTTTTATATTAACCGATGAAAATGGGACTATTCTGTGGCGAGAAGGAAACTATCAAGCTAAAAGTTATGCGAACGAAATTTATTTTAATGTAGGGAGTCGTTGGTCTGAATTAGATGTGGGAACTAATGCAATTGGTATGGCATTAGAAAATAAACAAGCAGAGTTTATGTCTCTAGATGATCATTATGCGATTGCTTCTAGACGATGGAGTTGTGCTGCAGCGCCAATTTTCGATTCAAATCAAGATTTGATTGGTATTTTAGATATTTCTACTTATAATAATAATTCAGTTCAAGAAGCGATGCTGTTTTTAACGACGATTACACAACGGATTAGTAATGCTTATATTCGTGAAGAGCTCAATCAAAAAATGGCTTTATTACAATATGCCGGTAAAAATTTGGACCATGAAATTCTTTGTGACTTACATAAGCAGATTGTTTATGTTCCCGATGAATATCAAGATTATTTCGAAATGAATCAAGAAATCCAAGGCCAGTTACCACGTGATTTGTTATATGAAGAAAGAGAAATTATCTTTAACAATGCATTGGTGGGTTATCGCTACAAGTTGTATAAAAAACTATCGGAGGAAAACGAATTTCATTATGTAGGTGTGCCGAGCAGCAATACAGCGTACCAACAATTTTTGAAAAAAGTGCAAAAATTAGCGCAAAGTAAAGTACCTGTTCACGTATATGGTGAATCCGGAAGTGGGAAAGAAGTGATTGCCAAAACATTACATATGAATAGTCCATATCGTCAAGGGCCGTTAATTACCGTAAACTGTGGCTCGATTAGTGATACCTTGCTTGAAAGTGAGTTGTTTGGTTATGCACCAGGCGCTTTTACCGGTGCAAATCAAGAAGGCCATGTAGGAAAAATATTACAAGCGAATGGTGGAACATTGTTTTTAGATGAAATTGATAGTATGCCTTGGAAGATGCAGACGGCTTTACTACGCGTTTTAGAAGAAAAGCAAGTAGTACCATTGAATGGGCAACCACAACCAGTTGATTTTAGACTCGTCAGCGCAAGTAATCAGGATTTAAGGAAACGTGTCCTTGCTAAGGAATTTCGTGAAGACTTATTTTATCGGATTTATGTAGGAAAACTAAGCATTCCACCATTACGGGAGCGTTTAGAAGACTTGCTTCCTTTAGTAGATCGTTTCTGTGAAAAGCGCCAATGGCAGATTGCTTGGAAAGAACGGTTGCTACAAATGGCGCGAACTTATCATTGGCCTGGCAATATCCGTGAGTTTAATAATTTTTTAGAAAGACTCTATATTTTTTATGCAGAGGAAGAACCTACAAATGAACAAATTTTAGAATTAATTACGTTAGGTAGACTCTCGGAAAAAGAAACGAAGCCGCAAGAATCAATTGAAAATCAAGAGCGAGAAGAAATATTGAAAGCTTTAAAATCTCAACATTATCATGTAACGAATGCAGCAAAAAGTTTAGGAATTTCAAGAGCAACACTTTATCGTAAAATAAAAGAATATCATATAGAATATTGAGAATTAAAAACAGGCTCTTTGTCAAGTAGTGTTGTTGGCAATTAAGTCAATTGGAGAGAAAGTTATTTTATGAATGCTTTCTCTCTTTTTTTTATTTTCTTTTCTTTTTTCAATCGACGCTT
>NZ_JBQKFH010000041.1:0-20130 GCF_052119425.1 Enterococcus cecorum
ATAGAAAGCAAAGAAACAGCCTTTTACTATGCACAGCGAAAGACAGATGTCGAAACTGTTTTTGGGAACATTAAACAAAATATGAAATTTAGAAGATTCCATGTCCGAGGAACTGAAAAAATTTTTAAGGAAATGGGACTTGTATTTCTTGCGCACAATTTTAAGAAATTAGTAACTAGAGTAAGGAAATATGAGGGGAAAACAATCATACAAAACCAAATATAGGGGGAAAACCCTCTATATTTCATCCAAAAAAACAAAAAATCGAAGGCATCTTTCACGGGTGCCTTCGATTTTTGGATTCAAAAGGGACTAATGGGTCAGCCCCATCATTATTTCTTTATTTACAAAACAAATGATACCAATGAATAAGTCGGAGCTTTTTAGATTCTTTTACAAAACTTTTCCCTCACTATGAATACGTATTTCGCTACGACCATCGCCTAGTTTTTTCACTTGAATTTGACGTGGTATTTGCTCTTTTAATTCACGTACATGACTAATAATGCCAATCATTTGTCCTTGACCTTCTAACTGAGCCAAAGTCTGAATGGCTAGTTGTAACGTTTGTTCATCTAAGGTCCCAAATCCTTCATCAATAAAGAGGGCTTCGATTTGTACGCCACCACTTTGACGCTGAATGACATCAGCTAACGATAGGGATAAAGCCAGTGATACAATAAAACTTTCGCCGCCTGATAAGGTTTGCACCCGCCGAATTTCACCAGTATAATCATCAAAAATTACGAGTTCTAACCCTGTATTACTAGCTGTGCGACCTTTTTCATCGCTAATTTCCAAAGTGTAACGTCCTTGGGTTAATTCTTGTAAACGTTGATTCGCTAATAAAAGCACTTCTTGAAAATACACTTGTAAGCAATAATTTTCGAGTGTAAGTTTCAATTCATTGTCGCCATTCATTCCTTTAGCCAGTCGTGCATATGCTTGTACTTCTGTCAGCATTTGTTGATTTTGTGCTAATAGCGTATTGTATCGTTGACAAAGCTGATTATTTTGTTCATAGATAAGTTGATCTTGAGCGTATTGGGTAGATAGCTCCTCAATATTTTGCTTCATCTCTACCAACTGTTCTTCTAATGGCTTTACATCCACAGTTGGTTTTTCTAGAATTTCAGCAAGTTCTTGCAAACGTGTTGCTAAATAGTGTTTTTCCTCTTGATAATGTTGCCAGGTTTGTTCCATTACTGGTAATTGAGCGACCTTTTTCCAATATTCTGAAAGGTTAACTTCTTCGCCTTTCTTCCAAGCAACATAGATTTGGCTACCGAAACGCAAATCTATTTGTTGATAAATCGTTACAACCCCTCGTTTAGCTTGATTGACGATTTCTTCTTGTTGCGCTAAAAAAGTCTGCAAAGATTGAACTTGAGTATCTAGTCTAATCTTAGTATCTTGAAGATTTTTTTCTTGATGTTGCGCTTGTTCCAATTGTTCGGATAAGTGTTTGATTTCTTGCTCAACTTGTAAACTTTTTTCCTTTAATACTGTATAGTTTTGATCTCCTAGCCTTGCTTGATAAGAGTTTAACTGGCTTTCTGATTGTACCCATTGTTTTTGTAAGGATTGATTTTCTGTTTGTGCTTGAATCAAACTGTCTTGGAGTTGTTTTAAATCAGTTTTTTCATGTGTTAGTTGTGCTTGCATCGTTTGTGATTGTTGCATCAAATCATCTAGTGTTTGACGAAATTGCTGGCGAAAATTCTTAATCGTCATAGCTGTAATTGGCGATATCTTTAACTCATGCACAGCTTCCCAAGATAGTTTGTCTTCCATGTAGTTAAAGAAATCAACCATCATTTTGTCTTGTTTTTGTGTATATTCATCAATTTGTTGTGCGCATTCTAGCAATTGATGTTCATTTTCTAATTTTTGTGTAGATAGCGCTCCTTGTTGTTTTTGACAAGTTTGCAACTGGATTTCTAATTGCTGTAAGGCCTGCTCGTTTTCAATTAGTGCTTGTTGATCAGCTGCTGTATCATGGGTTACACTCGGATGCTCTATAGAACCACATACCGGACAAGGCTCACCAGGTTTTAATAAGCGGCGTAACCTTGCACTCAACAATTGAACGTTAACTTGACGTTGTTCTTCTATTTGTCCCTGAATCTTTTGAAGTTTTTGATTTTCTTCTTCTATTTGTTTTTCAATTTGTGGTTGTTTCTTTTGTAAAAGATGCTGTTGCTTCAATACTTTTTGTTTTTGTGAATCTGCATTTAACCAATCTTGCAAGTTTCCTACTTCATGAGATACCTGAGAAAATTGTTGAATTTGTTGATTACATTGATTTAAGCTTGCTTCCGTTTGAACGATTGCTTCGTTTTTGTCAGATAAGGATTGTTCTAATTCTTGAACATGTTTTAAAGAGTCCTCTGTTTTTGCTTTGAGCATTTGAAAATCCTGTAATTTCTCCGCATATTCTTTAGCAATCGGCAATAATTCTTCTAATTGGTATTTCTTTTGTTGCGCTTGTTGTAAATTTGCTTGCCAAGTGGCTCTTAAATCTTGCTGTTGGTCAAAACGTTGAATGGCCACTTCATTATCACTTTGTTTGGATTTAGTATCAGTTAACTGAAAAACGGCATCTTGATATTTTTGTTTCTCCTTTTCATATTGCTCTAAATCATGCTTTTGTTGAGCAAACCATTTTAGATATTCAATTGTTTCTGATAATTCAATCATCTTTGGTTCATTTTCAATCAGTTGCGCTTGTCTAGCTATTAATCTTTCGCCTTCTGCTTGTTTTTTGGTTAGCTCTTGAACCAACTGCAATTCATCTTGTAACTTAGTTTGCAGTTGATTTTGTTCTTGTAAGGTATTTTTTTGGATATTTAAGCGATTATTTTGAATACTTAAGTCTTCAGCAAAAATTATTGGCCAACTTTCAAGACTTATATTTTCTTGATTTTCCAATTTTTCTTCTTGAGCAAACTGAAATTGTGCACTCAATTGATGTAATTGGTCCACTTGACGATTGATTGTTTTTTCTTTTTGCTTATAATTTTCTTTGACTACATCTGTTAGTTGACGATAAAACTGAGTGTTAAAAATAGTACGCAAAATATCACTCTTGTTACTACTATTAGACAATAAAAATTCCTGAAACTTACCTTGAGGAAGCAACATAATCTGTGAAAATTGCTCACTGGTTAAATGTAAAAGAGAATCAACAAATTTATTCACATCTGTAATAGAAGATAGATTATCAACCAATTGCAAATTCTCATCGAATATCTCTAAATGGACATTATGATCTACCTTTTTCTCTTTCCCATTTTTTTGTGGAATATACATTTTAGGTTGACGAGTAATCTTATAAGTGTAATTTTGATGGGAAAAAGTGAATTGAACTTCAGTTTTAGCTGTTAGCTCGGCAAAGTGACTGCGCATTTCCTGTGCTGTACGCTTATCAGAGGTTACTCTTCCATAAAGTGCAAAGGTCATCGCATCTAAAATGGTAGTCTTTCCAGCTCCAGTATCTCCAGTAATCAGGAATAGACCATCGGCTTGTAAGTCTTCAAAATTGACACATTCATCCACATAGGGGCCAAAGTTTTTCATTTGGATTTTTTTAGGTAGCATCTATCATTCATCCTTTCCGTTTACTTGATTCATCGCATCATTTACCCAATTTTGTTGTTGCTCAGTCAATGGCTCTTCATATAATCGCACAAAAAAATCTTGAATCAATTCTTCAGGTTGATTGATTTTGCTTAGATTAGTAGCATTATTGGTAGATACTTTGAGGTGTTTTTCTTTACGTGTAACATTCAACAAATAAGGATATAACGGTCGCAACTGATTCATTAACTGCATAATCACTTCTTCATTGGTAAGGGCAACTGATAAATAATCTTTGGCGTATTCTTCTAATTTTCCTCGACGATATAGCAAATCTTCAAAGCTTGCTTCAATCTGATGAACTTCTCTTAACGGCTGTAAAGGTACAAAACGTGTAGCCTGCTCAAAATCATTAGCTAATAACTCGGTGTCAATAATGCGCACTCCTTTTGAATCACGATGTTCACCCACAGAGTACTTTAATGGTGAACCACTATAGCGTACTCTTCCTTTTAAATTAGCCGTAGATGAATGTAAATGACCAAAAGCTGCATAATCAAATACATCGAACAAATCACTCGCAACACTCTGTAAACCACCGATTTCCAATGGCGTTTCTGATTCTTGACGCAAGCTTCCTGCAACAAATAAGTGACCAAGAAAGATATGCTTTTTATCGGGATCGAAAGTTTTTTGCATTTCTTTGATAATGATTTGAAGTACTTGTGAGAGATTATTTGGTGCCTTTTCAACAAGTCCGGCTTTTTCCACAAAAAAACGTGCTTCAATCAATTCAATATAAGGTAATAGATAAAACTGACAATCACCCAATGTTATTGGCTGTAAACTCTCTTTAATACTGGTATTTAAATAAAATTGGTTAGTCGCAAACCATTCTTTTCCCGTAGCTAGGCGTATTGCTGAATCATGATTTCCACTAATCATTAATAACGGAAAGTGCTCTTGAATATTCCATTTTTGAAAAGTTTGATTTCCTAATTGAATCGCTTCATTACTGGCAATGGCTCTGTCATAGATATCTCCAGTAATCATAATCGCGTCTACTTTTTCGTCTTTAGCAAGCTGCAATATCTGATCTAAGATATACGCTTGGTCTGCTAACATATCAAACCCATGTAGTTTTTTCCCTAAATGCCAATCCGCTGTATGCAATAATTTCACACCTATCACCTACTCTTTTTTCTATGCTTTTTATTATAGCACTCCAGCTCTTATGCGTCTATATGTTCTTATTCGATTTTATGCGAACAAATATCTTAAAATCACTATTTAAATATGATACAAATTTACAAAAAAATGCACTCTTTTTTTATTTTTTATGATATATTGTTTTATAGTTGATTAAAAATAAATGAAAATCGTCAAACAACTTGCTCCCTATGTATTGATTAAATGGAAAGGATTTGTATATGGCTATCTATCTTATAGAAAAACAGCAAAAAAGTGATGACATCTTAAAAAATTTATTGATCCAGTTATTGCGTCATCGAAATGAAACTTTGATTCAATATAACCAAGAATCAACTACATTAAATTTTATTCATCGTACCACTGAACTTAATCTTTACTTCATCTCAATATTAATAGATGAACCTACCAATCATGTATCAAAGTTAATTGAAACTATTCAAAAATCAGATACCAATTCCCAAATCGTCCTGGTCACTGATACAGAACTGTACGAGCAAAATTTGAAAGCAAAGTGGTCAGCGATTGTTATTCTCAATAAGAATGACTATTTTATGCACTTTGCTGAAAATGTGGAAAACCAAGTTAACTATTATTTTCAACAAAAACAGCAAGGTAATCATCAAACAATTATCATCAAAGATCGAACAAGAATGATGAAAATTCCACTCAATCGATTACGTTATGTCGAATCTAATGGTATGCATAAAATTCGTTTTGTGGGAAAAAACTTACAGTGTGAATTCTATTTACCTTTAAATCAAATCGAACCTTTACATGAGGATTTGTTGCGTATTCATCGCTCTTTTATTGTGAATAAAATGGCAGTCAAAGATGTCAGTCGGGGAAAGCGTCTCGTGCAATTAAAAGACAATACCTTACTTCCTCTTTCACGTACATATTTTAATGGAGTTATTCATGATTTAGAGCAAGTCTGTAAATGATATTTGTTAATTAAGCATTTTTATTTGTCATTTAGGAAAACTACTTCCTTTTTTTGTGATATTTATAATATAATATAATTCGTATTTTGTATGTTGAATTACGGAAAAGTCTGAAAAAGTTTCTTGTTCTCTTCATTGCGATTCAAAGTTACTCATCTCCCCCATTCTCAGTGAGTAATACATTCCCTACTTTTAATGACTTTTTCATTTGGTTAGTAGTACTTTGTTTGTTATATTTGATAAAAGGATAGTATCAAAAAACAGGTTCGTTTATTATATTCACGCAAAATACATCAGGCTGGTTATTTAATCAGTCTTTTTTTTCGCCAAAAAAAGCCAAGAGCACATAACTCTTGGCTTTCTACTTATTTTTTCTTCTTTTCTGGAATCACATATCTAAATTCTGGGTTTACTTCATAATCCAATTGATTAAAAGCATTCATCAAGCGTTCATCCACCACGGCGATACCCGCTTTATCTGATTTTTTGACATCTGAAATATCAATTGGATCGCCAAAACGAACAATTACCTTTTTTCGTAAAAATAGACCACCTAAAGTTAATGGTCCTTGATAAACACAAGGAACAATACGAACTTTAGCCATACGTGCAATAACTGTCATGCCACCTTTTAACTCAGACGAATAACGACTGCCAGAAGGAAACATAATCAAGCTCAAATCTGTATTTTTAAGTAGTTTCACTGGCGTCTTAATCGCACTTGGTCCTGGTTTTTGACGGTTTACCGGAAAGGCATTGGCGTGAACTAATATAAAGCGAATAATTGGATTTTTGAACAACTCTTCTTTGGCCATAAACGCAAATTTCTTTGGTCTAGCAGCTACAGCAAGATATAACGGATCCCACCAAGTACGATGAGGAGCAACTAATATGTAATTTTCATTTTGAGGTAATTTTTCTTTATTTTGAATTTCTAAGTTGCCATTAATGACAAAAAACAATACACGACAGACGCCGCGCATAAAACTAAAGAACATTTGAGACATCCTTCCTTTCCTTATAATCTTAAGTATAGCTTGTTAGTTTAGTTATTGACAAGTATTTTTTTCTTTTTCATTCATCAATTTCATAGTATAATAGCTTGTGAAAAATATAGAATAAAATAAGTCACTAACCGTAATAAAGCAATAGTAATTAGCACGTATTTTTAGATAACTAGAGGTGATTAACAGAAAATATGTCAGAAAAGATTACTCTACTACCTAACGAACGAATTGATCAATTATTCGCCGAAGATATCCAAATTATTCAAAGTCGTGAAGTTTTTTCATTTTCATTAGATGCCGTCTTGTTGGCTAATTTTCCGAATATTCCTAAACGGGGAAAGATTGTGGATTTGTGTGCCGGTAATGGAGCGGTTGGCCTTTTTGTCAGTCGTCATACTCAAGATAAAATTATCCAAATTGAATTACAGGCACGACTTGCAGATATGGCACAACGTAGTATTCAACTAAATGGCTTGTCTAATCAGATGACCGTCATTCAAGATGATTTGAAAAACGCACCCAAATATCTTGGTCACGATGCGGTAGATTTAATTTTATGCAATCCGCCTTATTTTAAAGATTTGCCAACCAATCATAAAAATCCTAATGAACATCTTGCCATCGCGCGCCACGAGATTTACACCAATTTAGAAACAGTGATTCAAACCAGTGCGCATCTACTGAAGATGAATGGTCGTTTATGCCTTGTTCATCGCCCAGATCGATTTTTAGAAGTGATTGAAACCATGCAACAAGCTAAAATTATGCCGAAAAAGATTCAATTTATTTATCCAAAAGAAGGCAAAGAAGCGAATATTTTATTGGTTGAAGGGATTTATCAAGGAAAAAAAGACGGGCTGAAGGTTCTGCCGCCCATCTATACTTATGATGCAAACGGCGAATATACCCCTACGATAAAGAAGATGCTCTATGGAAAGTAAAGTACATTATTTTTACGTTTTATTATGCAAAGATAGTACATTTTACGGTGGCTATACGACGGATTTGGCACGCAGATTAAACGAACACAACCAAGGCATCGGGGCAAAATATACCAAATTAGCTAAACGGCGTCCACTTCAGATGATTCATGCAGAAAGTTTTGCTACCAGAAGTGAGGCCCAAAAAGCAGAGTATGCCTTTAAGCAATTAACGCGTAGGCAAAAAGAAACTTATCTTCGCACACATCCTAGTGTAACATTACCTAATGGAAAGTAAAAAACTCCCACAATAAGCACCATTTTGTCGTACTTATTGTGGGAATTAATGTATTAAAATTCTTTTTCGATTTTTTGTAGGCTGTAGATACTGCGGTTTCCGTTGCATAGATAACCGATTGCACAAACGATAAAGAAGTATGGTATCGCATCAAAGCCAAATACTTCGGCACCGATAAAGATTGGCGCTAAGAAGGTATTGGTCGCACTACCAAAGACGCTCGCAAAACCAAGTGCCGCCACAAAATCCACTGGCAAGGCAAAAATCCCGGCTAAAGCAGCCCCTAATGTAGAGCCAATCGCAAACATCGGTAACACTTCCCCACCTTGGAAACCACAAGCAAGTGTCAAGGCGGTTAAAATCATTTTTAAGAACCAGTCATAGGGGTAAATGGTCCCTCCGTGAAAACTGTCCACAATCAAATTCGTACCCAAACTTGCATAACGGCCATCGTGAAAAACAAATAATAAAACACTCACAATAATACCAACAATCCCGATTCGCCATACTGGATTAGGAAAATGATTGGTTAAAGTTAGCCGAGTTAAGCGCATCGTTCTTGCAAATAAATAACCGACTAAGCCAAAAATAATACCTAAAATAACTAAGCGTACAATTAAAAACCAAGGCAGGCGATCATCTAATACTAAGTGATAGCTAAATTTGCTTAGTCCTAAAAATTCTGAAGTAAAACTAGCGGTAAAAGAAGCGACCATGGTTGGCAATAATACATCATAGGTTAAATGCCCTACTACTAAGACTTCCATCGCAAAAAATATCGCAGCAATAGGTGTTTGGAATAATCCTGCAAACCCTGAAGCCATCCCGATGACGATAAATCGTTTATAATTCATCCCTTGAAATTGACGACCAAATGCATGAGCCACCGTCGCTCCAATTTGTACCGCAACTCCTTCACGACCGGCTGAACCACCAAATAAATGGGTCAACCACGTTCCGCAGATGGCAAAGGGCACTAAGCGTTTAGGCACCTTGCTGACTTCTCCATATCCTGCTTTAAAAATCAGCCCTATCCCTAAATGACTATCTTTCCCATATTTTAGTTGAATATGAACAAACAGCATCCCAGCAAACCCTAGAAAAGGGAGTAAAATATGCTTATGTTGATGAAAAAAGATACTGATATAATCTAGCACACGTCCAAATCCAGCATCCAAAGCCCCAACTGATAACCCGATTAATACGCTTAAAATTAATACTAATCCGACGTGTTTCATCTTTTCTAAAGAATACCCACGCACTCAAAACACCTCATTTTATGCAATTTTCTTATCTAATCTTTCACAAAAGAAAGGATAAAAATTTTTATTAACTAACTGCTTGTAGCTGATCGACCCTTCTCACAACCTAACTGACGGTGTTCGGCAGCTAGACATTGTGAAATTCGCCCTCCCACTTGCAAAAATCTCCTTTCATCCGATTTTTTCAGTGGTAGGTAAACACACGAATTTCTTCGAGGCTTTCCGAGCTGCCTCACAACCTAATTTGACGGTGTAAATCGACTAGCTACTTCGACGTATAAGCCACCCCGTCTTGGAAAGTCTTTACTTCTCGGACTTTCCCGACGTGTTGGACAATCTTATCCGCTCGTAGCTGATCAAGTCGATTCACAACCTAATATAAAAGGGATGCGATTTTCTCACATCCCATTTTCTCAGTATTACTTAGTTGCGCGTTTTACGTAAGTACCTTCAGCAGTGTTGATTTCTAAGTATTCGCCTGCTTCGATAAAGTCTGGTACGTTTACAACTAATCCAGTTTCCATAGTAGCTGGTTTACCTGAACCAGTTACAGTTGCGCCCTTGATTGATGGTTGTGTTTCTTCAACTTTTAGGACTACAGTTGTTGGTAATTGAATACCTACGACTTCAGAACCAAAGAATTGAATTTTAACTTCCATGTTTTCAAGGATATATTTCATTTCAGTTTCTACAGTTTCAGTTGGAATTTCGTATTGTTCATAAGTTTCTAAATCCATGAAATACGCTGTGTCATCCATTGTGTAAAGATATTGAACAGTTTTTGTATCAATGTGTGCACGTTCGAATTTTTCTTCAGGACGGAAAGTAGTATCATAAGTTGCACCACTACGAACGTCACGTAATTTCATACGCATCACTGTATTTCCTTTACCTGGTTTGTGATGGCTTGCTTCTAAAACTTTAATTAATTTGCCATCTTGTACAAAAGTCATACCAGCTCTTAAATCACTTGCTGAAATCATTTAAATGTCTCCTTTAATCTTTAAAATAGTTCATTCCCATTGTAGCAAAAACTTTGCCATTTAGCTAGTACGATGAAACAAATTTAGGTAATTTCCATGATTTTACCACATTTTGAGTCTAAAAGACTAATATTAGCTAAAAAGCAAGGCTAAGAAATCCTCATTCGTTAAGTTATGGATATATTCACTTACCTTGATTTGTTTTAGTTCTTTTTCAATCGCTTCAAAACGATATTCTTTGCCGACCAAAAAGTCACTAAGTTGTTCAACTGGTTGTTGGCCAAAGAAATCGCCAAAAATCTTAGCTGCAGAAATTTTGCCATGAACGACATTTAATTTCACATCGACAATGCCGACACTGGCAATACGCGTGCGTTTGTTGTACTCAAAGGCCGGTGCTTCTCCAAAAATCCATGCATCATTGGCATATTTTTCATCAAATAATTTTTGAATGGCTTCACGGTCAGCTTGAGTTAATACTAGTTCTTTATCTTTAATCTCTGCTAAACTTTTTACGCCATATAATTCGCATAGTAATTGATTACGGAAATCTTCTGTCCGTTCGAATTGAAATTCTGGTTTGAGATAGCCTTTCACATTTGTGACATTTTTCTTCACGGATGGGGTTGCTTTTGAGGCAATTTTTTCCTTAGAGACGGTCAAAATTCGATCTAATACACTTAAATCTACATCATACATTAACGTTCCATGCGAATAAGTGCGATTATTTTTACTGTACATCGCGTTTCCCGAAAATTTCAAACCATCAATGTACAAATCATTACGCCCACCGCTTTGTGCTTGCGTTGCGCCCATTTTATGAAGAGCGGCTAAAATCGGTTCGGTCACATTCTGATAATCGCCAAATTGAACTTCATCGCGTTTTTTCACAAAGCTAAAACTCATATTGCCTAAATCATCAAATACTGCGCCACCACCAGAAATACGTCGAGTAAGCGTAATGTGATTTTTACGTAAATAATTTAAATCGAGTTCCTCATAGGCATTTTGATTGCGGCCAATAATGACACAAGGTGATTGAATATAAACTAAAAATAGTGGTTCACTGACATCGGCATGATTCATTAAATATTCTTCTGTTGCTAAATTCATGCGGATATCATTGCTTTTCATAATATGATAACGCACTTAAATCCCTTCTTTCTGACAACTGTTACCTTATCACGAATAGGTAAAAATAGCGAAAAACTTGCTTAAAAAATGCTCTTTTCCTTCTTTATTAAAAGGAAAAGAGCATTGTAATATCAATATTTATCTGCTTCACGACCTTATATTGACGGTGTTCGAAGGGTAGCTACCTCGCATCTAAGCCGAACTGCCTAGGAAAATCTTAAAACGCGACGGATTTTCCTGTCATTCCGGACAAACTTAGCTTTCTCGGTATCAATCAACTAAATACTCGGAAAATTCACCCTCCTGCTTAAGAAAATCTCCTTTCATCCGATTTTCTTAGCAGTAGGTAACACATGAATTTTCTCGTATTTGACCAAGTTGATTGATAACCTTTTGCTCGTAGCTAATCAAGTCGATTTACAACCTTATTTTACGTATGCGAGTCGGTAGGATACGGTGCGGCCGAATGGGAAGACTTGTAATCCGTGTAGGCGTTCTGATTTAAGATAGGCCACGCTTCCTTGATAGAATGGTAAAACGGCGGTGTCTTTTTCGACTAATTGTTTTTCCATTTCAATCAATTTATCCCAACGTTTGGCTGGATCCTTAGCTAAAGTGGTGCGTGCTTCTTCTAATCCTGCGTCATATGCTTTATTGGCATAACCTGATGAGTTTAGGCCGCCTGTAGAATCATAGAACTCTAAGAAATTGATTGGATCTGCGTAGTCTGGGGTCCAAGTCCCATACACTAAATCGAATTCACTCTTGTCTTGTAAGTCTAAACGGTTTTGTAATGGTACGTTCTTAATGTCAATTTTCAAACCAGGTAAGTTTTGTTGTAACTGACCTTGCAAGAATTCTACCGTCTTTTTAGAAGTAGCTGTATCAGAAGCGAGTAATTCCAACTCGATTTCATCTTTACCTAATTCTTTTTTCGCTAATTCCCAGTTCTTTTGAGCGGCTTTTAAATCATAAGGCATCAAATCGCCAGCTTCTTTACGATAATCTTCACCAGTTTCTGGATTTTTCGCAAAGTTTGTTGGGACAAAGCCATTTAACGGTTGAGAACCATCGGATAAGACATTTTTTGTATAACTTTTCTTATTAATAGCTTGTAAAATAGCTTGGCGAACATGCACATTCCCGGTTACTGGACGCTTATGGTTTGCACTGATATAACCAACCATCGCTTTAGGTACAAAGTGGGCTAATTTGTTATCCTGATTGTTTTGTGCATAAACATCGCTCAAAGTCGTATAGTCTAATTGCCCATCGTTAAATAAGTTGACACCTGTCGCAATTTCTTTTACGACTTGTACTTTCACTTTTTTCAACTTCACATTTTTTGCATCCCAGTATGTTGGATTTTTCTCCAAGGTCCAGCTTTCATTATTGCCATCCCATCCTTTAATTACAAAAGGTCCATTACCGACAAAATTCTCTGCACTTGTGCCATAAGCTTTCCCCTTTTCAGAGGCAAATTTTTCTTGTTTTGGCATAAATGGTGTACCTGTTAAAATTTCTGGTAAAAATGGTGCCGGTGCGACTAAATCTAATTCTAACGTTTGGTCATCAAGTGCTTTAACTCCTAATTGATTAACAGGCAGCTCACCGTTGCGGATTTTTTCACCATTTTTAAAGATATCCATACGATGACTTGAGCTGGAAGTCGTTTTTGGATCCACCACATTTTGGAACGCATATACAAAATCTTGCGCACGAACCGGTGTTCCATCACTATACTTTGCCTCGCGTAATTTAAAAGTATAAGTCAAACCATCTTCACTCACTTTTGGCTCTTCTTTGGCCATCGCAAGTTCAGGATTTCCATCTTTATTTAAACGGTATAATCCTTCTGAAACTTGACCAATCATATCTGAACTGTTGACATCAGTATATTGTGCACTATCAAGTGTTGATAGTTCACCTGGTGTTGAAACAGCAATTTCTTGTTTGGTAGATTTGGTTTCCTTAGAGGATGTTGCTGAATTGCCACATGCTGCTAAGAAAAGACTTGCCACAAATAATAAACTAACTACTTTTTTCATTTCATTCTTCCTTTCTTTTTATAATTGTTTGACGACATAATCAAATACTAATTGCTCTTGCTTTAAATGCGAATAAGCAAAATCTGGATGCCATTGCACACCTAGAATATGACGCTTTTTATTTTCAATAGATTCAATCATGCCATCGCTACATCTGCCGGTTATTTGTAATTCTTCGCCAAGACTATCTACAGCCTGATGATGAAAAGAATTGATTTTTCCTTGGTTGCCATAAATGGTATGTAAGCTACTTATTTTTTCTAAAAGTAGGTCATGCGAAGGCTCCTCCCGAGGAATAGGATCTTGCATATGTTCGACATCACTTAAAGGGCCAATTTCTTGATGCAATGTACCACCAAAATAAACATTTACTAACTGCATCCCACGACAGACCGCAAAAATCGGTTTTCCTTGTTTTAAGGTTTCGGTAATTAAAGCTTGTTCAAAGTCATCGCGAGCTTTTGAATAATTACCAGTTGCGTTTTTTGTTTGTCCATAAATCTCTGGTGATACATCTTGCCCACCTGCTAAAATCAATTTATCAATCTGACGGACATAAGTTTCTGCATAGTCAGGATCAGTAATTGGTAATAATAGCGGAATCCCACCAGCATTTTGAACCCCTTCAATATATCCTCTTGGGGTGTAGCTGACAGGCAAATGATAAAGCGTACTACCTGGATCAAACGTTTCATTTGAGGCAATACCAATAATCGGTCTGGTCATGCGCATCATCCTTTCAAAGAATTTGAGGCTATTATATCTGAGTACACTATATTTTCGCAACTAATTTGAAACTTTTCAGCGATAGCAAAATCTTATCACTTTAAACCATATTATTTAATTCAACTATTTAATATCATCTATCATGACAATAATCTATAAAAATATTTATGATTCAATGTTTATTTTACATTTTTATAACTATATTTTATTTACCGATAATCATATCCGTGTTATAATTATACTACTTTGTGTTTTACAGAGGTTTCCGGCGTGTACATTAACTCCTTATTAAACGCTTTTACATCATCCTATATGACACAAAGGAAACAAAAAAATCTCAGTCGGTCCCTCATCTGAAACCAACTGAGATTTTTTTACTTTTAGAAACGAAGCATATTTTCGATTATTCCTAAGATATTTGAATTTTCGATTAACACACCAAGGACGATTTTGAAAACAAAGTAACTGACTACACTATATAGTACAACTGGAATCATCGTAATATAAAAACGATTGAAGCCCTTGGGATTGGTAATTAACCAAATATTTCCATCAAAACTATAGCGTAAAATCAATAAGTATAACACGCAAAGTATTAATGCTAATTTTAAGAAAGCTGAACCAAGTAAGGCAAAAACAAAAGCCACGATGCCCACAACTACTAAGACACTTAATGGTTCAAAAATTTGGTCTAAGGCATTTTTAAAGCTGGCTCCTTCTTTTTGCATAATGATTTCAAATATCCAGTATACCAACACTAAGATAATTTGTGTTAAAAAGATAGCTAATAAGAACAACCAAAACATTGGAAAGGCCGAAATCGATGAACTACCATAGGATGAATGACCAAAACCAAACATATTGGTAAATTGATTCATCGCACCATAGATACCTCTTAGCATCACACCAAGCAATCTCGAGAAAGTCAATGAAAATAATAAACCAATCACAATGAAATTAATAATACCTAACGTTTTATACTTGATTTCTCCGATGGTTGGATGCAGGATGGCCGCTTTAAGCTCTTCAAAATAATTCTTTGCTTGATCGATATGCGGCTTTAATGCTTCAAAATCATCTAGTTTTTCAAAATCCAATACTTTTTTGCTGTTTTCTGAAGATTGGTTGTTTGTCTCTTCTTCAGATTCTTCAGGTGTTTGTGGTGCAACTGTTGTTTGTGCTTTATCCTCATTTTCTGGATTTGACACTTCTTCATTGGCTGCTTGTTGAACGCTTTGGGTCTTTTCTTCGGATACAACTTCTTCAGACACGACTTGCTCTACTTTCTCAGCATTTGTCTCCCACTGATAACCACACTGAGGACAAACCAACGCCTCTTCTTCCACTTCTGTTTGACAATTTGGACACTTTTTCATCATTTTCCACTCCATTCTTTTGCTATCGTGTAAATATTCACGATAAATTTTATCATATTATAACACAGCCAATCATTTTGTTCAAAAAAAATAAGGCAAGACACCGCTCACCTTATTAGAGATTTATTATTTATCTGAATAGTAATAATAACTACTTTCATTCATTTGTTCAGCACCATTATAAATAACTCCTAAAATACGAGCTTTGGCCTGAATTAGACGATTTTTCGCTTCTATAATAGAGTCTTTACGAGTGACACCTTCACGGATAACCACTACGGTACCATCTGTTTTAGAAGCCATAATTAAACCATCAGCCACTGTCATTACAGGTGGTAAGTCAAAAACAATTAAATCAAACAATTGATATAATTCTTCCAATACTACATTCATCCGACGCGAGTTCAGTAATTCAGCCGGGTTTGGTGGCGTTGGTCCAGCCGTCATCACGGATAAATTATCTACACCAGATGGTTGAATCACTGATGATGCAGATTGTTGGCCACTTACCAAGTTACTTAACCCCACTTCATTACTTAGTCCAAATGTTTTATGGACCGTTGCTTTACGCATATCCGCATCTACTAACAAGACGCGACGCCCTGCTTGAGCAAATACGACCGCTAAGTTTGCTGATGAAGTAGATTTTCCTTCACCAGGACCAGAAGAAACCACGGTCATACTGCGCAATGGTTGGTCACCTGCAACTGCGAATTGCAAGTTGGTTCGAACTGTACGATATTGTTCAGAAATCGGTGAATTTGGATTTAATAGCGTAATTAAGTTCACCGGCTTCGTAGCTGTTGAGTTTTTCTTATCATATTTCTTTGCCATTTATATTCACCTTCCTACACACGACTTCTTGAGCGACGATGTTTGCTATTACCAGAGTGATGGTGTCCGCTACTAGAAGATACCATATGTCCAGAAACTCGACGTGTATTGTCTTGTAATTCTTTGGCAGATAATTGTGGAATGGTTCCTAAGATAGTTAAGCCTAATTCGTCGCGAACAAATTTTTCTGCTTTTACTGTGCGGTCTAAGAATTCAACGGCAAAACTCATCCCAAAACCAACAATCATCCCTGCTAACACCCCAATAAGCAAGTTACGCGTATTGTTTGGTGAAATTGGCGTATTGTTGACTGTTGCATTTGAAATAATTGAAATTTTATCAACACTTTCTCCTAAGACTTCTTTGACAGTATCTTTGAAGATTGTTGCGGTTGTGTTGGCTAAACGTTCTGCATCTAAAGCTTTAGTAGAAGTAGCCACCAATGAGAACATCAATGAGTTTTCTGACTGTACGACATCAATCGCATCATCAATTTCTTGTACAGTCATATTAATGCCATAATTTTCTTTTAACTGATCTTTTACTTTATTTAAAATCAAATCACCTTTAATTAGATTTTTATAAGTATTAATCATTTGCAAGTTCATATTGACATCATTTGTGTTTGTATTTGGATTTTGTGGTAAAGTTACGACTAACTGAGCCTGTGAACTATATTTTGGTGTTAAAACAAAGAAAGTTAACCCTCCTGCTAAACCTAGTCCCACAAACATACATACGATAATAGTAAAAACATGCTTTTTAATAATCGTAAAAATATCTTTTAAATCAATTGTTTCTTCGACTTCCATCAACCTATTTCCTTTCTTACATTCTTCCTGCAGTTTGCATTTGAGTCTTTACTTCTCTCACTTTATTTTCTAAAGCGTCTGATAATCCTTGATGTTTCACAGAATATAAAGTATTTACTAATTGCGCATAAGTATCTGCATTGGCGTTTTCAGCAACTTGTCCATTGACCACCATTTGATTAATCATATCTAAGGTTGTCGCTGCTTGATTGCATTCGTCTTGTGCCAAATTTAGATACCCATTTGCAAGTTTTTTCCAATTTCCTTCAGGCATTTCACTGACTTTTTGTAATAGCTCAGTGACTTTTTCAGCCTTGGTATCAAGATTGATTACCGCTTGATCATTTAATGCTTGCCAGTTCACTGCATCTGCTTGAAATAGGGCAGCGATTTGATCTTGAAGATTTGATTTATCATATGCTTGTGACACACGACGTAATAATTCATCTTGTTTGTCCGCAAAACTTGCATCTTCTTGTGGCAAATCTTGTTTTTTCAATTGATAACTATCCGCAGAAACCCTCATCCCATTGATTTGCGTTTTCAAGTCTGAAATTTGCTCCGTATTTGTCTCAGGATTCAATAAATCATCATTCTCATCTGTAAATAACTGATTCACTTGTTTGGTTAATTCATCCATTTTAGAGGACTGCTGTTTAATCGTTACTTGAGCACTGGCTAGTCGTTGCTCATAGTTTTTGTGCTGATAAACTTTATAACCAAACACAACAATTGACAAAGAGATGGCCGCAATAAGCAATAAACCAAACACTTTTCCAATTTTTTTCAAATTAATCCCTCCATTAAATATTTATCTAAACCAAGAGAATTTTGATCTTCTTAATTCTCGGTAAGGTTCAAATTCGATTGGGTCGCCATTAATTAAATCCTTGGCTACTTGTTTCATTTTATCAACTAATTCTACGCCCTGATCTTTGGCAATCGCATCATAGGCTTCTTTTAGATAAAAATTACGTTTATTGATACCATGTGCATCCGAAGCAACCATTTGGACCATTCGATTTTCGACCATTAATTTCGCTGTTTTTTGAATTTCTTTACCAAACTTACCCACATAACTTGGCGCAGTGAGTTGGGCTAGGCATCCCATATCTAAAAACTCGATTAGTCGATTGGGTTCTTTGATAAATCCAGCATTGCGCTCTGGATGCACAATGACCGGAATTTTTCCTTTATCCAAAAGTTGGTAAAAAATATTTTCCGCACTTTCTGGGATACTATTACTTGGAAACTCAATTAAAATATATGTATCGTCTAAATCAGTAAATAATAAACGGTCCTTTGCTAGATCATCCATTAATAAGGTAGTTAGACGAACTTCTTGCCCTTCTAATACCGTCAATGGGATTTGATGTTCATCCAATACTTCTTGTAACTCAGCTACTTTTTCAATGATATCTGCTTTGGGGTTGATATATTTTCCATTATTGTGATGTGGGGTACACAAAATATGGGTAATCCCTTGTTTTACAGCATAACGTGCCATATCGAGACTATCTTCTATTGTTTGGGCACCGTCATCCACACCAGGTAAAATATGACAATGTAAATCAATCATCCGACTATCCCTCTCTCATTTTTACACATTCTTTTTCCATTATACAAAAAAATCACGCCAAAAAAAGCATAATAACAATAATTATTATCATTTTTTTACAATTCTCACTATACATACAATGAAAAAGCGAGTAATAAAAGGATAGCAATTAAAACTTGAAAAAATCTGTAGAGAAAAAATTACATCCCCTACAGATTAAATTGGACAAATGACTAGTTTGCTTCCAATTGGGTTTTTAGCTCTAATTGTACGCGTTGCAACTCTTCTGGACTCACCCGTTGATAAGAAACACCATCTTGCATGAAACCTGTTCCTTGTAATTGGTCAGTCTTCACATTACTAAAAGCATCACGATAATCCAAAGCTAATTTTTGAATTTGATCTTGATTTAAATCTGTCTGCATGTTTTCTGATACGGCATCTAATAAATCGCGATACTTAGTCACACCTTCAATACTCATTACTTTCTTCCCGATAGCTGCAACAACTGCTCTTTGACGCTCTTGACGGCCATAGTCACCACGCGGATCTTCATAACGCATACGAGTATAGGCTAAGGCTTTTTCTCCATTTAATTCCACATTCCCTTTTGGAAAATGGAAATTACTATTAGTGAAGTCTAAATTATTATGTACTTCTACCCCACCGACAGCATCTACAAGTTGTTCAATACCACCCATATTAATCGCTACATAGTGATTAATTGGAATGTCTAAGTATTTTTCTAACGTATCCATTGACATGGCAGCACCACCAAAGGCATAAGCGTGGTTCACTTTATCTTGAGTATTATGCCCAACGATTTCCATATATGTATCACGTGCCACACTGACGATAGTTGTTTGTTTCTTTATCGGATTTACTGTAGCCACCATAATAGAGTCAGAACGTCCATGTTCCACACGGCCTAAAGCCCCTGTATCTACCCCTAATAATAACATACTAAATGGTTGACTATTTTCAATTTGATTTTCTGAATCTGCTTTGGTTGAATTTTGACGTTGTACCGGCTTATAGGTTTTTTCCACTGTACTTGAAAAATCATGATATGCAAAAGCAAATACCCCACCTACAATAATTACTACGGCGATTATAACCCCTATTACCGTAGCTAGAATTTTCTTCCATAAGGCCATAAAATTTCCTCCTAAATCATATAGATATGACGAACAAGCCTATTTTAACAGATTTCACCTTATATTTCATCCATAATTCATCATAAATAAACTATAATTGCTAGATTGTTTGTCATTTCACGCGTCCCCTCAGACAATAAATAATATGTTATCTTTTATTCTTATACTTAGCAAAAAAGGGGCTGACCCAAAAGTAGCCCCTATGTGAAAAAATAGAGGTCTTTCCATTTAGATAGTAGTGGAAAGATCTCTATTTATCTTTTGAAAGTGAATACAAAAATAA
>NZ_JBQKFH010000042.1:0-17587 GCF_052119425.1 Enterococcus cecorum
GCTTATTTGCCATGGTCAGAAACTGTACAAGCAAATTGTAAATAAAAAAAAGAATCTCCAGAGTCGAGTGACTTTGGAGATTTTCAATATACCTCGTTATTGGGCGCTTACTAAATAATTAATAAAAGACAAAGAAAATCCGAATGTTCAACTTGATTACTCATAAAATCAACAATGAACGTTCGGATTATTTATATACTCATTTTTTATTAGAGACTAATGGGTCAGCCCCGTTTTTATCCAGGTTATGAGAAGAGGCGAACAGCTACGCGCAGCTAAGTTTGTCCGGAATGACAGGAAAATCCATCGTGTTTTAAGATTTTCCTAGTCAGGCCGGCTTAGATGTGATGTAGCTACCCTTCGAATACCGTTTTAAGTTACGCTTAAGTTTAAAATGATTCAATAGAGTTATCAAAAATAGAGAGGAAGATTCGCTTGAAAGTGTCACGAAAGCTTTCTATAGTGGCTATTAGCTTATTCCTAGTTGTAGGAACGATAACTAGCTATGATATCATTCAAAAACATCGCTCATCAGAAACTGTGAAAATGGCACAGACAACGCAAAGTAATTTAGTAGATCGTTTGACTTCATCTACCGGCTCAAATATTCGTGTTTTAGATTATAGCGATTTGGATATTGAAAAAGTGGCGGATGTCTATCAATTCGCGACACAGGAAAAAATTCAAGAGCAATTATTACAATTGATTGAATCGCAAATAGCAACCTTTACGCAACCGCTGATTGTATCAAATCCATTTTTAACCAATACCACTGGCTTATATTTGGCCTTTTCAACAGATGAAGCAGTAAAAATTTCTTATCGTATTGATGCCCAAGGATATCCATCGTTTGAAAAAAATTTGAAACAAAATGAAGAATATGCGACGAGTCATCAGTATCAAATCATTGGCTGTATTCCAGATGTTGATAATCTTATTACCTTGACTGCGACTACTCAAGATGGTCAACAGAAGCAAATACAGTTTCATTACACGCCACCTAAACTAAGTACAACCTCTGAAATGAACTATCAATTGTCAAAACAAGAAAGTGATGAAAGTTTGAGTGAGGGTCTATTTGCAGTAATTGGAAATCAAGCTGGCGAAAAAGCAACCTATTTAGTCGATAACGATGGGTATATTCGTGCAGAAATGCCGATTGTTAATTATAATTCCATGCGCTTAGTTTTTAATAATCAGCAAGAAATGTTTATGGCTGTCTCAGATTCAAAAATTGTAAAGCTCAATGCGTTAGGGCAAGTTAAACAAGTTCTTGATTTAGCAAATACCGACTATCTTTTACATCATGATTACATATTGAATGATAAGAATCAATTGATAGCTTTAGCAACAAGTAAAACTGCTAAAAAACAAGCGGGCTATGTAGAAGATCGCATCATAACTATTGATTTATCCACGCAAGAAGTCACTGAGATTGCTAATTTTGAAGAACTTTTACCTGATTTATATCAAAAAGCAACAGGAATTGAAGAACATAGCAACAATAAAGGGTATTTAGATCCTGTTCATATCAATAGCCTTCAATTAACAGATAATCAGCAACTCTTGGTCAGCTCTCGGGAAACTTCGACTATTCTTGCCTTGAAACCAGATGAGCAAGGCATCTATCAAGTAGAATATATGATGGGGGATGAAGCAATTTGGCAGGGAGTAGGAGAGTGCGGCCAATTATTGCTAGAAAAAGAAGGTAGTTTTACTTCTCAATATGGACAACATTCAATTACGTATGAGACAGCAGAAGATTTATCAGCTGGCCAATATTATTTGAGCTTTTTTAATAATAATTCAACTATTATGGATTCGCGGACTGATATATCTTTAGCGGAAATTGCAGATAAGACAGCAGGGAAAACCTCTAAATATATGAAATATTTGGTAGATGAAAAGACACACTCTTACAAACTGGTGGAGAGTTTTGATGTTTCTTATTCCGCTTATGTGTCAAGTGTCCAGAATTATCAAAATCATATTATTGTTGATTCAGGTCAACAAGCTACTTTTGCAGAATATACGAATGCAGGTAAATTGATTCAACGGTTTACACAAAAAACGGATACAAAATATTTATATCGTGTCTATAAATATGATTTTAAAAACTATTATTTTGATTAAAATCAATCAGCCATCAAAGCTAATCTAATCAATGATGGCTGGTTTTTTAGTTAATCGTATAAATGATTCATGATGTTGACTTGTTCTTTGGCACCAATGTGGGTATAGATACTAGTTGAGTTGGTATTGTTTTGACCTAGCAATTGTGCAGTGGTAACAATTGAGCCGGTTTTTCGATAAATTTGAGTACCAACGGAGTGTCTAAGTTTATGTGGAGTGGTCCGCTTATTATAGGCTTTAGAGTACTTATCAACCATTTTTTCAATCGCATTCGCTTTTAGGCGTTTAGCTGCACCTCCATAAGTTGATAAGAAGAGGGGTTGGACATTTTCTGTAATTTGATAAGTAGTTTGGCGAGTATTTAGATAGTCGGTAATGTAAGAAATCATCGGAGAGGCTACAGTAACCCAGTCCATTTGTCCACCTTTTCTGATAACCCGAATATGCATAGATTCGTCCGTTAATTCCATGTCGCGTAGATTAATGTTGACCAATTCAGATAAACGGATACCAGTTCCCAAAAATAATGCCAAGATTGCCAAGTCACGAATTTTATTTTTTTCAAATGCAGCAATGGCTTGACGGGTAGTGAGTAGTTCTTCATACTGATGATCAATAAATTGTAGAAAAGCCAGACCTTCATTATCAAAGAAAATCATAGGTTCCATTTTTTTAGTACGGACACTCATTTTAACCGAATCATTCACATTTTTGACGCCTTGCATTTGATTAGAAGATAAATAAGGTTTGTTGGTTTCATCATTAATCGTAGTTGATAAAAAATTAAAGAGTGATCGTAAAGCTGTCAGACTGCGTTTGATGGTACTTTTTGATAAGCCAGGTAACTCATCTCCAGACTCTTCATATAACGATTGTTTTTCTTTTGAAACATTTTTTTTGCGATTTTGAAGTTCACGTTTGTATAAGCTCAAATCTTTTTCGGTCAACACATCTAATTCAGCAATTTGAATATCTTTCATTAATGTTGCTTTTGAATAGCCTTCACGAATAAGCCATTCTAAAAAACGTTTCATTTCTTTTTGATATTCGAACAATGTGACGGATGAATATTCTTCTTCAATCTTCTTTTGAAAATACTCTTGAGCAAAATCCGGATATTCTGGTAAGTTTTCCAATACTTTGGCTTTAGCTGCTGCTTGCGTGGCTTGCATGATATCTAAATCCTTTCTAAAACTTTCTAAAAATCTTTAATATATTGTCATTATCGAAGTGACGATTAAAAGACTAAAAACCGATAGAGGATGTCTTTTGATATATAGTAGCAAATTTACTCTTTTATGGTTTACAGAAAACAGTGATTTTCTATAAAACTATATTAGCATATCTTTTAATAGAAAGCAAATCCCCTTATATCAATATTTTACTTTAAGAGGCTTATGTGTGAGTCGTTCATCATTAAGCGTTAATACAAAAAAATCAGCAGCTCAATGATTGAACTGCTGATGACTTTTAAAAGATTTTAGTAATCCATTAAAGTGATGATGTCATAATCTTTAATTTTATCACGACCATGTAAGTCATTTAATTCGATTAAGAAGGCACAACCAGCAACAACACCACCAAGTTGTTCTACAAGATCAATAGTAGCTTTAATCGTACCACCAGTTGCTAATAAGTCATCACAGATAAGTACGCGTTGACCAGGTTTAATTGCATCTTCATGAATCGTTAAAGTATCTGTACCGTATTCTAAATCATAAGTGACTTCGATGGTCTTACGAGGTAATTTTCCTTTTTTACGTACAGGGGCAAAACCAACACCTAATTCATAAGCCACTGGACAACCAACGATGAATCCTCGTGCTTCTGGTCCAACAACCATATCGATTTGTTTTTCTTTTGCGTATTCAACGATTTCGTGAGTTGCTACACGGTAAGCTTCACCATCAGCCATTAAAGGTGAAATATCACGGAAAATAATACCTTCAGATGGATAGTTTGGAATACTAGCAATGTAATCTTTCAAATTCATATTAATGTTCCTCCTGCGAATGGATTAACCAATTCTTTAATGTCTCCAGATTTGACAGCAAGAAAAATTCTTCTGTTTTAATCTTTTGTAATCTATTTTGATAAGTTTGACTTTCTGTTAAGCTATGTTTTGGTGGATTTTCGATATAACTTAACACGCCATCTTCTATTTTAACAAATTTTAAGTCAAAAAACACCTGAATCATGAAAATTAATAATTTTTTTGGGATTTTGAGATACTTTTCGACTAAATCAAGCTTATAGCGGACATCTATACGTTTTTGCTGTTGGATAAACTTGAATAATTTTGCAAATTGTTCTTTGCTACCGACACCATCTACATAAGCATCTTCATGAGTATAGCATACGAAATAGACGCGACTAACTGAGAATTGTTGATAAATTTTAAGGTAATCCTCGGCTTTTAATGGACAATCCAAAAATACAATTTGTTGATAATTTATAACATCTGTCATTTCATTGATTTCATCCACTAAATAAATCGGCTTGTCTAGAATTTTTTGGAAGTTTTTTCGATTTTTTTCGAAACTTGCGATATATAAAGTTGGTAAATCAAAGTTCAATTGACGATAGAATTTTTTGGGACGATAATCAAATACCTGTAAATCGTCAATCGAAAAATCACTGAGCATTAATTGACAAGAAGTATTGCCGTTCCATTCATTGATACTTAGTTGCCCCACCAGATTAATATTTTCATTGCCTAATTCATCAATGTACATGCCTTGATTGAAACCGACGACATCTAATTGATGATTGTTTTCGTCATTCACAACTAGTTTTAAGTGATTCTGATTTGCACCGATTGCCCTTTTCTGGGATACTTTGACATTTTTAATTAGGAAGTTTGGTCTAGGGTTATCCATTCCAAATGGTGCCAAGACTTTAAACTGTTCAATTAAAGACACACTAACTTCACTTATCTCAATGATTTCGTCAATTTGAAGTGGTAAACCTTCAGCAAAAGTTAAATGCTGACTCAATGCCGCTTGATTCAAATGATCTTGTAATTTAGCAATATTTTCTATTTTGAGAGTCAGTCCCACAGCAGAATGATGACCACCAAATTTTTCAAATATCTCTCTGACTTGTCCCATACTTTCAAAAAGGTTGAAGCTTTCTACACTTCGGCCGGATCCTTTTGCCTGATTATTTTCGTTAATAGAAAGCACGATGGTCGGTTTTCCAGTTTCTTTTAAAATTCTACCAGCTACAATACCAAGCACACCTTCATGCCAATCTTGTCCAGCAATCACATGAACATAATTCTCGGGATTTATTTTTTCTCTAGCTTGACTGGTGATTTCATCGACTAAATCTTTTCTTTTTTGGTTCCATAAATCAATTTGTTTGGCTAATTGATAGGCCTCTTCCTCATCAAAAGTCAGCATCAATTGAACCGCTGGATTAGGGTCATCCAGTCTACCTAATGCATTCAATCTTGGAGCAAGTGCAAAGCCAATTGTTTGTTCATCTAATTCTTTAGGATTGACTTCACTGACTTCCATTAAGGTTTTTAACCCGATTCTTTGCGTTTGTTTCATCATTTCTAGACCTAAGCGTACAAAAATACGATTTTCATCAGTTAGAGAAACCATATCAGCTACCGTACCAATTGCAACTAGCTCCAATAATTCATAAGGCACCTCTTCAATTAAGGCGCAGGCTAATTTAAATGCAACCCCTACTCCAGCCAATTCACCAAAAGGATAATTGCCTTCAGGGTGTCTAGGGTGAACAATGGCAAATGCATCAGGAAGTTGTTCAGGTAATTCGTGGTGATCGGTTACTATGACATCTATCCCCTGCTGATTGGCATAATCAATGGCTTCATGACCAGCAACCCCATTATCAACTGTTAAAATTAATTCGATACCTTCTTCAATTTTTTGCCGATAAACATCGACATTTGGCCCATAACCGTCTTTAAAACGATTGGGTAAATAATAGCTGACATTTGCACCAAGCATTTCTAAAGTCTCGACAATGACCGAGGTACTTGTGATTCCGTCTGCATCATAATCACCATATACGAGAATAGACTCACCATTTTCAATTGCAATTTGTAAACGTTCAACTGCTTTTTGCATATCGTGCATTAAAAATGGATCATATAGATTTTCAATACTAGGATTTAAAAATTGATTTAGCTTTTCTGCTGTATCTATTTTTCTTTGAACGAGTAACTTTTGAATCACTGGATGGATATTTTGCTGCGCTAAAATGTCGCCAAATGCTGTATGTATCGTTGCTTTTTCTGGATATACCCAGTGATGAGTGGATTTTCTCAATATCAAACGTCCTTTCTATATTTTTCAATGAATAAGCTACTATCAAAAATCGCTGGATAGTAGCTTAAGAAAATTATTTTTTGTTAAAAATACCACCTGCTAGATAATCACCAATCGTTGGAAATACTTGATAGAAAAAGGCTGCCGTATTCATCAATCGTGGACGGTTAATTTCACGCTTGTTTTTACCAAAAGTTTGGACAATTTCTTTTGCAAGGTCATCTGCTTGTAACACCATCGCCCCAATTTTATCTAAATAACTACCATTTGGATCGGCAATATTAAAGAAGTTGGTTTCAATTGGTCCAGGATTGACCGTTGTAACATGGATGCCAAAAGGTTTTAATTCTAGACGTAAGGCATTCGAAAAACCAATTACCGCGAATTTTGTAGCAGAATAAATTGTTGATTTAGGAGTGGCCATTTTACCAGCCATGGAAGCAATATTAATGATATGACCTGATTGACGCAAAACCATCTTTGCTGCAATTTTTTGCGTTAAAAGCATCATTCCTAAAATATTTACTTCAAACATTTGTCTTGCTTGATTCATATCAAAATCAATGAAATCTTCAAAATAACCAAAGCCAGCACAGTTTACTAAGACATCAATATTTTTTTCATTGGCATAAATAGCTTGAACTAAATACTCGATACTTTGAGCATCAGACATATCTACTTTAAACGCATAGCAATGATTTTGACTAAGCTCCTCGCATCTTTCTTTGACTTGTTGTAATTTATCTACGCTACGAGCACAGGCGATAATGATTGCCCCTTGTTTTGCGGCTTGATAACAAATTTGCTCCCCTAAACCTGAAGAAGCACCAGTGACTAATACGACTTTATTTGTTAAATTCTGCATAAGAAAGACTCCTTATTTAAGATTTTTTGACTTTTTTCATTGGAATATTATAAACAGCTAAATCTTTTGCGACAGTAGTATTTTCAAAAATTTCTTGTGCTTCTTTAGCCAATGCAGATAAATCGCTGTTTAAATATCTTGAACTAATATGTGTCAGAATCAATTGTTTGACATTGGCTTTTTTGGCTACCGTAGCTGCTTGGTGTGTAGTTGAATGAAAATAAGCTTTGGCAAGTTTGGCTTCAGATTTATTAAATGTACTTTCGTGAACTAAGACATCGGCCTCTTTTGCCAACTCAATAGAAGACTGTGTATATCGTGTATCACCTAAAATTGTGATGATTCTTCCCTTGATAGACTCACCAATAAAATCATGTCCATCAATGATTCGACCATCTGGCAAAGTAACTGTTTCGCCATTTTTAATTTTACCATAAATTGGACCAGGTTGAATGCCTAATTCTTTTAAGCGTTCAACTTGTAATTCTCCTTTAAAATCTGCCTCTTCAATGCGATAACCATAGGATAAAATACCATGATCTAATTTTTCGGCATAGACTTTAAATTGACTATCCTCAAAAACCACTTCTTTATCGTGAACTTCAATGAATTTTAATGGATAACCTAGACGTGATTTTGATAGATTTAAGCTAGTTCGAACATATTCTTCAATGCCTTTTGGTCCATAAATTTCAAGGGTTTCTTCTCCACCTTGAAAAGAACGACTACTCAATAAGCCTGGTAATCCAAAAATATGATCCCCATGAAGATGCGTGATAAAGATTTTCTCAATTTTTCGTGGGCGAATCGCTGTTTTGAGAATTTGCATTTGTGTCCCTTCTCCACAGTCAAAGAGCCAAACAGCATTTCGCTCATCTAGTAGTTTTAAAGCTATACTTGTTACTGTACGATGTTTAGCAGGAACCCCTGCACCCGTACCTAAAAATTCTAATTCCATAATATCCATACTTTCATCAATTAAATTACTCACTAATTTTAACAGTTTTAAACTTAATTTAAAATAAAAATACTGAAAAAATCTCAAAATCTATAAAAAAACTGATAGTACTAAATAATCAGTACTATCAGTCAATGCTTATTCTACAAATTCAAATTCAAAGTTACCAATGCGTACAATATCGCCATCTTTTGCACCGCGCGCACGTAAAGCTTCATCAACACCCATCGCTCTTAATTGACGGGCAAAACGCATAATGGTTTCATCATGTTCAAAGTTTGTCATCTTAAATAATTTTTCTAGTTTTTCACCAGATAAAATCCATGAAGCATCATCATCGCGATCAATTTGGAATTCTTGTTCGTCTTTTGTAAATCCATAATGAACCACATCTTCTTCAATTTCTTCGTCATATAAAAGAAATTCTGGTGTAACTTCTAATAAATCAGCAGTGGCACTTAGTAAAGCCTCAATTCCCTTTCTAGTCACCCCTGAAATTGGAAAAACTGGAATTGGTTCATCTAATTCATCCTTTTGTTCTTTAGCTAATTTTTCTTTAAAAACTTTTAGATTTTCTTCAGCTTCTGGCATATCCATTTTATTTGCGACAATAATTTGTGGACGCTCCATCAGACGTAGATTATAGCTAGCTAATTCATGATTAATCGCTAAATAATCTTCATAAGGGTCTCGACCTTCCATTCCAGACATATCAATCACATGTAAAATGACACGCGTACGTTCGATGTGTCTTAAAAATTGCGTACCCAAACCTACACCTTGGCTTGCCCCTTCAATTAAACCAGGTAAGTCTGCTGCAACAAAACTACGACCATCTTTTGTGTTGACCATACCTAAATTAGGAACAAGTGTGGTGAAGTGATAAGCCCCAATTTTAGGTCGAGCAGCTGAGATAATCGATAGTAAGGTAGATTTACCAACAGATGGAAAACCGACTAATCCAACATCAGCGAGCACTTTTAGTTCCAATTCGATTTTACGCTCTTGTCCTGGTTCACCATTTTCAGCAATTTCAGGTGCAGGATTTCGCGGTGAAGCAAAACGAATATTGCCTCGTCCACCACGTCCCCCTTTTGCTACAACAAGCGTTTGACCATTTTCAATTAAATCTCCTAATAGACGGCCAGTTTCAGCATCACGAACCGTTGTACCTTGAGGAACTTTCACATATAAATCTTCAGAGCCACGGCCATGCATCCCTTTACTCATACCATTTTCACCAGGTTGCGCTTTAAAATGTCGGTTAAAACGAAAATCCATTAATGTTCTAAGACCTTCATCCACGATTAAAACCACATTTCCGCCACGGCCACCATCGCCACCAGCGGGTCCACCATCAGGCACATATTTTTCACGACGAAAGGCAACCATCCCATCGCCACCTTTACCTGCTTTAACATCAATTGTTACTTGATCCAAAAACATGGACATTTTATCTATCACTCCAATTCTATTACAGTTTGCAACTCTACTTTATTGTACCTAGCAAAAAAATCTTTGTCTATTCTTTTTATTCCAAAAGACGAAAATATTAACGAATTCACAGAAAGTTCATTGGAATATTGTCTATTATTTAGTATAATTTATCACGTTAAGTCAAAATTTAAAGGAGCAACAACAATCATGAAAAAATTAACGCTATTAACCTTATTAACTTGTACCTTTTTATTAGGTGCTTGTAGTTCAGGTAAGCAAACAACCACAACTACTTCAACAAAAGCAGAAACGACAACTTCATCAAAAAAAGTCGACTTAAATGCTTTGGACTTACCTCAATTAGAGACAAACGTAAAAGAAAATGAAGATGTAGTTGAAATCGTAACGACTCAAGGAAATATTAAAGCAAAGTTATTCCCTGAGATTGCCCCTAAAGCTGTTGAAAACTTTATGACGCACGCAAAAGATGGCTATTATAACGGCACCCCATTCCATCGTGTCATAGATGAGTTTATGATTCAAGGTGGCGATCCTAAAGGCGATGGTACAGGTGGCGAAAGTATTTGGAAAAAAGGCTTTAAGGTAGAAATCTCTAATCGACTTTACCATATTCGAGGTGCTTTAGCGATGGCGAGAAGTCAAGCTTTAGACAGTCAAGGTAGTCAATTTTATATCGTCCAAAATGATCAAGATGTTTCAGATGGTTTAGCGATTCAATATTATCCAGAAAAAATTATCGAAGCCTATAAAAAAGGTGGCACACCACAATTAGATGGCAATTATACAGTGTTTGGTCAAGTAATTGAAGGTATGGATGTTGTTGACAAAATTGCAAAAGCGGAAGTTAAAACAAGTGAAACAGGCGAAAAATCTACACCTGTTGATCCTGTAAAAGTAGAAAAAATCAATATTATCCAAGAAGCAAAATAAGAGTGGGACTTACCCACTCTTATTTTTTACCTTTGATCACCCACGATAAAGGTAAACTCACATTCAGCGACTTTTTTACCATCTACGGTTGCTATGGCGTCGGCTGTACCAACAGAACCCTTTAATTTCGTAATTTCAAAACTTAATTTCAAGACATCGCCTGGAGTTACTTTTTGTCGGAATTTTGCTTTATTGATACCACCAATATAAGCAGTTCTTCCTTGAAATTGGCTTGATTTCAAAATAAGAATTGAGCCAGCTTGAGCTAATGTTTCGATAATAAGTGCACCTGGCATTACCGGATTTCCAGGAAAATGTCCTTGAAAGAAATCTTCATTGATCGTGACATTTTTGGTTGCGATAATTTTCTTACCATCAATCATTTCATCTACATAATCAATATAAATAATTGGAAAACGATTGGGAATTAAATCCATTACTTCTGTTTCAGTCATATATTTTGCCATATTATCAACCTCATTTTTTGTGTAATTTACTTTGGTTATCAAACTATCATATTTTTGATTATATTGCAACTTAAATTTAGAATATCTATATTTTAATTAAAAATAGTTTGACAATCAAAAGAATTTAGATAATAATAAGAAATCATAAATGAAAATTTCAATTGATGACAATAAAGGAGAAATATTATGAGTTTTTTAACTGGTAAAAAAATTGTGGTTATGGGTGTAGCCAATAAAAAAAGTATCGCCTGGGGTTGTGCTCAAGCGCTGATTCAACAAGGTGCTGAAGTCATATATACTTATCAAAATGAACGAATGGCTAAATCATTGGTCAAATTAGTTGGAGAAGAGCCTTTCATGGTTGAGTGTGATGTCGCTGATGATCAATCCATTCAATCTGCCTTTGAACAAATCAAATCCTATGCTGGTGAAATTCACGGTGTGGTTCATGCGATTGCCTATGCGAATAAAGAAGATTTACAAGGAAAAGTAACAGAAATTTCGCGTCAAGGTTATGCATTAGCACAAGACATTAGCAGTTATTCTTTCATTGCTGTTACGAAATATGCTAAACCTATCCTTGCTGAAAATAGCGGGATTGTAACCTTAACATACTTAGGGGCTGAGCGTGCAGTACCAAATTATAATATGATGGGGATTGCCAAAGCGGCTTTAGAATCGTCTGTACGTTATCTTGCAGCGGAATTATCTCCTGAAAAAATCAGGGTCAATGCTATTTCAGCTGGTGCAATTAAAACACTTGCTGTAACGGGTGTCAAAGATTATCAAAAACTATTACAATTGTCAGAAGATCGTACACCGGATAATGTGGGTGTCACCATTGAAGAAGTCGGCAATGTATGTGCTTTTTTAATTAGTCCCCTTTCAAGTGGCATTATTGGCGAAGTTATATTTGTTGATAAAGGAGTCCATCTATCGTAATGGTATTATGTAAACTTTGTTCTTCACCTTCCCTTTCTTTTGATTTTTACTTTGTTATGATACAATTATTTTAAAGGAGGGATTTTATGTTAGCTACGAATAATGGATCTGTAGCAGAAACAACAGAAAAACAATTAAATGCCTTGCAACGTTGGTGGCATAATATTAATTGGGAGAATATTATTAATACAATTGTTGATAAAGCAATTGGTGTGGTTTTACTCACCCTTTTATTCTTTATCCTTCAGCGTTTGAGTTTCTTTTTACTTGATCGTGTCTATAAACAATATGCCAAACGCTATAGCATGAATGAAAGCCGCTTAAACACCATTAAAACATTGATGCATAATATCATTCAGTATACACTAGGTTTCTTTTATGTTTATAGTTTATTATCGGTTCTGGGCTTTCCAATTGGTTCTTTACTTGCAGGTGCCGGAATTGCTGGTATTGCAATTGGTCTAGGTGCGCAAGGTTTTATGAATGATATTATTACTGGTGCCTTTATTATTATGGAACAACAAATCGATGTAGGGAACTATATTCGCCTACCAATTTTAGGGATAGAAGGAACGGTGATGTCTGTCGGAATACGTACGTTACAATTAAAATCATCGGATGGTACCCTACATTACGTTCCAAATCGAAATATTACTGTCATTAGTAATACCTCACGGGAAAATATGCAAGTATTGGTTGATGTGAGAATTAATCCTAATGAAGGAATTGAGGAAATGAAACATATTATCGCGACTGTGAATCAAGAATTTTCTCAAGTCCATCATGAAGTCATTGAGACGCCACCAAGTATTTTTGGTGTGGTGGATTTAGGAAATAACAACTTTGCGATTCGCAGTATTATGTATGTTTCAAATGGCCAACAATTTAGTATTAAGCAAGCCTATTTAACTGCTTGTATTGACGCCTTAGTACAAAACGGCTACACCATTCCTAATACACCAATTATTACGAAATGAAATAACCGCACATCGCCAAAAGATTAATCGGTGATGTGCGGTTTTGTTTATTGAGCTTTTTTCTGCTCGTTTTTTTCGATTAGATAATATCTACTTTCAATTTCATGTACCATATGATTGACAGATTTGAGTATCGTTTTTCTTGTATAAATGCCTAAAAAAACATTTTCTGCTGTTACATAGGGTAAAAAGGGTTCATTGACCAAACGCCGCAACAAGACTTCTAGCCCTTCGTTTTGATGAATGGTTGTGACATTTACTTCCATTACATCAGCAACCGTTAAACTTTCAAGTAGACTCATATCAAAACCAGTTAAGCCGCTAATTGCGCGCATAATATCTGCTAATGAAAGTAAGCCTACTAAATGATCCTCACTGTCTAATACGGGTATTTTTGAATAGCCCACATTTGTAAGGACTAAAAGTGCATGTTCTAATGGATGGGTGTAAAGTACCGTTGCAACATTTTCAGCTTCGATTAAAAAAGTATCTTCTGTTTCAGTTAATAATTCTTTGACGTGTTTACCAATCATTTCATATCCACCTATTTTTCAAATTCAAAAGCTAAATCGGCAATTGGTTGATTTGCACGATTGTAGTACTGAATCTTCCAATGTGTTGGTGTACTTTCAATAATTGCAAAACTACGATGTTGAATCGGGCCTCGTGGTAGTAAGATGCTACCAGGGTTTAGGTATAGGCGATGATTCACCACTTCGCAACCAATTAAGTGGGTATGTCCAAACAATACGATATCAGCATGACTTTGTTCCGCTAAATAAGCAAGTTTTTGAAGTCCCATTCGTACTCCGTAAAGATGACCGTGTGTGACTAAGATTTTATCTTCAGATGTGGTAATGATTTTAACATCTTCATATCCATTATCGTAATCACAATTTCCAGCTACGACATGAATCTCTTTCCATAATTCATCATCACTAGACAATTCTGAATCTCCGCAATGTATCACGTAATCTACTTTATCTTTCCATTGTTTGAATACATCGACTACAATTTGACGATCTTGATGGCTATCACTCAGTACAAGGTATTTCATAATCATTCTTCCTCTCTATGCTTCTAACCAGGCTTGCCATAATCCATCCAATTTTTTCATCGCTTGACCACGATGTGAAATCTCATTTTTCTCTTCTGGTGTTAATTCAGCAGATGTTTTTTCTAGACCATCAACGATAAATAATGGATCATAGCCAAAACCATTTTCACCTCTAGGAATTCGTGCAATACGTCCGCCCCAAATACCCTCAACAACGAGCGATTCTTTTTGTGGCGCAGCAAAGACCAAGGTACAATGGAATTGCGCTGTACGATTTTCATCTGCTACATCGGTTAATTCATGCAGTAATTTGGCATTATTGGAGGCATCACTCTTTTGTTCACCGGCAAAGCGTGCGGAATAAATTCCTGGCATACCTCCAAGTGCATCGACAGTCAAACCAGAATCATCAGCTAATACTGGACATTGAAGGATATTGGCAATTGTTTCCGCCTTTAATCGAGCATTTTCTTCAAAAGTTTGACCGGTTTCTTGCACTTCAGGTAGTTCAGGAAAATCTTTCATGGTTTTAATTTGATAGCCCGCTTTAGCAAACATTTTTTCAAATTCTTTCGCTTTACCCATATTTCCTGTTGCAATCATAATCGTTTTATCAGCAACAGCATCATTGGCTGTATTCTGTACATATAAAGCTTCTTTTTGATAAGCAATTAATGATTCGATAGCTTCTTTTCCATAGTGTAATAAGTGATTTAATTGGTCGCCATCAAAGGTAGCTTCCTCCCCTGTCCCTTGAATTTCAACAAAGCGGCCAGATTCAGTCATGACTAAATTCATATCAACTTGACAGGCAGAATCCTCAATGTAATCCAAGTCAACGGCGTAACTATCATCTTCTAAAATCCCTACGCTAATAGCAGCTAGATGTTCTTTAATTGGATTTTCGCTTAGCTCCCCTGTTTGCATCAGTTTATTAATTGCTAATTGTAAAGCAACAAAAGCGCCAGTAATACTTGCTGTACGTGTCCCTCCGTCTGCTTGAATGACATCACAATCAACAATGATGCTACGTTCTCCAAGTTTTTCCAAATCAACCACCGCACGCAAACTCCGACCAATTAAACGCTGAATTTCCATTGTGCGTCCGGATAATTTACCTTTTGCACTTTCACGGCGATTTCTAGTATTGGTTGCTCTTGGTAACATACTATATTCAGCAGTTACCCAACCCGTTTCGCTACCACGTAAAAATGGTGGCACGTTTTCTTCAATTGTCGCAGAACAAATGACTTGTGTATCTCCAAAAGAAATCACAACCGAACCTTCTGGATGTTTAAAGACATTTGTTTGAATCGTAATTTTTCTTAAATCATTTACTTGACGGCCATCATGACGCATGTAAATTCCCCCTTTATAAATGAATATGTTTGGCTTGAATATCAGGAATATTTAACCAATTTTTAGCAATTTGATTAAAGCTTTGTGTTGATCCGGTTGTATAAAATTGACGTGTTGGTGTGGTATTTTCCGGTGAGTTGGCAATATCAAAGTAGTCTAAAAGCATGCTGACCTCTCCGACTGTTTCAACGCCAGAGTCGATTAAAACCACCTCTTTGCCCATTACATTTTGAATAATCGGACGTAGTAAAGGATAATGTGTGCATCCTAAAATCAAGGTGTCGATGTTTTTTTTCGTCATCGGTTGTAGTGTTTGAGCGACAATTTTTTTTGCCACACTTGAATTTGCTTGATTACTTTCTACTATCGGAACAAATCTAGGACACGCTAAACTCACAGGTTGAGCAGTCGGTACTTTAGAAAGTATGGCTTGTTCATAGCTGCCACTTTGGATGGTTCCTTGTGTACCGATAATCCCTATTCGTTGAGATTTAGTATTTTTGACAGCAGCTCTAGTTCCAGGTAAAATCACACCGACAACTGGAATGTCTAATTGTTCCTTAATTTGGGTTAAAGCCGCTGCAGTCGCCGTATTACAAGCGATTACAAGCATCTTAATATTTTGTTTTAGTAAAAAACGAGTCATTTGCCAAGTAAATTCAATGACTTGTTCTTTTGGGCGTGGACCATATGGACAACGCAAATTATCTCCTAAAAAAATAATATTCTCATTTGGTAGTTGTTTTAAAGCTTCCTTAACAACGGTTAGCCCTCCTACTCCTGAATCAATAAAACCAATTGGAGCAGTATTTATCATAAAATAAACTTCCTTTTTTTATATTTTATCCATACATATTTTCGCTTTTTTTCGCTAAGAATGCAAGTAATTATCTTGAAATCTTAGTAAACCAAAATAAATTTTAATCTTTGCAACTAAAAAGCCATAAACTGGTTGCTAAATCTAGTAAAACAAGGTAGGATAAAACTTGTGAGAATTAGTAGAAAAAGGTGAAATCAATGAATATTATTTTAACTGGTGATCGTCCAACAGGTCAATTGCATTTAGGGCATTATGTTGGTTCTTTAAAAAAACGCGTTGAAATGCAAGCTGATGAAAATAATCAAATGAATATCATGATTGCAGATGTACAAGCTTTAACTGATAATGCTAAAAATCCCGAAAAAGTTTCTAAAAACGTATTAGAAGTTGCGCTTGACTATTTAGCGGTTGGTTTAGATCCAAAACGTTCAACATTATTTATTCAGTCACAAATTCCTCAATTAGCTGAATTGATGATGTATTACATGAATTTGGTTACGGTTGCGCGCGTGAAACGTAATCCTACCGTTAAGAGTGAAATTGAACAAAAGAAATTTGGCGAAAGTGTTCCAACTGGATTTTTTGTTTACCCTATCTCCCAAGCGGCTGATATTACGGCTTTCAAGGCAAATCTAGTACCCGTTGGTGAAGACCAAAAACCAATGTTAGAACAAACACAAGAAATTGTTCATACCTTTAATAGTACTTATGGTGAAGTTTTAGTCGAACCTAAAGCTGTTTTACCTGAAAAAGGAATGGGTCGTTTACCAGGTATCGATGGCAATGGTAAGATGAGTAAGTCTTTAAATAATGGTATTTACTTGGCTGATGATGCGGATACGATTAAGAAAAAAGTGATGTCTATGTACACTGATCCAAATCATATTCACGTTGAAGATCCTGGGCAAGTTGAAGGAAATATGGTCTTTACTTATCTTGATGTATTTGGCAAAGATAAAGCCTATATTGAAGAGCTAAAAGAACATTATCGTCGTGGTGGACTTGGTGATGTGAAAATTAAACGCTACTTAATCGATGTATTAGAAGCTGAATTAGCTCCAATTCGTGCCCGTCGTTTAGAGTTTGCCAAAGACCCGCAAGCTGTGATGGAAATGTTGCGACAAGGTAGCTTACAAGCTGAAAAAGTAGCAGCTGCAACCCTTGATGATGTGAAAAAAGCGATGGGTATTCAATATTTTTAATCGATTTGGGGCTGACCCATTAGTCCCTTTTGAATCCAAAAATCGAAGGCACCCGTGAAAGATGCCTTCGATTTTTGGATTTTTTGGATGAAATATAGAGGATTTTCCCCCTATA
>NZ_JBQKFH010000043.1:0-15726 GCF_052119425.1 Enterococcus cecorum
GTCGATTGAAAAAAGAAAAGAAAATAAAAAAAAGAGAGAAAGCATTCATAAAATAACTTTCTCTCCAATTGACTTAATTGCCAACAACACTACTTGACAAAGAGCCTTTATCCTTATCAATTAGTCAAAGAAGGTGTAATAAAGTGAACGAATCGCTGCTTTTTCATCTTTATCTTGTATACCAAACATGATGCTTACTTCTGAGGAGCCTTGATTAATCATTTCAATATTAATTTTCTTTCTCGCAAGCGCAGCCGTACTTTCAGCAGTGACACCAACTTTTTCACGCATACCTTCGCCAACGACAACCACCATGGTAATATTGTGTTTAATGCGTAATTCATCAGGGTCAATTTCATAGGCAATTTTTCGAAGGAGTTCTTCTTCTGTTTCTTCTGTCAGTTGGTTTGCTCGTAAAATAATGGAAATATCATCAATTCCAGAAGGCATATGTTCATATTTGATATTGAAATCTTTGAGAATCTGTAATACACGTAAGGTAAAGCCTACTTCACGGTTCATGAGATATTTGCTGATATAAATCATGCTAAACCCACCATCGCTAGCAATTCCGACAACCGTTTTTTCATGTTTGTGCTTTTCATGAACGATTTGTGTACCTGGATGCGTAGGGTTATTCGTGTTTTTAATCACCACGGGAATTTTTGCTTGGAATGAAGGAATTAAAGCTTCATCGTGGAAGACAGAAAAACCTGCATAAGCTAATTCACGCATTTCTCGGTAACTGATTTCTTTAATTAATTCTGGTTCATGAATAATACCAGGGTGTGCGGAATAAATACCATTCACATCAGTAAAGTTTTCGTATAATTCAGCATTCATGCCGGCAGCGATAATAGCGCCAGTAATATCAGAGCCACCACGAGAAAAAGTACAAATATTTCCTTCTTCAGTAATTCCAAAGAAACCAGGAATAACTAAGATATCAGGATTTTTTGCCCACTTATGGATTAATGGATAAGCTTTGTTCAAAATACGGGCATTTTTAGGTTCATCAGTTACAAATAAACCAATTTCTTTTGGTGAAATATAGCGTGCTTTCAATCCTTCTGCTTTAAGCACCCCTGCAATTAAACGGGCGTTGTTGTCTTCTCCTCGCGATAAGATTATATCATAAAGGTGTTCATTCCCTCTTGTTTCAAGTGTACGTAATTTTTCCAAATCTTCATGAATGGCAGCAAGAATGTTTGCATCTACGTGAAAAGCTTGGCCAATTTCTTCATAACGATTATAAATAGCTTCTATTAAGCGAGAAGGGTCTTTGCCAGCAATCAGCTTATCATGTAGAGAAATTAATAAATCTGTCACTTTGATATCATCACTGTGACGCTTTCCTGGTGCCGAAACAACAATATATCTACGTGCAGGATCATCTTTAATAATGTTCACTACCTTTCTCACTTGATCTGAGCTGGCAAGTGAACTTCCTCCAAATTTTGCAACTTTCACTTTTTAAATCTCCTCCTTTTAGAAAGGTTTTCTTAAAATGTAACGTTTATAGACTAATAAATCAAGCCTTTTTTATTAAAAAAATGAATATTTATCGATAAAAATGAGAAAAAGATTAAAATTCTTTAGAGAGGGTGCTTTTTTTGGTGCATTTTATTCCTCTTAAAAGGAAAATCAAGAAAATATTAATTCTTTGTAAAAAAGTTGAAAAAATTTTACTTTTATTTCAGTAAGAATAGTGAATGATGGGTCAGTTTGTGATATAATTCATTGCAGATGCCTTTTTGACCAGAAATATATCTATATTTCAATTAGTATTCTTGTAGTAGTACCTGATGAACATCTGTGTAAATGTATTTTTTAGGAAACTGGAGGAATCAATTGTGGGAAGTAATCTGATTATTGGAATCGTCGTCGCAATTATTGTGGCTGCGGCCATTGTTTACTTTGTGGGATATTTTGTTAGAAAGAAAACGATGGCTAGGCTCGATGAATTGGAGCAACGAAAGGAACAATTATTTGATCTTCCGGTGATTGAAGAGGTCGATGAAGTGAAGAAAATGCACTTAGTCGGCCAAAGTCAGAATACTTTTAGAGAATGGAATCAAAAATGGACCGATCTTTCTACGACAGCATTTGCTGATTTGGAAAGTCAAATTTTAGAAGTCGAATCCTTAAACGAAACCTTCCGCTTTATGAAGGCAAAACAAGCTGTTGAAGAAGCAGAAATAGCTTTGCTGAATATGGAAGAAGATGTTGCTGAGATTCGTAGTGGTCTTAAAGAGTTGCGTGAAAGTGAAGAACGTAATTCCCTACAAGTTCAAAATGCTTTAGATAAGTATCAAGAATTGAAGAAGAGAATGCGAGATGAGTCTGATACTTTTGGTCCTGCTTATCCTGAATTACAAAAGCAGCTAAAAAGTATTGAAATTGAATTCACACAATTTGTAACTCTTAATACCTCAGGTGATCCCGTCGAAGCTCGTGAAGTTTTACAAACAGCTGAAAATCACACTTACACATTAGAAGATGTGATGAATCGCTTGCCGGTATTGTACGAAGATCTTAATAAGACTTTCCCAGATCAACTAAAAGAAATCGAAGAAGGTTATCAAAAGCTTATTGATGCACATTTCGTTTTCCCTGAAACCAATTTCTTAGCAGAAGTCAGTCGTGTACGCGAAAGAATTGAAAACTCTATGCGTGATTTAGCCAAGACTGAAGTGAATTTAGTTGAACCGGCCAATAGCGATACAGCTAACGACATTGACGCTTTATATAGTATTATGGAGCGCGAGATTGATGCGAAGAAATATGTCTTGAAAAATCGTGATATTATTGCAGATTATGTGGCATTTGCAACGAAAAACAATCGTCAATTATTGATTGAAATTGATCACACTGCTCAAAGTTATACATTAAACCATAATGAATTGGGACGTGTACGTGGTTTTCAAACAGAAGTGGATGAATTGGTTCGTCGTAATACTAGCATGATGGAAGCAATGGAAGGACATAAGATTCCGTATTCTGAAGTACAAGGATTTTATAAAGATGCTTATAAGATTTTAGATGATATTCAGAATCAACAAGTAGAGATTGATGAAGAATTGAGAGAACTACGTCGCGGTGAAAAAGTTGCTCAAGAAAAAGTAGAAAGTTTTGAGTTTCAATTACGTAATTTAAAACGTTTTGTCGAAAAACAACGCTTACCTGGATTACCAAATGATTACTTAGAATTCTTCTTTATGGTGACAGATCACGTTGAAGGACTAAATCGAGCATTAAATAAAATCCGCATTAATATGGAAGACATCAATCGTTATGTAGACACTTGTCAAGATGATTTAGATAAGCTTGATAAGGAAACACATGATTTGGTAGATGCTGCAGCTTTAACAGAACAAATGATGCAATATGCAAATCGCTATCGTCATTCTCATCCAGATATCAAAGCTTCAATTGATCGAAGCTTAGATTTATTTACGAATACTTATCAATATCAAGAGGCACTTGATGAGATTGGCACCGCATTAGAACGTGTAGAACCTGGAGCATTTACGCGTATTGAAAACTTCTATTTCAATCATCGCGAATTAGTGTAAAATGACTTATAATTATGTCTATGAAAGAAGAGTGAGTTTGTCTTGCTCTTCTTTTTTTCTAAGGTACTTAACTTGAAACACGCGAGAATTGTCGCTATAATGATAAAGGTTTATGAACGAGGAGGTATTAATTTGATCTATTTTGATAATAGTGCAACGACGAGTATTCATCGTTTAGCTTTGGATGCTTACGTGAAAACTAGCCAAACGATTATGGGAAATCCCTCAAGTTTGCACCGATTAGGGACTCAAGCAAATCGGTTATTACAAGAAGCTAGAAAGCAAATTGCAGGCTTACTTGATGTACATACAGATGAAATTGTTTTTACAAGTGGAGGAACAGAAGGAAATAATTATATCATTAAGGGAACTGCTTATGAAAAACAAAATTTTGGTAAGCACATTATTCTTTCGGCTATTGAACATCCTTCAGTGAGTGAAACCTGTCAACAATTGGCTGCACAAGGCTTTGAAATAAGTGTCGCGCCTGTAGATAGTCAAGGATTTGTGAAGATAGATGAGCTAAAGAAATTGATTCGTAAAGATACTATTTTAGTTTCCATCATGGCGGTAAATAATGAGGTGGGAAGTGTTCAACCGATTCAAGCAATTAGTGAGTTGCTTGCTGCGTTTCCTAAAATTCATTTTCACGTGGATAGTGTACAGGCAATTGGGCAAATCCCACTTTCTGACTTTTTAACAGAGCGTGTGGATTTTGCAACATTTTCTGCTCATAAGTTTCATGGTCCGCGTGGTGTAGGTTTTATTTATAAGAAACAAGGTCGTAAAATTATGCCTTTATTAGCTGGTGGGGGACAAGAACAAAATCAACGTTCGAGTACCGAAAATTTACCAGCGATTGTGGCGATGGCTAAAGCTTTGCGATTAAAACTTGATCAGCAAGCACAAAAAATGGCCAAGGTTGCCAAATTAAAAGATTCATTGAAGTCTGCACTTGTAGCGTATCCAGAAGTGATTGTTTTTTCTGGTAAAGATCAGTTTGCTCCTCATATTCTTTGTTTTGCTTTAAAAGGGATTCGCGGCGAGGTATTGGTTCACGCATTAGAGGAAAAAGAAATCTTTATCTCTACAACCAGTGCTTGCTCTAGTCGTAAAAAAATGGCTAGTTCAACCTTACATGCTATGAATGTTGAGGATAAAATTGCTAAATGTGCAGTACGTATCAGTTTAGATGAAAGTAATACAATGGCGGAAGTAGAGCAATTTTTAATTGTGTTCCGTCAATTATATCAAAAATTTACCAAAGTGATGTAAGAAAGGATGAAGAGATTGGAATATAGTGAAATTATGGTTCGCTATGGAGAATTATCCACTAAAGGCAAGAACCGTAAATCATTTATTATGCAACTGGCGCAAAATGTCAGAAGTGCCTTGAGTGATTATCCTAATATCAAGATTAAAGCCGACCGTGATCGGATGCATTTATTACTCAATGGTGAAGATAGCTATGCGGTTATTGAAAAACTACAGAAAGTATTTGGAATTCAAAATTTCTCACCTAGTATCAAAGTAGAAAAATCAATTCCTGCACTTATCACAGCAGTACAGAGCGTGATGAAAGAAATTTATACTGGGACGGAAAGTTTTAAAATTACCGCTAAAAGAAGTGACCATGATTTTGAACAAACTAGTGAAGAGTTAAATTTAACATTAGGCAATGCGGTTATCGATATTTTTCCAGATATTAAAGTGCGAATGAAGCGTCCAGATATTAACTTACGTGTAGAAATTCGCTTAGATGCGGCTTATATCTCTTATGAAACGATTCAAGGTTCAGGTGGGTTGCCTGTAGGAACTTCAGGTAAGGGGATGTTGATGTTATCTGGAGGAATTGATTCTCCTGTAGCGGGTTACTTTGCGATGAAACGTGGGGTAGAAATTGAAGCCGTGCATTTTGCTTCACCACCTTATACGAGTGAACAAGCCTTACAAAAAGCAAAAGATTTAACGGCTAAATTAGCGCCTTATGTCGGTAGTATTCAATTTATTGAAGTGCCATTTACTAAAGTTCAAGAAACGATTAAAGAAGTCGTTCCTCAAGGCTACTGGATGACGTTAACGAGACGAATGATGTTAAGAATCACGGATGAAATTTGTAAATTACGTCATGGTTTAATTATTTTAAATGGTGAGTCTTTAGGGCAAGTTGCTTCACAAACGTTGCAAAGTATGGTTGCAATTAATGAAGTGACCAATCGACCTGTTGTGCGTCCAGTTGCAACCATGGATAAGCTTGAAATAATAGAAGTAGCCCAACAAATCGATACTTTCGAATTAGCCATTCAACCATTTGAAGATTGCTGTACGATTTTTGCTCCACCACAACCTAAAACACGGCCAAAATTGGAAAAAGTTCATGAGTATGAGGAAAGATTTGATGTTGAAGGTTTGATTCAAGAAGCGCTTGCTGGATTGAAAATCTCAGAAATTACCCCTCATTCTAGTGAAGTTCGTGATGAATTTGCTGATTTATTATAATTATTCAACTGATTGACTTAGCAATGTATTTTGCTGATTCAATCAGTTTTTTACTATATCGTAAACACTTTCACAAATATTAAATAAAAAACGTTTGGCTACTTGTAAGTTTGTGCTATTCGTGATAAACTCAAAATGTGAAACGATGAACAAAAATGAAAGGGAAAAATATATATGGAAGCCAAAAAAAAATTACCCAAAGCAACAGCCAAGCGTCTACCCGTCTATTTACGCTATCTAAATGTTTTGCAAGACAGTGGTGTGACAAGAATTAAGTCCAAAGGTTTTGCAGAAATTACCCAGATTCCTTCAGCTACGATTCGTCGAGATTTTTCGTATCTAGGCGAGTTAGGGCGAAGTGGCTATGGTTATGATGTGCCTTATCTGATAGAAGTTTTTAGCAATTTACTAGATGTGCAAGAAGAAAAACGAATCGCATTAATCGGGTTTGGTAATCTGGGAAAAGCCTTAGCCAAGAATAATTTTAGGAGAAACGGCAATTTAAATATCGTGGCAGTATTCGATAATAATCCTGAACTTATCCATCAAGAAGTAGAAGGATTTTACGTATACAGTATTGAAGAGTTAGCTCAAGTGGTACTACAAGAAAATATCACCGTGGCCATTACGACTGTGCCTAGTAAATTCTCACAAGAAGTAGTGAATCAAATTGTTGACGCAAATATTACCGCTATTTTGAGTTTTGCTCCTGACCGTGTCAATGTCCCTAAGGATGTCACAGTTCAATATATTGACTTAACCACAGAATTGCAAACCTTAATTTTCTTTGATCGAGAATACAAGAAATAAAGCATTTTATTTGTTCGTAAAAACAGCTCGTGCTAAACTAAAATAAAAAAGCAAAGGGATGGATGAACATGCAAATTACGAAGCGTGGAGAGGCTTTTTCATTAGTAAAGGAACCATTGAAGGTAGGAAATCAAGCAGTGGATTTTGAATTAAAGGATTTGAAAGATAAAGTTTTTCATTTATCTCAGTTATTAGACAAACCTTTGATTATCAGTGTGGTGCCAGATATTAATACTTCAGTGTGTTCTATACAGACGCGTAAATTTAATGAAATGATGGCTAAGTTTGAAGAAGCAAATTTTGTCACAATTTCTAATAATACGAAAGAACAACAGGAATCTTGGTGTGCAGCGGAAGGTTTGGATTTAGTGATGTTGCATGATCCTGAGAATACATTTGGTCAAGCTTATGGTGTTTTGATTCCAGAATTAAATGTGTATGCGCGCAGTGTCTTTGTGATTAATAGTGATGGCAAAATCATTTATGAAGAAATTGTCCCTGAAATGACACAAGAGCCTAATTATCAAAATGCAATTGATGCCATTGTCAACCGTTAATTCCATTGCAGTTTGACTTATGGCCAACTTCATTGTAAAATATGCTTACGTTGATCAAGAGGAGTAGTAACGTTTATTGATTTTTAGAGAGAAGACCCTTGGCTGTGAGGTTTTTAATCAAGCGTTATGAAGGTAGCTTGTGAGTACTTATCTTGAAAGTATATGTAGAGATAAGCGAGTTGTGATCGTTAACTCACTTTTGAGAGGTAGTATTGACTACAATTTAGGTGGTACCGCGTAATTTACGTCCTAATGTACAAAAGTCTGACTTTTGTACATTAGGACTTTTTTAATTAAGGTCGCGAAACAGCTTGATCAGACATGAAGAAATTCGTGTGCTTACCTCCCACTGAGAAAATCGGATGAAAGGAGATTTTCACAAGTGGGAGGACGAATTTCACAATGTCTAGCTGTTGAGCGCCGTGGATCATGGATGTGAAGCGACTTGAACAGCCACGAGCGGATAAGTTTGTCCAGGACGTTAGAAAATTTAAGGACTCTTAAACTAAATTGTAGGCAACGGATAAATAAAAATGAAACCAATGAGGAGGAAGATTATGGCAGAAAATACACTATCAAGCAAGTATAATCCGCAAGAAGTAGAAGCTGGCCGTTATCAAGAATGGCTAGAAAAAGATTTATTTAAGCCAAGTGGCGATAAAAAAGCAAAACCTTATTCAATTGTGATTCCACCACCAAATGTAACAGGTAAATTACACTTAGGTCATGCTTGGGATACGACTTTACAAGATATGATTATTCGTCAAAAACGTATGCAAGGTTATGATACTTTATGGTTACCAGGAATGGACCATGCGGGGATTGCGACTCAAGCCAAAGTGGAAGCTAAATTACAAGAACAAGGAATTTCACGCTATGATTTAGGTCGTGAAAAATTTGTGGAACAAGTTTGGGATTGGAAAGAAGAGTATGCCACTCATATTCGTGAACAATGGGGCAAACTTGGCATTTCTGTAGATTATTCTCGTGAACGTTTTACTTTAGATGAAGGATTATCTAAAGCGGTACGTAAAGTCTTTGTTTCCTTGTATGAAAAAGGCTTAATTTATCGTGGCGAATACATTATTAACTGGGACCCTAAAGCAAGAACCGCCCTTTCTGATATTGAAGTAATTCATAAAGATGTGGAAGGTGCTTTTTATCACATGACTTATGAATTAGCGGATGGCTCAGGTACTGTGGAAATTGCGACTACTCGTCCAGAAACGATGTTAGGGGATACTGCAGTGGCTGTTCACCCTGATGATGAACGTTATCAACATTTAATTGGCAAAAACGTAATCTTACCAATTGTGAATAAAGAAATTCCAGTTGTGGCGGATACTTATGTTGATATGGAATTTGGAACAGGGGTTGTGAAAATTACACCAGCACATGATCCAAATGACTTTGAAGTGGGTAACCGTCATGATTTACCACGCGTGAATGTCATGAATGAAGATGGCACAATGAACGAACTAGCCGGAAAATATGCCGGTATGGATCGTTTTGAAGCTCGTAAAGCAATTGTTAAAGAATTGGAAGAATTAGGTCGTTTAGTGAAAATTGAAAAAATGGTCCATAGTGTGGGTCATTCTGAACGTACGGGGGTAGTCGTTGAACCACGTCTATCTACACAATGGTTTGTTAAGATGGCACCTTTAGCCAAACGCGCCATCGAAAATCAAGAGACTGAGGATGCTGTTGAATTTTATCCACCACGTTTTAACCAAACTTTCTTACGTTGGATGGAAAATGTACATGATTGGGTCATTTCACGTCAATTATGGTGGGGTCATCAAATTCCAGCCTGGTATCATAAAGAAACTGGCGAAATGTACGTTGGCATGGAAGCACCTACTGATAGCGAGAACTGGGTACAAGACTCCGATGTATTAGATACTTGGTTTAGTTCTGCATTATGGCCATTTTCAACGATGGGCTGGCCTGATACGGAGAATGAAGATTTCAAACGTTATTTCCCAACGAATACATTAGTCACAGGTTATGATATTATCTTCTTCTGGGTAAGCCGTATGATTTTCCAAAGTTTGGAATTTACGGATAGTCGTCCATTCAAGAATGTATTAATTCATGGATTGATTCGTGATGAACAAGGGCGCAAGATGAGTAAATCTTTAGGTAACGGGATTGACCCTATGGAAGTCATCGAAAAATACGGGGCGGATGCTTTACGTTGGTTCTTATCAAATGGTTCAGCACCAGGTCAAGATGTGCGCTTTAGCTATGAAAAAATGGATGCAGCTTGGAACTTCATCAATAAGATTTGGAATGCTTCACGCTTTGTCTTAATGAATGTAGAAGGTATGAGTGCAGCAGATTTACATCTTGATGGTCAAAAGAGTGTCGCTGACCGCTGGATTTTAACTCGCTTGAATGAAACGATTGACAAAGTAACGCATTTATTTGATCGCTTTGAATTTGGTGAAGCTGGCCGTAATCTGTATAACTTTATTTGGGATGACTTCTGTGACTGGTACATTGAAATGAGTAAAGAAACGCTTTATGGAGATAATCCAGAAGCTAAACGTATGAATCAAGCGGTATTGGTATATGTATTAGATAATATTGTACGTTTACTACATCCAATTATGCCGTTTGTTACTGAAGAAATTTTCTCTAAATTACCAACAACAACTGGTTCAATCGTGGTCGCAAGTTATCCAGAAGTAAATGCATTTAGCGATGAGTCAGCTGCTGAAGGAATGGAAGTCTTAAAAGAAGTAATTCGTGCGGTTCGAAATATCCGTGCTGAAGTGAATACACCATTATCAAAAGCCGTCACTCTTCTCATTCAAGCAAATGATGAAAAAGTACAAGCTTTCTTAACGGCTAATCAAAATTATATTATGCGTTTTTGTAATCCAGATGAGTTGGTAATTGCAACAGAATTAGCAGTACCTGATATGGCAATGTCACAAGTGATTACTGGTGCGACGATTTACTTACCATTGGCGAATTTAATCAACTTAACAGAAGAAATTGCCCGTTTAGAAAAAGAATTAGCCAAACTAGATGGTGAAGTGAAACGTGTTCAAGGTAAATTAGCAAATGAACGTTTTGTAAGCAAGGCGCCTCAAGCAGTGGTTGACCAAGAACGCGCCAAAGAAGCCGATTATCTTGAAAAACAACAAGCAGTGGCACAACGCATTGCTCAATTAAAAGAATTACAATAATCAGAAAGGGGGACATTTGTAAATAGCAATTTGCAAGTGTCCCTTTATGCTTAGTAAAAGAAGGTTTTAAAGTGAGTTTTACAGAAAAAGAAGCAATTAATTGGATTCATAGTCGTTTAAAATTTGGTTCTAGACCAGGACTTGATCGAATTGAAGCGATATTATCAGCTCTAGGAAATCCTGAGAAAAAGGTTCGCATGATTCATATTGCAGGAACGAATGGCAAAGGCTCAACGGTGAGTTATTTGAAACATTTGCTCATGCAGACAGGCTTAACTGTGGGGACCTTTACTTCGCCCTATATTGAATGTTTTAACGAACGGATTGCCATTAATCAACAAATGATTCAAGCAGAACAACTCGCTGATTTAACTTGGCGTGTGAAAGCAGTGGTAGAAAAGCTAGATGAGGATTCGCATTTAAGCGGGGCTACTGAATTTGAAATTTTAACAGCGATGGGATTTTTATACTTTTATGAACAACAAGTAGATGTCGCAATTATCGAAGTGGGACTAGGGGGCTTACTGGATTGCACCAATGTAATTACCCCTGATTTGGTAGGTATTACAACAATTGGGTTAGATCATCAAGATATCTTAGGTGAAACACTAGAAGAGATTGCCTTTCAAAAAGCAGGTATCATTAAAGATAAAGTGCCAGTGGTTTGTGGCAATATTGAAACAGCTGCTATGAGTGTGATCGAACAAGTGGCAAAAGAAAAACAAGCGCCAGTATACAGCTATCAAAAGGATTATTCCGTCACTTATTTACGTCCAGATGCTAAATGGGGTGAACGATTTAACTATATTGATGCTGATGGTGAGAGGAAAAATTTATTTACACCGTTATTAGGCCATCATCAAATCGAAAATGCAGGCATGGCGATTTTCTTGTTTAAAAAATATTGTGAGCTTCTTGGGTTACCACTGCAAGAGAAATGGATTGTGCAAGGCTTAAAAGCGACTTTTTGGCCAGCAAGAATGGAAAGAATTAGTCAGCAGCCGTTAATTATTTTGGATGGCGCACATAATGATCATGCGATGGCGCGTTTAGTTGAAAATCTAGATGAATTTAAGGATTTTAAAAAGTATGTTTTATTTTCAGCCTTGCAAACCAAAGATGTAGATGGCATGTTGAAAATGTTGTTGAAGGTTCCAAATGTAAAGATTGTTGTTTCTTCTTTTGAACATCCCAAATCAATTCAAATGACTGAGTACTTCGAACAAATGGCCCCAGATAAATTATCGGTTGTCTCATTATGGCAATTTGGGTTGGCGGAAATCTTGGAAAATATGCAAGAAGAGGATATGTTATTGGTAACGGGGTCACTTTATTTTGTGTCTCAAGTTCGGGAATTATTATTAGGACAAGAGTAGAGGTGTGCGATGAAAAAATATAAAGGCATTATTTTTGATATGGATGGGCTGTTGTTTGATACGGAAATGACGTATTACCATGCCAATCAAGTTGTTGCTGATCGTCTGGGAATAAGCTATGATTTTGAAGTTTACCGCCAATATATAGGTATTTCAGATGAAGAAATGATTGCGGCTTACCATAAAAATTATGATCAAAAATATGGTAAAGAAGTGGTTGATCGTTTAGTAAATGAAAGTCATGAACAAATTTTTGCTGATTTTTCTCAAGGTAAAGTAGCATTGAAACCAGGGGTCGAGGCTTTAATGGCGCGTCTGAATGAGTTACACATTCCCAAGGTCATTGCTTCAAGTAATACTTTAAAGTTTATCAATATTTTGCTTGCTCATTCTAGTATTAAAGATGAGTTTGATAGTATTGTATCTGCAGAAGACGTCCATTTTGCCAAACCAAATCCAGAAATTTTCTTAAAGGCTTTGGAAAAATTAGGTCTTAAAAAAGAAGAAGTCTTGATTTTTGAGGATTCTAAAAATGGTATCTTAGCTGCGAATCAAGCTGGCATCGATGTGGTGATGATTCCTGATTTAATTTTGCCAACGGAGGATTTAAAAGCAAAAACAGTAGGTGTTTATCAGAGCCTAAATGATGTAGTTGAAAAATTTTAATAAATGGCTATCCTATCAAGAGTTGTTTAACTTTTGATAGGATTTTTTGTTTAGTGAAAAGCTTTTGGCATTTTTTTGCGTAATTTATTAGTGAAGGGGGTGAATAGTTATGGAAATTCCAACAAGTTCAATGCCGCGCGAACGTTTAGTTGAGCGTGGGGTTCATGCTTTATCTGATCAAGAACTGTTAGCTATCTTATTACGTACAGGGACGAAACAAATGAATGTCCTTGAGTTAGCTGGCAAAGTATTAACGCATTTTCCCAATTTATTTGAATTAAAACAAGCAGACTTACCCGAATTATTATCAATAAAAGGCATTGGTCAGATTAAAGCTGTTGAATTACAAGCAGCGATGGAACTAGGGTATCGCATCCATCAATCATGTCAGCCTAAATTTGGACGTGTATCAAGTAGTTTTCAGTTGGCACACCAGATGATTGCTGAACTGAAAGATGAGCCACAAGAACATCTCGTTTGTTTATATTTAAATACTAAAAACGAAATTATTCAGAAAAATAGTTTGTTTACGGGTTCTTTAGATCAGTCTATTGCGCATCCTAGGGAGATTTTTAGAGCGGCTGTTAGATGTAGTGCAGCACGAATAATTGTTTGCCATAATCATCCTAGTGGCAATCCTGAACCATCAGAAAATGATAAAGTCTTTACAAAACGCTTGATTCGTTGTGGAGAATTGATGGGGGTTGAAGTTTTAGATCATATTGTAGTTGGACATGAAAGTTATGTGAGTTTAAGAGAAAGAGGATTATGGCAATAAAAAGGAGGTCAGGCGTTAAATTCCTGACCTCTTATTTTTATTTATCGGGTGTCATAATCATTGCTAAAATCATCGGACTACGACGTGTTTTTTCGTATAAATAAGGCTCAATCGCATCAGTTAGGATTTCACGTAATTGATGCTCACTTATTTCACCTTCTTGATTGAAGGCGTCCATTAATGCATCATACAGAATACCTTGCGCCTCACTAATCATTTCGCCAGATTCACGCATGTAAATAAAGCCACGTGATAAGATATCTGGTCCGGCTAGCAATTCACGTTTTTCTAAGTCTACCGTTACAACGATAAGGACTAATCCTTCTTCAGAGAGAATTTGACGATCACGTAAAACTACATTACCGATATCCCCAATCCCACTACCATCAACATAGACATCACCTGCGTGGAAGTGACCAGCAAGTCGTGCGCTATCACTAGTTAAAGCGAGCATATCGCCATTTTCCATAATGAAACAATTTTCTTTTGGCACGCCGGTTGCTTGGGCTAATTGTGTATGAATTTTTAACATACGAAATTCACCATGAACAGGCATAAAGAATTTTGGTTTCATCAAGCGTAACATTAATTTTTGCTCTTCTTGACCACCATGACCAGAAGTATGAATATTATTTAATTTACCATGGATGACATTTGCACCTGCTTCAAGTAGTAAATTAATTAAATGATTGACGCTAGTTGTGTTTCCTGGGATAGGAGAACTAGAAAAGATGACCGTATCATCAGGATGAATACTGATTTGGCGATGTGTACCGTTTGCGATACGACTTAAGGCTGCCATCGGTTCACCTTGAGAGCCGGTACATAAAATCATTGTTTGATTGGCTGGTAATTGATTTAATTCACTCGCATCAATAAAGGTACCTTTAGGAACTTTGATATAGCCTAATTTTTGACCATTTACGATGGCATTTTCCATACTGCGACCAAAAACGGCAATTTTTCGTCCAGTGGCTACTGCAGCATCAGCAGCTTGTTGTAAACGGAAAATATTAGAAGCAAAACTTGCGAAAATAATTCGACCTTCAATTTTTTCAACGATTTTAATAATTGAATCACCAATGGTACGCTCTGATTTGGTAAAAGCTGGGATTTCAGCATTGGTACTATCAGAAAGTAGGCAAAGCACACCTTCTTCACCAATTTTAGCCATGCGATGTAAGTTTGCTGGTTCACCCACAGGCGTAAAGTCAAATTTAAAGTCACCAGTCGCTACGATATTTCCAGAAGGTGTTTTTACAACAACACCAAGCGCATCTGGGATACTATGCGTCGTTCTAAAAAAGCTAACAGAAGTTTTTCTGAATCGCAATACAGTATCTTCATTAATCTCCGTTAACTTGGCATCTCTTAACAAGCCATGTTCTTCGAGTTTGTTGGTAATTAATGCTAAAGCCAGTGGTCCCGCATAAATAGGAATATTGGCTTGACGTAATAGGTAAGGAATACCGCCAATATGATCTTCGTGACCATGAGTGATAATTAAACCTTTTACCTTTTGGATGTTTTGAACGATGTAGCTGTAATCAGAAATGACATAATCAATGCCAAGAAGCTCATCTTCAGGGAATTTAATTCCGGCGTCTATCAAAAGAATCTCATCTTGGAATTGCACCCCATAACAGTTTTTTCCGATTTCACCTAAGCCACCAATCGCAAAAACACCTGTTTCATTGTTTTTAAGATTGACTTTCATCTTAAAACTCCATCAATTTGAAGTCAGCATTTTCTTGTTCGTAAGCTAAATGATTGCCTTCTAATAATTGAATGTATTCAATATTGTATGGGGTATGGTCTTCAATTAGTTGACGAGCAGTTACTTCGCTATCAGCTTCAAGATAAAGCGCTCTTGTTTGTTCTCTTTTTGGATTACGATCTTTCGTTTCTTGATAAAATACTTTGTAAATCATGAATAATCTCCTTTGTTCTATTATAAGCACAAGGCTTTATTTTTTTCTGAAAGTCATTGTTCCATCTGCTAGCAACGGGGCTAGTAGAATTGAAAGTCTCGTATTCACTTTCAACAAAGACTTTGGTTTCGTTTTGCACTAATAATTATTTTACCATACAAATAAAAATAAGTATAGGAACTAAGGCTTAATGTCTGAAAAATCTTTAAAAGAAAAACGACTCCTGAAAATGAGGTGACCCCAAAAAGTTAGACTTTTTTACGAGACGACTCCGGTCGTCTCGTTTTCATTATGCAGCTAAAAGATGGAGCCTATATTGAACAGGACTCATCCATCC
>NZ_JBQKFH010000044.1:0-15545 GCF_052119425.1 Enterococcus cecorum
AATATTGCCAATCATAAATACAATCGTGGAGAATATATGACGCATGTATATATGTATGGTAACAATGGAAAAGTAAAAGCTAAATCATTAGGTTATACAAACTTACCAGACATCAATACGAAATTAGAAGCCGAAATCAAAAATGTAAATGTTCAAAACGGTAGTTATGACGTAGTTGTAAAAGGACAAATTAGTTCAGGAATCAAAGAAATTTATGTACCAATTTGGTCAGATAAGAAACAAAAAGACATTAAGTGGTATAAAGCAAGTAAACAATCTGATGGTAGCTATCTTGTGCATATGAATATTGCCAATCATAAATACAATCGTGGAGAATATATGACACACGTATATATGTATGGTAATAATGGGAAAGTAAAAGCTAAATCATTAGGTTATACAAACTTACCAGATGTCAATACGAAATTAGAAGCTGAAATTAAGAATATAAATGAGCAAAAGGGAACATACGATGTAGTCATTAATGGTCATATTGATTCAGGAATCAAAGAAATCTATGTTCCAATTTGGTCAGATAAAAAGCAAAAGGACATTAAGTGGTATCAGGCTGAGAAACAACCGAATGGCGTATATATTGTTCATATGGATATAGCCAACCATAAATACAATCGTGGTCAATATATGACGCATGTATATATGTATGGCTATAATGGAAAAGTCAAAGCAAAATCATTAGGATATACAGAAATCAAAAATATTCCAAATATATTAAAAGGCAGTATTGTTAATGTTAGCCAAGAAAACAAAAGCTTTGATGTCGAAATAGATGCTTATTCGAATTCAGGAATCAAAGAAATTTTAGTTCCTATTTGGTCTAAATATGATCAAAGTGATATAAAATGGTATAAAGCTGAAGAGGTTGCAGATGGGAAATGGCATGTTCATATGCAAGCAGCTAATCATAAATTTCATTCTGGATCATATACTACACATGTATATATGTATATGAATAATGGAACCAAAAAAGTGATAAATTTGGGTCAAACTGTATTGAATAATATTGCTGAAATAACTGGTAATGCGGCTAAAATATCAAATATTGACGTCGAAAACGGTAATTATGATGTGTTAATTAAAGTTAATAGAAATATTGATGTAAGTAAAATCTTAGTCCCTACTTGGTCAGCGACTGACCAATCCGATATTATTTGGCATGAAGCAAAAAATATAGGTGATGGCTTTTATAAAGCACACATTTCTGTAATGGATCATCAGCTTCTATCCGGAACATATAGATCTGATGTTTATATTTATCAAAACGGAAATAAGAAAACAATTGGACTATCAGCTGGGAATGTCAACCTCACTAAACCATATAAGATAATTGATATTTCAGAACATCAGAAACCTGAGTTAATCGATTACGATGAATTGTCAAAACATATTCGAGGAGCAATAGTTCGCATTCAATATGGTCAAAATTATGTTGATAAGTACTATGAAAAACATATTGAAGAACTTAGAAAACGGAATATTCCAATAGCTGTGTACGCTTGGGTTAGAGGACAAAATTATGATCAAATGGTTAATGAAGCAAGGTTATTCTATAGTAGAGCTCACCGGTTTAATCCTTCATTTTGGTGGTTAGATGTAGAAGAAGCCGGTTTAATGTCACAAGCAAATAATAATGTTCGAAGTGGTGTTGAATTATATCGCTCCACATTATCTGATTTAGGTGCAAAAAATATAGGCTTGTACATTGGGAATGACAAGTTTAAGCAATTTAATGTTGATACAAGCAAGTTTCAAGGTTTATGGATTCCAACATATGGCTTAGATAATGGTTTATATCAGGGTTATAATCCCACAAGCACGAATATTTACGATTTACATCAATATACATCAACTGGAAGAATTAGTGGTTATGGCTATAACTTAGATATATCCAGATTGGTGAATAAAAACTTTAATTATTTTTTCTAAATATGATGAAAGGAATATATATAAATGAAAAATAAGAAAGTTGCTGTGTTAATTCCGTGTTATAACGAAGAATTAACTATTAAAAAGGTGATTAATGATTTTCAGAGAGAATTACCAGATGCAGATATTTATGTGTACGATAATAATTCTACTGATTCTACCTATAAAATAGCTGTAGAAGAAGGTGCAATTGTAAAAAAAGAACCACGCCAAGGTAAAGGAAATGTTATTAGACAAATGTTTTTTGATATCGATGCTGATTACTATCTCATGGTTGATGGTGATGATACGTATCCTGCTGAAGCATGTCACAATTTATTAAAAGGATTAGAAGATGGTTACGATATGGTGATTGGAGATAGATTATCAAATGGTACCTATTACTCAGAAAATAAGCGCGCTTTTCATGATTTTGGTAATAATTTTGTTAGAGACACTATAAATAGACTGTACAAAAGTAATATAAAAGATGTTATGACGGGATACAGAGGTTTTAATAAAGTATTTGTCAAAACATTCCCTGTTATGAGTTCAGGCTTTCAAATTGAAACTGAGTTTACTTTACATGCACTTGATAAAAGATTAAAACTACTAGAACTTCCAATTGATTATCGTGATCGTCCAGAAGGTAGCGTTTCAAAATTAAACACTTATTCAGATGGTATCAAAGTTGTTTTCACTATCTTTAAAATGTTTAAAGACTATAAACCCATGATTTTCTTTAGTATTTTATTTCTTTTATTTTTTGTATTAAGTTTACTTGCAGGTATCCCTGTAATTACTGAATTTATGAGAACAAGTTATATTTCAAAAGTTCCTTCAGCATTATTAGCAACTGGACTAATGATAATCTCTTTTCTATGTTTATTTACCGGAATAATTTTAGATACAGTGGTAATCAATAATAAAAAAGATTATGAATTAAAAATGTACACTGTTTATGAAAAAGAGGAAAAATGATGAATGCATTAGGTAATATCTCTAACATTATTAAAAAGTTTCTTGATATATTAATTAAATTTAGATATTTAATTTCTTTAGTATTACTGATTATCTTAGTGTTTTTCAAAATAAATATGAGTTCTGTTGGATATTGGGATGAGTATTTAAGTGATTTTGAACAAGGAAAATCTACGGGAACAATTTTAGGAGCAGCTAGACCCATTAGAAGTGATGAATGGCTTGTTCAAACACCCTTTTATCTTTCGCAAACATTTGAAAATTTACCAGTAAACAATGAATTGTATGCAAAAGATGGTCAAAATATGATTATTGCATATAATTCTCCTGTAAAAGATATTACGATTATTGGAAAGCCATTTAACTGGGGATTTTTATTCTTAGATAGAGAAAGAGCTTATTCTTTTTATTGGATTTTTAAATTATTGGCACTATTTTTACTATCTTTTGAATTGTCAATGATTTTGACGCAAAGAAAAAAATATTTGTCTCTTTTAGCTGCATTCTGGATTACTTACTCGCCTGGCGTCCAATGGTGGTTTATGCAACATTTAGGGGATTTGGTATTCTATACAGTAGCAATTATGGTTGCTAGCTATCATTTCTTTATGATAAATAGAAAACTGTATCAGAGAGTATTGTTGGCGATTGCACTTGCCATCTCTTCGATAGGATTTATTCTAGTTATATATCCTGCATTTCAAGTTATGTTTGGATATTTCCTCTTAATGTGGCTTGTTGGATTAATCATCATCTTTAGAAAAACAATAAAATTTGATAAGTGGGATATTATTCTACCTGTTTTATCACTTGCTATCATTGGTTTGGTAATGGGACACTTTTATGTTAACTCAAAAGAAAGTCTGAGAGATGTAATGAATACCGTATATCCCGGACATAGAGTTTGGACTGGTGGAGTAATTAATACAGATGATATTATTGAGCAAATTTCAAATTGGATAATGCCATATAGAGTAATTGCGCTTGAAGGAAACAATAATTGTGAAGCAGCCAGTTTCTATCATTTCTTGCCAATTGTTCTTCCTGGATTATTACTGATTCCTAAAGAAAAGAAAAATAATTTTTATAAACTTTCCTATATTTTTATTTCTTTTTTAGTATTTGCTGGATTATGGCAATGTATAGGGTTACCACAAAAATTAGCTGAACTGACTATGCTTTCATATACTACAAATGCAAGAACTATCGTTGTAATCTCATTTGTATCCATGCTATTTTCTATCTGGTTTATGGGGCGTGTAGTGGATAGTTATGAAGGAAATAGAATCCAAAACTTTTTACTTAGCGTTGGAATGGTTATGTTTACTGTAATGCTTTACTCAATTTCGCGCTACAATCAGTATTTAACTCGTTATGAAGTTGCTTTGGTTTTATTAGTAATTTTTGTTCTCTGCTTATTGTTATTGAATAAATACTTTAAGACTTTCGCCCTTTTGATGGGATTAATTATTTTTATTTCTGGCTGTACTGTTAACCCTATTGTTTCAGGATTGGGATCAATATATGACAAGAAATTATCTCATGAAATAATGGAGATTTCAAAAAATAATCCAGATGCAATTTGGGCGTCTGAAGGGATGCTATACAATTTTCTACCCGCACTAGGAGTAAAAACAATTAATTCTGTACGTTTTTATCCAGATCTTGATTTAATGCAAGAAATATCAAATGATAATTCAAAAGAGGATGAATTTGTATATAATAGATATCAACACATGCATATTGAAGTTACGAATTCAAAAACACAATTTAATCTAGTTCAATTAGATGTGACAGTTATTAATTTGAATAGTAAAAAGTTGAAAGATATCGGATGTAAATATATTGTCTCTCAAAGAGATTTAGCACAATTAAATACAAATGATGTGAAATTTAATGCGGTTACTTCTCCAGATAATAATGGATATAGAATTTTTAGTATTAAATAGTTTGAAGTATATGATGGGGTGTTCAAATATCAATAGATAATGTAGTGAAATAAGAGTTAGTGATGGCTAACTCTTATTTTTTTACTAATATGTTTGAATAAGAATAATTTAAGTATTTCTTTACACTTATTGAATACCAATAAGTATTCTAGTATACTTATTGAGTTAGGTTAATACAGAATTGTTAAGGAGATAAGCAATGTTTAATAGAAGAAATAGAATTTTATTAAAGGAATTGGTTCGTACAGATTTTAAGCTTCGCTATCAAGGTAGTGTCATTGGATACATATGGTCTGTACTAAAACCTCTTATGCTATTTGCAGTAATGTATGTAGTATTTATTTATTTTTTAAGATTTGGCCAAGATGTTCCTCATTTTGCAGTTGCATTATTATTGGGGATGGTAATTTGGAGTTTCTTTACGGAAACTACAAGCTTAGGAATGCAATCAATTGTTGTTCGAGGTGACTTGTTAAGAAAGTTAAGTTTTCCAACTGAAATAATAGTGTTGTCTATTACAATAAATGCATTAATTAACTTATTGATAAGCTTAATCATTGTATTTATTTTCGGTCTAATTAATAAAGTTGAAGTTTCATCGATGATTTTGACGTTACCTCTTCTTTTAATTGAATTGTTTGCATTTTCGTTAGGTGTTGCTTTTATATTAGCAACAATCTATGTACGGTTTAGAGATATTGGCCCAATTTGGGAAGTCCTACTTCAAATTGGAATGTACATGACACCAATTATTTATCCAGTTTCATTAGTAATGAATATTAATACACGTGCAGCAAAACTATTGATGTTGAATCCGATGGCCCAAATTATTCAAGATATACGTCATTTTGGGACAAGTCCTGTGAATATCACTGTATGGCAACTGATAGAAAATAAGTGGATTGCTTGTATTCCTTATATAATCCCTTTTATTACATTATTTGTCGGATACTACATTTTTAATAAAAATTCTAAAAAATTTGCGGAGATTGTTTAATTATGAATAATGATATAGCTGTTAAAATAAATCATGTTGAAAAATCTTTTAAACTTCCTACTGAAAGTTCAACAAGCTTAAAGAGAACTATTGTAAATTATTTTAAAGGAATAAAAGGCTATAGAACGCAAGAAGTATTGCGTGATATTTCTTTTGAAGTTAAAAAAGGAGATTTTTTTGGAATTGTTGGTAGAAATGGTAGTGGGAAATCTACATTATTAAAAATAATATCACAAATATATGTTCCAGAAAAAGGATCAGTAGAAGTAAATGGTAAATTAGTCTCTTTTATTGAACTAGGTGTAGGGTTTAACCCAGAACTTACAGGAAAAGAAAATGTTTATTTGAACGGTGCCATGTTGGGGTTTTCAGAAAAAGAAATAGATGAAATGTATGATGATATTGTTTCTTTTTCTGAACTTAAAGATTTTATGAATCAAAAATTAAAGAATTATTCTAGCGGTATGCAGGTAAGATTAGCTTTTGCTGTTGCGATTCAGGCTAAAAGTGATATTTTGGTATTAGATGAAATATTAGCTGTTGGAGATGAAGCTTTCCAGAGAAAATGTAATGATTATTTTCTAAAAGCAAAAGAAGAAGAAAAAACTATAATTTTAGTTACACATGCAATGGAATCCGTTAGAAAATACTGTAATAAGGCAGTATTGATAGATAAGGGAAAAGTAAAAGTGATTGGAACACCAAATGAAGTTGCTGATCAATATTCTTTAGATAACGCATTATCAACTGATTCGGCGACTGTAATTGATTCACATGAGGATGAAATACAAGAGACTGAGAGTACAAAAAAAGATACTGAAAATAATGAAACTCCAATTACTAATTTAGAAGTGAAATTACTATCCGAGTCTATTGTAACGGAAGAAAATCCATTTGTTGAATTTAAAGTTAAATATGATGTTGTTGAAGATGTAGAAACTTATATTGCATTTTCAATTACAGACATTGATAGAAATGTTTGGTTATATAATGATAATTCTTCTGATAGGATGACAAAAGGCAAAGGTGTTAAAGAGCAAACTTACAAATTAGAGCTTGATACTGTTAATCATTGTAACCTTTCAATAAATGTTTCTATACGAAATAATCAAGATGTTCCGATTGCATTTGCTTCTCAGAAAGAAACGCCAATTTTGGTTGTGTCCGATAAAAGTAATTCAAACAAGAGATTGAGAATATCGAGTTCTGGAATATTAAAGCGTAAAGGAGATTGGCTTGGTGAGTAATATGGAAAAAAAAGTATCAGTTATTGTTACTTCATACAATCATGAAAAATATATTGAAGAGTGTTTAGATAGTATCTATAAGCAAACATATTCAAATATTGATTTATTAATAATTAACGACGGATCTACTGATAATTCTGACTCTGTCATAAGAGATTGTTTAGCTAAGAGTCCTTTTGAAAATTCTGATTATATTTTACAAGAAAACAAAGGGGCTTGCGTAGCCAGAAATATAGGCTTGGATTGGGCGAAAGGAGATTTCGTATTAATTGTCGATAGTGATAACACACTTCCAAGTAATTATATTGAAAAAGCTGTTGAGTTATTAAATTCTACCAATAAAGATATTGCATATTATTCGTTGAAGAATTTGCAATCTAAAGAAGTTATTAATGAAGTTCCTGATTTTTCAATGGAATTGTTTTCAATGGTAAACTTTATTGATACATGTTCCCTAATTAGAAGGACAGCTATAGGAAATAATAGATTTGATTTATACCTTAATCGATTGTTTATGCAAGACTATGATTTCTTTCTAGGTTTAGTAACTTCTGGTGCAACACCAATAAAAGTTAAAGATGTATATTTGAATTATCGAGTTTTAGAAAACTCTCAAGGCAATCGTGGAGAAGATAAAACTAAGAGAAGACAATGGTTTGATGTATATAGGTATATATCAGATAAGTATTTTAATAATCGTGGCGGATTAACAAATATTTTAGCGCAATGGTATGATGACGTTGAAGAGGAAAAAATAGAATTAGAAAGTGAATTGGAAAACTTAAAGAAAGAAAAACAATCTAGAGAAGTATACTTGCAAGCTGAAATCAGAAGGCTTAATGATGTCCAAAGAGAACTTGTTGAATCGACAACATGGCGAGCTGGAAAGGCTGTTACATTTCCTTTTAGAAAGTCTAAAGATTTATTAATTTTGTTAAAGAAAGCCATTCGAGTATATAAAATTTCTGGTATATCTGGAGTAAAAGAGGGATTACGTAAACGAAGACATGTTTTACGTCATATGACACAACAATATGAAGATTGGATAAAAATGAATGAACAGCCTCAATTAGCGATTGAAAAACAAAATATTGAAGATTTTCAATATAATCCGCTAATTTCAATTTTGATTCCAGTTTATAATGTTGATCCAAAATGGTTAAAAGAATGTGTGAAATCAATTGAAAATCAATGGTATTCTAATTGGGAAATTTGTATAGCAGATGATTGCTCCACTAACGAAAAAACGATTAACGTATTGAAAGAGTATGAAAAGAATAATTCTAAGATAATGGTTCATTGGAGAAAAGAAAATGGACATATATCTGAGGCCACTAATTCAGCGTTGAAAATTGCTTCTGGTGAGTATATTGCGCTTGTTGATAATGATGATACTTTATCTGAAAATGCTTTATATGAAGTTGTAAAAATATTGAATAAAGATAATCGAATTAACATGATTTATTCTGATGAAGATAAAATAAATGAGAAAGACGAACGCTACGATGCTCATTTTAAACCAGATTGGTCACCTGATTTAATATTAAATCAAAATTATGTTTCTCATTTAGGAGTTTATAGAACTGAGATTGCCAAAAATATTGGTGGGTTTAGAAAAGGTTTTGAAGGTGTTCAAGATCATGATTTTATTTTAAGATTTACTGAGAGAATAGATGCGTCTACCATTTATCATATTCCAAAAATATTATATCATTGGAGAGCGATAGAAGGCTCAACCGCTTTAGATGCTTCACAAAAAGATTATGCATTTAATCTTGCAACAAAAATGCTAGATGAAGCTTTTATGAGAAGAGGTATCAAAGCCAAGGCTAGACCAGGAAAATATGATGGTGTTTATGAAGTTGATTACGATATCATAGGCAATCCACTTGTGAGTATTATTATACCAACAAAAAATGGCTACGATGATGTCAAACAGTGTGTTGACTCAATATTCGAAAAGAGCAGTTATAACAATTTTGAAATCATTTTAGCTGATAATGGAAGTACTGATGAGAAATCTATTAATTTATTCAAACACTATGAATCGAAGTATCCAGGAGTATTTCATCGAAAAGTTATTGATATTCCATTTAATTATTCTAGGATTAATAATCTTGCTGTCAGAGAGTCAAAAGGTGAGTATCTAATATTCTTAAATAATGATACAAGTATTATTACTGAAAATTGGATTGAAAAAATGCTTGGTTTTGCACAATTTAAGAGAATTGGATGCGTTGGAGCAAAACTCTGGTATTTCGATAATACGATTCAACATGGTGGTGTTATTGTAGGAATGGGTGGAGTTGCTGGACATTCTTTTATTAATGCTAAAAAAGATGATCCAGGATATTTTAGAAGACTATATGTAGATTATAATTATACAGCTGTAACTGCAGCTTGTATGATGGTTAGCAGAGATACTTTTGATTTAGTTGGTGGTTTCGATGAGAGTTTAGAAGTGGCATTTAATGATGTCGATTTTTGTATTAGAGTTCATAATTTGGGTAAAACAAATGTTTGGGCGCATGAGGTCGAATTATATCATTACGAATCAAAATCAAGAGGATATGAAGATACGCCTGAAAAACAACAAAGATTTAATAACGAAATAAAGAAAATGCAGCAAAAACATGGAGAAAGTCTGTTTAAGGATCCTGCCTACAATATTAATTTCTCTTTAGATTATCCGCCATTCACAGTATATGGAAGATAAAATGATTGATTAGTAAATGGTTGAAAATTTTAAGAGGGGAAGTTAAAAATGAGCGAATCAATACATCGATTTAGAGTATGGCTGTATGATAACAGAAAAATACTTACTTTAATTTTTGTAATATATTTATTGTTTCTTACATCTCTGGAAATGGTTCAGTTTCCTTATATTGATGATACAGCAAGGCAATTTTATGGAGATACAAATTTTTGGAGACACTATTCTAGGTTAGCAAGTGAATTACTGTCTTGGACATTTCAAGGTAGTCGACATTAATGGATCAAGGATTAACCAATTTTCTTATTTCAAGTTAGTGTTATCATTATGTAGTATTTTAACGTTAAGATATTTTGTTCAAAATGGTAAAGTTACTTTTGTAATGGCGATGGTGTCAATAATAATTGGGTTAAATCCTTGGTTTCTTGAATGCCTAAGTTTCAGATTTGATAGCCCATTTATGTGTTTTAGTTTACTGTTTGCGATTATTCCTTATTTATTTTGGACGAATAAATGGTATATTTTCTATGCTGTTTCTTCTGTATCTGTTCTTTTACTATGTAATAGCTATAAATCATCTTCAGGTACTTTTATAGTTTATGCCCTGGCTTTATTTTCATATGAAATTCTGACAGGAAGTAAATTTGTAGATGAAATGATTAGGCTGTTAACTGCTGCTATTGGTTTTACTACGGGAGTGATTGTTTATCTTTTGGAAACAAAGCTAAATCCAGAAATTGCAACTAGAGGAAATCTTGTTGAAATAGCAAAGATACGAGATCTTCCAAAAACATTGATAAATAATGTTCTTCATTATTTTTATGTTTTATATTCTGATTCATCTAAAATTTTGGTTTTTACTTTTCTTGTTTTGATAATTTTATGCTTTGTTACTCTAAGTTTATTTTCAAAACAAAATATTTTACCTTCTACAATTGTTACTGTATTTTATTTGTCAGTCGGAGCAATATTTAGTTATGGTGTTCTTTTGGTTTTTAGAGATCCATTGATATCAATATTAGGAAGATATGATGGGTACAATTTTCCAATATATATTTCCGTAACTTGTATAATGTGTTTGTCGATTTTGGAAAGAGTTAAACCTATATATATATTAACGAATTTTGCAGTTGTATTATTTGTATATTTCCAATTGGCGTTTTGTTTTGGGTATCCTAGTATGTTATCCGTTCAAAAACCTAGTTTCGAATTTCAAAGTATATATTAGCAAATGATTTAAAAAATATTGTAACAGATAGTAGAAGAACTATTAATGCTAATAAATTTTTCAAATCATCTAATGTTTTAGTTAATTCAGAAAGAAATTTTCCTATATTAAAGAAACTTGTTCCACAAAACGAAAAATTATACTGGCCAAATCAATTCTGGTTTAATAATATTTCTGGTATGAACATACAATTAAACCCTGCATCGTTTGATTTTTCTACACTAGATACACAATCGGGAAATATTCAAAAAGTGGTTGACAATTATTACTATACAATTTATGTTGATACCAATCAGATTTATCTCTATATGAAATAAAAATAGGCTTTAATTGTAAAAACTATTTGCTTCTACCAAAAACTTAGTGTATACTAACAAGGGTGTGGCATTCACACTAAAGATACATTCTTATTGGATTGTTGGTAGGTGCTAGAAATAGTTTGCCAGCGAGGTTAAAGATAAGAAGAAGAAAGAAAAACCAAATTGGAGGAATTTAAACATGGCAGTTATCTCAATGAAACAATTGCTTGAAGCCGGCGTACACTTTGGTCACCAAACACGTCGCTGGAACCCAAAAATGAAGAAATACATCTTCACAGAAAGAAACGGAATCTACATTATCGACTTACAAAAAACAGTTAAGTTAGTAGATGCAGCTTACGAATACATGAAAGAAATCGCTGAAGATGGCGGTATCGCATTATTCGTTGGTACTAAAAAACAAGCTCAAGAAGCAATCAAAGACGAAGCTATCCGCGCTGGTCAATACTATGTAAACCATCGTTGGTTAGGTGGTACTTTAACTAACTGGGGTACTATCCAAAAACGTATTGGTCGCTTAAAAGCTATCAATGAAATGGAAGAAAACGGAACTTTCGAAGTACTTCCTAAAAAAGAAGTTGCTGGCTTAAACAAAGAACGTGAACGCTTAGAAAAATTCTTAGGCGGTATCGCTGAAATGCCACGTATTCCTGATGTAATGTACATCGTAGACCCTCGTAAAGAACGCATTGCTGTTCAAGAAGCTCGTAAATTAAATATTCCAATCGTAGCGATGGTTGATACAAACTGCGATCCAGATGAAATCGACGTAGTTATCCCATCAAACGATGATGCAATTCGTGCGGTTAAATTAATTACAGCTAAAATGGCAGATGCTTTCATCGAAGGTAACCAAGGTGAAGACCAAGAAGTTGTTGAAGAAGTATTATTCGAAACAACAGAAGAAAACGCAACTTCAATCGAAGAAATCGTTGAAGTAGTTGAAGGCGACAACGCATCAGCTGAATAATTAGATGTACAAAATGGAGCTGTTTTCAAGGGCCAAGTGAGGAGCCTCACTCTCCTTTGAAGCAGCTTTTTTTAAAAGTAAAATAATTTTTTTGAAATGAAATAGGAGGAATTTATCAAAATGGGTCAAATTACTGCTAAACTAGTTAAAGAACTACGCGATATGACAGGCGTAGGGATGATGGATGCTAAAAAAGCTTTAGTAGAAACAGAAGGTGTTATTGAAAAAGCAATTGATTTATTACGTGAAAAAGGGATGGCTAAAGCTGCTAAGAAGAGCGATCGTATCGCTGCTGAAGGTTTAGCTTCTGTTGCAATCAAAGGCAATGTAGCTGCAATCGTAGAAGTTAACTCAGAAACTGACTTCGTATCTAAAAACGAAATGTTCCAAAACTTAGTGAAAGAAATCGCTGAATTAATGGCAGAACATCGTCCAGCTAACATGGAAGAAGCTTTAAAATTAGAAGCATCTAAAGGTACATTAGAAGCTACATTAATCGAAGCTACTCAAGTTATCGGTGAAAAAATCAGCTTCCGTCGTTTCCATGTAGTAGAAAAAGGTGACAACGATGCATTTGGTGGATACTTACACATGGGCGGACGTATCGCTGTATTAACTGTATTAGAAGGAACGACTGATGAAACTGTAGCTCGTGACGTTGCAATGCACGTAGCAGCTATCAACCCTCGTTATGTTGATGAAAGTCAAATTCCTCAATCAGAATTAGATCACGAAAAAGCTATCCTTACTGAACAAGCATTAAATGAAGGAAAACCTGCTAACATCGTTGAAAAAATGGTTGAAGGTCGCTTGAAGAAATTCAAAGCTGAAATTGCATTAGTTGACCAACCATTCGTTAAAGATCCTGATATGACTGTTGGTAAATTTGTTGCTGATAAAGGCGCTAAAGTTGCTTCATTCACTCGTTTTGAAGTTGGTGAAGGTATCGAAAAACGCGTTGATAACTTTGTAGAAGAAGTTATGAGCCAAATTAAGCAATAAGCTCATTCATTTTAATGAGGCTGACCCAAAAGTATTTTAGCAAGATAACTAAAAAAAGAAATCCTTACGATGAAATAAACAATTAATAATAAACAAAGAAAATCCGAATATTCAACTTGATTACTCATAAAATCAACGATGAATATTCGGATTATTTAGATACTCATTTTTTATAAGAGACTAATGGGTCAGCCCCTTTTTTTGGAAAATTTCAGTGAATCGATTGGTTTTACTGGATAATATGCTATAATTAGTCGAGAAATTTTTTAGTCAGGAGGAAGAAAAATGGTTGAACCTAAATATAAACGTGTCATTTTGAAATTAAGTGGAGAAGCTCTAGCTGGGGAAAAAGGCTTTGGCATTAATCCTCCAACTATTAAAGAAATCGTGAAAGAATTAAAAGAAGTACATGATTTAGGTGTTGAATTAGCAATTGTAGTCGGTGGTGGAAATATTTGGCGTGGACAAATTGGTGCGCAAATGGGAATGGAACGTGCACAGGCTGACTATATGGGCATGTTAGCAACTGTGATGAACGCATTAGCTTTACAAGATACCCTTGAAAATGAAGGTGTACCAACTCGTGTACAAACTTCAATCGAAATGCGTCAAATTGCAGAACCATATATTCGACGTCGTGCTGAACGTCATTTAGAAAAAAATCGTGTTGTCATCTTTGCTGGTGGTACGGGTAATCCATACTTCTCAACAGATACAACCGCAGCTTTACGTGCAGCTGAAATCAATGCTGATGTTATTTTAATGGCGAAAAATAATGTAGACGGTGTTTATTCTGCTGATCCTAAATTAGACGAAAATGCAGTTAAGTTTGAGAAATTAACACACCTTGAAGTTATTGCTAAAGGACTTCAAGTAATGGATTCTACAGCTAGTTCACTAAGTATGGATAATGATATCCCGTTAGTAGTCTTTAACTTGAACCAACCTGGTAATATTCGTCGGGCAATCATGGGCGAAAATATCGGTACTACAGTTAAAGGAAAATAAGTTTCGTTTACTAAGATTAAGCCTTCCTACTTTTGCCAGTGGGAGAGGCTTTTTTGATAACAATAATATAATTTTTCATAGCGTTCAAAAATGTTTTGTGATAAAATTTAGTTAAGTGGTAGATTTCAATCACCAAGATAATATAGATAAGAGGAGATTATTATGGCAGACGCAATTTTTAACGAAGCAAAAGACAAAATGCATAAAGCAGCCGAAAACTTACAACGCAATTTAGGTCAAATTCGTGCTGGACGTGCAAATGCTTCATTATTAGACCGAGTTCAAGTAACTTATTATGGGGTACCTACTCCATTAAACCAAATGGCATCAATCACTATTCCTGAAGCACGTGTATTGATGATTACGCCATTTGATAAATCAATGGTTCAAGAAGTAGAAAAAGCATTATTAGCTTCTGATTTGGGAATTACACCAACAAGCGATGGTAATGTCATCCGCTTAGTCATTCCGCAACTTACAGAAGAACGTCGTAAAGAATTAGCAAAAGAAGTGAAAAAAGAAGCTGAACAAGCAAAAGTTGCTATTCGTAACATTCGTCGTGATGCAATCGATGAATATAAGAAACAACAAAAGAATAGTGAAATAACCGAAGATGACTTGCGTTCAGCTGAAAAAGATATTCAGGATTTAACCGACAAGAGTATCAAAGAATTAGACAAGATTGCTAGTGATAAAGAAAAAGAATTATTAGAAGTATAATTATACATGGTCTTGTCTTCTTTTCGAATCAAGACCGTGTATATTTTTTGCTAATAAATAATTATAGTTATTTACTTACACCTAAAAAAATAGGGTATAACTTCGATAAAATTTTACATATATTTTTATTGATTTTAGGAGTGGGAAAATGAAAAAATCAAAAAAATGGATTACTTTTAGTGTATGTGCAGCAACATTATCTTTATTTTTAGCAACAAATAATTTTGCTGATGAAACCCAAACAACGAATACAACAACTAGTTCAACAGTGACAGTTTCAAGTAGCTCAAGCGCTCCTGTAGCAGAATCTACGGAAACAAGTGCTATTTCTACAGAAACGACAACAACTACTACAACAACTGAAAGTAGTTCAGCAAATACGACTTCTGAGGTAGCCGTACAAGCAGCAGTTCAAGAAGTTAAACCAATCGAAGGTACAATTAAAAATGTAAACCAAGAAAACGGTACCTACGATGTTGTTGTAAAA
>NZ_JBQKFH010000045.1:0-15468 GCF_052119425.1 Enterococcus cecorum
ATTAAGATAAGCATTTACAACTTGCTTTTTAAACTCAAAAGAATATTTGGACATAAAAATACCGACCTCCAATTGTTAGATTTTATGGTCTAACTTTTGGGGGTCGGTACAAAAATCAACAGGAGTCGCTTCAATAATTATTTAATGAATCAATTATTTTAAGTTTTTGCTGCTAACCATAATTTCATCAATCAAACCATAATCTTTGGCTTCTAGTGCTGTCATAAAGTTATCGCGATCAGTGTCTTTTTCAATAACTTCGATTGGTTGACCAGTACGTTCTGCTAAAATTTTATTTAAACGTTCACGTGTCTTTAAGATATGACGGGCAGCAATTTCAATTTCAGTTGCTTGTCCTTGCGCTCCGCCTAGTGGTTGGTGAATCATAATTTCTGCATTAGGTAAAGCAAAACGTTTTCCTTTAGTACCAGCAGTTAGTAAGAAACTACCCATAGAGGCAGCCATACCCATAACGATGGTTTGGACATCTGCTTTAACAAAGTTCATGGTATCGTAAATAGCCAAACCAGCAGTTACGCTACCACCAGGTGAGTTGATGTAAAGGTAGATGTCTTTTTCAGAATCTTGGGCATCTAAGAATAGTAATTGTGAGATAATTGAGTTGGCTAAATCATCTGTAACTGGTCCGCTTAACATAATGATTCGGTCTTTTAATAGGCGAGAGTAAATATCATAAGCACGTTCGCCACGAGATGATTGTTCGATAACTGTAGGAATTAAGTTCATCCTAGCATCCTCCTTCATAACGAAAAAATCGTTGTTCATAAATTCATTTACCTTATTTTAGCAAATATCTTAGTAAATTGCTAATATGAAGTATACACTTTTGGTCAATAAAGGTCAAACAAATTGTTTTTGGTGAAATTATCGCTTTATGCTATAATTAATTCTAGAATCAATCAGAAAAAAAGAGGATAGATAAAATGAAATGGATTGCTTTAAATGAAGTTATTTCTGCTTTTATTGGCGTTATTTTAGGGGCGGTGATTGTCTTAATTACCAATAGCTTACGAGTAAGATATGACGAACGACGCCAAGTCAAGATGCGGATGCTTGAACACAAAGTCAAAGAAATTGAATTATTAGTATTGTTGAATAAAAAAATTCGCGAATTACTTGAAAAACGTGTAATGATGATGGATAAGTATGTTAGTTTTGATGCTTTTGATGATTGCTATATCACCATTGATGATTATGTTTATTTACAATCGTTTGCTTCATCTAATAGCTTTTACTTACCAAATCATATTTTAGATGAATTTTTCCAAAAGATTGCAACTAGAAAAGTGGTTTTAACACCGGAAGAAACTGTCCAATTTGGCGCTTATGCTTATAAAGGCGGTCGTGTGGTTTTAGAGCAATTTTCAGATGAACTAACTGAATTAATTTATGAACGCAAAATTCAGATGAAACAATTGACAGATAAACCACTCGCTTATTTTTCAAAAACATTATAAAGGAAAGTGGAATGGAAAAAATTATTGTCATAGCAGGTCCTACTGCGGTGGGAAAAACTGCACTTAGTATCGAGTTAGCCCAAAAATTTAATGGGGAAATTATTAATGGCGATTCCATGCAAGTTTACAAAGGGCTAGATATTGGTACCGCTAAAGTCACAAGGGAAGAAATGGCAGGAATTATGCATCATTTGTTGAATATTAAAACGGTGGCTGAGGGCTTTAACGTGTCTGAATTCATTACCTTGGCAAAACAAAAAATTCAAGAAATTACTGCTCGTGGGCATTTACCGATTGTTGTTGGTGGCACGGGACTCTATCTACAGGCTTTGATTGAAGATTATCAATTAGGAGCAAGTGAAGATACAGATGGTACGATTCGTCAAAAATATCAGGGGTTTGCTGATCAATATGGTGATAAGGCATTATGGCAAGAACTAGCACGCGTTGATTCTTTGGCCGCTGAAAAGATTGATTACCATAATGTACGTAAGGTGATTCGTGCGTTGGAAGTTTTTGAACTGACTAATAAAAGTATTTTTGCGCAACAAGACAATGAAGCAATTTTTGATACATTTGGCATTTGCTTAAATACTGAGCGGACTTTATTATATGAGCGAATTAATAAACGGGTCGAAATCATGATGCAGTCAGGTTTGGAGCAAGAAGCCCGTTTTATTCTAGATTATCCAGATAGTCAAGCTGCTAAAGGAATTGGCTATAAAGAGTTTTTGCCGTATTTTAATGGTAAAGCTAGCTTAGAGGAAGTGATTGCAGCCATCCAACAAAATTCTAGAAGATATGCCAAACGCCAATTAACCTGGTTTAGAAATCGTATGGACTTGAATTGGGTGGATTTAGTTTTACATCCAGAAAATCAAGCTGACTTAGAATTAGCAATAAGTGATTGGTTAAGGAAATAATTTAGAGATGAGAGGTGAATCAAATGCCTGAAAAAGAAAAAGATAAAGTCATTTTAGTCGGTGTGGAAACGGAAGAGAACTTTGCGATTTTTGACACATCGATGGACGAATTACGAGGATTAACGAAAACAGCAGACGGCGAAATCGTTTTTATTTTGAAACAAAAGCGACCACAAGTTGATCGTCAAACCATTATAGGTAAAGGAAAACTAGCAGAACTCAAACAACTTATTGATGCGTACGAAGCCAATTTAGTCATCTTTAATCATGAGTTAACCCCACGTCAAGGAAAAATATTGACCGAAGAACTAGGGGTAAGAGTCCTTGATCGTGTGCAACTGATTCTTGATATTTTTGCGATTCGTGCACGCTCAAAAGAAGGAAAATTACAAGTCTCTCTCGCTCAATTGGAGTATTTATTACCACGTTTAACTGGGATGGGTGCTTCTATGTCGCGTTTAGGTGGGGGCATTGGGACGCGTGGTCCTGGTGAAACAAAACTAGAAGTAGACCGTCGGCATATTCGCAATAAAATTACCCAAATTAGAAATGAACTAAAAGAAGTCGAGCAGCATCGGGAGCGTACAAGAGAGCAACGTAAAAATAAACAAGTCTATCAAATTGGTTTAATTGGTTATACAAACGCTGGTAAATCAACAATTATGAATATATTAACGACGGCTAACACATATGAACAAGACCAACTTTTCGCTACTTTGGATCCACTAACAAAAAAATGGCGACTTCCAGAAGGGTTTGAAATGACTATTACAGATACAGTAGGTTTTATTCAAGATTTACCGACGCAATTAATCGATGCCTTCCAATCAACGCTTGAAGAAAGTAAGTCTATGGATTTTCTATTGCATGTTGTTGATGCGCATGCCAAAGACCGTTTATTACACGAAAAAACAGTATTTGATTTAATGCAACAACTAGAGATTATCGATACCCCAGTATTAACCGTCTATAATAAAGCAGACTTGATGAAAGAAGAGGACTTTGTACCGACCTTATTCCCAAATGTTTGTATCTCAGCAAAAAGCAGCAAGGGAAAAGAAGCCTTAATTCAGGCTATAAAGCAACAGTTAATGGAACAATTCGAGCCTTATATGGTTGAATTGGCAGATAATCAAGCAAGCGAAATTTATAAATATAAGCGTGAAACAATTGTGACTTCACAAAATTATGATGAGTCCAAACAAAAATATATTATTTGTGGTTTTAGTCCCAAATAATTGCTTAACCAGAAACGGAACCTGTAAGCCGATTTCTGGTTTTTTTATTGTATTTGATGAACATTCTAAATGGTCTATACAGATAATGTTCAATATTTAAATCTTTTATTTATTTTATTTTAAAAATTCCTTTGTTGATAAATGTTGATAAATCAATACTTATTAAGTTTTTTTGAAAAAATTTTTATTCCATGTAAGGTTTTCTAACATATGAGGTTGACAACTATTTCCGAACTTGGTATAGTATGGATAAGTTTTCAGAAAATACTAACAAAACGAAGGCGAGGAGGAATTGGATGGGAGAAAAAGAATTGCGCAAGAGCCTATCTGTTTTTCCGATTGGTACAGTGATGAAGTTGACGGATCTGTCAGCTAGACAAATTCGTTACTATGAAGAACAAGGGCTGATTAAGCCACAACGTAGTGAGGGAAATCGTCGCTTGTTTTCATTAAATGACATCGATGTTTTGTTAGAAATTAAAGATTACTTAGCAGACGGCTTAAATATGGCTGGTATAAAGCGAATGTATGAATTAAAACAAAAAGAAAAGCAAGCAGAAAAAGCCAAGAAGCCACTTACGGATAAAGATGTCAGAAGAATTTTTTATGATGAAATGATGACACAAAGTCGTTTAAATCAACAACATCCATATCAGCAGAACAATCGTATGTTGTGATGCTGTGGAAATAAAATGAGTAGAGAAATAAAGGCGGGATATTATGGCAAAAGCAAATTATACTGTAGAAGATATCAAACGCATCGCTAAAGACGAAAATGTACGTTTCTTACGCTTGATGTTTACAGATATCATGGGTACAATCAAAAACGTTGAAGTTCCAGTAAGTCAATTAAACAAAGTATTAGAAAACAAAATGATGTTCGACGGTTCATCTATTGAAGGTTTCGTACGTATTGAAGAAAGTGATATGTATTTATATCCAGATTTATCAACATGGATGATCTTCCCATGGGAAAGCGAACATGGAAAAGTAGCTCGTTTAATCTGTGATATTTATAATCCAGATGGTACGCCTTTTGCTGGTGACCCTCGTGGTAACTTAAAACGTGCCTTAAAACACATGCAAGAAATGGGCTTCACAGCATTTAACTTAGGTCCTGAACCAGAATTCTTCTTATTCAAACTTGATGAAGATGGTAAAGTAACGAAGACATTGAACGATAAAGGTGGTTATTTTGACTTTGCACCAACCGATTTAGGTGAAAATTGCCGTCGTGATATTGTGTTAGAGTTAGAAAGTTTAGGATTTGAAGTAGAAGCATCTCACCACGAAGTAGCACCTGGTCAACATGAAATTGACTTCAAATATGCTGATGTTATCGAAGCTTGTGATAATATCCAAACCTTCAAATTAGTGGTTAAAACAATTGCTCGTAAACATGGCTTACATGCAACATTTATGCCAAAACCTTTATTTGGTATCAATGGTTCAGGTATGCACTGTAATATGTCTTTATTCAAAGATGATCAAAATGTCTTTTTTGATCCAGAAGGTCCATTACAATTAAGTCAAACAGCTTATCATTTCCTAGGTGGATTAATCGAGCATGCTCGTGCTTACACAGCAGTATGTAACCCAACCGTTAACTCATACAAACGTTTAGTTCCTGGTTATGAAGCGCCAGTATATGTAGCTTGGTCAGGTCGCAACCGTTCACCATTAATTCGTGTGCCAGAATCACGTGGTTTATCTACTCGTTTAGAATTACGTTCAGTAGACCCAGCTGCTAACCCATATTTAGCAATGGCTGTATTATTAGAAGCTGGTTTAGATGGTATCACTCGTGAATTAACACCACCACCAGCAGTAGACCGCAATATCTACATCATGAATGAAGAAGAACGCGCAGAAGCATTAATTAAAGATCTTCCTTCTACATTACACAATGCGATTAAAGAATTGCGTGTAGACCCTGTAATGGTAAATGCTTTAGGTCAACACATCTTCTCTAACTTTGTTGAAGCAAAACGTATGGAATGGGCATCATTCAGACAAACTGTTTCAGAATGGGAAAGAGAACAATACTTAGAATTATATTAAGATGAAAATAAACCGTTGGAGCACAAAGCTTCCAGCGGTTTGTTTGTTAGTTTTAGCTGTTTAGGGGGCAAGAAAATTTTCAGTAAGTAGTTGACATCTCTTGCTTGACCCTGTAGTATATTGCTTGGGCACTCTTAAAATTTAAGAGTCAGATTCGTGTAAATAATTGCTCCCTATTCATTCTGATTTTGATTGGATAGGGGGCGTCTTTTATTTTATGAATCTTCCTGAAAACACGTAAAGGAGAAATGAAATGACAAAATATATCTTTGTAACTGGTGGCGTTGTTTCTTCAATTGGTAAAGGAATTGTCGCTGCATCATTAGGACGACTACTAAAAAATCGTGGCTTGAAAGTAACGATTCAAAAATTTGACCCATATATTAATGTGGACCCTGGTACGATGAGCCCATATCAACATGGGGAAGTATTCGTTACCGATGATGGTGCCGAAACTGACCTTGACCTTGGACACTATGAACGTTTCATTGATATTAATTTAAACAAATACTCAAACGTTACGACAGGTAAGATTTATTCAGAAGTATTGCGTAAAGAACGTAAAGGGGAATACTTAGGGGCGACTGTTCAAGTGATTCCTCATATCACCAATGAAATTAAAGAAAAAATTATGCGTGCTGCGAGCCTAACCGATTCTGATGTGATTATTACAGAAGTCGGTGGTACGGTTGGAGATATCGAATCATTACCATTTTTAGAAGCATTACGCCAAATGAAGGCAGATGTAGGTTCTGATAATGTAATGTATATTCACACTACTTTGATTCCGTATTTAAAAGCTGCTGGTGAAATGAAAACTAAACCAACCCAACACAGCGTCAAAGAATTACGTGGTTTAGGGATTCAACCAAACATCCTTGTCGTACGTACTGAACAACCAATTTCACAAGGAACGAAGAATAAATTAGCGCAATTTTGTGATGTGGCGCCAGAAGCAGTGATTGAGTCACGCGACGTTGAAACTTTATACTCTATTCCGTTGAACTTACAAAAACAAGGCATGGACCAAATTGTTTGCGATCATCTTAAATTAGATGTGCCTGCTGCGGATATGACTGAATGGAAAGAATTAGAAAATCGTGTCTTGAACTTGAAGAAAACGGTCAAAATCGCTTTAGTCGGTAAATATGTCGAATTACCAGATGCTTATATCTCAGTGGTTGAAAGTTTGAAACATTCAGGTTTTGCCTTTGATGCTGATATTGACTTGAAATGGGTGAAATCACATGAGTTAACCCGTGAAAATGTAGCGGATTACTTAAGTGATGTAGATGGTATCTTAGTTCCAGGTGGTTTTGGTGATCGTGGGGTAGAAGGTAAGATTGAAGCCATTCGTTATGCCCGTGAAAATGATATTCCATTCTTAGGTATTTGTCTTGGGATGCAAATGGCGTGTGTGGAATTTGCGCGCAATGTCGTGGGTCTAGAAGATGCACATACCGCTGAAAATCATCCAGGAATTAAAAATAATATTATTGACTTAATGGCTGACCAAGAAAATGTTGAAAACTTAGGTGGTACATTACGTTTAGGTTTATATCCTTGCAAATTGAAAAAAGGCACCAAAACAGCCGCGGCTTACGATAATCAAGAAGTCGTACAAGAACGTCATCGTCATCGCTATGAATTCAATAATAAATACCGTGAAATGTTTGAAGCACACGGCTTAGTCTTTTCAGGGGTTTCTCCAGACAATCGCTTAGTGGAAATCGTGGAATTACCAGAGAAAAAATTCTTCGTTGGTTGCCAATTCCATCCAGAGTTGATTTCTCGTCCTAACCGTCCACAACGCTTAATTAAAGCCTTTGTTAAAGCTTCTTTAGATAATCAATAATATATTTTTAGCACTCGGCCAATTGTCAGGTGCTTAATTTTATTTTCAGAAAATATTTCGAAATGAAAAGCTGTTCTTTTCGGTTATTTTTGAAAAAAGTTAAATTTTTATAGCGATAATGCTAGTAATTCGTGAAAAATTTTGCTAAAATATACATGTTGGTTAAGTATAGCTTAACAAATAAAAGTTTTTCTAATACTTAGGAGGAATTAATTATGCCATTAGTATCAGGTACTGAAATTTTCAAGGCAGCACGTAAAGGTGGATACGCTGTAGGTGCGTTCAACACAAATAACTTAGAATGGACTCAAGCAATCTTAGAAGCTGCTCAAGCTAAGAATGCGCCAGTTTTAATCCAAACTTCTATGGGTGCTGCTAAATACATGGGTGGCTATAAAGTTGTTAAAAACTTAGTAGAAAACTTAATCGAATCAATGAACATCACTGTGCCAGTAGTTTTACACTTAGACCATGGTACATACGAAGCAGCTTTAGAATGTATCGAAGCTGGTTATACTTCAGTAATGTTTGATGGTTCTCACTTACCATTTGAAGAAAACTTAGAAAAAGCTAAAGACGTTGTAGCTAAAGCACATGCTAAAGGTGTTTCTGTTGAATGTGAAGTTGGTTCAATCGGTGGTGAAGAAGACGGCGTTATCGGTGCTGGTGAATTAGCTGATATCGAAGAATGTAAACAAATCGTTGCTACAGGTATCGACTTCTTAGCTTGTGGTATTGGTAACATTCACGGTGTATACCCAGAAAACTGGCAAGGTCTTGCTTTTGATCACTTACAAGCAATTGCTGATGCTGTAGGTCACGATGTACCATTAGTATTACATGGTGGATCAGGTATTCCTCAAGAACAAATCGAAAAAGCAATTAAAATGGGTGTTTCTAAAGTTAACGTTAACACTGAATTCCAATTATCATTTGCTAAAGCTACTCGTGAATACATCGAAGCTGGTAAAGATTTAGAAGGTAAAGGATTCGACCCACGTAAATTATTAGCTCCTGGTAAAGCAGCTATCGTTAAAGATGCTGAAGAACACATCGACTGGTTCGGTTCAGCTAACAAAGCTTAATTGATTTACGCAAATTGCAAATTAAAGCATCATCTACATTTTTTGTAGGTGATGTTTTTTTTACACCTTTCAATCCAACTATTCCATATTATTGTCAAGATAATATGATTATTTAATTTATACTGATACATTTTATTTTTATTTAGTGTATAATAGTATTGTAGATAAAAGTGAATAATGTATTTAATTGTTAGTCTTGTTTTTTTATGAACGAGGGATTGATATGGGAAATTATGGATATAAGGAAATTTCCGCTGATATCCGAAAAAAAATTCAATCGGGTTATTATCATGCTGGAGATTATTTACCGAAACAATTTGATTTAGCCGAACAATATCATACAAGTAGAATTACGATACAAAAAGCCTTGCGAGTTTTATCTATGGAGGGCTTTTTATTGTCAAAAAAAGGGGTCGGGACAATTGTCAAAGATGCAGGAGTCCTATATTCTGATTATATGACAAATCAAAACAAAGACATTGATATGCATTTAGTATCATCTAAAGATTATAAAGTAAGTAGTCGGATGATTTCTTTTGATGTTCGTCCGCTTGATGAAGACGAAGCAACTAAATTAATGCTAAAACCCAATGAATTGGTCTATGATATTACTCGGTTACGTTATGTAAATAGCGAACCTTTACGTCTAGAATATTTATTAATTCCACAAAAATACTTTCCAGAATTACAAATGGATGACTTAGAAGATTCGCTCTATGAATATATTTATATCCAAACAAAACAAAAATTAGCTAAATCATTACTAAAAATTACTGCTGACTTTCCTGATTTTTATGATAAAAAGTATTTGTGTGTGGATGAACATCAGGTAGTCTTAAGAATAGAACAAACTACTTATTTTAATAGCGGCGTTCCTTGTTTTTTAGCTGAGATTCGATACGGTTCTGATAATGGGCAAATTATTTCCGTCTATCAACTAGATTAATAGATAATAATAGACAGATATCATTGTAAAGGTATCTGTTTTTTTGCTTTAATAGATAAATTAAATAGACAAATGTTTTTTTAAGAGTTTATTCTTATTTCTTTTTTCTAAAGATTTTCTATGATAAAATATTAAGGATGAGTAAAAATCTCGCAATAATTCTTTAGTTAAAGGTGAATATATATGAAAAAAATAGTCATTAATGGAAATCGTCCATTAAAAGGAGAAGTAACGATATCAGGCGCTAAAAATAGTGCAGTGGCCTTAATTCCGGCTGCTATTTTAGCGGATTCTCCAGTAATCTTAGAAGGTGTTCCGGATATTCAAGATGTTCACTCATTAATGGAAATCTTGGAAATTATGGGTGTAAAAGTGAAGTTTGAAAATAATACTTTAGAAATTGACCCAAGAGAAATTGTCTCTATTCCGATGCCAAGTGGTAAAATCAATAGCTTACGTGCTTCCTACTATTTTATGGGTGCATTATTAGCAAAGTTTGGTGAAGGGGTTGTTGGCTTACCTGGTGGCTGTAATTTAGGTCCTCGTCCAATTGATTTGCATATTAAAGGATTTGAAACTTTAGGTGCTACAGTGACCAACGAACAAGGAGCGATGTATTTGCGCACTGATGAGAAAGGTCTTCAAGGAGAACGTATCTATATGGATATGGTTTCGATTGGGGCTACAATTAATGTGATGTTGGCAGCTGTGAAGGCAAAAGGCAAGACGATTATTGAAAATGCCGCTCGCGAACCTGAAATTATCGATGTAGCGACTTTATTAAATAATATGGGTGCGAAAATTCGTGGGGCTGGAACCAATGAAATCCGAATTGAAGGTGTTGAGCATTTACATGGATGTCGTCATATGATTATTCCTGACCGTATTGAAGCAGGTACCTATCTTTCAATGGCTGCTGCGGTAGGACAAGGGGTGACGGTTAAAAATGTGATTTTCGAACACTTAGAAAGTTTTATTGCTAAATTAGAAGAAATGGGTGTGCGAATGGATATTTCTGAAGATAGTATTTATGTCTATCCTGCAGAAAAGTTAAATCCAATCAGCGTTAAAACTTTCCCGTATCCTGGATTTGCGACTGATTTACAACAACCAATTACACCATTACTGTTTAAAGCACAAGGTACTTCAGAAATTATTGATACGATTTATCCTAAACGTGTTGGACATATTCCTGAATTGGCTCGTATGGGTGGAAATGCAAAAGTTGAAGGAAATTATATGTATCTTGGTCATACAGCGCATCTAACCGGTGCAGAGGTAGCCGCTTCTGATTTACGTGCCGGGGCTTGTCTTGTGATTGCGGGCTTAATGGCAGAGGGTACGACAAAGATTTCCAAAGTAGAAAATATTTTACGTGGGTATGACCATATTATTGAAAAACTAACTGCTTTAGGGGCAGATATTCAAATGATTGAGGAGTGATTCGGGCGTGAGTGATTATTTAACAATGGCTGAGTTAGAAAACAAAACTTTAAAAGAAATCTATACATATGCACGCGAGTTTAAGATTCCTTACTACAGTCAAATGAATAAAAAAGAACTTTCACTAGCAGTTATCCGTGCACAGGCAGAAAAGCAAGGTTTCTTCTATATGGAAGGTATCTTAGACATTACCCATCAAGACGGCTATGGATTTTTGCGACCAATTAACTATGGCCCGAGTGCTGAAGATATTTATATTTCTTCTTCGCAAATTCGACGTTTTGGCTTGCGGATAGGGGATAAAGTCGCAGGTAAAGCCCGTCCACCCAAGGAAAGTGAACGTTATTATGGGTTGATGCATGTTGAAAGTGTGAATGGTAAAGATCCTGAAGAAGCCAAACAACGTCCACATTTTCCGGCATTAACGCCTTTATATCCAAATAAACAAATTCAATTATCAACGAAAGGCAATATTTTGACGACACGGATGATTGATATGTTTGCGCCTGTGGGATTTGGGCAACGTGGTTTGATTGTGGCTCCTCCAAAGGCTGGTAAAACCACGATTTTAAAAGAAATTGCCAATGGGATTACTGAAAATCATCCAGATGTTGAATTGATTGTCTTGTTAATTGATGAACGTCCAGAAGAAGTAACTGATTTAGAACGCAGTGTCAAAGGGGATGTCGTATATTCTACTTTTGATTTACAACCTAGCAATCATACACGCGTTTCGGAGTTAGTTTTAGAACGAGCGATGCGATTGGTAGAAGATAAGCGTGATGTTGTGATTTTGATGGATAGTATTACCCGTCTTGCTCGTGCTTATAATTTGGTTGTTCCGCCAAGTGGCCGTACCTTAAGTGGAGGGATTGATCCGGCTGCTTTGTATAAACCTAAAAAATTCTTTGGGGCAGCCCGTAATATTGAAGAAGGAGGTAGTTTAACAATTTTAGCTACAGCCTTAGTGGATACGGGCAGTCGCATGGATGATGTCATTTATGAAGAGTTCAAGGGTACAGGAAATATGGAATTACAGCTTTCTCGTCAACTAGCTGAACGTCGTATTTTCCCAGCTATTGATATGAAGAAATCAGGTACACGTAAAGAAGATTTACTCATGTCAGAAGAACAACTAGAAGAGACTTGGCGCTTACGTAAGAATATGGTCGGTGACTCGTTGGATTATACTGAGCAATTTATTCAGATTTTGCGTAAAACGAAGAATAATGAAGAATTTATCCAAGCCTTTCAAGATATTACTTTTGAGAATGAAGAAAAAACCATCCGACCAAACAGACGTTATATCAAGAAAAATTAGCTAAAACGATTGACAGTACAAATGGATTTTGCTAAGATAAGTTTGTTGTATGTCAACGAAGAATAACTCTGGCTCAGCAAATGGACCAGGGCAAAGGAGAGAAAAACATGAAAGCAAATATTCATCCAGATTACCATCCAGTAGTATTTATGGATTCTACAACAGGATTCAAATTTTTATCAGGTTCAACTAAAACTTCAAACGAAACAGTTGAATGGGAAGATGGAAACACTTATCCATTAATCCGTGTCGAAGTGACATCAGATTCACACCCATTCTACACTGGTCGTCAAAAATTCACTCAAGCAGACGGACGCGTGGATCGTTTCAACAAAAAATACGGTTTCACAAATTAATTCCGTCCTTGCACGAGAATCTCATTCAAAACATTGTTATAGCAACGTTTATTGGCACTCTAGCTTTTATCTGGAGTGTCGATTTTTTCTTTTGACTACCCTTTTGACTACCCCTTGTTTAATTAATTTATTTTGAGGTATTTTGCGAACATATCTGCAGTCTCGTTGGTTTATTTATTTTATGATAAGCCAAATAATTATGGAAATAAGTAAAATATACACAATAAGTGCTTGCCAGTCAAAAGGGATTCGTTCTAATTTAAATATGGTATGGCCTTTTTTTCAGATTTTAGTTTCACCTTTTTTTATTTTCTGTTTATGTTCGAGTTCATCTAATTCTTGCGCTAAATCTTGCTTGATATATTTTAAATTGGACAGTCTGACAAAAAGTACAACGATTATAGCAATAATACTTACAATAATTAACTTAAGCATTAACTATTCACATCCGTTGTGTTTCATTTTTTTAATCTGGTATGTTTGGATAAGGATACTAATTTTTTCATTCTCTTGATAATCATTCCCACAAAGCAAATGGCATATATTGCAGCAAGCCATGAAGGAAGTGAATTAAAAACAAGCAAATTAAACTAAAGAGGAGCATCATGATATAGAAGTATTTCGTTATCATAAGTCCTCCGTAAACGTATTAGATAAAGTGTGTATGTTTGACTTTCCATTGTTCTAGCTTGATATTGAGCCAAAAACTATAGATACCTAAAGTAATAATGGTGAGTAGGAACCATTTGATCCAGTTACCAAATAATTGCATGGCAGTTCCATCGAAATAAAGTCTGCGTCCATTGATGACGGTATGCTTGATTTTCCAATTATACAGCAGGCAAATTCCCCAAGGTGTACAGATACCAAATGTACAAATTGTAATAATTGCCGCTAGTAGATAAGTGCCGATATAGGTAGCTAAACCACCATCAAAATAAGATTCATTCATAATAATTATGCCTCCTTTTTTATAACGAATGTATCTTATATTATTTTCTGGAAAAAAGCAATTGGAATTTTAAGAAAATAGATTTAGAATGAGAAGTGTAAGATGAAATGGAGAATAGGAGGTGTCAAATGTTGTTATATCAGCAATCTTTAGCGATAGCAGAGGATGCGCATAAAGGTCAAGTTGATAAAGCAGGGGTGGATTATATCCAGCATCCACTCTTTGTTGCAAGTTTGGTAGAAGGTGAGCTAGCTAAAACGGTGGCATTATTGCATGATGTAGTAGAAGATTCGGATTGGACGCTAGAGGATTTACGCATGGAGGGCTTACCTGAAGAGGTTGTTCAAGCCGTTGGAATCCTAACTAAGAAACGTAATGAAAACTACGAAGAATATATATTACGTGTAAAGTAAAATCCATTAGCCAGACAAGTAAAGTTGGCCGATTTGAAGCATAATTCTGATCTTTCAAGATTAGCCAATGTTACAGATAGAGATAGAAAAAGAGTAGCAAAATATCAAAAAGCGATTTCATTTTTAAGCGAAGAGTAAAGAATAATGAACAGTTCCCCAAAATCCACTGATATTTTTGAAAGGAAGTATAGGATATGTCGGATGAGATTTATTTTTATAAAGAAAATGATGCCGACCAAATTTGGTGGGTGGACAATATGGACAGAGTCGGACTGCATCTTTTCTCATTTGATAAAAAGAAAATTTACAACTTGTTTACCGACTATCCATATGCCATGACTGAAGAAGAAATAGCAGTTTTCAATCGTGAGAACCCGTTCTGGAGTGAATTTTTTCAAAATAGATTTGAAAATTAAAAAAGTCGTAACTATAGAAAAAGGTAAAAACCATTTACTAAATATATCTAAGTAGAAGGTAAGGGTGGTAGAAATGCGATTTAAAAACTTTGATGAATTTGGCCAAGCAGTTAGAGATTTAGAATTAGAGTATGAAAAACACTTCGATACAAAATTTCCAGAGCGAATCATTGGTTGGTGGGATCCGTTAAATTTGACGCTTGAAGAGGCTAATGAGGGATATGAGGCGATGAAGCGTGATGTGTACGCGGCTATTGAGACGAATACTGAGATTGAAAGCATTCCAATTGAACTGTGGAATCAAATCATTTTTTAGCAAGAAGAAAAGAGAACTAGTCGCAACAATTAAAGGACTAGTTCTCTTTTAGGTTTAGTTTAAGACTGCTTGGGCCAATGCTTTTTGAATGGCCACAATGCTATCATCACTTCTGAATTGTAAGCTTTCAGCAGGGAGTTCGGCACTAGAGATCCAGATTTTTAACTCAGCATCTAAGTCAAAATGACCACTTGTTTCCACTGAAAAGCGTGAAATAGAGCGATAAGGAATGGATTTATATTCCGCTTTTTTGCCAGTCATGCCTTGTTTGTCGACAATAATTAGTCTTTTTTCAGTAAAAACTAATAAATCGCGGACAAGTTTAAAGGCTAAATCAACTTTTTCCTCAGGCATTAAGACATCTTGTAACTCCTTTTGAGCTACTTCGATATTCATTTTACTTGCATTACCTAATAAACCGTTAAATAATCCCATGTCATCACCTCATAATTGTTTTGATAAATTGATTGTATCAAGAATAAAATCTGCAGACAATTGTACTGGAGACGGATTTTAGACCTACAAAAAATAGACAGCCAGAAGTATTCCTTCAAGTGATGTGACCCCCAAAAGTTAGACTTTATTAGCGTAGTAGTTTTGTCTACTACGTTTTTTTATGCACTCATAAGGTGAATTCTGTATTGAACTGGACTTTTCCACCCTAG
>NZ_JBQKFH010000046.1:0-15252 GCF_052119425.1 Enterococcus cecorum
TAAGCATCGATTGAAGAAAGAAAAGAAAATAAAAAAAAGAGAGAAAGCATTCATAAAATAACTTTCTCTCCAATTGACTTAATTGCCAACAACACTACTTGACAAAGAGCCAAAATAACTTTCTCTCCAATTGACTTAATTGCCAACAACACTACTTGACAAAGAGCCGTTAATTTTTTATTAATGAATATTTATACTTGTTTTTCGAAGCGTTTTACGTGAAAGCCAAGGTAGTAATTTCGCATGCAATACTACAAAAACAACAGAAACAAAGGCGCCCTTAATGAGATTAAAAGGTACAATGCCAATTGCAATATACTTACTTAAAGCCATTCCTAGCATTTGATTGGCAGACAGTGAATAGAAATGTAAATAAAGTGGTGTAATCACAAAATAATTTGCCACACTCATGAATACAGTTAATGAACAAATTCCTATAAATAAACCTAAATAACGATTTGATTTTTTAGTCGTATCCTTGAAGAACACAAAAATCGGTAAAGCAAAAACCATACTAGCTAAAAAACTAGCTACATCACCAACCATATTGGCTGGATCAGCAATCCCTGTCGTTAATAGATGCAAGAACGAACGAATAAATGCCGTACTCACACCCGCTAGTGGACCGAATAAAAACATGCTCAATAAGACTGGGATATCACTAAAATCAATCTTAAGAAAACTAAAGGCTGGAAGTATTGGAAAAGCTAAATATTGTAATACTAACGCCATCGCAGCTAAAACAGCTACCCCCACTAATTTTTGAACTCTACTATTCTTCATAAAATTAATCCTCCTTACAAGGATTCATCTCCATGAATGAACCTATCTAACTACCTTTTTGTGTAAATAAGAAATCGTTTACTTCATTAAAAATAGCTGCGCAGCTAACATAACTGCTTCACATCCATAATGTAATCTGTGTTCAGCGACTAGCCACTTCGACGTATAAGCCACCCCGTCTGGAAAAGTCTTATCTTTTTCGACTTTCCCGACGTGTTGGAAAACCTTATCCGCTCGTGACTGAACAAGTCGCTTCACATCCATAAAATAAATACCCTATTTTTCCAGGGGAAAAATAGGGTACATCATTACACAAAAATAGAGTAAATCAAATACGCCAATCTTCTTTATCCAGACTATACTGTCGGTACTGGAATTTCACCAGCTCAGCCATTCAATAAGTAAACTTACTGAACAGGTCGTGGACTATCACCACCGGTCGGGAATTACACCCTGCCCCTGAAGACGAACCTTATTCTATATTTTTTCAAGTTCAGCTATATTATACACCTATTCAAAAATAAAACAACCTTTTTGCACAATTTATGTGAAATAAATTACAAATGGTTATTTTGATAAATGCAGCAAATGTTTGACTTCTTTATTAGTTAATGGGCGATATTGACCTGGACGAAGATTACCTAACGTTAAATCACCATAACCTTCACGTTTTAATTTCATCACCGGTAAATCTAAAGCTTTGAACATATTTTTGACTTGGTGATTTTTTCCTTCATGAATCATTAATTTCACAATACTTGTTCCATTGCTTTGATTGGTAGATAAAATCTCATAGCGAGCCGGCGCATAGTTCACTTTTTCATGGCGTAAACCTTTTGTTAATGGATAAAGCTTTTTAGAATCAGCTAAACCTTTGACTTTAGCCACATATGTTTTTTCCACTTCATGCTTAGGATGTGTTAAACGTTGGGCAAACTGACCATCATTCGTTAATAAAAGCAAACCTGATGTATCATAATCTAATCTTCCCACCGGATAAATTCTTTGCGTCACATCGGTGAAATAATCTGTCACAACGGCACGGCCCTTATCATCTTCAACAGCTGTGATTACGCCACGTGGTTTATAAAACATATAATAAACAGGTTCTTCTTGATAAATGGGGACATCATTGACACTTACTTCGTCAGTAGCGTTAACTTTTATGCCAAGTGTCGTCACTGTCTGACCATTCACTTTCACTTTGCCATCTAAAATCAGTTGCTCAGCTTTACGTCTAGAAGCCACCCCAGCATGAGCAATTACTTTCTGTAGTCTTTCCATCGTTTTCCTCTCTTCCATTATTCTTGTTCTAGGTTATCAGGATTTCCTTCTTCCTCTTCGGCCAATCCTTTAAATAATAACTGCGTTTGATTTTGCGCTAAATCAGCTTCCATTTCGGAAATATCTGGTAACTCTTCTATATTTTTCAAGCCAAAATAATCCATAAAATAAGCTGTTGTGCCATATATTCTAGGGCGACCCGGTGCTTCTAAGCGACCTTTTTCTTCAATTAGCTGAAAGTTTAGTAATTTTTGGATAGATGCGCTGGAATTAACCCCTCGAATTTGATCTACTTCCATACGCGTTAAAGGCTGTTTATACGCGATTACAGCCAAAGTTTCTAAAGCAGCTTGAGATAATCGAGCAGCCATTGGTGACTGACTATATTTTTGTAAAAGGTTTTGATATTTTCCCTTGGTCGTCATCATATAGCGGTTAGCATATTCTTTCAGTTCAATGGCACAGGTTTCATCTTCTTTATATTTTTGATTTAATTGTACTAAGCCTGCAAATACTTGTTCAGTGGATAAGGAAAGAACATAGCTGAGTTCATTGATGCTCATCCCTTCATCGCCTGCCACAAATAATAAAGCTTCCAATTGACTAATATCCAAAATTACACCTCCTCTACTCGATACAAATATAATGGCTCATAACTTGCTGCTTGTTGTACTTTAATTTGTTGATGTTTTAACAATTCCAATAATGCCATAAAAGTAATCACGATTTCGCTACGATTATACGTTGTTAATAAACTATCTAGTGTGACGCCTTGCTTTATTGGGACTTTTAACAATCTTTCTTGAATTTCGACCATCTTATCTTCAATACTAAACTCATCTGCCACCACGGTAGCCTCGACATTCATTTTACGCTTTTGTTTTTCCAAAATATGGTGAAAAGCCAAAAACAAATCAATGGTATTCACTTGATTTAAATCTAGGCGTACTTCTTGCTGGTACTCCTGTAAATCAGTGGGGCGTTTCGTATAAAATTGGCTCCGTTCCTCTGCTTTTTTAGATAATTCTTTAGCAGCATATTTATATTTACGGTACTCCAATAATTGCTCCACTAAAGCTTCTCTTGGGTCTTCCTCATATTGCGAGTCTTCATCAAAATCCACTTGTTGCGTTGGTAATAACATTTTACTTTTCATCGCCATCAAGGTTGCCGCCATCACAATATATTCACCAGCAATTTCTAATTCAAAAGTCTGCATGGCATGAAGATATTCTAAATATTGCTCCGTGATTTCAGCAATTGGAATATCATATATATCAATTTCTAACTTGTTTATCAAATGTAATAATAAGTCTAAAGGTCCTTCAAAACCTTCAAGCTTAAATTGTAATTCCAAATAGATACCTCATTTCTATGCTCTAGGGAAAAATTGTTGATAAGATTCACTTAATCGGCGCTTTGTTGCTTGCACATACATTTGTGTCGTTGATAAATCCACATGTCCAAGTAATTCTTGCACACTGGCTAAATCAGCGCCATTTTGTAAAAGATGGATGGCTAAACTATGCCGCAAAGTCTGTGGGGTTACAACCTTTTGAATACCTGATTGCGCGACATATTGCTTGATATTTTTCCACAGGCCTTGTCTTGTAAATGCTTTTCCTTGTTGGGTTAAAAAAAGAATCTGATTTTCTTGATGATTCATTAAAGATGGCCGTACATGGTATAGATACTTTCTCAACCATTTGACACATTCACTGCCCAAGGGTAATATACGCACTTTTTGCCCTTTTCCTTCAAATTCAAGATAGGCTAAATCTAAATGTACATTTTCAACCTTTAAGGCGATACACTCACTGACCCTTAAACCTGTAGCATATAACAACTCTAAAATAGCCCGATCACGAACGCCACGTAAACTTTTGGTATCTGGCAGTTGCAATAATTGATTCACTTCTTCAATCGTCAAATACTCGGGAACTTTAGGCGCAAGTTTTGCCATTTCGATGCTACTTGCTGGATTATGTGTAGTGATTTGTTGGAGTTGTAAGTATAAATGAAAATTTTTGATACTACTTAACATCCGCATAATAGAAGAAGTCGCACGCTTATCCTCTTGTAATTTGCGTAAAAATTGCTGTACATGGGCTTTTTGCACTTGCTCTAAATCGGTAATTTCTTTTTCTTTTAAAAATGCAAAATAATGCTTTAAATCTCGTTCATAACTCACTAATGAATTTTGAGCTAAATGTTTTTCGGTCGTTAAATAATGAAGATATGCCTGCAATTGAGTTTCCATCTTATAAACCCCTATCCTGAAAAAAGGGCAGAAGTAAGGAAAATTCCTTTAACTTCTCCCTTCCAATTGATGTTTTTCTTGACAGTTTTTACAGATGCCATGAAAAGTTAAGCGATGATCTTTTACTAGAAAATGATATCTTTTTTCCACGACTTCCTCAACGCTTCCTAATAAGTCCTCTTCAATCTCTTCAATATTACCACATTCTAAGCAAAGAAGATGATGATGGAAACGTTTGGCACCTTCTTTTCTTAAATCATAACGTGCAACACCGTCATTAAAGCTAACTTTGTCCACCACTTTTAATTCCGTTAAGATTTCTAACGTACGATATACAGTAGCTAAGCCAATATCAGGATTTTTACGTTTGACAAAAAAGTAGATTTCTTCTGCTGAGAGATGATCTTTCTCATTTTCAAGCAAAACTAATAACGTTGCCTCACGCTGGGGTGTTAATTTAAAGCCCGCATCATGCAACATTTTCTTTATTTTATTTAAGGTTGCCATTGTATTCATGACATGTACCCCCTACCATTTACACAAAATGCTCAATAAAAATTTTATAGTAGATTTGTCTTGCCGTCAACTTGTTCAATTAATTTTTGTTTCATCAAATGACCTAATGCACGCTTAAATTGACCCTTACTAATACCAAATAATTGTTTAATTTCTTCTGGTGAACTCTTATCTGTATATGGCATAGATTTCGTCGTGGATTGGTTTAGATAAGCTAAAATCATTTGTGCATCATCAGAAATGGCTTCATAACTCCTTGGCTTCATTGATAAATATAACACACCATCTTCACGTAAACCAATGACCCGTGCATCGACTAATTCTCCTAAGCGAGGTTCAGCATAGCGTTCACTTGGATGAATAAAGCCTAAATAATAATCTTGTGTTAATACATAGGTACCGGCCATTTTTAGACGATAAACCCGGGCTTTCACATCTTGATTATGCATTTGCTCCGTCGCTTTTCTACTCATAGCTTTAAAGATTTTTTCATCAGCCAAAGTTGCCCAAATACGATCTTTATCATCAATACGTAAACCAACTAAGAGTTCATCATCTACTTTTGGCCAAAGATTGGTTAAAGTTGGTAATTCATCTAAGGATAGTACCACCTCTTTATCTGGTAAACCAATATCTAAAAATACCCCTAAATCTTTACGCACTTCAGTCACTTTGCTAAAGGCATAATGACCTTGACGCACCTTAGGAATCTTAGTCGTCATCGCTAATTGTTGTTTTTGATTCACATAAGTAAACCCTTCTACCATCTGACCAAGAGAGGTTTGTACTTCATTTTTATGTAAGCGAAAAGTTTGCCCCTCTTTTTGAACAAAATAATAATTTTCATTTTCATCAATAACTAAACCACTGATGATAGTTGCTAATAAATGATTCATAAATTCTCCTTTATAAAAATAATCTGATCAAAGCAATCGATATAATACCCGTCACGACAATTTTCATTAAATCCTTACTATAGTATCCTACAAAAAGCGTGGGAATACAAGCAATCAATTCAGGAATTTTCAACTCTGGCCACTGATTTTCATGAAAGGTAAACAAACTTTGGAAGAAAAGGGCAGCTAAAATACTTAAAGGTAAATAACTCATAAACAGTTCTATCTTTTTAGGAAAATGAATTTTATTAGAAAATACAAATGGCAAAATTCTTGGTAGCCAAGTGACTAAGCCGCATAAAGCCATCAGTACTAGAAAATCAAGACTCATGCATCATCACCCCCACAAAGCAACCAATTAATGTAGAAGCTAATACAGCCACCTCAGCTGAGAAAAGGCGCATCAAAAGGATTAATGAACTAAAAATACTTATAAGTAAAATACTTGTTTGTAATGTTTTTGGTTTGAATGATCGTTCTACCTGGAATAAAAATAACCCTAAAAACATCGCAACGAGTGCAAAATCTAAGCCAAATGTTTCAGGACTATGGATGAATCCACCAAATAATGCCCCCGCCATCGTCGCAAAAATCCAACTCAGATAGGCCGTTAGATTAAGTCCGTGCATCCATTGACTCGTCACGCTTTTATTTTTTAATAATTCGACCGTTAAGACCCCATAGGATTCATCTGTTAATAACGTTCCTAAACCGATGCGATTGAATAAATTTACTTGTTTAAAATGTTGGGCTACTGATAAGCTCATCAAAAAATGGCGAAAATTGACCATAAAGACAGTTAATACAATACTAGATATTGGTGCATTTAAAGCTAACAGACCACAAATAATAAATTGGGCACTACCCGCATAGACCAGAATCGACATCATTCCTACTTGTATCACTGATAGACCTACACCTTTACCTACCACTCCCATGGCAAAACCAATACCAATATAACCTAGTACAGTAGGTAAACAATCTTTCACACCTTGCCTAAATGTTAAACCTAACTGCATAAAAAAACTCCCTTTTTCAAATATGATGTTCTTATCATATCGAAAAAAGAGAGTTCTGGCAATATGAAATTATTTATCACGACTAGCGAATCGTGTGGTCATTACCATTTCCTTTATAAAATCCAGTTTTACAATTAATAGTTACAACATAAATTGGGTTTTTGCTACTTGCATTTGGGAATTTTGCACTCGGCATTACTGCAAACAAATTATAGTAACCTTCCTGATTTTCAATACGTACACGTTCAAGAACGTAACCACCGCTTACAATATAGCCTCTACTGATACAAGCTTGTAATACACGATCCTGTACACCATCAGCCCATTGCCATGCAGAATTATTCACATCTTGCAAATCAGAAGGTCGACTAGCAATCAAGGGTTGATTAGCGTTTTGATGCGTACTCTGTGGAGACAAGATTTCACTTTGCTCATTAATTCTAGAAGTATAAATTGGTTGTGTATTGACAGGATTAGATTGAATCTGTACTACAGGACTTGAAGTTGCTGCTTGTGTAGATTTTCCATCAGAATTACTTGGATTCTGAGAACTTTCAGCATCATCTTTTTTAGCAGCTTGCTCATTTTTAGTAAGTGCTTGATCAATTGTCTGCAGTTGTTTTTCCATCTCATCCTTTTGCTTACTGTCTACTAATTGTTCAACTAATTTTTTGGCCTGCTGATATTTTTCACGAGTTACTGAACTTGCTAATATCCCATTTTTATAACCATCTGAAAGTTCTTTAGTTGCTGTTTGGGCTTTTTCATAATTTGTATATGCTTTTTGTCCAAATAGAATAGCTTCGTTTGCTAACTTATCAAAGGAAGATTCAGGGTTACTAATCAACTTCATATCAAATTTCTTCGAATAATCTAAAGCTGCGTGTTTATTCAACTTACCTTCTTTTAACACTGGTGAAGTAAAGTAATCATTAATTTCCTGTACTTTTAGCAATTGTTCTTTTGCATCCGCTAATTGCTTCTTAAGCTTCTGATAATCTTTTTGACCATCAAAATTTTTCAACTCTTTTTCAAGTTCATTAATCTCTGCCAACGTTACAGAATCCTTTAAATATGATGCTTGTTTAGTAGTGTATAGATTGTTTATTTTTTTGGCTAATTGACTTACCTGTTTATTTATTTGTTCAATTATATGCTGTTCACTATCTTTCTGACGTTGGTAATGTGAATAATAAAACCCTCCGCCAACTAGTAATACTGTCGCTCCAACAAGTGCAATATTACGCCATTTTTTTGATGAAGTCTCATTGTCACTCTCACTTTCTTGTTCAAATGAGGATTTTGGTTGATTAAATTCATCAATTTTTTTCATGGCAAGAGCTATAGGATCCTCATCGGATTCCGGTAATGTATCTTCTATATAATCCGAATCAAATTGAGGACGATTCGCCTTTTGATTCTCAATTACATCATGATTATCCAATGATTCATTATCTGGATTAGTCGAATCATCTAATTCCCCTAATTGCTTTTTCGTCTCTTTATTTGCGTTATGCATTTCAAGATAACTCGCCAAAATTGGATTTTCTTCTAATGAAGAGTTTTGTGCTTCTGACAATTTTTCTTTATGCATCAACACAAAATCAGCTAACTGAGTTTCGGATTCATCTGGAAAATCACTATCAGTTGTTAGTGCGCTATTTATTTCAGCAATTTCATTATCTGCTAATTGAACATCATGCTCTTCAGCTAAATTTTTCATCACTTTACCGATAGGCTCGTCTTGTAAGTCGGACCATACGATATCATCATTTAATTCTTTTGTGTCTTCAAAATTTATTGCTTCTACTTCATCAATGAACGCATTTTCTTGCGTGGCTACATTGTTTTCTTTCGAATCATGAGTCAATTTTTCGGTGATATTTTCTTTTATTTCAATCCCGCAATTAGGACAAATTAAATCTTGTTCCACCGGTTCAAAACCACAATTTGGGCATCGATTATTCAAAAAAAATCGCTCCTTATTTTATAAAATCATTTACTAGTTTAAAATGATACCTTTTTTAAACTCTCATTCTTTAATTTATCACAACTTATTAGTAAAAACCAATGCATTTTATAAAAAATTATATTTCAAATTGATTAAAAATACAGAAAACCAAAAGGACTTACCTCAATCAAAAAAAGAAAGAAAGGGTAAGTCCAAAAAATATTATTCTAAGAAATCTTTCAATTGTTTTGAACGTGAAGGATGGCGTAATTTACGTAATGCTTTTGCCTCGATTTGTCGAATACGTTCACGGGTTACTCCAAATACTTTCCCTACTTCTTCTAATGTACGTGTACGACCGTCATCAATACCAAAGCGTAAACGTAAAACATTTTCCTCACGATCAGTCAATGTATCAAGTACATCTTCTAATTGCTCTTTTAAGAGTTCATAAGCCGCATGTTCAGCTGGTGAAGTAGCTTCTTGGTCTTCGATAAAGTCACCTAAATGTGAGTCATCTTCTTCACCAATTGGCGTTTCCAAGGATACTGGCTCTTGCGCAATTTTTAGAATTTCACGTACTTTTTCTGTTGGCATTTCCATTTTTTCGGCAATTTGTTCTGGTGTAGGTTCTTTGCCTAATTCTTGTAACAATTGACGTTGGATACGAATTAATTTATTAATCGTTTCAACCATATGCACCGGGATACGGATAGTTCTCGCTTGATCAGCAATCGCCCGCGTAATCGCTTGACGAATCCACCAAGTAGCATAAGTAGAAAATTTGAATCCTTTACGATAATCAAATTTTTCAACAGCCTTCATCAAGCCCATATTACCTTCTTGAATTAAGTCTAAAAACTGCATGCCGCGTCCAACATAGCGTTTAGCAATACTTACTACTAATCGTAAATTGGCTTCAGCTAGACGTTGTTTTGCTTCTTGATCGCCTTGTTCAATCTTTAAGGCTAAAGAAACTTCTTCATCAGCTGTTAATAATGGAACACGACCAATTTCTTTTAAATACATTCTTACAGGATCATTAATTTTGACTCCTGTAGGTGCAGATAAATCACGGTCATCTACTTCCTCTTCTTCTGCATGTTTTTGATTGCTTTTAAGTGAGTGAATAGATGGTTCGCCATTTTCATCGACTACACTTATTCCAGAGTCTTCTACTTTTTGAATTAATTGATCCATCGCATCAGCATCTAAAGAATAAGGTACGACTAATTGGTTTGATAAGTCATCATACAAAACTTGACCTTTATAGCGATTTTCACGAATAAATTGGTCAACGGCTTGTTCATATGATTTTTGTGGTTTTTCAGACATTGAGAAGTCCCCTTTCATCTATTGACTCATTTGTTTCAATTGTTTCGTTAATTGAATAATCTCAACAGCTAATCTTAATTCTAAATCTGTTTGATGCTGTTGTCTAGCTAATTGTTGTTCATTTTTCTTTGTAATCAGTAACTCTTGAAGTCGATGTTTCTTTATTAGCGTGATAACATCGTGCCATTCTTGTTCATTCATTTCTTTTGGAACATTCATATTCGCAATTTCAACAACTTTTCCACGCAAATGATTTTCCTGTAATACATCCAAAAATTGTTGAATAGTGAAAGTATCCTGACCATCAAGAATACTATCAAATAATACATATATTTCTTGATAAATCTCATCAATGAAAAATACTTCATCGGCTTTTAAGCGCTGATTCAGTGTAGGATTATTGAAAAGTCGGTATAGTAATAATTCTTGTGCTTTTTGTAATTGTGTTTTTTTCACAACTACTTGAACGGAAATCTTCGGTGCTTGATTAACTGGCAGATTTTCCTCTACTGGCAAATCATACTGCACCGTCGCAATAGAGCTTGGTAATTGAATTTCAGAAAGTTGTTGCTGTAAGGCATCGCGACTTACATTAAATTCAAGTGCTAACTGATTTAAATATCTATCTTGCTCAATGACTGAATCGACTTTTTTCAATTCAAATAGCAATTCATTTAGATAAGTAATTTGCTCTTGATCATTTTCTAAATTCCTACCAGCTCTTTTGTATTGCATCATAAATTGAAAAACTGATTGCCGTGAGTGTTGTGCTAATTGAACAAAAGATTCTGATCCATATTTTTTAACATATTCATCTGGGTCCAATCGGTCAGGTAGGCTGACAATTAAAATTTTTAACTGACTTTGTTCTTCAAACAGCGAAACGGCGCGATATATCGCATGTTGACCCGCTTGATCGCCATCATAACAAAGAACAACTTGATTAACCAATTTATCCATACGGCGAATTTGTTGATCAGTTAAGCTAGTACCCATTGACGCTAAACCATTGGGAATGCCACTTTTATACGCTGCAATAACATCCATAAAGCCTTCAAATAAATAGACTTCTTGATTTTTTCGCATAGTACCCTTTGCCCGATGTAAATTAAATAGCACTTCACGCTTGTTAAATATCTCACCTTCAGGACTATTCAAATACTTAGGCTGACGCTTATCGTTTGCCTCATCATTTGTTGGTAAATAGCGACCAGAAAAAGCAATAATCCGACCATGCTCATCTTGAATAGGAAACATAACTCGTGAATAAAAACGATCCATGAACCTGCCATCTTCTAACTGGATAAACAGGCCTGAAGCACCCATTTGCTCTTTAGTATATCCTCTTTGCTCAAAAACTTTAACCAAGAAATCCCGACGATCTGGAGCAAAACCAATTTGAAATTCTTCTAGCAATTCGCTATCTAACTGCCTTTTTTCTAAATAAGTCCGAGCTACTTCACCAATTTGGGTATTTTTCAATATATGTTGATAAACTTCGCAAGCTTGTTGATTCATTTGATATAAGTAGTCATTTTTATTATGGCTAGCTTGCTTTGCTGCAGTCGTATACTGGGTACTTAACGGAATTCCTTCCATTTCAGCCACTCTTACAACCGCTTCTTGAAAACTAACACCTTCTAATTCTTGAATAAAATTAAAAACGTTTCCGCCACGTCCACAACCAAAACAGTAATAAAACTGACGGTCACCTGCTACAGAAAAAGAAGGAGTATGCTCTTCGTGAAAAGGACATAAGCCTGAGTAGTTTTTCCCAGCTTTTTTTAACTGAACATATTGCCCAATAATGTTTACAATATCCGTTTTCTCACGGATTTCATCTATAACTTGCTGTGGTATTCTTGCCATTTGGTCACCTTCATTCATTATTCGATTAAGTTTCACAAGAAGGACCTACGCCAAATATGTACAAACATATGATAAAAAATGCGTTAAACCTATCATGAATTTGCATTAACCTTTAATCTAAATCTCATAAAAATCACGCCCTAGACGAAATTTTTCTCAAATTTTGTGCTAGGACGCGAATTTGTCATCTTAGACAAGTTGGTGTTACTTTTGCATGATTTCATTCTCAAAATCTAGACAATATACCATACTATTCATTATAAGCGCGTTTTTGCTATTTTTCAAGCAATTCACTTAATTAAATGAATTATTTTTTCATAACTTTCATATTGATATTGGTTCCACTTGACAATTTTGGCATAATAGTAGTTCCCACCGTTATGATAGAGATACCCCCCATTGTGAAAAATTGAAAAAATATGAAGATATCGATAACGTTTTCCCTCAGTATTTCCTAACGCTGGCGCCAAGACCTCTTTTGAATATTTTTCTGCCAATTCTTGCGTATGGTGCTTGCCGTGATTGGCCACATAGTCAATATAATCCATCCCATAATTATATGCCTGAAGTACAGTAGAATAATCACAGCCACGAACTTGCGCATAATCTAATAATTCTTTGAAATGCTTGGTCCCTTGTTTAATACTTTGCTCCTTATTTTCTAATTGTCCGACTTGTTTTGTGAGACTTTCAGAACTTTGCATCACATCCTGACCAGTTCCTTTACTTTCAGTCATCATTATCGCTAAAATGGTCGATTGATATTTTTCAATTCCTGCTTCTTTTGTAATCTTTGCGACAAGCCCTTGATAACTGCGCACATGCTTAATCACTTGAACGCGTTGATAAATGATAAATCCTCCTAAAAATAAGAAAAATAATAGCATCAGCAGCATGAACTTCTTAAATATTTTTTTCATCGTATTGATTGCTCGCTTCGTTTATTTCCCAAAACAACTATAATTTTGTTGATATATCTTCCACATTTTTAATCATCACTGAAATCGTACCATCAGGTTGATTGACAAACTCCAGTAAATTAGGATCTTGATAGACATCCATTGGTATAATCATTTCAATACCGTTTGATAGTTTAAGCTTTTGTTTATTATATTTCTTTTCGCTAACCTCTTTCACATTAGCAATTAAAGGTGCCGCGGCACTGACTCCTTTTTCGGCCACCTTTTCTTGAAAGGCTAACTGAGCAGTAATGTTTTCTTTAAACACTGATTCAGCAATTTCTTTCGGTTCAATATAACCATTTTGATCAATGGATTCAACGATTGCTTGTTTGACCTTTGCCACGACTTGATAATCTTCATCGGCAAACTCACTGCCGATTTTACTGGCTACTTTTTTAATTGCTTTGACATTTTCCTCCAAAGATAGACTCGGTACTTGAGCAATAAATTCAGTAGAGAAATAGGCCTTTTTCTCACCTGAAAATTGATAGCGTTTCTCTAACAATTGAAAATCAAAGCTCAGCAAATTTATAATGACGCCTTCATCGACTTTTTGCGTTTTATTTGGTAAAATCGCTTGGTGCAAAATAAATTGATTGTATAAACCTTCTTCTGTTTGATCTAGAAAATGCGTATACCCTTGTGAATAATTCAATTTCAAAAAAGCTAAATAAGGCGTCGTATCTAGCTCATATTTCGCTACGATAATATCACAAGAAGGAGCCTCCTCACTTTGTTGATAGCTTTGATACCAGAGATTAACTAATTGCTGACTCATCATTTTAAGTTCTGTTTGTTGAGCTAGAATTTGCCCGATGTCACTGGCTAAATCAATCTGACCCGCTTTGGATTGGGGAGAATACATTTTTGTGATTTTCTTTTCGATATATTCACGTAAATAATCTTTACTTAAATCTAGGGGTAACTCCGATAACACTGGATCTCCCGCCTGACGATCGACAATATGTAAATATGCTTCTTTTAAATAAATATCCATTTGTTTAACCTTTCTTTTTTATCATTTAACTAGTTTACCTAAAAATTCATTGCTTGAAAAGAAAAATCCACAGACTTAATGAAGTTTTAAAAAGAGAGACTGCAATGAAAAGTCAAAGAAAATATTTGTCTTTTTACCTATTTATTGATAAACTAATAAGCGATGTGCTTTATTTTTTGTGGAAAGAAGTGGATGGTCCATGTATACAAGACTTGAAGAATTACCAGCATATATCAAAAAAGCCTTCTCAGCTGATTTTGTCTTTTTGATTTATCCTGAAAAAATTCAACATTTTCCTGCTAGAAACTATTCCAAGCAACAATTTATCAATGAATTAAATCAACGCTTAGGAAAGTATGAATTATTCACTTGGGAAAACATGGCTGTAGCATACCAAAAAGAGATGGATTGCTATGCTATTATTCCTAAATTTTCTGATTTAACGATTGAAACATCTAACCAAACATCTTTGTCTGATGAATAATTATTTATGAACGATTGAAAGGAGTTTTTATGAAAAAGAAAAACTTAAAAAAATTACTGAAAAATTTTCGACCATCAATGGAACAAACCAAAAATCGATTATTCCGTGAATTAGAAAATAAAGCATTAAACCAATATCAAATGCCGATTAAAGTGTACACTTATAAAAATCGGAAAAACGAACTTTTTATCGAATTTCTTGGCCAAACAACAAAGGATAAATTATTGACTGTGCCGCTTGATAAAACGTTTGACACCATCATTAAACGTATTCAAAATGAAGAACCAGGCTTATTTGAGCAATTTAGTTCAAATTTAGTAGAAGAAATCGTTACATATTGGTATCAAGCACCAAAACGTCCGAATACAGAAAATCAACAAACACCTGTTGAAGTAACTGAAGATGTTAAACCTGCGCAAGAAGAAGTGAAACAAGAAGTAGTAAAAGAAGAAAAAATAGCTGAAGTAGCACCAACAACTGATACTACTGATGAAAAAGAAAAAGCGACTCACAGTGGTTACGATGAATTTGTTGAAAAAATCACTGCTTTTCCAAAATTTACTGTCAAAAAATTAGCAGATGAAATTCAAGTGATTGAACAAGCAGCAAACGAACGTCTTTTAGCAACCATTTCAACTTCACAAGTCGGACAATTCACCATTGAATCAGCTTTAGAGCGTAAATATAAATTAAAACTTGAAGTCATTCCGGTGATTGAAGACTTTGCAAACACGCCACTTGAAAATCGATAATATTAATAAAACGAGTGAAATCCAAAAAAATGAGGCTCTTTGTCAAGTAGTGTTGTTGGCAATTAAGTCAATTGGAGAGAAAGTTATTTTATGAATGCTTTCTCTCTTTTTTTTATTTTCTTTTCTTTCTTCAATCGATGCTTA
>NZ_JBQKFH010000047.1:0-15108 GCF_052119425.1 Enterococcus cecorum
TAACGAAAGAATTCAGGCAAAAACAAAATGGATGCCACCTGCAAAGTACAGGTTAGCATCCTTGTGTTCCGCCTAGTTCATATATGTGTCCAGGATTCTGGGTACATATCATTTGACGTGGGTCTTTTTTATTAAAGTTGTTCACCATTTGTAGCAATAACATTTTTATACCAATAAAATGAGTCTTTACGATAACGATCATAAGTGCCATGCCCTTCATCGTCGGCATCTACATAGATAAAGCCATAACGTTTAGACATTTGTGACGTACTTGCTGAAACCAAATCAATACAGCCCCAACTCGTATAGCCAATCAAATCTACCCCTTCATCAATGGCTTCTTTCATTTGCTCAAAGTGTGCTTTAAAATAATCAATGCGATAACTATCATGGACCGTGCCATCTGCTTCTAACACATCTTTCGCACCCATACCATTTTCCACCACCATGAGCGGCAATTGATAGCGATCATACAATTCTAGCAAGGATATCTTCAAACCCTTTGGATCAATTTGCCAACCCCAGTCCGTCGCAGGAAGATAAGGATTTTTCACCCCAGCAATCGTGTTTCCCGGCGTACGCTCAGCTGTTGGGTCGCCTGATTCGGTCATGGACATATAGTAAGAAAAAGTCACAAAATCAACGGTGTAGTTTTTCAAAATCTCCAAATCCCCCGGCGCAAAGTTCAACTGAATCCCTTCATTTTCCATGCGTTTTAAAATCAATGGCGGATATTTTCCAAAGACTTGCACATCGGCATAAAAATAATTATCCAAATTTTTATTTAAAGTCAATTCCACATCGATTGGCGCACAAGTTCTAGGATAGGTCGTCAGTTTGGTTAACATACAGCCCATTTTCGCTTTCGGCAACATTTCATGTAAATCACGCGTCACCAAAGAAGAAGCCACTAACTGATGATGCAAAGCTTGATAGATTTCTTCTTTTTCCTTGCCAGGTGTGCAGCGTTCGACCACGATACCCGCAGTCGTAAATGGATGACGGATAATCGAATCGACTTCATTAAAGGTCAACCAATACTTCACATCACAAAAAGCTTCAAAACAACTCCAACAAAAACGTTGGAAGTCATCAATTACTTTACGTTCCACCCAGCCATTATATTTCACGCTTAACGCAAGCGGCATTTCATAATGAGACAGTGTGACAATCGGCTCAATCCCAGCTTTCTTTAACTCAGCAAAAACCTCTTGATAAAAGGTTACTCCCGCCTCATTTGGTGTGAGCTCTTCACCTGTTGGATAAAGTCGCGACCATGCAATCGATAAACGCAAGGCCTTAAACCCCATTTCCTTCAATAACGCGATATCTTCTTTATAACGATGATAAAAGTCTGAGCCCCGACGCTTAGGATAATAGGTATCAGTTGGATCTGCCATCGCCGCTTCAATCCGTGCCATGGTCATCTTCACTTGCTCCTGATAATCTTTCACATCCAAATCCGGCCGATACATCGCCACATCCGCTACCGAAAGTCCCTTGCCACCTTCATTCCAAGCCCCTTCAATCTGGTTGGCCGCAATTGCACCACCCCATAAAAAATCTTTTGGAAAACCTGCTTGACTCATACACTCCGTCCCCTTTCTGATACGTAACAAAAGCTATCTGCACTTATTTTTAAACCGTTTACATTATTCTTATATTTAAAATCATTATACCATGTAAAGCCTTACAGTATAAATGGTAATTATTTATTATATGACAATTCACTCATATTAACCCTAATTTTTAGCCATCAAATATAAATAAAACCTCCCTCACCATTAGCGATATCTCACTAATCATTGAGGGAGTTACATTATTCGACTATCTTTAACTTAAATTTCGTCCATGGATGTAAGAACTGAAGTAAAATCTGCTCTTCTTTCACTATATGTGCGACATGATTTTTGCGAGCATCATGATGTGGCGTAAGGACAATTTGCAGTTCGTTTTTATACTGCAAGAAATCTTCATTGCCCACAACAATATCACCAAACATAAATTCATGAGGATAAGCTCGTGCTGGATTGGCCTCTGATTTGTACAGCACACGTGTCTGGGTGGAGCGAGCTACTCGTTCATTGATATCCCCACGACGAAAATGCTGAGAATAATCAAGAATTTGTCGTTCAATTGGTGAAATATGATAATCAAGTACACAATCAAAAGTCAAACGATATCGATCTAATTCGGCTAATGATTTTAATTCTGCTTCACTAGCGTATGCATCGCCAATAATGACTGTATCAACCAAACCAGAATAAAAGAGAATCTTGGCTTGCGTCGTTATTGGTAATTTGCGACACATTTCCAAAGTAACCAAACCATCATTAATTGGCCATGGGCCTAATTTACCGGATGGACTCGTAATAAAGGCGGCGGTTTTCAGCCCATATTGTTTAAAGCGTTGACTACATTTTACAAAATAATCATAAGGTAATCCTGTGCCTTCTTGCGGATAAAAATTATGACATCCATATAAAAATGGCAAATTGGGTTGATAAGAAACGATATTGTCTAAATATTTCACATCATTACTCATATTCAACTCAATCACTAAAGCTTGCTCATTAAAGGAAAGTAAAGCCTCTTTATTGCCATCGAACCCTTGATCTAAGCGAATCCCACTTGCCCCTAATTGTTCAAAGAAAGTCAAATCATCATAAGAAATCCCCAAAACACTAAAAATTCGTGGAGAGACATCTAATATCACTTCAAAATTTAATTCACGGGCATAATGGATAGTCTGCTTAAACTTTTCAATTAATTTTTCAGCATCAGAATTGATTTCCAACATACTAATAAATAGTCTAGAAAAACCATATTGATGCGCCAATTTTAAATAAGCTAAATCTTCTTCTAATTCACTATAATTTGGATAAATTGAAATTCCTAATTCTCGATACATTTCTTCACCTCATTGCTTTAAACATGCTGCACAAGGGCTAAGCATTGCTTGTACTGGCTGAATCTCTGGAAAATCTTGAAGACATTTAATTAGTGCTTCTTTGACATAATCATTTTTTAAAAGCACACTGCCATGAAACGCCACTGAAAAAGGTAGGGATATTCTTTGGTGTAAAGTTAGCAATTGGTTTGCAAGTTGTTGACCGGCTAGCTGAAATACCGCCACTACTTCTGGATATTCTTTAGCCAAATCAACTAAAATCAAACATTTTTGCGCAACTTCTCGACGTTCCAATGAATAAAAATAACCCACTAACTCTTTGGTGCTCTTTAGATTCAGATGTCGCAAAAAAGCTGCTTGATCTGCACGTAACTTTTGACTTGCATCAAAATCTGCCAACAATTTGATAATATAGGTCTTAACGATCCAATAGGCACTACCTTCATCGCCCAAAAGATAGCCCCAGCCACCAATCTGAATGACTTTTTGTTGCAAATGTCCATAGATGACCGAACCCGTACCCGCCAATGCAATCACGCCATCCTCGTTACCAAAATACGCCTTACGCACCAATTACACATCTGTTTGAATCTCTAGCTTTCCCTCAAACATTGGATAAATAGCGTAAATACGTTGATAAAGCGTCTCTTTGAAAGTATAGGAGCCCCAACCAGCAATGCCAATTTGGATATTCTCGATTGAAGTTAAGTAAGCTTGAGGAATAGTTGCGAACAGTTCAAGTAGGTTTTGGATAAACAATTGATCATCTAGCAAAATTGTAATACCTTGATTTTCATTTTGAAAAACTACCTTACCTGATTGATGATAAAGTATCAATTGATTTTTAGTGCCGCCACAATCTATCCCTAAGCAATACATGATACATCCTCCAAATCTATTCTTTTACTAGTCCTTGTTCTTTTTCTAATTCATTCTTATCATAAACCATCACAAATGGATAATAAATAATCACTGATAAAATAATTAAACATACATTTAACACAATCGCACGCCAATCGCCACCCGTTGCTAAGAATGCGCCAATTGGTCCAGGTAGTGTCCATGGTGCAGTTACAGTAACCTTATTTACCAATCCAAGTGAAGTGACAATCCACGCAATCGTACCATTCACTAAAGGTGCAATAATAAATGGTGGAATTAAAATTGGATTTAAGACAATCGGTGTACCAAAGACTAAAGGTTCATTGATATTGAATATAGCTGGTGCCAACGCGGTTTTTCCTAATTTAGAAGCATATTGAGATTTCACTTTAAATGCTAATAAAATCGCCAATCCTAAAGAAGCACCCGAACCACCAATATAAATAAACCATTGATAGAAAGGTTCAGCCGCAATATTTGGTAAAGCTTGATGATTTGCTAGTGCTGTTGTATTGCCTTCTAATAATTGCAACCAAATCGGACGCGCAATGGAACCTACAATAGAAGCCCCATGAATCCCAAATGACCAGAAGAATTCAGTTAAGAAGACTAATAGCCATACAGAAGGTAAACTATCCGCGGCATTCACTAATGGACCGACCACTGTGGCAATTGCAGTATGCCAACTAAATTTCAACCAATAAGTAATACAACCCATACCTAAAATAATGATTAACGTTGGTGTTAAAGCTTCAAATGAGCGCGCAACTGCTGGTGGGACTTGTTCAGGCATGGTAATTTTGAATTTTGAACGATCGGTTAAACGGTATATTTCCACCGCAATAATTGAAGTGATGATAGCGACAAACATCCCGCCACCGCCTAAATTGCCCATCGGTAGTACAAAGCCCGCTACTCCAGCTTTTTCGGCTAAGTCTGGGGCAATATTGACCGGTGTAAAAGTAAGTAAAAAGGCAGTTGCAGCCAAAATACCACCAGATAAAGTATCTAAATGATAGCTTTTGGCAAGACTATGACCAATCCCAAATGCAGCATACAAACTCATGATATACATCGTCATCCGATAAGGTAATAATATAGTTGCCGCATTTTCAGATAAAAATTTGTAAAGTCCCCAAGATTGAGGAATAGGTGGAAAAGCAACAATCATAAAGAATGAACTCACCACGATTAAGGGTAAAGTGGCTACGATACCATCACGAATGGCACGTAAATGACGCTGATTTCCGAGTGTTTCCATTGGACCAGCTAGATGATTTTCAATAAATGCAGTAAATTTTTCTAACATGAAAATTCTCCCTTCTATTGTCTAGGTTTTGGGGTGATTTTTCCCAAGATAACAGGATTTTTAGCCCCGGTAACTGCCGGAATATTATTTGCTCTTCTTTGTAGCGTATAATATCCCATCAATGCAAAACCAATCGCCTCCTTTGCTTCACTAGAAAAGCCTAAATCTTCTTGGGTATAAATCGGAATATCTGGAAAATAATGCTGTAACTCACTCACCAAGGTTAAATTATAGGCTCCTCCACCAGCTAAAATAATTTCTATATACTGCTTATCTTCAACAAGTGGGAAAATCTCTCGTTGATAATGAAGATATATCGTATATGCAGTGTATTTCGTTAACGTATAAATAAAGTCATTGGCACACACTTTCGGAAAGGCTGCAAGCAACTTGTCAAAATAAGGCTTACCAAATTCTTCTCTACCCGTACTTTTAGGCACTTTTTTTGATAAATAAGGATGCCGACAAAGAAATGCAAATAAATCATCAGCCAATTTGCCTTGTTTAGCATACTTCCCTTGATCATCAAAATCTAGCTGATAAAAATGTCTCATCGCTTCATCAATTAACATATTACCTGGTCCAGTATCAAAGCCAAAAATTGATTGCTGGCTGCCTTTCATTGGTAAGTAAGTGACATTGCCTATGCCACCAATGTTTTGTAGCAAACGAACTTTATCTGCTTTTTGAAATAGCAGTCGTTCACTAAAAGGAATCAAAGGCGCACCTAACCCACCTGCAGCAACATCCATAACGCGAAAATCAGAAACCACCGTCGTATTTAACGTATACGCCATCTGAGCGACTTCCCCCATTTGTAAGGTATGCGCATTGGTAGGATTTTGCGTTTCATGCCACAAAGTTTGTCCATGAGAAGCGATAAAATCAACCGTTTGAATTTGCGACTTAGAAGCTAGAATCTTTTGACAAGCTTGTAAAAAATAATCACCCAAGTCTTTATTTAACTGACTAATCTGCTGTATATCAATCTTTTGCTTGCTACACACCGCCTTGATGCGTGCTTTCATTTCCTCAGGATAAGCAAGGCAGGTAAAACCTAGCAGACGAACATCTAGTTGCGATGTTTCCGTAATTTCAACCAAAGCAGCATCCACGCCATCTAGACTCGTGCCTGACATTAGACCAATTCCTATCATAGCTGTACCTCAGTAACTATCGCCTGACCGACATGACCATGTGTTCGTTGTAGTCTTTTTTGCGCTTCTTGCTTATCTATGTGTAGCAATTGCATCAAAATAGCGACTTTTAGATTTTTGTCCGCTTGTTCGTAGATTTGTTGTGCTTGATTGCGTGTAATATCGGTTGCTTCCATTAAGATGCGTAAAGAGCGTTCTCGTAATTTTTCATTTGTCGGCTGCACATCGACCATTAAGTTTTGATAAACCTTGCCGAGTCCAACCATACTTACCGTTGAAATCATATTTAATATTAATTTTTGAGCGGTCCCGGCTTTTAGACGTGTAGATCCAGTCAACACTTCAGGCCCGCAATCAACTTCTATTGTCGTTTGAGCAACTTGTTTAATGGGTGAATCCAAATTACAAACAAGGCCAACTGTCTGTGCACCTATTTCGTTTGCATATTTTAATCCGCCGATGACATAAGGAGTTCGACCACTGGCTGCAATACCTATCACCATATCTTGCGCGGTAAGTTGAATCTTTTGTAAATCAGCAACACCTGATTGCTCCTGGTCTTCAATATTTTCATGCGCACGAAACATCGCATCATTTCCGCCAGCAATCAGGCCAACAATTTGATGATCACTCGTTCCAAATGTAGGGCGACACTCAACAGCATCCAAAACACCTAAACGACCACTAGTCCCAGCACCCATATAGATTAAACGGCCACCCTCAGCTAATACCTTTGTCACTTTCTGCACCACTTGAGCAATCACCGGAATCACTTTAGCAATGACTTCAGGGACATGACCATCTTCTTGATTCATTAATTGCAACGCCTCTTCAGTTGACAATTCATCAAGATGAAGACTTTTAGGATTGCGCTTTTCAGTACCCAGCGCAGATAAATTCAAGTTTTCCATCACTAATCTCCTTTCAACCGCTTTCTTATGATATAATTATTATATACCTAAAGAAATTTTATTTCAATATATTTATAAATTTTATGAAATTTTATTTCAACAAATAATAAGAAAGGTGCATCTATATGAGCGTACAATCTAGAATTCACTTACTTGACAATAAATTGACGGATGTAGAAAAAAGAATTGCCGCATATATCTTGGCGCATCCGGATGAAGTCATTAATGCCACTGCAAAAGAAATTGGCGAACAAACACAGTCTAGTGCTCCAAGCGTGGTTCGTTTCATAAAGAAAATCGGCTATAGTTCCGTAAACGAATTCAAACTGTCTATCAATAGTGAAAAAAATGAAAAACGAGAACAAAAGTATGATGATGTTAATTTGGCTGACTCTTTTGAAGTAACCAAGCGTAAACTATGCAATAACGCGATTTTAACATTGGAAGAAACAAGCGAAGTACTAAAACAGGAACAAATCAAAACCATTGTTCAGTTATTAGAAGAAAAAGAAGTCTTATTCGTTTTTGGCATCGGGGCTAGTTCTATGATTGCTGAAGATATCTATCAAAAATGGGGACGAATTGGCAAAATAATTTTTTTCGAAAAAGATTTACATATTTTAACTGCCATGCTTTCTAGCCATCAAGCAAATAGTGCGATTTGGTTAGTCTCCAATTCTGGTCAAACTCGTGAAGTCGTTAAAGCCGCCCAAATCGCTAAAAAAATCAATATTCCAATTATTGCCCAAACCATGCTAGGAAAAAATCCATTGTCAAAACTTGCTGATCATCTCATCCAGACTTCGATCCCTAAAGAAGCTTTTCTACGCAGTGCTGCAACGAACTCGCTTTTTGCCCAATTGCTCGTCGTCGATACTATTTTTTATAGCTTCTTGCAAAACAACGAACAATACTTCGAAAAAATCTACAACAGCCGCAAGTTGATTGAGGAGATAAATCATTAACAAAAGATTTAGCCTAATTGTCCAAAATAAGAAACTCCCCCAACCAATAACGTATACCCATTGGCTGAGGGAGTAACTATTATTTTCTATTCATTTACTTCATTTTGTAAAGATCTACAAACATCTTCCACGCTAGGATTGCGATGATAGTAATGCCCTCTGATTTTCAAAAAATGCATCTTTGACTACTTCGCTAACATTTCTTCAACTTCCTTTACAATTCTTTCAACAGTAAAGTCATAGTCATTAAGTAAATCTTTTGCTGGTGCAGATTTACCAAACTTATCGATTCCAATTGATTTTCCTTGACATCCAACATATTTTTGCCAACCAAGTGTAGTGCCTAATTCAACTGAAATTCGTTTGCTTACTGATTTTGGTAAGACGGATTCTTTATAAGCTTCATCCTGTTCATCAAATAGTTCCCAGCTTGGCATTGACACGACATTAATCTTATGTCCTGTTAATTTTTTCTTAGCTTCTAATGCTACTTCGACTTCTGAGCCAGTCGCAATCAAAATCAATTCTGGTTCATCCGCATCTTTTGAAATCACATATGCTCCTTTTGCAACACCGTGAAATGAAACATCTTTATTCACTTGCACATCATGTCTTCCCAAAGCGATGACAAATGGACGATTCTTAGATTCCATAGCTAATTTCCAAGCTGCAATAGTTTCGTTCGCTTCAGCTGGTCGAATCAAAACAAGATTTGGCATTGCACGTAAAGAAAGTAGATGCTCTACAGGTTGGTGAGTTGGGCCATCTTGTCCTACTTGAAGACTATCATGCGTCATTACAAAGATTGAAGGAGTTTCCATTAGAGCTGCATGTCGGATAGCTGAACGCATATAATCCGAGAATACTAAGAAAGTACCACAATATCCGCGTAAGCCACCGTACAGCGTAATACCATTAATGATTGAGGCCATCGCAAATTCGCGTACACCAAAATGAACATTTGGACTTACGTGTGAATTTTGATTCATAAAACCTTTTCCTTCGATAGTTGTTTTATTTGACGAAGCTAAATCTGCAGAACCTCCAACCAATACTGGGTTAAGTTGATAAATTTTATTTAATACTTTTCCTGAGGCGCTTCTCGTAGCCATTTTTTCCTCACTAAATGGAACCAATAATTCATTGAGTGCTGGTGCTTCACCTGAAATAATCCGTTTAAGTAGTGTATATTCATCTGGATAAGCCTGTTTGTATTGTTCTAATAATTCATTCCAACTCTTTTCATCAGCTTCTCCTCGAGTAATAACTTCTGCAAAATTATCACGTACACTATCTGGAATTTCAAACGGAGCATACTCCCAATGAATGGATTTCTTAATGCGCGCTGCTTCTACTTCACCTACAGGATTACTATGAATTTTTTCAGTTCCTTGTAAAGTCGAACCAAATCCAATAATTGTCTTGACTTCAATTAAGGTTGGCTTATCTTCACATTTCTTTGCTTCTTCAATAGCTTTACCAATTTCATCGATATCATTTCCGTCATTAACTAATAAGGTTTGCCAATTCATTGCCTCAAATTTTTTACGAATATGTTCCCTAGAAGATAATTCGATTGGACCGTCAGAAGTTACATCATTTGAATCATAAAGGACTATTAATTTACCTAACCCTAGATTACCTGCTATGGCTGCAGCTTCCATAGCCACGCCTTCTTCTAAATCGCCATCACCGCAAATCGTATAAATATTATTTGAAATAATCTCCATATCTTCTTTATTGAAACGTTCAGCTAAATGAGCTTGAGCAATAGCTAAACCAACCGTCATTGAAAAACCTTGTCCTAATGGTCCAGTTGTTGCTTCAACACCAGGTGTATGATGTACTTCTGGATGTCCTGGTGTTTTACTATCTAATTGTCTAAAATGTTTTAAATCATCAATAGATAAGTCATAACCACAAAGATGTAACAGTGCATATTGTAGCATTGAACCATGACCTGAAGTTAACACAAAGCGATCTCGATTAAACCATTTTGGATTTTTAGGATTAAAATGCATGTGATTCTTAAAAAGTTCATATCCCATTGGTGCTGTTCCAAGTGGTGCCCCCATATGACCATGTTTGGCATTTTCGACACTATCTACAACTAAACTACGAATTGCTGCTACTGAATGAATATCTATATCTCTCATAATAACCTCCATCTAACTAAAAAATAGCTTGTAATGCATGACCAATATAGTAAATTAATAAACCAACGATATTAAAGTCTGTTTCTGGGAATGATGTACCAGTTAAACCAATATTTTCCATAATTGGATAAATAAGTGCTGGACCAACTGCAATTAAAATTCCGACAACAAATGAGCCAGCGATACAGCCTTTCCAACCACCTGTTGCATTACCAAATACACCTGCAGTTGCCCCAATAAAGAAATAAGGTACAGCTACCGGAATAATAACGATTGACCCGATTAATCCCATGATAACCATTGTAAGTAAACCACCAGCATAAGCAGCTAAGAAACCAATAACTGTAGCTGTTGGTGCAAATGGGAATACAACTGGACAGTCTAACGCAGGTTTAGCATTTGGAATAAGTTTTTCTGAAATACCAACGAAAGCGCCAACAATTTCACCCAAGAACAAACGTACACCTGTAATGATTACATATAAAGCAGCAGAGAAACTTAAACCTTGGAATAATGGATAAACTAACCAGTTCACCCCACCAGAAATACTTTCAACAGTTTCTTTACCAGCAGCAATGGATGCAATGTAGAAAAATACTACCATCGTAACAGAAACTCCAACAACGTAATCTTTAAACATCACTAACCAACCAGGTAATTTAAGATTTTCAGTACTATCTTCAGGTTTACCAACTTTTGATCCAATCCAACCAGAAATAGCATACCCCACCGTCACATAATGACCCATGGCAAGTTCATCATCGCCTGTAACTTTTCTCATGTATGGCTGTGCAATAGCAGGGAATAACCCTGCACAAATACCTAATATTAAACCACCCGAAATAACAGTAATTGTATTATTCATACCCAACGCTTTAAACATAATTGTTAATAACGCAGCCAAATATAAGTTATGTTGACCTGTTAAAAAGATATATTTCAAAGGTGTAAATTTAGCAACTAATAAGTTACAAATAAAACCAATCAACATGACTAGAGAAACTGTGGTTCCAAATTTATTTTGAGCAAGGGCTGTTACTGCTTCAGCTAGTGGTAACACACCTTTTAATCCGAATCCTTTAGCAAATAGTTCTTGAAAACTATTCAATGCTACAACAGCCGCACTAGAACCTATACCAAATACCAAGAAGCCAACAATCGTTTTCAGCGTTCCTGCAATTACCTTATCTCCAGATTGTTTTTGAAGTAATAACCCTGTTAATGCGATAATCCCAACTAATATAGGGGCTGAAGATAACAAGTCAAATACGACTACTTTTAATATTCCCATGTTCTGTCCCTCCAGACTTATACTTGATTAAAAAATTCATTTAATTTTGTTTCAATTTCATTTTTATCCATTAAATTATTAATACCGATAATATAAGGTACTTGACCCTTTAATTCTTCAGCTACATCAGCCATGGTAATTAATAAATCTCCTTTAAAGCTTTTAACATCATCCAATGTACTGTGTTGAACTTCTAAAGGATAATGATTTTTGCGTACTACTTGATCCACTTTTATTTTCAACATCATACTAGATCCCATTCCAGTACGACAAGCAATCAATGCAGAATAAGTTTTCATTTTAATCTACTCACTTTCATATTGTTTAATATAATCATAAATTTCTTGTGGTTTTTTCGCCTGATCAATGATTTGATAAAATTCAGGATTATCTAATAACTCAGCTAATTCTGACATGGCTTTTAAATGTGTTTTATTATCTAATGCACTTAAACCAAAAATATACTTAACCGGGTCATTTTCCTTATTGCCAAATTTAATCGGTGTTTTTAAAGAGGAAATACTAATCGCAATTTCTTTAGCACCACATTCAGGACGCGCATGTGGTAGTGCAACATGTTTAGTGATAACAATATAAGGACCGGATTCTTTCGTCGTTTGAATCATTCCATCAATGTATTCTTTGCTTACTTTATTATTTGTCACTAAAACTTTTGTTGACTTTCTAATGGCATCTTCCCAATCACTTGCCTCAACATTTATTTGAATCAGTCTTGGGTCCGTAATTTCACTTAACAAAGGACTTATCCCCCCTTCTTCTTCATTATTTTTCATATCTTCAGCTTTTTTATTATAGATAAATTCCGTAGCTATCTTGTCATATTGATTATCATCTACATGTTTTTCTATAATTGATAAAAGTTCTTTTTCATCATTGGAAAGCAAACTATCATCTCTAATTAACTTATAAACTTTTCCTATTAATAAATATTTTTCCTTTTCATTCATTATTGGATTAACAAAAATGTAATTTAGCTGTTTTTTGAATAAGGATTGTGTTACTTTTGTTGTAAAGATGATGTCATAACTTTCTAAATCCAAAGAATCTGAGAAACTTTGATTATCAAATTTGATATTTGGAAATAATGCTTCCAACTCGTGAAGGAGTATCATTGATGTACCTATTCCATTTGGACAAAGTACTAATGCTCGATAACGTTTATGGGTTAAAACATCCTGATCATGAAATATGGAAATAGCAAAATGTAATGCAATATAAGCAATCTCTTCTTCTGGAATTTCTCTACCAAAAAAATTTTTCATAGGTTGAATAGATTCCTTTGCCAATAAAAACATTGACTCATATTCTGATTTTATTTCCGATGTTAATGGGTTTACTGTTGGCAAATGATACTTCAAACGATAATAACTTGGTCGAATATGAATATACAATCTTAATATTATTGCTTGCTCATCCACAAATTTCAGTCCTGCTAAATGCTCAAATCTATAAATCAAATTCTTAATCAGTTCAATAATAACCATCTTGTCAGAAGTTTCTTTATGAATATCTCCTGTAGAACTTCCTAAAATTAGCGCTGCAATATAGCTTATTGCCTGATAATTCTTTATATGATACAACTGACACAACTGATAACTAAATTGATATTCATTACAGGATGAATCAATCTCTATTGGAAATTCTAGTTTCAGTTCATCTTCAAGCAATCTACTATTCAGTAAGATAAATCCAAATACAAATTCTTTAAATGTATTCTCAAAAAATGAAATATCATAGGTATTGCATAATTGAGTAATATCTTCTATAACTTTACCACCATCCATTTGATAGCATCGTTGAACAAAATCATTTAGAAACATTTCACCATTATCCTGATGTAGAAACTGCATGGTTAATTTTAAAAGCCTGTATCTAATTACACTTTCGTCGCCTTCAACGAAGTATCCTCGATCGCGATTATTTCTTAAAATTAATTGATTACTCGCTAAGCTTTTTCTTACAATTTTTAAATCATTCACTATGGTAGATTTACTACTCATCAAACTAATAATTAAATGATTTAACGTCAGATAATCTGTTGAAGAAAGTAATAAAATCTCTATTAATACTCGACGTAAATCTTCAGAGGGATATACATCAGAAAGATACTCCATATTAAGTAAGTATTGTTGTAAAAAAACTAAGGATTGATTTTCAACATGTATATCCGTCCCTGAAGTTTCGACTTTTTTTAAATGATTTTCAACTAATATTTCGTTTACCTTTGAGATAACATAATTCAGCTGTCGATTTGATAATTGATACTTTTCTTTTATCCTTTTACTGTCACCTTCATTTCTAAATATTATTTCACTTAATATTTTGTAATCTTGGCTATTAATCATGATTATCAGCTCCTGTCTATATACTAGAACATATATAAAGCGGTTTCAATGCTGTTTGTTGCCAATTTTTGTAATACGCTAATTACAAATAATGTCCTATGAATTAAAATAAATTTGTATTAAATATAACAAAAAAAGACAAGAGAAAACTTAATAATAAATATTAAGACTTCTACTTGTCTAGTTTAATTCAGGTTACTTTAAAAAGGGTTCAGTTTTTTCAGCATAGTAATCGGCAATGTCTGCACATAAAGTGATTTCCCCTTTGGCTTCCGTAAATAATTTGCCCATATCCTTCGTTAATACTTTGACGTAGTAGTCACTATCACGGCGTAATAGCTGGGCGATTTGTGGTAATTGCTCTTTACGTTGAGCCAGCAAATCATTGTTACGGGACTGCCCCGTTAGGCTCGTATAAAAATGAGTATCTAAAAAATCCGAATATTCATCGTTGATTTTATGAGCAATCAAGTTGAACATTCGGATTTTTTTATTTTGGACTTTTGTTATATGACTTTTATTCTATAATTCTTCTCCATTGCTTGCAATAACATTTTTATACCAATAAAATGAGTCTTTTTTCTTTCTCTGATAAGAGCCATTACCATGATTATCTCTATCAACATAAATAAATCCGTATCTTTTAGCCGATTCACCTGTTCCATTTGAAATCAAATCAATACAGCCCCATGTCGTATAGCCAATAATTTCGGCGCCATCTTGTTCAATAGCATCCTTCATTGCCTGAATATGTTCTTTTAAATATTCAATACGATAATCATCGTGGATACTGCCATCTTCCTCTACAGTATCTTTTGCACCTAAACCATTTTCAACAACAAATAATGGTTTTTGATAGCGGTCATATAATTCATTTATCGTACTTCTAAATCCTAAGGCATCAATTGCCCAGCCCCATTGACTAGTTTTTAGATAAGGGTTTATTGCAGAAGAAAAAATATTACTTTCAGATTGTTTTCCTTTACTCTCATCACTGCTACTTACTCTTGATGAGTAGTATGAAAAACTTACAAAATCTACAGTATTATTTTGTACCGACCCCCAAAAGTTAGACCATAAAATCTAACAATTGGAGGTCGGTATTTTTATGGCTAAATACAGTTATGAACTAAAAAAGAAAGTTGTTAATGCATACTTAG
>NZ_JBQKFH010000048.1:0-14644 GCF_052119425.1 Enterococcus cecorum
AAAAACAGCTGTTACGAACAATATTTTTCAGAAAGGTCCTTTTACAGCATCCAGACAAGACAAACAGATTTGCCATATCATATTATAGTAAAAAAATTTTGCTGTCCATTCATTTTCTATCAGATAGGTTTGAATAATTATTTCCATACAAAAAAATGCATAAAAATGCGAACAAGCAATCATTGTAAGCGGAATCTAAATAACTTTCTCATAAACATACCTATACTATTTATACACAAAAATGATTATTTTTCAGGAATTATTGCATAAATATTTAATTTTACACTTGATTTATGCAAGTTTATTTGTTAAGATAGGTCACGTGATGAAGTTCAATGATGAAAGGAAAGAAATGAATATGAGAGAAAAATTAGTTTTAGCTTATTCTGGAGGGTTAGATACCTCTGTTTCAATTAAATGGTTATCAGATGCGGGATATGATGTGGTGGCTTGCTGCTTAGATGTCGGTGAGAAAAAAGATATCGAAGCCATTAAAGAAAAAGCCTTACAAGTCGGCGCAGTAGAATCTTATGCGATCGATGCCAAAGAAGAGTTTGCCGAAGAGTTTGCCTTGATTGCTTTACAAGGAAATACTTTCTATGAAAATTCTTATCCATTAGTCTCTGCACTCTCTCGTCCATTGATTTCGAAAAAATTAGTGGAATTAGCGCATCAAGTTGGAGCAACCACGGTAGCGCACGGTTGTACAGGTAAAGGAAATGACCAAGTACGTTTTGAAGTGGCCATTCAGTCTTTAGATCCTAGCTTGAAAGTCGTGGCACCTGTTCGTGAATGGAAATGGTCGCGTGAAGAAGAAATCGAATACGCAGCGAAAAACAATATTCCAATCCCAATGAATCTTGACAACCCTTATTCAATCGACCAAAACTTATGGGGACGCGCTTGTGAATGTGGCGTGTTAGAAGATCCATGGGCTGCTCCACCAAAAGGGGCTTATGCATTAACCAAAGAATTAGAAGATACGCCTGATACACCAACTGTTGTGGAAATTACCTTTGAGCAAGGAAAACCAGTCGCTCTAGATGGCAAAGCGTACAGCCTAGCAGAATTAATCATGGAATTAAACCATATCGCAGGTGAACATGGTGTAGGTAGAATTGACCATATCGAAAACCGTCTTGTTGGGATTAAATCTCGTGAAGTTTACGAATGTCCAGCTGCCTTAACTTTAATGAAAGCTCATAAGGAATTAGAAGATTTAGTATTTGTTCGTGAATTGGCCCACTTCAAACCAATCGTGGAACAACAACTAGCACAAGTCATCTATGACGGACTATGGTTCAACCCATTAACTGATGCCTTAAAAGCCTTCATCAAGAGCACCCAAGCTTATGTGAATGGTGTAGTCCGTGTGAAATTATTCAAAGGAAATATTATAGTAGAAGGACGTAAATCAGCGAATAGTTTATATGACGAAAACTTAGCGACTTACACTTCAGCCGATACCTTTGACCAACATGCAGCTATCGGATTTATCAAACTTTGGGGACTACCAAGTAAAGTCCATGCTGAAGTACAAGCAAGTTTAGACAAATAATGATTTTATCCCCTGCCTCGTATTATGCCAGGTGGGGGTTGTTTTTTAGAAAGGATGAAGAAAATGGCGAAATTATGGGGTGGCCGTTTTGACGGGAAAAATGAAGCCTGGATTGATGCTTTTGGCGCGTCGATTCCTTTTGACCAAAAATTAGCCAAGCAAGATTTGATTGGTAGTTTGGCCCATGTGAAAATGTTGATACATACTGGGATTTTAACGAAAGATGAAGGCGAGCAAATCATCGCAGGTCTTGAAGCTTTACAGGAACAATTGGCCAAAAATGAGCTGACCTTTACCATCGAAAATGAAGATATCCACTTAAATATGGAGACTTTTTTACATCAAGAAATTGGTCCAGTGGCGGGAAAATTGCATACTGCGCGCAGTCGTAATGACCAAGTGGCGACCGATATGCATCTTTATCTTAAAGAGGTACTGACTGAAGTTGTGGCAAAAATCCATCATTTCCGTGAAGTGTTGGTTGAAAAAGCGCAAGAACACATCGAAACCATCGCGCCAGGTTACACTCACCTTCAGCATGCCCAACCGATTTCTTTTGGGCATCATTTAATGGCGTATTATCAAATGTTAACGCGTGATGAACAACGCTTTACTGAAAATATGCAACGTGCAGATATTTCACCACTTGGGGCTGCGGCTTTAGCGGGAACCACTTTTCCAATTGACCGTGAATTTTCTGCCAAGGAATTAGGCTTTTCACAAGTGTATCAAAATAGCTTGGATGCAGTGAGTGATCGTGATTTTATCTTAGAATTTTTAAGTAATGCTTCAATTTTAATGATGCACTTGTCCCGTTTTTGCGAGGAAATCATTTTATGGTGCAGTCATGAATATCAATTTGTAGAGCTAACCGATACTTTTTCAACGGGTAGTTCGATTATGCCGCAAAAGAAAAATCCGGATATGGCCGAATTAATTCGTGGAAAAACAGGACGCGTCTACGGAGATTTATTTGGTTTATTGACAGTGATGAAAGGCTTACCGCTTGCGTATAATAAAGATTTGCAAGAGGATAAAGAGGGCATGTTTGATACGGCCGAAACGATTTTGACTAGTCTAGATATTATGAGTGGCATGATTGCGACAATGAAAGTCAATAAGGAACGGATGCTAGAATCTACGCAAAAAGATTTTTCGAATGCAACGGAACTAGCTGACTATCTAGCAAGCAAAGGACTGCCATTTAGACAAGCGCACGAAATCGTTGGTAAATTGGTCTTACAATGCATTCAAAACGGCCACTATTTGCAAGATATTCCTTTAGAGGAGTACCAAGCGATTACCCCATTGATTGAGGAAGATATTTACGAAAAACTAGATTCTTATACTGCTGTCAAACGCCGACATTCACTTGGCGGTACTGGCTTTGAACAAGTCCAAAAACAAATTGACACAGCCAAAGCGCAACTTTAATTCTCAGACAAATGAAAACGAACCTCCTCAGCTGGCAAATATCAGCGAGTAGGTTCGTTTTTGGGTATTTGATAAATAAAGCGATAGTAACCACAGGCTAAAACGAGTGCGAAACCTTCCATGGATTCTACCAACAAAATAGGGACAAATTTTAATAATAATCCAGCTACCAAACTCCCTAATGGAATCATAATGGATATCAGACTTTCAGTAAGCATCGATACGCGTCCAAGATAGGCTGATTCAATACTTTGCTGCTCTAGGGTGACAAAAACAATATTCATCATACTCATGGTCAAGCTACTCATGAAAAACAAGGACAAACTGACTATCGGCTGAACAGGTGCCAAAAATGAAAATCCAATTTGGCTCAATCCTGAAAGCAACATCATGAGAGCAATGAAACGAACAGGTTTAGCAATATCAAGTTTGATACGATTGAGAAAAAATGCTCCGACAATCCCACCTAAGGAACTCGTCATTAGAACAATCCCATAACCTATCGACGAACTTGAAATGTACAATTTGGAGAACATCGGTAAGGCAACTAATGATATTGCATAAAAGAAATTAACAAATGCCAGGGGTAAAAATAATTGATAGACTTGCGGTGCTTTTCTTAAGACCCGTACTCCCGAAAGCAATTCTTGAAAATAATCATGATAAGTAGCAATGGATTGGACATTTGTTATCGTATCTGCTTTGATTTTAAAATAGCGATACATGACTGTGGCAAGAAAGAAAGTAAAGAAAATCAATAGAAAATTCACTGATAAAGAAAACCAAGCCACAAATAACGTAGCCAATGCATTAAAGGAAATATCCAACACCTTATAGGCTAGCTGAAATAAGCTATTTGCTGAAACCAATTGTGATTTATCTACAATTTTGGGTAATATTTTGGTTTCTAACGGATAGATAATAGATGAAAAGAGATAAATGAGCGCTAACCCAACGACTAAAATGCTTGCTAGCCAATGGTTGGGTAATTGATTCTTAGCTAACACCACTCCTAGCAAGCCCGCACTAATTATGACTTGAAATAAACTACTAGTAATTAATAGTCTTCGTTCTTTCATGTGATCAACCAACGGACCCAGTAAAAATGACAATGCATCGATTCCTGAAGTTACAGCAAAAACCACTGAAAGCAACACCGGCGAATGATATTGTTCATTAAAATACCAAATAATCAAGATATTTATAAAACTGTCTGCTATATTTGTTAAGATTCTACCCAATAATAACCTTGATAAAGATTGATTTTGCAGCACTTTTTTCACTCCTTTGAATACCCAACTTTTCATTATTATAGCAAATAATAAAAATACCGCTACCCAAAATTGGATAACGGTAAAAAATTTATTTTATTTTCTATGCCTAATCTTAGTGATGTACGCCTTCTGTTAAGTTTAATTCTGGGGCACGGCCTAATTTGGCTTGAACCATCCAGATTTTCTTTTCTACAGCGCCTTTGAATTCGATGAACATATCTTGTGTCACATCATCGCCTTCTTCACCAGACACTTCAATACCTTCTTCATATAAGTCAGCAAGATAACGGTAACCAGCGACTAATTTTTCCATTTGTTCTGGAATAGATAAATCATAGCTACCTACTTCATCTTTAATACCTGTATTTTCAGCGAATTCTTTCAATGTTGAGTAAGGAGCGCCACCTAATGTGATTAAACGTTCAGCGACTTCATCTAACTGTGCATTGATTTCATCCATGTATTCGTCCATTAATGGGTGTAAAGTTAAAAATTCAGGCCCACGCATGTACCAGTGAACTTGATGAATCACTGTTGAAAATTGACTCAAGTCCGCAACTAATTGATTTAATACGTTTTTTGTTTTTTCTACTGCCATAATAAAAGCCTCCTAATCTTTACTACATGTTTAGGATAATCCATTTCAGGAAAAAAGTAAAATATAATGGTTTATTTTTCTAAAATTATTAAGTTTTTTTAATCTAGCAACGCTTTTTCGAAAATTTTGCGTATTTATTCTCATGAAGGGTCTTTTTTTACTTGAAGGAGGATTTGTATGTTCGCATTTATTATCGGAAGTTGTCTAGGGTCCTTTTATTATTGTATGGCTTGTCGCTTACCCCAAGGAGAATCACTCATCGCCCCACCCTCGCAGTGTCCAAATTGTCATCAGCGCTTAAAAATAAAGGATTTAGTGCCTATAGTGTCTGTTTTGTTCCTTCGATTTCGTTGTCGTTATTGTAAGGCAAAAATCCCCTGGAGTAGTCTGTGTGCGGAGGTCGTCTTTGGTTTTATGTTCGTAAAAATAACCAATTTGCCTATTTTTTCACAACAATTGCTCGCCTTTTGCTGGTTAAGTTGTGCCTTTATCTTGAGTTTTACGGATATCCTCTATTTAATATTGGATCCTTTTGTTTTTTTTAGTGGAAGTGGATTGCTTTGGTTTCTGGCATTTTGTACTGGATTAACTTTTTATCCGATGCATTTTATCGTGCTTTTACTACTTTGTATTGTGGGACATTTTTCGAGTCAGCATTATCTCGGTCAGGGAGATTTATTGTTGGCTTGTGCATGGTTTCCCTGGCTGACACTTGGGCAAATCAGCATGCTTTTAGTCGTAGCGAGTGGCAGCGGCATTTTGTATCTTTTATTGAAATACTACCTTTGTCATCAACCATTTGCCCCGATTCCCTTTATTCCATTTATGACACTCGGCCTTTACATCAGCTATTTCTGGTAAAAAAACACCCAACCTAAAATAGCTTAGATTGGGTGTGGGGTGGTTATTCATGTCCAAGAATTTGATTGATTTCTTGGCTATATAAGTCGGATTTACCACCGAATACTGCTTGGATACCACCTTTTACTTCAAGTACCGCTGTAGCTTTTAGTTGTTTAAAGACCTCTTTATTGACTTTTTGAGGATCAACAACTGCTACTCGTAAACGTGTCGCACAAGCAGTCACTGATTCGATATTTGCTTGTCCACCTAATGCATCAATGATTTGTAGCGATTGTTGATGTAAATCGCTTTGGACATTTTCATTGGCTTCATCTGTAATTTCTTCTACTTCCATACCAGGAATGGCTACTTTAAACTTAGCAATACAGAAGCGGAAAACAAAATAATAAATCACTGCCCAAGCTAAGCCAAATGGAATCACTTTAATCCAGTTTGTGTGGTCATTCCCTTGTAAAACACCGAATAATAGGAAATCGATGAAGCCACCTGAGAAGGAATTACCAATTCGAATATTTAAAATATCAGCAAAGTAGAAAGATAAGCCATCTAAAAAAGCGTGAACCACATATAACCATGGTGCAACAAATAAAAACATATATTCTACAGGTTCAGTAATCCCTGTTAAGAATGAAGTTAGACCACCACTAAAATATAACCCCCCATTTTTCTTACGGTTTGCTTTAGGGATTGCGTGATACATCGCCAAACATGCTGCAGGTAACCCAAACATCATTGTAGCAAAGCGTCCAGCAAAGAAGCGCGTGCCATAAGTAAATAAACCAGTATGATGCGGATCGGCTAATTGTGCAAAGAAGATATTTTGCGCACCGACGATAGATTTGCCAGCTACTTCTTCTACACCACCGAGTGAAGTGTACCAAAATAGTGGATAAATTGTATGGTGTAGCCCTACTGCGCCTGTTAGACGAAGTAAAAAGCCATAAAAGAAGGTTCCGATACTTCCCATACGTGCAATTTGTTCACCCACAGTTGTTAACCCATTTTGGATTGGTGGCCAAATAATGTAGAAAAAGGCCCCGATAATAATAGCAGATAATGAAGCAATAATCGGAATAAAACGAGAGCCTCCAAAGAATCCTAAAAATTGTGGCAATTCAATTTTGCGATAACGATTATGCAAATAGGCAACCATTCCACCAATCACGATAGACCCAACAACGCCGGTATCGATGGTCGCACCTTCTTTAGCAAACAATTGTAACAAACCGCTAATCGTCGCTGTATAAACTAGATAAGCAACGCCACCGGCAAGTCCCGCTGTCCCTTTATCACCTTTTGCCAAGCCAACAGCAACACCAATAGCGAAGATTAAAGCTAAATTAGCAAAAACGGCATTCCCTGCGGCACTCATAACTTTTAAGATGACTTGCAACCATTCTTGATTTAAAAATGGATAAGCTTGAACCGCACTCGCATTTGATAACGCACCACCAATTCCAAGTAATAGCCCGGCAACTGGTAAAATCGCGATTGGCAACATAAATGCTCTTCCCAATTGTGAAAACTTCTTAAACATGATTTTTCCCCCTATTCAAATAAAATGATTATTCATTCATCGCAGCAATAAAGCGACTAGCAATTTCTTTTGGACGGGTAATCGCACCGCCCACAACAACGCCACAAACACCTAAGTCTTTTATTTTTCTGGCCATTTGCGGGGTATGAATTTGACCTTCTGCAATTACATCAACACCTTGAGCCACTAATTGTTGAATTAATTCAAGATTGGGCACTTGGTCATTTTTGCTTTCTTCGGTATAACCACACAAAGTCGTACCTACAAAATCAACACCAGCTTGATAGGCATTCATTCCCTCTTCAAATGTCGCGATATCGGCCATTAAGAGTTGATTTGGATATTTTTCTTTAATTTGTTGAATAAATGCATTGATTGTTTGACCATCTGCTCTTTTTCGTAAAGTGCAGTCTAGCGCAATTACTTCGACATTTGTCGCAACTAACTCATCAATTTCTTTCATCGTAGCTGTAATATAAATTTCAGAATCTGGATAATCTCTTTTAATAATGCCTATCATTGGTAAATCGACAACTTGCTTAATTTCCAAAATATCACGTACAGAATTGGCGCGAATCCCTACTGCACCGGCTTGTTGAGCAGCTAATGCTAAAAGTGGCATCACCCCTCCGTTTTTGGTATACAATGGTTCGCCAGGTAGCGCCTGACATGAGACAACTAACCCTCCTTTAATTTGGTTTTTGAATGTTGTTTTGTCCATTCTCCAATTTCCTCCTTTTTAAAATATTTAGGAGTATTTCTCCAACTAGAATATAGCACACGCTTTCATTATTGTAAATAGCCTCTGTCAAAAATAATTATTTAGCGTATAATAGAATTAAATGATAACTTGGAGGATAGGAAGAAATGACTTTTGCTGAAACGCTACATAAAAATTATCCACAATTGACAAAATCTGAAAAAAAAGTAGCTGATTATATTATTAATTCTGGGGAAAAAATTATTTATAGTACTTTGAGTGATATTAAATTAAAAGCCAATGTAGGGGATGCAACAATTGTACGATTTTGTCAAAAGTTAGGTTTTTCTGGCTTTTCTGATTTAAAGATTGAGATTGCTAAAGAGAATTTCAATACGGCAGATACGCATACTACTACACAGCATATTCAAGATGAAAGTATCCAGCAACTCATATCCGTATTGCAATCTACCAAAAATCTACTCAATCAAGCAGACTTAGAAGCTGCACTGGCGTTGATTCAAAAGGCGCGTTTTATTTATATTTTTGGTGTCGGTTCGAGTGGAAATACGAGTTATGATTTGGAGACGATGTTTTTGCGTGTTGGGATTCAATCTAAAGCATGTGTTGATCCACATATGCAAGCACAAGTAGCCTCGTTATTATCCGAAGAAGACTTAGTGATTGGTTTTTCACTTTCTGGTAAAACAAAAGATACCTTTGACTCACTAACCATCGCTAAACAAAACAATGCCAAAGTCATCGCTATCACAAATAACCGCTTTTCACCTATTGCTTCTTTAGCAGATATTATTTTACAGACGACTGTGGATGAATTTCTAAATGGTAGCTCATTAGAAGGTAAGATGTCACAACTCTATTTATGTAATTTATTAATCAAAGCATATGAACAACAAAACAAAATTGATCCTGTTGCATTAAGGGAAAAAGTATTGCGTTCCATCATTGATAAACGAATCGATTAAATAAAAAGCAACTATCTTTTCAAATGACGAGAAAGGATAGTTGTTTTTTTACAACTCAAAAAAAGACCCCCACTTCATCAGTGAGAGTCTTGAGATGTTCAGTTGAATGTTGATTACATGCGAACGGCAAAGCTTGGTGCAAAGTAGGCAACTGAGCCAACTTTAACTGATTCGCCTGGTTGTGGTGCATGGATGTATGAACCGCCACCTAAGGCAATCGCTACGTGGTAAGAACTTCCACGTGAACCCCAGAAGTAAAGGTCACCAGGTTGTGCTTGGCTAACTGGGATGACTGTACCGGCACCTTCTTGAGGAACTGTCCACCCACCAATATCACGGCCTGTTACTTGTAAGTAAACATAGCGAGTGAAACCTGAACAGTCAAACGTATCAGGTCCTTTAGCGCCCCATACGTAAGGTTTACCAATGTGTTTGTATGCTTCTGCGACAATAGCTGAACCATTTCCGCTTGGTGCAGGAGCTGGTGTGCTAGGACTCACTACATTTGATACGCCAGCATTGCTTGAGCTTGTGTTTGAACTTGTACTATTTGAGCTACTTGCTTGAGATGAACTTGAACTTGAACTTGAGCTTGAAGCATTGTTTGTTGAAGTAGATCCGGTCGCTTGTTGTGCTTGTTGTGCAGCTTGTTGAACTGCTGCGGCTTGTGCTTGTTGTTCACGCACACGTTTTTGTTCTGCTTCGAAAGCTGCTTTTTGTTCAGCCAAGGCTTGTTTTTCACTTTCTTTAGTAGCTTGTTGTTCCGCTAATGAAGCTTTTAATACATTTAAGTCAGCTTGTTTTGCTTCTAATGTACCTTTTTGTTCTTCAAGAGTTGCTTGGTTTTTCGCAATTTCTTCTTGTTTTGCTTCGTTTTCAGCTTTTTTATCTTCTACTGCTTTTTTATCTGCTTTTTGTTGGTTCACTAAATCGTTGTTCGCATTCACGATTGTAGTCATTGCTTTCAAGCGACCTAAAGCATCAGTAAATGAAGTGGCATCTAATAAAGCTTTGACATAAACAGATGATTGATTGTTTACTTGAACGTCACGTGCTTGATTGCGAATCGCTTCTTCACGTTTAGCGACACGTTCAGTTAAAACTTCGATGTCCTTTTGTAATTGGACAGTTTCTTCACGTAAAGTTGATTGTTCCTTTAATAATTCATCTGCTTTTTTGTTAATTTTGTTAATACTTGATTCTAAACTATCAATTTGAGATTGAGCTTCTGATTGTTTAGATTTCAAGTCGTTAATTTCACTGTTTTTCTGTTCAATTTGAGAATCGTAATTGTCTGCAAAGGTAGCAATTGGTGCCACTAAAGTCCCTGCTAAGACTGTAGATACGATTACGACTGAAGATAAACGTTTCTTCACCATAAATTCCTCCAATTAAGTGTGTGTATTTAACACTTGTGACCTTTTCTAAGTCTAAGGTCCTATTTCTGACAATTGCTATTCTAACATAGTGAGATGTCATTCCTATAATAGTAATGTTACAAATATATTTCAAATGCGATAAATAAAAAAAAGAGACTTCTTACTTAAAAAGCCTCTTTAGTGGAATTAGTGTAATTGCAAACAAGATAATATTGACTAACAAAGTCGGCGCAAGATAACGCGAAATAAAGAATACCGAGGTCGTCGTGCTTAATTTAAAAAGGATTTGAGTTACTAATAATATCACTTCATAACCCGTCACAAAAATAACCAGGGCAAAAAACATTGTGTATAAATTTTGATAGATAACACCATGAAAGACGTATAACAGCCATACCATAACTGTCAAGCAAACCGTATAAATACCAATAATCCCAAGATAGTAACAATCATAAAATAAACCTAGGACAAAACTCAGCGCGATTGTTGGTATTTTTGGTAAGGAATAAGCAGCCCACAAAAAGACAATCAAGACTAAATGAACATTCCAAATATAGTGAAAGTTTGATAAGTTTGATAAAAAGTCGGTTAAATGCGTGTCCACCAACATCAATAAAAATAAGACCGGGGCTAAATAAAGCGGAAATTCTCTTTCTGTCATTATTCACCCACCCCTGCGGAACGTTTTACAATAGTTACCACACGTAAATCGGTACTTTCAGCCATTGGTTTGACATAAACTTTCTTGGCTAGACCATAAGAATCGGTCACAGCTTTTTGCACTTTACCTACCATCAAATCAGCTGGTGAATTGCCACCAAGACCAGAAGTTTGCACGACATCGCCTGCTTTGATATTGGCATTCCCGGTCAAATCTTCTACAATCAGCAAGTTTTGCTTTTGATCATAATCTTTCAAAATACCAAACACTTCGCCATCAGAAGAAGAGATACGGACTGGGAAATGATTGCTTGATTCATTTTCAGAAGTCAATAGTTCCACTTTAGAAGTATGCGCATTGACCTCTAGCACGCGTCCGATCAAGCCTTTTTTCGCCATCACTGCCATATTAACCTCAATACCAGCACTCGCACCTTTATCAATCACCAAAACATCTTGCCAAGTATCTGGAGAACGGCTAATCACGTTGGCTACTTGGGTTTCATAGCTTGTCAATGTCTCACTTAAGCCAAGTTCTTCTTTCAATTGCGCAATTTCACGCTTTTGATTCGTATTTTTTTGAACCAAATTGTCATATTGGTCGATTTTTGACTTTAATTGTTGATTTTCTTCATACGTATTCATCAAATCGCTAATATTTTCAGTGGTTTGGTGTAAAAATCTAAAAGGTGCAGTCAGAACTTTATCGACTAAACCAATTGTATCATTGACCGTAGACTGTAAGATGTTGGTTTTAGTCTGCGTATTTCTTTTCGCAATCGTCATACTCAAGACTGCCACAACCACAATGACAATAATCAAAGCGATAATAATATTTTTATTCGAATTATATTTTTTCACAAAGGCACCTCTAGCTTATAAACTAACAAATACGATTGTACCACTATTTTTGTCTAAAAAAAAGCATCCTACACACTCTTAATGGTTTTTTTGCAATTAAAAAGGAAGACGCAACCATTCGCCTCTTCCTTCTTCAGTCTTATTTATGATCTTTACTATAAATAACAGCCATCACGCCATCGCTAAAACTAAATTCCGCCGTTTTGCCCACGAATTCATTACTTGCATAAGAAATCGGATAGGCAATCTTTTGTTTATTTAAGGTATACTTGCTTAAATTGAGCGTTAATTCCTGCATCGGCGTCATACAAACATAAGCTAAGTAACGCATATTGGCTTTATTTTCAATCGTATAGCTGCCGGGCAAGTAATATTCAATGATATTTTGCGCATCGACTAACTCAATTTGGCGTGCATATGGGGTAAAGCGTGGTTCAAGGACCATCCAAAAATTGGCCAAGAAGTGATCCAAGCGTCCTCCCGTTAAACCAGCCAAGCGATATTGCACATCCGGAAAGTGTTCAATCGCATATAATAAGCCTAACTGCGTGTCCGTATCATCTTTTTCGGCTGGAGATTGTTTCAAAAACTTTGCCTGTGCTTTGACTTTTTCATATTCTTCTTGACTCAGTGAATCAAAATCACCAATCGCCGCATCGAGTGACTTTCCTTGCTCCAATAGGTAAAGTGCGCCACGATCCACGCCGATATAAGCTACGTATTCTTCTTCAAATAAATTTGCCGGCCAACATTTAGGATTAGCCCCGCCAACGATTAATACTTTCATCTATTCTAACGCCTCTTTTAATGCATCGATACTAGCTTTGACATCGGTCGCATTGTAGATATAACTGCCGGCCACAAATACATCGGCCCCAGCTTCTTTACATAATTTGGCCGTTTCAGGTACAATTCCACCGTCCACTTGAATATCAAAATCTAAGTTATTCGCTGCTCTTAAATGGGCAATTTGACGAATTTTGTCCAGTGTGGATTCGATAAAGCTTTGACCACCAAAACCAGGATTTACCGTCATCACAAGCACTTGATCGACCATATCCAATACAGGGACAATCGCTGAGACGCTGGTTCCAGGATTTAGCACGACTTCTGCTTTCACACCTTTTGCTTTAATCATTTGTAATGCGCGATGAATATGGTTGGTCGCTTCTACATGCACGCCAATAATATCCGCACCCGCATTTGCAAATTCCTCGATATAGCGCTCTGGATCAACAATCATTAAATGGACATCCAAAGTCAATTTCGTCACTGGTCGCAATGCCTTGACCACATTCGGACCAAACGTAATATTTGGCACAAACTGACCATCCATCACATCAATATGGATATAATCGGCACCAAACTCCTCGACCATTTTGACGTCTTTTTCTAAATTTGCAAAATCAGCACTTAAAATTGATGGTGCAATCTTCATCTGAAATTCCCCCTATGTTTTGCGTGATTACTTATTTTTCTTCTTTTGATAAGTCGGACGTTGATTTTTCAATTCTTGTAAGAACAACAAATAATTATCATACCGAATCTGGGCAATTTTTCCCTCGGCTAAAGCTTCTTTCACTGCACAATCTGGCTCATGGGTGTGGCTACATTCTCTAAAGCGACACGTATCTTGTAAAACCACAAATTCTGGAAACATCTTTGGCAAATCAGTTACTTCCAAGTCAAAGAAATCAATCGAACTAAAGCCTGGAGTATCAGCTACCAATCCTTTAGCAACATCAATTAATTCCACATGACGCGTCGTATGCTTCCCTCGATTTAACGCTTCTGAGATTTCCCCAGTTTCTAAAGCAAGACCAGGCACTAATTGATTTAATAAAGTCGACTTACCGGCCCCTGATTGCCCAGCTAATACCGTCAAACGATCTTTCAACAAAGCCTTCACTTGATTCAAGCCATCTTCATCACCGACAATCACCCGATAACCCGCCAAATGATAAGTCGCTTTAATTTCTTCAAGCAAAGTCGTATCGCCAAGTAAATCTACCTTACTTAAATAAATCACCGGCTCAATTTGCTTTTGTTCTAAACTCACCAAAAAACGGTCAAGCAAATGATAGGAAAAATCCGGTTCGACTAGACTCGCCACCACGATAACTTGATCGACATTAGCCACAGGCGGACGAACAAGCTCATTTTTACGTGGAAAAATTTCAAGTAAGTAGCCATCCGTTAGACTCGTACTTTCAAATTCAACAAAATCACCCACTAATGGTTTGACTTTGCGTTTTCTAAAATTACCTCGTGCGCGTGTTTGGTATAAGTTTCCTTCATGTTGAATATAATAAAATCCACTTAATGCCTTCTTTAGTTGTCCTTGCAAAAAATGAAAACCCCCTCATTTCAATTATAAGTACATTTTACCAAAAATTAGACGGGTTTACTACTCTCATTTTTTATCGGCCACTGCGCCCAATCATAAAAAATGAGATTTTGATTCACCTATTCTCTAGGATCATCAAAATCTCTCTATTACATTTACATTGCGAATGATTCACGCTATTTATTTTAGAGGTTTGTTCAAATTTTCACAAATCGGACAAAAAATAAATCGGGAAGACAGGATTCGAACCTGCGACCCCTTGGTCCCAAACCAAGTGCTCTACCAAGCTGAGCTACTTCCCGAAGTCTTTATTTATCTTTAGGTATTAAAAAGACTACGCGCCCAAGAGGAGTCGAACCCCTAACCTTTTGATCCGTAGTCAAACACTCTATCCAATTGAGCTATGGGCGCATTACTAAGAATGCCGAGGACCGGAATCGAACCGG
>NZ_JBQKFH010000049.1:0-14510 GCF_052119425.1 Enterococcus cecorum
AGAGGGACAATGGGTTGTTTCATCATAAAAAACCTCCAATCTTCTGTTTGAATACAGTATAACTGGAGGACTAGATAGATGCGATACACCTTGTTATTGGACGCTTACACTCCATCAACTATAGCTGTTTACCATTAAATCTTGCTTCTACACGATAAATTCTTTGTCCACGGCTGGAAAATTTTTCTTCGTATTCCGTCATGATATTGCCTTCATAATCACTATGATGCAAATCAAGCCAGACTTTTAAAATTGTCATCCCATACTGTGAAAAACTAGCCAAGGAATATTCAAATAAGCCTTGATTATCGGTTTTAAAGTGGATTTCTCCAGCTGGTTTTAAGATTTGCTCATCAACAGCTAAGAAACTCTTATACGTTAAGCGACGTTTTTCGTGACGTTTTTTCGGCCATGGATCAGAAAAGTTCAAATAAATTCGATCCACTTCACCATCTGCAAAATATTCTGTCAAGCTTGATCCATCAACATGCAATAATTGTACGTTGGGCAATTCTTCAGCCAAAACTTTATCTAAGGCAAAAGAGACCACACTGACTTGAATCTCCACACCAATATAGTTAATTTCTGGATGTGCCTTAGCCATTTCCGTAATAAATTGGCCTTTTCCCATCCCAATTTCAATATGAATCGGATGGTCATTGCCAAAGCGCTCATGCCACTTTCCTTTAAAAGTATGGGCTTGATCCACCACATATTCTGGATGAGATGAAATCAATTCTTCTGCCCCTTTACGTTTTCTAACTCGCATCTTTTTTCCTTTCTTTTTCGCAGCCAACTTTATCTTCCTAAAGAAATAGACGGAAATCTATGTTTTTGAGAATTCCGTCTATTAAGAGCGATATAGTCTTTTTAGTTGGATAATTTCGCGGTTGGTCTGGCGATAATCACTTTTTAATACATTTTTTTTAATTTCTTGTAAAATACTCAATAAAGCATACCAATAGATTTTTTCCATATAGTCACTTTCAGGCTCGATACCATAGCTTAATAACCAAGCACTCCAACTAGCAACTGGTACATAAGATCCTAAGATGGTCGCGATATCTACTGCTGGATCGGCAAACATAATCGAATCCCAGTCTACCAGATAAAGATAATTTTGGCAGACAATCCAATTTTTATAATTCACATCTCCGTGGACTACACAGGCATCACGCACATCAAAAAGCGGGATATGCTCTTGTAAGTAACGAATCACCATCTGTAAAAATGAATTTTGGGCAATCTCTTTTGGTAACTTCTCACAATAATTTTGCAACATCAATTCAGGTGGGAAAAGTTGCCCCCCTGTTTTTTGGAGCATGGACTTTAAAGAAGGTGAATGGTGTAAATGATATAATACATCAATCACATCATTGCGTTTACCAATTTCATCTGCTTGTAAAATTCGTCCATCTAACCATTCTTGTGCTGTTAAAACATCTCCTGAACCCGTGCGTTTCGTCCATACTAACTTAGGGGCAATTCCCTCTTTTGATAACGCCGCAAGCATCGGAGTGGTATTTCGTTTGATAAAGACTTTTTCTTTTGCACGCATGCCGACAAATGCTTTACCCGTATCGCCTTTTAATGGTTGCATACGCCATTCATTATCAACACGAATCTCCATCAAATTTTACTCCCTTCATTTTAACAGTAACTATAATTGTAGCCCCTTATATAAAAATCGTCAATAGCTGAAAAACAATCAGTTACGCATTTTCATCACAATTTCATTTTACTTGAGAGGCTGATACAATCTCTTTATAACATGGGCAATACAACACATGATCATTGATGACACCAATTGCTTGTAAATAGGAATAGATAATCGTTGGACCGACAAAACGAAAGCCTCTTTTTTTCATATCTTTACTAATTTTTTGGGAAAGTGCATCTTGACTAGGAATTTCTTCTTCATTATGCCATTGATGATGAATCACTTGAGAGTCAGTAAACGACCAGATATAAGCATCAAAACTACCAAATGTTGCTTGCAATGCTAAAAAGGCCTGTGCATTAGCAACGACTGCTTGAATTTTCATGCGATTGCGGATGATGGCTGGATTTTGACAAAGAGCAGCAATTTTTTCTTCATTATAGGTAGCGATTTTTTGAACATCAAAATCATCAAACGCCTGTCTAAAGCCTGCTTGTTTTTTCAAGATAATGGCCCACGAAAGACCCGCTTGCATCATTTCCAGTACTAAATATTCGAATAATAGTCGCTCATCATGACAAGCTATACCCCAACGTTTATCATGATAGTCTTGCATTTGTGGACTCTGCAACGCCCAACTACATTTTTGCATCCTCATTCACCTCAAGTTCATTGTACTAAAAAACTAAAGTCAATACTATTTCTTTTTTCATCGAACAATTCCAAACAGTTTCATAGATTTGTATAGTCTTTAATCAAAATTTGTTACAATGACTTAAACTTATACCATTTTCCCTTTTAAAAAGTAAACGCTTTCTAGTATAATGGATGACGTAAGGAGGAAATCAAGATGCAACTACCCAAATCCACACAAGCGATGACTGATTTTGCAAATTTAGTCACTTATGCTTTTGATAAAACATCATCTGTCTTAAATGAAGAAAAATTTCATTCCCGTTATCAGCACGGATTATGTTTTGGCTCTTATCATAATGACCAGTTAACCAATGGCCTGATGATTAATCTATTTCCAAGTTATCTAAATCATCAAAAACTACAAATGGCGGGTATAGGTTATGTAGCAAGTGATCCAATTTATCGTGGCCAAGGGAGTATCAAAGCCCTTTTTGCCGAAGTTTTGCAGTATTTATATGAAAAGCAAGTAGCCTATGCGCAACTCGCTCCGTTCTCGGCAGGCTTTTATCGCCAATTTGGTTTTGAGGAAGCCTTTTATCAAAAACAATATCGCTTTGGTTTTGACTCATTTGAACGCACCAATTTTCAGCATGACTTGACCTTAAAGCGTGGCAGCTATGAGGAATTGTTAGCAGATATCCAAACCGTTTATCAAAAAGCACATCAAGGGGGGCTCTGGCGTGAAGATTGGTGGTGGCAAAGACTACATATTTATTATCCTAATCGCTTTTATGTCGTAATTTATGACGAGACACATCCAGTAGGCTATCTCATCTATCGTAAAATGGGTAGCACCTTTCAAGTAGAAGAATTGATTTACCTTCACTTGAATGCGCTAAAAGCAAGCCTACAGTACATTAAGTCCCATCAATCGACCTTTCAAGAAGTGACCATTTGTGCGAGCACCCAAGAAAGATTAGAATGGCTCTTTCCTGAACAAAAGCGTATTGAAATCAAGATTCGTCCTTACATGATGAAACGCATACTCCATATTGAGCAAATTCTCGCCCAATATGAAGCATTAAATTCCCTAGTGATTCAGGTAACGCAAGATGATATCTGTTCACAAAATGTCGGCTATTGGCAATATGATAGTGATAGTTGGCAAAAAACAACAACTAAGGAGGCGGATTTAAGCGCAGATATCACCACCTTTAGCGCACTCTTACTAGGGGAGCTTACTGTGGATGAGGCAATTTTTACCCAGCGTTTACAAGCAAGTACGAAAGCGCACAAATTGAAATTACCTTCATTCAACCAGCAATTTTTTGATTATTATTAATTGTCAATGTCTCAAGCGTTGACAGAACTTAGCAAAGGAGAAAAAATAATGGATAAGTTTACAGCATTTATGGAAAAACATTTCATTCCTGTAGCTTCTAAAGTCGGATCACAGCGTCATTTAGTGGCCATCCGTGACGCCTTCTTAGTTTCTATGCCATTAATGATTTTGGGTGCCCTAGCCGTAATGATTAATAACTTACCAATTCCTGGCTTCCAAAATCTAATGAATTCCATCTTTGGCGGAGAAGCTTGGAAAGGATTTGGTGGGGCCGTCTGGAATGGTACTTTTGCAATTTTATCAGTATTTATTGCCTTTCTTTTAGCTTATAATATCGCTTATAGCTATAAAAAAGATGCAGTTGCTACCGGGGTTGTTTCACTAGCCTGCTTCTTTACACTAGGTGCAGCAGTTAGTGGTATGAGCTCAACTGGTCTTTTCGTAGCCTTAATCGTCGGTATCGTGTCTGCCGAAATTTTTACACGTTTAATCGATAACCCTAAATTAGTCATTAAAATGCCAGATGGCGTGCCACCTGCAGTCGCTAAGGCCTTTGCTTCCTTGCTTCCTGCGATGATTACTGTTTCTATTTTTGGTTTAGTCGCAGCAATTATTGCCGCATTTGGAGTCAAAGATATGTTTGCTTCCTTCTATCAATTAGTCCAACAACCATTTATGGGCTTGGCAAATAGTTATGGTTCAGCCTTACTTATTGCCTTTATTACGCCATTCTTATGGTTCTTTGGTCTACATGGAGCAAATATGATTGATCCATTCATGCAAACAATTAACGCACCTGCTATCGAAGCCAATGTAAAAGCAATCGAAGCCGGAAAAGCTGCTCCTTATATCGTTAACAAACCATTTATCGATTCATTCGTAAACATGGGTGGTACTGGGGTGACTTTAGGTTTAGTCATTGCCATTTACTTATTTGGTCGTAAAAATAAACCTTACATGGTCGTAAATAACTTAGCCGCTGCCCCAGGTATCTTTAATATCAACGAACCATTAATGTTTGGTTTGCCATTGGTATTAAACCCCATTACCTTTATTCCATTTATCATTACGCCTATGGTCTGTGTGACAATTGCTTACTTTGCGACAAAAGCTGGTTTAGTCCCAGCCGCAACGGTTATGCCACCATGGGTTACACCACCAATTATCGGCGGCATTTTAGCTACTAAGAGTATCGCTGGTGGTATCTTAGCAGCTGTGAACTTAGCGGTTTCTACTTTAATCTATGCACCATTCGTCATCATGGCAACGATGCAAGAACAACAAAAAGAACAAAGCGCTAAATAATTAAGGTAAAAAAAGGACGTTGTTTTCACATTTGAAGACAACGTCCTTTCTTATTTAATATTGCATTTTCTTTAAACGCATCGGTACATACGCGCCCTGTAAGATAACTACAATGACAATATTTCCCAATATAACAAAAGGTACTAGGTGTAACTGGATAGTCAGCAAACTGACTAATGCAAAAATCAACGCACTCACACTTAATGTCCAACGCAATATCATATAGAAGTTCTTTTCTTTGATTTCTTTAGCTACTGGATAAAGTCTAGTAAGCACTTGACTTTGATATTGCGTCATCAAAGGGATTATTTGGAAAGTAATTAAGTATAAAAATAAGCCACTAACAACTAGACTAAAGCGCCAATCATCCACCGCCAACAGACAAACGCCTCCTAGGAGTAATAGACGTACGACTTGACCAAAATACTCATCACTACGCATGAAGCGATGGATAAACAAATAGCTATAAGTCTGTGTTTGCTTTTTCGAAACGCGCTCGAACAGCCATTGTGCCCCGCGCATCTTGCGCATTTTACTTTCGATAAACGGTACATCAGTAAATAGATTAATAAAGCGATAAATCCGATACATCCGCTTTTGCTCACTATCAATGGTAAATTCCCAATCTATCAAACTCGTTTTCAGGCGTTTTTGTTGACTGAAAAAATGCAAGTTGACTAAAAGAACCATCAAATAAAAGATAAGCCAATGTACAAAAAATAAACCGACTAAAGCCAAAATAGATCCTATCCACCAAACTGTGCGCGCCATTTGTCGTTTTTGTTTCGTCAATTGATAAACGGCTTGACGTTGCGCTTGTAAATCCGCAAATTTTAAGCCAATGAGGCCGACTAAAACCACAGGATATCTCACTAAATCCCAGCCAAGCGAAACTTTGATTAAGGGCATCAAAAATCCTAGTCCAAATGCCAAGACAATCGCCGGTAAAATCAGCGAATAATTTCGTGCTTGATCCAAAAAACGATTCATCTCTTGTTCTTTAGGTAAGAGGAAGAGTCGGTCAGCCGGTTTTAATAAAGTAGCTAGCTTGCCGACTAATAACAAAAGAATACAAATCGCTAAAGCCACAAAACGACCTGGATAAAAAGGGGTGGGCAATTGTTTTAAGATTTGTGAATAGTATAAAGTCGCACCACCAAATAAAAAAGTTAAAATCACGACAAAACTATCATTCAAAATATAGCGTAAATATTTTTGTAGTTGGCGATGATGGTTTGCTAAACGGCTTGAAAACAACTGATTCATCGCGCTTCCTCCAATGTTAAGGCTAGGTACAATTCATCCAACGAAGCATCTGGCATAGCAAATTGTTCTTTGATTTGGGCGAGTGTTCCTTGAGATTTGATTTGTCCCTCATGCAAGAAAATAAAACGATCACAATATTTTTCAGCGGTGGACAAGACATGGGTAGACATCAAGATACTTTTGCCTTTTGCTTTTTCTTCTTTTAATAGCTCTAACAAGGCATGAATCGCCAAAGGATCTAATCCTAGAAATGGCTCATCAATAATGTAAAGGCTCGGTTCGATTAAAAAGGCGCAAACAATCATGACTTTTTGCTTCATCCCTTTAGAAAAGTTGGCCGGAAACCAATCCAATCGTTTCTCCAATCGAAAGGTCTTTAGCAATTTATCTGCTCTTTGCATCGCCACATCCATCGGAATATCATAAGCCATGGCCGTCACTTCAATATGCTCTCTTAAAGTTAATTCCTCATATAACACAGGACTTTCTGGGATGAATCCGATTTTTTGACGATATTGACTTGCGGACTTGTTTAAAGATAGACCATCAATTTCAATCGTTCCACTTGTAGGTTTTAATAATCCGATAATTTCTTTGATAGTCGTGCTTTTCCCAGCACCATTTAGTCCAATTAAAGCAACTAATTCCCCATTTTCAATTTCAAAATTTAAATCTTTTAAAACAGGATGCTGAAAATAGCCCCCTGATAAATTTTTCACTGTTAAAGTCATCTTAAATCCTCCAAAATAGACTATCTTCATTATAACAAAAATCTTATGAATAAAACATGAACTTTCAAGCAAAAAAAGATATCCAACACGAAATGATTCGCATTGGATACCTAATTGCGTCTATTAAGCCAACTCTTCTTGGAACTGACTATTATATAAATCAGCATAGAAACCATTTTTCGCCATTAAAGCGTCATGGTTACCCGTTTCAACAATCGAACCTTGATTCATCACAATGATATTATGGGCATCGCGAATAGTAGATAGACGGTGCGCCACGACAAAGCTTGTACGATTTTCTAGCAGACGATTCATTGCTTGTTGGATTAAGATTTCTGTACGAGTATCTACACTAGAAGTCGCTTCATCCAAAATCAAAACATCTGGGTTAGCTAAGAAAGCACGGGCAATCGTAATTAATTGTCGTTGCCCTTGGGAGATATTACTTGCTTCTTCGTTTAAAATCGTATCGTATCCCTCTGGTAGCTTACGGACAAATTCATCTACATGAGCTGCCTTGGCTGCGGCGATGACTTGTTCTTTGGTTGCCGATTCATTGCCGTAACGAATATTATCATAAATACTTCCTGTAAATAACCAAGTATCTTGTAAAACCATTGAGAAGTGACTACGTAATTGTTCACGCGTCATATCCCGGGTATCTTGACCTTCATAACGGATACTTCCACCTTTAACATCATAAAAACGTTCAAGCAAGTTAATCAAGGTCGTCTTCCCTGCGCCGGTTGGTCCGACAATCGCCACCATTTCACCCGGTTTCACATCTAAATTAAAGTCTTTCATTAACACTTTGTCTTCAGTATAGCCAAATTGGACATGTTCAAAACGGACTTTATAAGGTGAATTTTCTTCTTTAGCTACCCCACTTGGCACATCTTGCATTTCTTCTTCGTCTAATACTTCAAAGACCCGTTCTGCTGAGGCAATGGTTGATTGAATGGTATTAATTAAACTTGCTAATTGAGTAATTGGTTGTGAAAATTGGTTCGTATATTGTAAGAAGGCTTGGACGTCCCCTAATGGTAATTCACCATGAGCCACACGTACGCCACCAAGTACAGCTACAAAGACATAGCCTAAGTTTTTCACGAAATTCATCAATGGCATAATAATCGCTGAAATAAATTGTGCCTTCCAACCAGCTTTATAAAGTTCTTCATTTTCTTTTTCAAAAACTTCTTTATCGCTGGCTTCATGGTTGAACACTTTCACAACGGTATGACCACCATAAGTTTCTTCTACTTGGTTATTCAACAAACCTAGACTCTTTTGTTGGGCTGCAAAATATTTTTGCGATTTAGGCGCAACAATCATCACCACAATCAAACTAAGCGGCACAGTAGATAAGGCAACTAGCGTTAATTGCCAACTAATGGTTAACATCATGTATAAGACCCCAACTAAAGTTACGATACTCGTTACAAATTGGGTTAAGTTTTGTTGTAAAGTCGCCGCGATATTATCCATATCATTGATGACCCGCGACATGATATCGCCATTGGTATGCGTATCATAATATGAAATTGGTAAACGTGACATTTTATGATCTAAATCCCGACGCATTTCATACACTGTACGTTGTGAAACCCGCGTCATAATAAATTGTTGTAAGAAACTAAAGACGGCAGAGATGACATACATGCCAACCGCAATCAAAATAATCTTTTCAATTTTATCAAAATTAATTGGGAACTTATCAATTTTTAGTCCCATTTGCATTTGGGCATAACCTTTCATCACACCCTTAAAAATTTCAGTTGTTGCTTTCCCTAAGATTTTTGGCGTTTGGATTTGGAAAATGACCGAAAGAATCGCTAAGACAAAGACCGCACCAATCGCTACTAAACGCTTAGACATGTAGCCAAATAGTCGTTTGGTTGTCTTCCAGAAATTTTTAGGTTTTTCACCTTTTGCCCCAATGCCATGACCCGGACCGTGACCTGGACGTCGTGGCGCTTGTTTTTTTTGTTTTTCTTCACTCATGCCAAATCCTCCTCTCTTAATTGGGAATGAACGATTTCTTGGTAAGTGGTATTATTGGCAAGTAACTCATCATGGGTCCCTTTACCAACTACTTTTCCTTCATCTAATACTAAAATCATATCCGCATCCATGACCGTACTTACCCGTTGAGCGACAATGACTTTAATCTTATCATGCATTTGTTCTTTCAATGCCTTACGTAATTTGGCATCAGTCTTAAAGTCTAATGCTGAGAAAGAATCATCAAAGACATAGATATCAGCTTGTTTCACTAACGCACGGGCAATGGCTAGACGTTGTTTTTGTCCACCAGAAAAGTTGCTACCGCCTTGTTCAACGTGATGATCAAGTCCATCCTCAAATTTTTCAACAAAATCCTTCGCTTGAGCAATTTCTAAGGCTTTCCAAATCACTTCATCACTGGCATTTTGGGCACCATACTGCATATTTTCGCGAATCGTACCAGAAAATAGCACGGCTTTTTGTGGAACGAAACCAATGACTGAACGCAAATCATGTTGTTTCACTTGACTAATATCTTGACCATTAATCTTAATCGTACCACTTTCAATGTCATATAGACGTGGAATCAGATTGATCAAGGTTGATTTACCGGAACCAGTTCCTCCGATAATAGCTAAAGTTTGGTTCGCACATACTTTAAAGTCAACATCTTCTAAGGCCAACTTTTCAGCTCCAGTATAACGATAATTCACATGTTCAAAAGCAAGTTCACTCTTTTTACCAGCTAAGGCAATTTCACTAGGTTGCTTAACATCTGGCATATCGTCTGGTAATTCAAGCACTTCATTAATACGTTCAGCTGAGGCCTGCGCACGTGGCACCAAGACGAAAATCATCGACAACATCATGAAGCTAATTAAAATTTGCATTGCATAAGTCATAAAGGCAATCAAGTTACCGACTTCTAAGCTCTTATCAGCAATCAAATGTCCCCCAAACCATGTGATGGCAATATTCGTCCCACTCATTACTAAAGTCATAAACGGAATCATAAAGGCTACAATCGTATTAACTTTAATCGCCGTTTGAGTGTAATCGGTATTAGCATCATCAAAACGTTTCTTTTCAAAATCATCTTTTCTAAAAGCGCGAATGACACGCACCCCTGTTAAGACTTCACGAAAGACTAAGTTTAGGCGGTCGGTTTTCTTTTGCATGCTCTTAAATAGTGGCACGGCAAAAATCATCAAAAGGGCAATAAAGACTACGACAATCGGAATCACGAATAAGAAAATCTTGGTTAATTCCGCATCTTTTCGATAAGCCAAAAAGCTCGCTCCGACTAAGGTAATCGGTGCATTAATCATCATTCGTAAAAACATTTGCGCCACCAATTGAATTTGGTTCACATCGTTGGTAGTACGAGTAATTAAAGAAGCGGTCCCGAATTTATCAAATTGATGTAAAGAAGAACGCTCCACTTTTTCATAAATCGAACTACGTAATTCCTTCCCTAATTTTTGTGATTCACGGGTCGCAAAATACGTATTACAAATCGCGGCTACAATACTGATTAATGAAAAACCAATCATCACAAAACCAGTATGCCAAATATAATCAATATCGCCTTTAGCTACCCCATTGTTAATGATATCAGAGGTTAAATTAGGCAGATATAAATCCGCTAAGACTTGGACAATCATGAATAAAAACGCCATAATCGCAGACATGACTGACACGCGTTTCATTAATTTAAACATCTATTGTTCCTTTCTGCTAGCACCCATCTCTAGCCAATTTAATTTTTTCTCATAGCGGGTAATGATTTTTTGAACATCCACTTTTTCTTGATCCTTTTGACTACGATACCCTTCTACTACACTGGAAATGAACGCATTCATAATCATTTGAATTAACAAATCCAAATCCTCAAAAGAATCAAGAACTAGTAAATCAAAATTGACATACTGCTGAAAAATCTGACTTTGCGATTCTTTATTCTTATGCATTTTCTGATGATGTTTATGAAAGTTCGCTGTAAATTTTTTAGAAGAACGATAATTCATATTCATAAACGAAAATTTAAAGAAATTCGCATACTCACTATTAAACAAATGCGGAATCGCCTGTTTAAAAAATTCACGATAAGCCGCAAATAAATCGCCTTTTTGTTCAATCAGCATCTCTTTTAAGAAGTCAAATCCAATACTTTGAACCGTTTGAAAACAATAGAAATAGACATCTTCTTTATTTTCAAAGTACTGATAAAAACTGCCTCGCGGGATTTCTGCATTTTTCACAATATTAGCAATCGATGCCTCTTCTAATGGGACACGCGAAAACTCTTGAATCGCAGCATCGGTAATACGTTTGCGCTTTTCTTCGGGCAAATGCAAAAATGTTTCTGTAGGCATAGGCTCACCTCATTTCGTTTATTTATGACACTCTGTCACATGACACCTTGTCATAATATACCCAAACGAAAAAAATTGCAAGTAAAAAATTCAATCAATTGATAAAATTTCAAAAAAAATAAAAAACACCTGACATTCAATCGTTTTCAGTCAGATGTTTGCTATAATGAAAGAAAAAAGTAGGTGAAAATAATGGAAACACTGATACTGCTGATTATGGGAACTTGCCTTTTAGGTATGGTGATTCAATTCTCGCAAAAAGAAGTCACTGGCAAAGTGTTTGGCTATGCAGCGATGTTTTTATTTATCCATCTTTGTGCCTCAATGTTAGCTGGCTTTTTGGCCGATGAAGGGTTATTGACTGTACAAAAGTTAATGAGTCTATCACAAATACTTTCAGGGATATTGATTATAGCCATCAGCATCAAATATTACCTACAATTACGGAAAAAAGCCAAAGACGAATAAAAGTCCAGCGATGCAGCATCTTGCATCGCTGGACTTCTTTTCTTCCTGTTTATTCTAATAGCAAGAGTTCATCAAATAAAATCTTGCCAATGACAGCAAATAAGCCATCAAAAAGCATTAAGCTCATATTCACTGCTAGAAATAAGGCGCACCGTTCAAAACCATTTTTGATTTTTTTGTGCTTCATAAACAAATAGGTTAAATAATTCGCCAAATAAGTAATAATTGTTAATATGATAATCATTTTTTCTAAAAGTAACATCTTTATTCCCTCTTAATCGGCTACAACCTACCTATTACAACCCTTAAACTAGCTATAGCCTTTTTCTTTTAACTCAATTGATTGACAATTTTACGCATTAACTCAGCTGTTTCTTGAGGCAATGCATGATAGCCGTCTTTTAGATGATCTTGCGCTTGGATAAAGTCTAAACGGGTTTCCATTCTATCTTTTAAGCGTTCACAATAAGCTTTATCTTCAAAATCGACTGGATAGCCATCAATTGCTAAGTATTCTACATCTTCAATCGTGCCAAATGGTTTGAATTCCCCACTTTCAGCAATAATCTTTTCAATGCTTCCTAAAGTGACTTCTTTCGTTACTTTCTTACCATTGAATTCATCTGTGTTTAATACATAGCAAGCTGTATGTTGGTTTGCGAATAATTCACGGAAAGCAAGATAGTCTTCAGATAATTTATAACTTCTGAATGGATTCGCATATGGTTCAATAACCAATTGATCACGGCGAACTTTACCGACTAAGTTTTCTGCCGTCGAACGTTTAGTCGCTAAAGTCAAGCCAAACACAGCGGCCAACGTAGGATTATTGATTTTAATCACTGGTGGCAACGTATTATCTTTCATAATCCAGAAGATAGCATCAATTTTTTCAGATAGATGGTCCACACGATTTGGTGTAACATAACGAGATTTCACTGTACGACCATTCCCATTGCGCACATCTTCAAGGACTAATACTTTCTTACCCTCTTCGTCTAAGGTAATACCGACATTTTGACAAGTTAAGAAATAATTCACCGCATCATCGGTTAATGGATAATCTTGCACTTTATCAAAGTAAGATGGTTCCAAAGCAGTTGTACTTCCTGTCGCACGATTAATGACAAACGCATCATCATGCAATACTTCTACTTTCGAATTTTCATCATGGTGCTTAGCTAAAGTGATGGTTGATTTACCTGAGCCTGATAAACCAAACGCTGCCATCGTAAAGGTCTTATCTGGTAAGTGATATTGTTTCATTCCCCCATGGCAAGCCACAAAGCCATTACGATGTGCCGTTGCCCAAGCTAAAGTCAAGGTTGCTTTCTTCAATTCGCCAAAGTAGCGTAAACCTAGGATGGCAGCCACATTTGCTTCTGGCATAAATAAAGCAAGTCCGTTTGGAAAATCTGGATGAGACCATTCTGGATTGGCAAAAATATAAATATCATTTTCTGGATAAGGTTTGGATTGTTTATATTTGTCTAACCATTCTTGAGTCGCTAATTGGAAGTTCAACATATATGAGTATAGGTTCATTTCAAAGCCTTTTGGTAGCATCAAATGGCTACGAACCATAAATTCTTCATCAAGTCCCACCACTACTTCTGTCTTATAGAATTCTTGCTTAGTAGCTTGATAGACAGCTTCTCGTAATACACGACGATACCCTTCACGATCAATACCGGGTTCAGTCACAATGACCCGAGCAGCTGCGGTACGACCTACGATAGCACCATCATTATTAGCCAAAATCTTCGTATCTTCAGCTAATCCTAAATCCTTGGCGTGTAAGATGGGCATATCAGTCACTACTGTTCCAGGTGCATTCTTAGCCATTTCATAGGCTTCTTGAATATTTTGAACGCTTCTCACATGATTGCCATAAAAAGCGGACTCTACCAACACTTTAAATGGGGAAAAGCGTGGGTTCTCTTTGGTAATTTCGCTACGACTAAATTGTTGAATTGTTGACATACTACAAAACCTCCTACAGAACTTTACAATGAAACCCTTTTCATTTACAGTTACTATTATACTATTTTATTTTTAAAATGCACGGATAATCTGAAAATAATTACAAAATCTAAATAATTTTTTTACAAATGACACAAATTTCCTAAATACAAAATTCAAGGGTATTGATTTTACTTAATAATCTGCTTTTCTCCTGATAACGAAAAAATAAGGAATAATACAACGAAAATTACTTCACAAGGAGGTTGGTATTTTATTTAAACGTATACTATTTGACTGTATCTCATTACCTGAATATATTAAAGCTAGAAAGAAGGATGATAATATGTGTGATTTAACACACAAGAAAAATGAATCTCAACACTCAAAACAGATTAATAAGTATAAAGAAAAAATCAAAGTAACACAAAGCAATCTCTTAGAAAATGAATGTTCTAATTTAGCTAGTTTAGAAATGTTTTCAGATGATTTTTTGGAAGATGGTAGGCAGCAATTAAAAATTCAAGATCGAGAAAATTTTTAGTTCTACAGTTAATAAAATGTAGGCTATTATATAAATAATTTTGCAAATTTTCTAGTTAAATCTGGCTTGATACACAAACAATTAGCCAAAATTAGTACAGAATTGCTTGGAAACAGCGGAAAGCAAAGGAAATATTTATTACGATTTCAGAAAAGGGTCATATTGATTTACCAGTGCTATCAGCTTCTCAAGAATTTGGAATGGTTGAAAGAAA
>NZ_JBQKFH010000050.1:0-13302 GCF_052119425.1 Enterococcus cecorum
AATATAGGGGGAAAATCCTCTATATTTCATCCAAAAAATCCAAAAATCGAAGGCATCTTTCACGGGTGCCTTCGATTTTTGGATTCAAAAGGGACTAATGGGTCAGCCCCGATTTTATTTACAATACAATTAAATCTTTTGGTGTTTGCGTGAAGCTTTGGCAACCATCTTTTGTGACATAAACACAGTCTTCAATTCGGACACCCACCTCATTAGGAATATATATCCCAGGTTCGATAGAGAAGCACATACCTTCTTTTAGTACCATTGAGTTACCTTCTACAATGGATGGAAATTCATGAACGGTTGTACCAATACCATGACCAAGACGGTGAGTAAAGTAATCCCCATAACCAGCTTCTGTAATAACATTACGAGCAATCGCATCTAACTCTTGAGCGGTAATTCCTGGTTTGACTGCGTTTTGAGCAGCTAATTGTGCTTGCAAGACGACATTATAAACTTCGCGTTGTTTAGCGGTAGGTTCTTTAAAGGCAACCGTTCTAGTAGCATCACTACAGTAACCTTTCCAAACAACACCTAAGTCAAAGAGGGCTAAATCATGATTGCGCAATTGTAGACTACCTGGATTGCCATGTGGATTGGCCGCATTATCACCAAATAGAATTAAAGTATCAAAGGACATTTTACTTACACCTTGTTTTTTCAATTGATATTCTATTTCGGCAACAATTTCTTGTTCGGTAACTTTTTCTTTTAAGGCTTTGAATCCAATTTCAAATGCAACATCAGCCCAATGTCCAGCTTCAAGGAGTGTTTGAATTTCTTCTGGCGTTTTAACAAGCTGAATTTGCTGTAAGATAGGAGTAATATCTGCAGAAAAATCAACAGTGGCTAACCCGTCTTTTAATATTTCGAAACGTTCGACGCTTAATTGATTTTTTTCTAAAGCCATTTTTTTGAATTGACCAAAGCGCGATTTTAATTCATTCAAAATAATCTGCCAAGGATTTTGGGTGTCTAAGTAACCAATGACATCTTCACTGAAAGCTTTTTTGGCTTCAGGAACTTCCATTGCAGGAGTGAATAAAAAAGGTGCTTTGTCAGCATGAATAAAGAGTGCTAATACACGTTCATGAGGATCACTTTCAAAGCCAGTTAAGTAGGCAATTGAACTTGGGTTGCTAACATAGGCAACTTCTACTTGATTGTTTTGCATCCATTCTCGGAGTTCATTTATTTTTTTGATATTCATCAAAAAACCTTCTTTCCATCAAACTTACCTCTATTGTATCTAATTTTTGATAAAGTGAAAAGAAATTTCGGAAAAATAATGAAAATGATATAAAAACGGTTGCAAATCAATGAAAATTCTGCTATTCTAACTAAGAAATGTAAATGATATTTTCTGAAAATTATAAAGGAGTTTATAGAGAATGGATAAACAAACAATTACAATTTATGATGTTGCACGTGAAGCAGATGTTTCGATGGCAACAGTTTCTCGTGTTGTCAATGGTAACCCAAATGTGAAACCTGCAACACGTAAAAAAGTACTTGAGGTCATCGAACGCCTGGATTATCGTCCAAACGCTGTGGCTCGTGGTTTAGCAAGTAAAAAGACGACTACAGTTGGTGTAATCATCCCTGATGTAAGCAATATGTTTTTTGCCTCATTAGCTCGTGGGATTGATGATATTGCCACAATGTATAAATATAATATTATTTTGGCTAACTCTGATGGTGATAACCTTAAAGAAGTACACGTTCTAAACAACTTGTTAGCAAAACAAGTGGACGGTATTATCTTTATGGGACATCATATCACAGATGAAATTCGTGGTGAGTTTTCACGTTCAAAAACACCAGTAGTATTGGCTGGTTCAATTGATCCAGATAATCAAGTAGGAAGTGTAAATATTGATTATCAGGCAGCGACAAAAGAAGCTGTTCAAATTCTAGTGAAAAACGGACATAAAGATATTGCCTTTGTTAGCGGTGCTTTAATTGATCCAATTAATGGACATGCACGTTTAGGTGGTTATAAACAAGCCTTAGAAGAAGCTGGTATTGCTTATAATGAAGGATTAATTTTTGAAGCACCTTATTCATTTAGAGATGGTTTACGTTTAGTTGAGCGCCTACGCAACTCAGGTGCAACCGCCGCATTTATTTCAGATGATGAATTAGCTGTTGGTATCCTTGATGGTTTATTAGATGCTGGAGTAAAAGTTCCTGAAGAATTCGAAATTATTACAAGCAATAACTCATTGCTTACAGATGTTGTTCGTCCTAAACTAACAACGATTACTCAGCCATTGTATGATATGGGTGCTGTTGCAATGCGCTTACTAACTAAATTAATGAACAAAGAAGAAGTTGAACAAAAAACAATTATTTTACCATTTGGTATTTCTGAAAAAGGTTCTACAAAATAATTGATAAACGAAAAGACGACTCCAAACTGAAGTCGTCTTTTTTGCATATTAATCAGTCTTTTTATCCTCGTTCTTTTCCTCTTGCTCGCTATTCTCTTGATTAGCATTTTCGTCTTTCTTATCTTTTTCATTCTTATCTTCTTTTTTGGCAGGAGTAAGTTTTTTCCAATAATCTTGGTAATTTTCATCTGTACCACCAATGCCAAATTTGAAACTAGTATCAACTGGCCCATTTTTCGCCCAAAGTGAAGTGGTTTCCTCACCAAAGCTCTTCCATTCCGTATTGCCAATTTTAACGGTTCCTTGATTCTTTTGCCCCGTAAACTTAGATACTTTTTCCTTTTTGACACTATCAGCTAAAGTGAATTTTTCATTTGTGCCAAACACTTCTGGACTCACTTGATAAATACGATTGACTAAGTTTGCCAAATAAAGAGAAGTACGTCTACCTGCATTACTATCAGAAGGGCGATTATCTTCATACCCTGACCAACTGCTGATGGTCACTTTTGGTGTGGAGACTACTAACCATGAATCAGCCCAATCATTCGTAGATCCTGTTTTACCGACCCAGTCTAAATTAGCTAAAGATGCATTCAGACTACTTAAATCAGTTTTATAGCTTGTCGTTATTTGCGCCTGTAAGACACTACGCATTAAATCATTCATGATACTTGCACTTGCTTCAGAGAATACTCGAACAGGATTTTGCTTATGTTTATAGATTTTTTTACCTTTTGAATTGGTGATGGCTTCGATTAAATAGCCTTGTTGATATATTCCGTGATTGGCCAAAGTCTGGAAGCCATTTGTTTGAGAAACGACTGAAAGCGTGGCTACTCCCAATGGTGCAGATTCATATTGCCAAATATCAGAAGCAGGATAGTTCATTTTGGCCAAATAGTTATTGTAAACAAAATTTTTATCACCAGTCTCATTTAATACTTGTTGATAAATATTGTAAGCAGGGATATTGTTCGACCAGCTTAAGGCCTCGCGCACAGTTTGGAACGTATTACTTCCTTTATTTGTTGCATTGACAATCTCTTTACCTGCATCATCGCCAGTTTTCCAAGAAGTGGCATAGTCAGATACGCGACTTTCTGATCCCATTAAGCCTAAGTCAATTGCAGGACCATAAACAAGTACTGGTTTAATGGCAGAACCAGCCTGGCGTTTTGCATCAAAGGCATGATTGAATTGATTTTGATTGTAATTGCGACCACCGACAAAGCCCAAAATTTTTCCGGTTGCATTATCCATTAAGACATTTCCAACTTCAACAGGGTCGTTATAATTCGTATCTAAATAGCTACCGTAATCATTAACCGCCTGTTGCATGGCTTGATAGATTCCTTCCTCTATCGTCGTTTGGATGGTATAACCGCCATTTGCTAAAGTATCTTTGGCTGTGCGTGCATATTCATTGTATACATCATCATCTGACAATTGTGATTCTGTTAAACCATCTTTTGTAGCTAGCTGATTAACGATAATGTCAATTGCCTGTGACATTACGGTATCATATAAAAAACCGTATGAAGTATTCTGAGCTTGACTTGGCGGCAAGAAGTCCTTCGTTATATCATAGTTCTTTGCTTCTTCATATTCTTTTTTAGTAATATCATGATTACGATACATGCTAAATAAGACAACATTTTTTCGCTTAAGTCCATACGTAAAGTCTTTTTTTAGCTGACCATCATTTGTATATGGACTATAGATGATAGGACTTTGTGGTAGCCCAGCAATAAAGGCAGCCTGTGGTAAGCTTAGTTCACTTGCATTCTTCCCAAAAATTCCCATTGCAGCTTCTTGGACACCCGCAATATTTTGCCCATGATTATTGCGTCCAAAAGGAGAAACATTTAAATACATCGTAATAATTTCATCTTTAGAAAAGTTTTTCTCGACTTCCAAAGCCAACAAGATTTCATTCGCTTTACGTTTAAAGGTTGTTTCGCTTGATAAAATTTGTTGTTTCACCAATTGTTGGGTTAACGTAGAACCACCGCCACCGCCGCCACCAATTGCTTCGGATAGTAGCGCTCTAACAACTGCCTTTGGTACAACACCATGATGTTTATAAAAATATTCATCTTCAGTAGCAACAACTGCTTTTTTCAATAGTGGCGATATTTGGTTTGAAGCAACATTGGTTCGACGTAAATCAGAACGAATATTACTGATAGTATTTCCATTAGCATAAACAAGTTTAGATGTTTGAGTGATATCGCCTAAGTCTTGTTGGAGTTCTACCTTGCTAGGGATTTTGGTATCCTCAACTAAAAAAGCAAAATATCCCATCCCGATGCCGGCACCTAAAGCAGCAAGGAGTAATAGAAATGAGATAAAGACTAAAAATAATGATTGCGTTACACGAACTGTAATATTAAAAATTTGATAATTATCGATTGTCTCTTTGTTTTTTTTCTTTACTTTGGGTTGTTTATTTGAAGCCACATCAACACCTCCTAAAATCTTCTACTATTATAGCAAAGTTTTAAGTAAATGGATAATAATTATCTATTCTTTCAAGAAAAAAACAGTGAAATCATTGGAAAAACCTTTTCTTTCTATCAAATTTAAGTTATGATATATTTATGTATTTTAGTAAGATGTTTTTACTAAAGCTGATACATGAAATGATTGAATACAAGGAAAATTTGAAGGAGTGAATAGTATGACAGCGGACTTATTTCAAGAATTAAAGGAAAGAGGTCTAGTCTATCAAACCACAGACGAAGATGCTCTAGTGAAACATTTAAACGAAGAGTCTGTTAAATTGTATGTGGGCTTTGATCCAACTGCAGATAGTTTGCATATTGGTCATTTGTTACCTATCTTAATGTTACGTCGCTTCCAACAACATGGTCATGTACCGATTGCCTTAGTTGGTGGGGGAACAGGAATGATTGGGGATCCTTCATTTAAAGATCAAGAACGTCAATTAAACACTTTAGAAACCGTCCAAAATTGGTCTCAAAGTATTAAAAACCAACTTTCACGCTTTATTGATTTTGATAATGAAGAAAATCCTGCCATTATCGCAAACAATTATGAGTGGTTAGGAAAGTTAAGCATGATTGACTTTCTTCGTGATGTTGGTAAAAACTTTACAATTAACTATATGATGAGCAAAGAAAGTGTCAAACGCCGTATTGAAACAGGGATTTCATACACCGAATTTGCTTACCAATTACTACAAGCTTATGATTTCTTAAAGTTATATGATAATTACGGTTGCTTATTACAATTAGGTGGTTCCGATCAATGGGGAAATATTACTTCTGGTATTGAGTTGATGCGTAGAGAACGCGATGTCCAAGGTTTTGCTTTAACCATGCCTTTGATTACGAAAGCTGATGGTACTAAATTTGGTAAATCTGAAGGGAATGCAGTATGGTTGGATGCTGAAAAAACAACCCCATATGAGTTCTACCAATTCTGGATTAATACTGATGACCGTGATGTGATTAAATTCTTGAAATACTTTACTTTCTTGAGTTTAGATGAAATCGCAGAAATTGAAAAAGAATTTACTGCTGCACCAGAAACACGTGTAGCTCAAAAAGCTTTAGCCAAAGAAGTGACGACTTTAGTACACGGAAAAGAAGCTTACGAGCAAGCAGTGCACATTTCACAAGCTTTATTCAGCGGTAATATTAAAGAATTATCCGTTTCTGAAATCAAGCAAGGTTTCAAAGGTGTGCCTAGCTATACAGTCCCACAAGATGCTGATTTGAAATTATTAGAAGTGTTAGTAGCATCTGGACTTGTACAATCTAAACGTCAAGCACGTGAAGATTTACAAAATGGTGCGATTTACATTAATGGTGACCGTGTTCAGGATTTAGAATACCAACTTTCTGACGTGGATAAGATTGGTGATATGGTCGTATTACGTCGTGGAAAGAAAAAATATTTCTTATTACAATTTTAATACACTAGGTAGGTTGGTTTACAGCCTACCTTTTTTTGAATACAAATGAATGTCGTGATATACTATTAGCTGAAAAGATTGCTAAATATACGAAGGAAAATTTTTTGCAAGACATTGTGAAGGATGATACAAATAGAAATCTTTTCAGTAATAAAACGAGAGGATGTTTACAATGACAAAAAGAGTAGCAGTAATGGTGTTTGATCAAAATAGTATCGCTTATGAAGCTTTTTCAAAAATCAAAAATAGCCAAGGTAGTGCTTATCAAATTAATCAATTGGCAGTTGTAGAAAAAAGTGAGGATGACAAACATTTTGCCATTAAAGATTTAATAGATTTGCAAACGGCAAGTACATTGAATCGTGGTGGTTTCATTGGTATGCTTGTAGGAATTTTAGGCGGACCATTAGGCGTTTTATTTGGTTGGATTTTAGGTGATTTAGTTGCTGCAGGTATTTCTGCAAGTGAGCAAAAAGACACACAAACCATTTTTGATGAAATTTCTAAGCAAATCACTGCAGGACAGACTGGACTCTTAATGTATTACGAAGAGGAAGATAATGAAGTGCTAAATACAATTGTAATGAATGAATTACATGGTGCGATTACTCGTTTTGATTATGATGATATCCAAGAAGAAGTTAAAGAAATGAAACAAAAACACGAAAAAGTGCTTAAAAAGGATAAAACAGAAGAATAGAATGAAAACATCAAGCGAAATGACACCTATCGGGGCGTAATGTCCATAGGTGTTTTTTTTAGAGGTGAATTTATGCAGCAAGTGTTATTAAAAGCAGGAAGTTTATTTGGCATTATTATTTTAGGTTATTTATTAAAAAGGTGGCATATCTTAACCAAAAAAGACGGCGATGTATTGTCGCGAATGATTGTCTATGTGACGCTTCCTGCCGCCATTATTGTCAATTTATCTGATTTACGAATTCAAAATCAATTACTTTTATTTATCGTAGTCGCCTTGATTTGGTCGATTTTCCAAGTGTTACTCGCTTATTTTACGACATTCAAACAAGAAAATAAGCAAAAGGCTACAATGATGTATCTAGGATCAGGATTTAATATTGGAAATTTTCTCTTACCATTTATTCAAAACATTCAACCAGCCTTTGTTCCCATGATTTCAATGTTTGATATTGGTAACTCCATTATGTTGACCGGTGGAACGCAAGCGGTAGTGGATACTTTGGTTGCAACCAATCAACGTTTTTCTTTTCGTAATATGTTGAGGCAACTTTTAAGTTCAGTTCCATTTATGTGTTACTTAATTATGTTTGGCTTGCGATATTTTCAGCTTTCGTTACCGTCGTATATACATACATTTTTTGTACCGCTTGCTAATGCCAATGTATTTTTGTCCATGTTTATGATTGGCTTATACTTAGATTTTGCTTTACCAAAAGGCAGTTTTAAGGCGCTAGTAAAGTTATTTTCCTTGCGGTATTTGGTGGGGTTCTTACTCATTTTTGTTATACATATTTTACCGATTTCAATGGCAGAAAAAATGGTTCTAAGTTTGCTATGTGTTTCCCCAATCCCTTTATTTGGCGTTATGAATGCTGTTATTGTAGGAGCAAAAGAAGAATATGTTGGCTTTGCTTCTTCACTTAGTTTTTTATGCAGTCTAGTCTTTATGACAATAATTGTTTTAGTTATGAATTAGCTAGGCATTATCCTTGCAATCTTGCTCATTTTTCGTAATACTATCCTTAGTAATTAGAAAGGGGTAGTGAAATGTTAATAGGATCACATGTCTCAATGAGTGGGAAAGCAATGCTAGAAGGTGCTGTAAAAGAGAGTCTGTCTTATGGAGCAAATACTTTTATGATTTATACTGGTGCACCTCAAAATACACGTAGAAAACCGATTGAAGAGATGAAAATTGAAGAAGGTAAGGCTTTAATGGCTGCAAATGGCATTGATGAGTTTATCGTACACGCACCCTATATTATTAATTTAGGAAATACGATTAAGCCTGAAAATTTTGGCTTTGCGATTGAATTTTTACGTGCAGAAATCATGCGTGCCCAAGCATTGGGAGCAAAACAGATTACCTTACATCCAGGAGCACATGTAGGCGCAGGTGTAGATGCAGGGTTGGCAAAGATTATTGAAGGGTTAAATGAAGTGCTATCCAAGGAGCAAACTGTGCAAATTGCTTTAGAAACGATGGCCGGTAAAGGGACTGAGCTTGGTCGTACTTTTGAAGAGTTAGCCCGAATTATTGATGGGGTTAACTTGAATGAAAAATTATCAGTGACCTTTGATACTTGTCATACCCATGATGCAGGCTATAATATCAAGGAAGATTTTGATGGTGTATTAAACGAATTTGACCATATTATAGGTTTAGATCGCCTAAAAGTCTTGCACTTAAATGATTCTAAAAATGTATGTGGTGCGCATAAAGACCGACATGCCAATATTGGTTTTGGTGAGATTGGCTTTGAAGCATTAAACTATATCGCGCATCATCCACAATTAGAGGGAATTCCAACTATTTTGGAAACACCTTATGTTGGTGCGGATAAGAAAACTGCCAAAGCTCCTTATGGCAAAGAAATAGAAATGTTACGTAAACAAGCATTTAATCCGGAAGTTTTTGCTGAATTATTGTAGGAAATTTATTTGGAAGGCTTTCTTTTTGAAATAATTTTTAGTACAATGAATAACTGAGAGTACATTAAAGAAAGGAAAGTAATTATGGTATCTACAGGAATTTTAGTATTATGCATTGTGATTGCCCTTGCTGTGGGTGCAGTAGGAGGCTTCTTCTTAGCGCGAAAATACATGCAAGATTACCTAAAACAAAACCCTCCAATTAACGAGGAAATGTTGCGTACAATGATGGCGCAAATGGGTCAAAAACCTTCTGAGAAAAAAGTTCGTCAAATGATGCAACAAATGAAAAATCAAATGAAATAATAATTGATTTTGAATAGGTGAAGGATAGCATGTATCTAACAAACGATACAGCTATCCTTTTTATATTAAGGATGTGAGGCGGGTCGGTCAGCTACGAGCGGATAAGGTTGTCCAGAACGTCGGGAAAGTCCGAGAAGTAAAGACTTTCCCAGACGAGCTGGCTTATACGCCGAAGTAGCTACCCGCCGAGCACAGATTATTAAGGATGTGAGGTGGATCGGTCAACTCCAAGCAGCTAAGGTTGTCCAAAATTTCATCAGGGTTGATTGGTTTATTTTGTAAAAATACAGAAAAATATTGAAGAATAGGAGTGAAAAAATGGCGATATTTAAAAAGTTATGGTGGTTTTTTAAACAAGAAAAGAAACATTACTTAATTGGTATAACCGCATTGATTGTGGTAGCTTTGGTTCAATTAATTCCACCATGGGTAATTGGTAAAGTAATTGATGAAATTGCCAGTAAGCAGATTCATCTACAAAAGATTTTTTATTACATAGGTCTACTTGTTTTTTCTGCAATTAGCCAATACGCCTTTCGCTATGTGTGGCGTACCAATATTTGGGGAAGTGCAGCTCGTTTGGAAAAAATATTACGAGAACGGTTATTTGATCATTTTACATTGATGGACCAAATATTTTATCATAAATACCGCACTGGAGATTTAATGGCCTATGCAACTATGAATTTAAATGCGATTCAAAATGTTGCAGGCGCAGGAATTTTAACATTTATTGATTCATTTATCACAGGTGGTATTACGATTATTGCGATGATGATTTTTGTTGATATTCGATTGACAATTTTAGCATTATTACCGTTGCCACTGTTATCATTAATGGCCAAAGTGTTAGGTGATAAATTACATAATGCTTTTCGTAAATCTCAAGACGCCTTTTCTGATTTGAATGATAAAGTCCAAGAAAGTGTCACCGGGATTAAAGTCATCAAAACATTTGGCCAAGAAAAAGAAGATGTAGAAGATTTTAAAGATAAGGTCGATTTTGTAATTGAAAAAAATAAGAAAGTCGCGCTATACGATTCTTTATATGATCCATTAATTACACTGATTATTGGTTTAACTTATGTGGTAACCATTATCATTGGTGGTGGATATGTGGTAAAAGGAACCATTTCGATTGGTCAATTAGTTTCTTTTATGAGTTATATCGGCATGTTAGTATGGCCAATGTTTGCAGTCGGTCAACTATTTAATGTACTTGAACGAGGGAATGCAAGTTATGATCGTGTCTTTGAACTATTCAGAGAAAAAAGCCATATTATTGAAAAACAAACAGGTATTTCACAAAAAGCAAACGGCGATTTAAGTATCGATTTGGATTCGTTCACCTATCCTGATGGGCAAAATCCGGTTTTACAAAATATTCATGTGACGATTCCTCAAGGTAAGACGCTAGGAATCGTGGGAAAAACGGGTTCAGGAAAAACAACTTTATTGAGTTTGTTACTAAGAACTTATGATGACTATCAAGGAAGTATCTATTTTGGTGATTATAGTATTAAAGATTACCGATTAGATGCCTATTTGCCTGCAATTGGGTATGTTCCTCAAGATCATTTTCTATTTTCAACAACGATTGCCGAAAATATTTGTTTTGCTAATCCAAATTTTGGAGAAGAGAAAATGATTCAAGCAGCCAAACAAGCAGCCATTCATGAAGATATTATGCAAATGCCTCATGGATATGAAACTTTGGTGGGTGAACGTGGCATCTCATTATCAGGTGGGCAAAAACAACGTATTTCTATTGCGCGGGCCTTTATCACAGATCCAAATCTATTAATTTTAGATGATGCGTTATCTGCTGTGGATGCCAAAACCGAAGAAGCTATCTTAGAGCAAATTCGTCAAAAAGAAAATCATTCATCTATGATTATTGTGGCGCATCGCTTGAGTAGTGTGATGCATGCGGATGAAATTATTGTATTAGAAGATGGTCAAATTGCTGAACGCGGTACGCATCAACAATTATTAGATAATCAAGCTTGGTATGCAAAAATGTGGCATAAACAACAATTAGAAAGTAATTTAGATCAAAGGGGGGCTGAATAATGGAACAACAATCAGAATGGTCAAAATCATTTACCTTAAAAGAACAAGCATCAATTTTAAAGAGAACCTTTAAATTTGCGCGTCCATTTGCAGCTACCTTTTTCTTTGCGGTGATTTTCTCGATTGCTTTAGCGGTAATCAATGTTTATATGCCACTAATTCTACAATATTTTATGGACCACTATTTACAAACCAAATCAGCGACTATGCGAATTTTATACCTCTTTGCTGGTTTGTATTTTGCAAGTTCAATCATTAAGGCGTTTATTTGGTTTGGCCAGTGGTATTTATATGCTGTTGCTTCCATTAAGACGTTAAATCGTATTCGCGTCATTTTATTTGAAAAGTTACAGCAACTAGGGATTCGCTATTTCGATCAAACGCCCGCAGGTTCTATTGTCTCACGGTTAACCAATGATACTGAAACCTTGTATGATTTTTGGAATGTCTTTATGATGGTGTTAACTGGAATCTTATCGTTAGTTAGTTCATTTGTAGCGATGTATGCTTTGGATAAGAAAATCGCCTTAGTAAACTTAGCTTTTTTACCACTACTAATCTTAATCATTGTTACGTATCAAAGACTATCTTCTAAGATTTATCGACAAATGCGTGAACGTTTGAGTGAGTTGAATACAAAATTGAACGAATACATTTCGGGAATGCATATTATCCAGCAGTTCCGTCAAGAAAATCGTTTGAAAAAAAGTTTTGAGAAGACTAATACCAAATATTTGCGCACGCGCTATGCCATGATTAAAACCAACACGTTATTGCTTGCACCGATTATTAACTTCTTATACGCAATCGGATTGAGTATTAGTTTGACCATGTTTGGTTTTCAGGCTACGCATACAGTCTTAGAGGTTGGGATGATTTATGCTTTTACAACTTATGTGCAAAATTTCTTTAGACCAATGACGCAGGTAATGGATTCATTGAGTACTTACACAGACGGTTTAGTTGCTGCGAGTCGAATCTTAAAATTAATGGATACGCAAGAATTAATTCCTGAACAAAAAAATCTTGAAGATGCTAAAATTACACGCGGTAGAATCGAATTTAAACATGTAAGTTTCTCATATGATGGTAAAAACCAAGTCTTGAAAGATATTAGTTTTGTGGCTGATGAAAATCAAACGGTAGCCTTAGTTGGTCATACAGGTAGCGGTAAGAGCTCGATTATTAATGTACTGATGCGCTTCTATGAATTTGAAGAGGGGCAAATTCTCATTGATGGTCGTGACATTCGTGACTATACTTATAAGGAATTGCGTGAAAAAATCGGATTGGTTTTACAAGATCCATTTATGTTTTATGGAACAATTGCCGATAATATTCGTTTGTTAAATCCGGATATTACAGATGAAGAAATGATTCATGCGGCTAAGTTTGTTCAAGCTGATCAATTTATTGAAGAATTAGACGGTGATTATCAAGCCAAAGTGATTGAAAAAGGGGCGGCGTATTCGAGTGGGCAACGTCAATTAATTTCCTTTGCGCGTACCGTGGTTACAAATCCGAAAATCTTAATTTTAGATGAAGCAACGGCTAATATTGATACAGAAACAGAAAGTCATATTCAACAAGGTTTACAAAATATGCGCCAAAATCGTACCACAATTGCCATTGCCCATCGTCTATCTACTATTCGCGATGCTGATTTGATTTTGGTTTTAGATAAAGGTCGAATTGTCGAACGCGGTAATCATGAAGAATTGCTTGCCAAAGATGGCTTATATGCACAAATGTATGCCTTACAAGCTAGTGGTGAGGAAATATAAAGTTTCTTAACACATAACAAATAATAACGACTACCATAAGTTTTAAAATAGCTTGGGTCTAAGATATTTAGTGTTGTTACTCAAACGGAGGATAACACTAAATATCTTTTTTTATACTCATAATAATAGAAAAAGACATCTGTTTCCTCTATAATTAAGTCGA
>NZ_JBQKFH010000051.1:0-12780 GCF_052119425.1 Enterococcus cecorum
ATATAGGGGGAAAATCCTCTATATTTCATCCAAAAAATCCAAAAATCGAAGGCATCTTTCACGGGTGCCTTCGATTTTTGGATTCAAAAGGGACTAATGGGTCAGCCCCCTATTTTAAGTTATTCGCCTAAACCAACTCGTTCGAAGATGGTATCAACATTTTTCAGATGATAATGGTAATCAAAAGCATCATCCAAATCTTCTTTGGTTAAATGAGACATAATCGTTTCATCCGCTTCAATAAGTGGACGGAAATCACGTTGTTCATCCCATGATTTTGCTGTATTTGGTTGAACTAAATCATAAGCCTGTTCACGCGTTAAGCCTTTATCGATTAATTTCAGCATCACGCGTTGGCTGTAAATCAAGCCAAATGTCGCATTCATGTTACGTTTCATATTTTCTGGGAATACTGTTAATTTTTCAACAATATTACTAAAGCGATGTAACATATAATCCAATAATATCGTTGTATCTGGAATAATGATACGTTCGGCTGATGAATGAGAAATATCGCGTTCATGCCATAAAGAAACATTTTCATAGGCAGTAATCATATGACCACGGATCACACGAGCAAGACCTGCCATATTTTCTGAGCCGATTGGATTGCGTTTATGCGGCATTGCAGAAGAACCTTTTTGACCTTTAGCAAAGAATTCTTCCACTTCACGTGTTTCAGATTTTTGTAAACCACGGATTTCAGTTGCAAATTTTTCGATACTTGTCGCAATTAAAGCCATTGTCGCTAAATATTCTGCGTGTAAATCACGAGGTAAGACCTGCGTTGAGATTTCTTGCGGACGAATTTGTAGCTTTTCACAGACATAACTTTCAACAAATGGTGGGATATTGGCAAAAGTCCCTACCGCGCCACTGATTTTACCAGCTTCAACCCCTTTAGCTGCATGTTCAAAACGTTCGATATTGCGTTTCATTTCAGAGTACCATAAAGCAAGTTTTAAACCAAAAGTTGTTGGCTCTGCATGAACACCATGAGTGCGTCCCATCATCACCGTATATTTGTGCTCTTTGGCTTTATTAGCAATCACATCTGTTAAACGTTGTAAGCCCACACGTAAGATATCATTTGCTTGACGAATAAGGTAACCATAAGCAGTATCCACGACATCCGTAGAAGTTAAGCCATAGTGTACCCATTTACGTTCTTCGCCTAATGATTCTGAAACTGCACGTGTAAAAGCAACCACATCATGACGAGTTTGTTCTTCAATTTCTAAAATACGATCGATATCAAAAGTTGCATTGGCACGAATCTTTTGCACATCTTCTTTTGGAATTTCGCCAAGTTCGGCCCAGGCTTCATCAGCTAAAATCTCTACTTCTAACCATGCTTGATAACGATTTTGATCAGTCCAAATACGACCCATTTCTTCTCTAGTATAACGTGGTAACATTACTCTTCTCCTTTAATCCCAAATATTGGTTTGTTGAATTTCTTTTAATGTATCTTCTATATTTTCAGTCAAGATGGTAATATGCCCCATTTTTCGACCGGTTTTCACTTCTTTTTTGCCATAATCATGAAATTGCCAAGATGGTTTTTCCAAAATTAATTGACGACATTTTTCATGATGTTGTCCTAAAATATTTACCATCACAGCTGGGGATAATAATTTCACATCAGCTAAAGGCCATCCGCAAATACCTCGAATATGCATATCAAACTGACTCATATCACAAGCTTCGATGGAATAATGTCCTGAATTATGTGGACGAGGGGCTAATTCATTGACATAAATGCTGCCAGTTTCAGTTAAGAACATCTCAATCCCTAGTACCCCATGTAAATTTAAGGCTTGAGCAATTTCTAAAGCAATACGCTGTGCTTCTTTTGCCACCTCTGGATCAATACGAGCAGGTGCAATTGTCTCATGTAAAATATTATTATGATGAATATTTTCAACCACTGGAAATGGAATATATTCCTTTCCATTGCCAGCCACCATCACAGAAATTTCTTTTTCAAAAGGAATCCAAGCCTCTAATTCACAAGTTCCTTCACGTAATAAATCCATTGACGGTGCTAAATCCTTCACCCCGTACAAGACATATTGCCCTTTGCCATCATATCCACCACGAGTCGTTTTAAGCACACATGGATAACCAATCCCTTCAATTGCATCTGGAATATCACTTGGATGGATAATTGTTGCATAGGGTGCAATGACGACATTATTTGCTTCTAAAAAGGCTTTTTCTAATAGACGGTCTTGGGTAATCGCTAAAAGATCTGTCCCTTGTGGAATATAGCTAATTGGTAAAATAGCATTTAAACTTTCCACACTAACATTTTCAAATTCATAGGTAATCACGGCACAACGACGAGCCATTTCTTCTAACGCCATGGTATCGTCATAACTTGCCACAATATGCCAATCTGCCACCTGTGCAGCCGGACAATCAGCAGTTGGGTCTAACACGCCTACACGAAAGCCCATTTTTTTAGCACTTAAGCTCATCATCCGCCCTAATTGACCACCACCAACAATTCCGATGGTCTCTCCAGGCATAATCGGTTTAAACAAGCTGATCACTACTTTCTTTGACTATTTTTTCAGAATTCAAACGTTTTTCCTGAATTTTTTCTGCTATCTTTAAATCATACATGGAAAGCATCTCAACTGCAAGTATTCCTGCATTGGTTGCCCCAGCTTTTCCAATAGCAGTCGTCGCAACAGGTACGCCAGCTGGCATCTGTACAATGGATAAAAGCGAATCTAATCCATTCAAGGCACGCGATTGTACGGGTACACCAATCACTGGCAATGTACATTTCGCTGCAATCATCCCTGGCAAATGAGCCGCTCCCCCAGCACCAGCAATAATAACTTTAATGCCACGCTGTCTAGCATTTTCAGCGAATTCAAACATCAAATCTGGTGTACGATGCGCAGAAACAACTCTTTTCTCATACGCTACACCATATTCGTCCAATACCTCACACGCATTTTTCATTGTTTCCCAATCGGAAGTACTCCCCATGACAACAGCTACAACAGGTTCCATTGATTTTGCTCCTTTTAACAAAGATTTCACATATATTCTAACAAGCAAAAACAGTTAAGTCAAAACAAATTCGAATAATATCTTACATTTCTTCAAAATAGTTCGTAAATAAAAAGACCCACTGTAAACACAATGAGTCTTCAAACAATTAAGCTTTTTCTTTTAATCCATGAAAGAGTAGATTTAAAATAATTGCAGTAATACTACTCATCACAATCCCATTTCCGGTAAACATTTGTACGGTTTGTGGTAAATGTTGGAATAAGGTTGGTAAGCTATTAAACCCTAGACCTAAACCAATAGATAAAGCTACGATTAATAAATTCTTATCATCTTCAAAATTCACTTTAGACAACATACGCATCCCTTGCACAGCCACCATACCGAACATGACTAACATCCCACCACCTAATACAGGTTCTGGAATGATTTGGGCCACAGCACCCACTTTAGGGAATAAACCTAAAATAATTAAGAAGAAAGCCGAGAAGTAAATCGGACGTGTGGATTTAATTCCTGATAATTGTACTAACCCAACATTTTGTGAAAATCCCGTATATGGGAAAGTATTAAAGATCCCCCCTAAGATTACGGCTAAACCTTCCGCACGATACCCACGTTTTAAATCTTCTTCACCAATATTTTTTCCAGTAATGTCTCCAAGTGCGAAATATACACCCGTTGATTCGACCATGCTAATCGTTGAAATAATAATCATCAAAAGAATCGACCATACATCAAATTTTGGCATACCAAAGTAAAATGGTTGCGGAACATGGAAAATCGGTGCATGACCAATGGCTGAAAAACTCACATTGCCCATCAAACAAGCTAAAATTGTACCACCAACTAAACCAATTAAAACTGAAATCGAACGTAAAAATCCTTTGGCAAAGGCTTGTACACCTAAAATTAAAAGAATCGTTACGGCGGCTTGAATTAAACTTGCTGGATCCCCAAAAGTTTTGGCACTTGCATCGCCGCCACCCATCTTAGTAATCGCCACTGGAATCAAGGTTAAGCCTATGACCGTAATGACAGTTCCCGTAACAATTGGTGGGAATAATACTTTCACTTTTGAGAATAAACCAGCAATCAATACGACATAAATGCCCGCTGCAATGATTGAACCATAAATGGCCCCGACACCATTTTTAGAACCAATAATGATTAATGGCGAAACGGCTTGAATCGCACATCCTAAAACGACCGGCAAACCAATCCCAAAAAACTTAGTCACCGTTAATTGTAATAAAGTTGCCACCCCACACATAAAAATATCAATCGAGATTAAATATGTCATTTGTGCTTCATCAAATCCTAAGCCCATCCCGATTAATAAAGGCACTGCGACGGCTCCTGCATACATTGCAAGTAAATGTTGTAACCCTAAAATTGCTGCTTTTCCATTTTGCACTTGATTCATTTGTCTAAGCGTCTCCTTCAATAAATGTAATTTTGCCGTTTTCAAGCGATGAAATACGAGCAAGGGAAACGACTTTAACCCCTATCTCTTCTAATAATTTGCGTCCAGGTTGGAAAGATTTTTCGATTAATATTCCAATTCCTTCAACACTCGCATTGGCTTGACGACATAATTCAATCAGCCCTTTTGCCGCTTGACCATTTGCAAGAAAATCATCAATAATTAATACTTTATCTTCTTTTGATAAGAATTTACGCGAAATTGAAACTGTACTAGTCACTTGTTTCGTAAATGAATAAACTTCTGTCGTTAGCAATTCTTCATTCATTGTTAAACTTTTTGACTTGCGGGCATAAATCATTGGAACACCAAATTTTTGGGCAGTATACACCGCTGGTACAATCCCCGAAGCTTCAATCGTCACTACCTTGGTAATTCCTGCTTCTTTAAACGCTTGATAAAAACTCTCGGCAATCTCTTCCATCAATACAGGATCAACTTGGTGGGTAATAAAAGCATCCACTTTCAAGACATCTCCATTTAAAATATTGCCATCTTTTTGAATACGATCAACTAATGCTTGCATGCTATAACTCCTTTATCTTTTCATCCACCATTCAACGCATTGAGAAATAAAAATAAAACAGCACCCTTTTACCTAAAAGCAAAAAAGCGCTGTTTTATCAACAAACGTTTATTTGCTTATAGTCCAATATTTACGGCATTGGGTAGAAACTGTTGTCCTTATTACAACTTTATATAAGCGTTAAATTATGAAAAACTTGTACATAATTATGAACCATTTTCATGAAATATTCAATCGATTTGCATGAATTTCTTTAAAAATGATAAAATTCTAATCAAGGAGCCTCATAAATGTTCGTGTTTTCAAAAAAGCCTCCCCGAAAAATTCAGGAAGACTTTAACATTATTGGTCATATTGTTGCAAATCATGCGCCTCGATGACTTGAATAATTTTTTCCGCATAAGTTGGATCAGTCGCATAACCTGCTTGTTGTAAGGCATAGGCAGCTGTTTTATAGTCTTGTGCTTGTAACACGGGCTGGTATTTATTCTTGTCCCAATCGACGCCATTCACAAAAAGCAGCGCATGGTCATCCATCGAAGCTTCATCAGATTCATAAACTTTAAAATCACCTTGAATCGTGACCCACTGTTCATTCACATATTCTTTGGTAGATAAAGTCACCTTGTTTTGATCACCAAAAGCTTTAATCCCAAATAAATTATGATACTTACTCGCAAGTTCACTTTTACCCCAATTTGACTCTAAAATAGCCTGCCCTAAAGTAATACTTGGCAAGACCCCGTATTGTTTTTGTAATTCTTTAGCATGCGGTGCTAAACGGTCGATGAACGCTTGTCTAGCCACCTCAGGATCTTCGGGTTGTGCTTGCGTTTCTGGTGTCGGTGTCGTTAATTGAGATAAAGCGAAAGTAAAGGTCAAAAAAATGATAATACAGGCCAATAATATGACAGGCACCATATTTTGTTTTCTCTTTTTTAACTTTTTCTTCTTCATCTGACCCCCGTTAATTTTCTTCGATTTGCTCATCAAACCAGTCCAATAATTTTATTTGATCACTTGCAAGTTGTTTTTGTAAACGTGCAGGAACTCTGAAGGTTAAAATATCATCATAGCCCCATTCTTGATAATCCAAACGAACCGCAAGAAGTAAGGCTTGTGTTTCTTGATTTTGGCTGCTTTCTTCAACGATTTCAACTTTTGCTAATTGGTGATTCATCCATTTACTAGCAATTAAATATTTCATTTTGCGATATTCTTTGACGGCAATTCCGCGTTTTTCAGGATAAACCACCGTTTGACGCAACACTTTTTGGAATAACATCCATTCATAATCGGTAAACAAGTTCTTTAACTTTTGGGTATTTTCTGCACTTAAGGAACACTTTCCTTGTTTGAAATCATTCCAAGCCTCTTCATCAATTCCTAGTTGCGTTTGATAAAAGACTTTCTCAGAATAATATTTTTCCTTGATTACATCTAATAATATCATTAAATAAACATCGCTCATATCATCACGTCCTCATTTCCTATTGTAATCTATTTTAATCAAATTGCGAATAATTACACTCATCTTTAATAAAGCTTTAGATTTTTTGTTCATTTTGGTAAAAGATGGCTTTAATTTCTACAAAACTACGAAATGACTGTAAAAATTGAAATAACAAGGCACGGTTTTCGAATTCCTCGCGTGTTTGTGGCAAAGGTTTTTGACGATAATTTTGATAGACGGCTTCAATTTGCCATAAAATTAACTTGCCGTCATTTTCTTCAGCAAAGTTCTCAGCCGTCGAAATTAATACTTTGCGCAACTCATCTACAAATAAACCATCAATATCAATTTCGATTAATAAATTGACCATATCCCGTAAAATTCTAAGTTGGGCCAAACGCATTGAAAAATATTCCGAATAATAATCTTCTTCACTGATCCATTGGTTTTTCTGATGAATGTGTGCCTGATTAAGTGCTGCCCGTAATTTTGCCCGCAAATCTAAGCAATCATCATCTAAAGGAGCCATTTTTTCTAGATTTAAATGGGCCGCCATCGCAAAAATAATCGTCCGAAAATCTTCTTCAATTGCTTTGATATCTTCTTTTAATTGCTTTTCATTATCCGGCATATATAGATTCAATAATAATGCCAAACCGACACCAATCGTCATAAGCAGCGTTTCATTTAAAATCATTTGCCACGAAAAGCTCTTCTCTACTAGAAAATGCGTAATAAGGACCGAATTCACCACAATCGCATCCGCTAGATTAAAACGTACAGACAAAGGAATAAATACGAGTAAAAAGACACCAAATGCCCATGGATGAAACCCTAGTGTCGTAAAACAAATAAAAGATAAAATAATGGCTAATCCTAAAGAAAGTACACGACCTAACCCGGATTTCAGTGATGTTTTTTTCGTATTTCCCACACTTAATATCGCAATAATTCCTGCAGCTGTTGCATATAATAAATGAAGTTGTGTAGCTATCAGAATTGCTAAGACACTCGCAATCACCGTTTTAATCGTTCGTAAACCAATCTTCATAACTTTCCCCCGAACTCTTTTTGTTCATCATAGACGATAATTAAGATTTTTTCAATTCACAATGTCAACAAAAAAAGGCGGAGGAAAATCCCCCACCAAAGTAAGACAACTTATTTTTCAAAACGTTTTTGACCATCTAAATAAGTAGCTACTAAATTCATTTCCTTATCTAACACGATAAAGTCAGCTGCACGTCCTTTTTGAATTGAACCACATTGATCAGCAATATTACAACTTACCGCAGGAATATAACTTGCCATCATCACTGCTTGATATGGAGTTGCCACACCCCATTTCACCACATTGCGCATACCTTCATACAATTTCAAGATACTACCAGCAAGATTGCCTTCTTTCATGCGTGCTGTTCCATTAGCCACCACAACTGGGAATTCACCAAGGATATAATCCCCATCAGGCATTCCACCAGCCATCATACAGTCAGTAATTAAAGCTACTTTATCATAGCCGATTGTTTGCACTAATAATTCCACTGCTTTAGGATGCACATGATGACCATCCGCAATCAATTCCGCAAAGATTTCCTTCACAGTTAACATCGCACCAACCATTCCAGGTTCACGATGATTTAACCCACGCATTCCGTTAAATGCATGAACAAAGACACTAGCGCCAGCATCCACTGCTTTTGTTGCTTCTTTTAAGGTCGCATTACTATGACCTAAAGCAACCACAACCCCTTCATTCGTAATTGTTTCAACAAATTCTTCGACACCTTCACGTTCAGGCGCTAAAGCAATTTTCTTAATTAAATGACCACTTGCTTCTTGCCATTCATGGAACACTTCAAGCGATGGATCTGAGAAATAACTTGGATTTTGTGCACCCTTATGTTCTTCTGTGAAAAATGGTCCTTCAAAGTAAATCCCTTGAATCTTCGCACCATCGACTTCATCTTTTACCGCACGAATTGTCTTAGAAACAGCTAACAAACGTTCGCGACTAGAAGTTAAAGTCGTTGGCAAGAATGAAGTCACCCCACATTCTAATAAGGCAGAAGACATGACTTTAATACCTTCTGGATCATTATCCATGACATCATGATTTTTATACCCATGAATATGTGTGTCTACCAAACCTGGCGCTATCCATTTATCCGCATAATCAATAATTGTCGCCTTGGCCGGTTTTTCTTCTAAGTAAGCACCAAACTTACCATCCTTAATTTCTAAGTAACCGCCTTCTTTTACACCTGTTGTAAAGAAAAATTTTTGAGCATGAATATATTCTGTCACTTGTCGCACTTCCCTTTAATTAAATTACACTTATAACATACGCCTTTTTAGCTAAAATGTCAATACTGGTATATACCACTTTTCATGTAGCTTTCTTACTATTTTTGGTGTAACATAAAAACACATATAAACGAATAAAAATTGGAGTGAAACGTTATGAAAATTGGTTTTATTGGCGTTGGTAATATGGCTAGTGCAATCATTAAAGGTATTGTTGCCCACGGCTTTATTGCAGGAAATCAAATTATCGCCTATGATCACCATCCAGAAAATTTAACCGATATGGTAAACGAATATCAAATACATCTAGCGCAAAATGAAGCAGAAGTAATTGACTTAGCTGATTACGTCCTATTTGCAGTGAAACCAAATGTCTTATTACCTTTGATTGAAAAGTATCAAAAACAATTGGTTGCAAATCATCCCGTCATTTTATCCATCGCCGCAGGAACTACCCTTGCGCAATTAGAACATGCCTTAGGAGAAAATCAACAACTACCCGTGATCCGCATTATGCCAAACGTTAATGCGATGGTTGGATTAGGTGCTGCTGCGATTTGCGGAAATACACATGCCACTAAAGAACAATTAGACCTTGTTTTAGAGATGTTTAATGCCGTTGGGAAAGCATGGTTCGTGGCGGAAAAAGACTTTTCAAACTTTACCGCTATTGCCGGAAGTTCACCTGCTTATGCTTATCTATTTATTGATACCTTGGCCAGAGCAGCTGTCAAACACGGCTTACCCAAACAATTAAGTACTGAGATTGCTGCCCAAGCGGTTTTAGGTAGTGCCAAAATGATTTTAGAATCTGAAGAAAACCCATGGGGATTAATAGATAAAGTTTGCTCCCCTGGTGGGACTACCGTTGCTGGTTTATTGGCGATGGAAGAAAACAATTTTATGACTAGCATCATCAAAGGCATTGATGCTACGATTCAAAAAGACCAAGAAATGCAAAATAAAAAATAATAAAAGCAATAGAAAAAACACAAGGGATGAAAAACAACTTTCAAACCTTGTGTTTTATTTTTATGCAGACGATGGGACTCGAACCCACACGAGCTGTGCTCACACGCCCCTCAAGCGTGCGTGTCTGCCAATTCCACCACATCTGCTTCATCTGTTTTTTATTCTATAGTGCTTAAAATAAAAAGTCAATAAAATTCACTTAAAATGAACACAGCAGTCCGCAAATACGCAAACTGCTGTGAATAGCTTAGATTTAATTTAAAACCAATCTTAGTCGGCTAAAGTACCGAATGGATCCCAAGGTTTTAATAATGTTGGTTGGCCTTCTAAAGCTTTTAGGGCTTTCTCTGATAAATATTTCTTGTTGATAGCCACAACATACACATATTTATCAAACCAAGTATCACTTGCAACATAGTATCCCTTGTGTCCTACTTTATCGCCCCAAGAATTTTCGATTTTCCAACGATTAGGTTCGCCATCGACTAAGTTTACCCCAGTTAAGACCATCGCATGGTTCATGGCGCTTTCCTTCACGTTTAACATTTCTTCTTTCGTTAAAGCCAAGTCTAAGTCAAATGCTTTTTCGTATTGGAAGTATTCATCATTCCACATACCGCCTTCACGATCAGCATCTTGAGAACAATCACAACCAAACCATACCAATTCACCTGCTTGCATTTGTTTGATTGTTGCTTCTTTGAACTCGTCTAATGGTAAGTTTAATAATTGAACAGGTTGACCATCGACGACATTCCCTAAATGTTCTACAGTGAATGTTTGATAGAAAGGTTTGTCTGCTGTAGGACCGTTAATCACATTCACATAGTCACTTAAGTTTAAGTTAGTTAATTTGTATAGTTCATGTGGTGTTAATTCTTTGGCATGTGCTTTATGATCTTCATCATAATATTCAAAAACAAATTCTTTTGGAGGTAGACCAAAGTTTGTCGCTAATAATTGATAGACTTCTTTAAGCGTTTCTTGTTGAAGTTTATCGATGGCTGCTTGATTTCCAGCATCAAACGCGGCTTTAGCTTCCAGTGCAAATTTGCGTAAACGACGATTCATCAAGCTGTTTAATTTACGTGTATGCCCAGCTTGGAAACTTTCAGGATAAGCATCTTTCGGACAAACACCGTATTTTTCAACCAATGAAACCAACATATTCCATTGACCCCCATCGCTGACTGCTCCTTCTAATAAGAAACGCATTTTTTCCGCATCTAAATCAGTGACTAATTCTTTTTTGACACATTCCATAAACCAATTCGCTTTTTCTAATTTATCATAAAAAGCAATGTAATTTTGAGAAAGTTCAAAATCGCCTTCAATCTTCAATTCTTTAATTAAAGCTTCACGCAAAACATTCATCGCTGAGAAAATCCAGCAACGACCAGATTGAAATTGGTTGGTAATTCCATGTGTTTTCAAGTCAATTGAAAAAATAAATGGTTGCGCTGCTTTTGCTTGTTGATTAGAAGCAATTTTGGTTAAATCATTGCTAAATAAAGCATTTTGAAGCACATTCAACTTATCATTTTTTAAATATGCATTTTCTAAGTTTTCTAATTGATTTAATGTAATTTCTGACATATACAACACCTCTGTTTCTTATCCTACACCTGTTATCCATGAAGTGCAAGGGATAGAGCCATTCATTTGAAAATTTTTGAACTCCTCAAAAAAGATTACTCCCTTGCAGCTAAATCGCGTAACAAGCTTTCCAATACCATTTTTTGATAACCTTTTGGAATTTGATTTAAATGTACTTTCAACTCTTGCGCATAACTTTGCACGGTAGGAATAGCTTTTTGGGCTTTTAATGTTTTCTGCATGGCCATTCTGAGGCTGCGCGGTAAACTGAGAAAGAAATTCAAACGAAAACCATATTGCAAATATTTTTCTAATACATATGCTAAACAATTTTCCTCAAACATCGCTAAAGGTAAATGCACTGTTTGCGTTTGAAAAGTGGTGCGTTTTTGAGAAATATCTTCAAGGCCATCCAATTGTCGCAATCGTTCTATCAATTCACTCATCAATTGTTCGCGCGTGAATGACTGATTCTTTAGATATTTCTTCCCTTGCGCTGAAAAAATACGTTTACTATCATAATTAAAGGCAAATGTTAAAATATCTTGCGCTAAATCTTGGGCAAAAGCTTCAAAATGTTCGCGCTGATAAATTTGCTTTAACTGGTTGCCTTCCACACGTAGCTGCTTATTAACCAAAGCAATCTCACGTAAAACCAACTGAAAATCCACCGTATAAATCGGTAAATCCACTTGTCTAAAACTCGCCAATCGCTTGAGTAATTGTCGATTTAGCTTGACTGGTTGCTTCATCAAACTATTCCGATAATGCGCAAAACAATACCGTCGCCATAGTTCATTAGGAAATTGATACTTTTGATGATGCAACCACAAAATCTCATCAATGCCAAAATCCACTTGAGACAAACCCTTTTTAATCTCATTAGCCACTTTTGGCGAAACACCTAAATGATCAGAAAAGTGCTGCATACCTAAATACATTTTCTTTTGCTTATTTTTGGAAATTAAAACAAACTGATATTTTAACTTTTTACCACACTTACAGCGCAATCCCGGATCACTCTTTGGATAATTATAGTCCACCCGGTATTCATCAAACTGCCATTGGGTATCTTTTAAATAATCAAAAGTCGTAAATTTGGAGCGCAATTCATATTTGCGGTGTAACTCCAATTGTTGCTGCTGATCTAATTCAAGCGCTTGATAATATTGACTACGATCATCACTAGATAAAGTCGTATGAAAATCTTGGGGGTAATGTTCTATTTTACTATTCGGATACCAAGTCAGATAAGTCTCTAAGTAATCCGCCATGCGTTCACCTCTTTTACTTCAAAATAAAGGGTCTAAGATATTTAGTGTTGTTACTCAAACGGAGGATAACACTAAATATCTTTTTTTATACTCATAATAATAGAAAAAGACATCTGTTTCCTCTATAATTAAGTCG
>NZ_JBQKFH010000052.1:0-12430 GCF_052119425.1 Enterococcus cecorum
TAGAGGGACAATGGGTTGTTTCATCATAAAAAACCTCCAATCTTCTGTTTGAATACAGTATAACTGGAGGACTAGATAGATGCGATACACCTTGTTATTGGACGCTTACGAAGATTCCTTATTAGGTCATCGAAATCACAAAATTTCAAAAGAAGATAAATTAAAGGCATTGAAAAAAGAAGGAAGCGATTATTACTGGTATTAAAGCGATGTAAGGTGCTCGTAAAATATGAAACTGCAGTATGTCAAATAGCCCGAATGCTATCAAGTTAAATAGCATTCAGGCTATTGGCATACTCCCATCATCCTATCTTTCTCCCTGATTTTATGTTTTTAGAATGTTGTTTTTATACCTTTTTCACTGCATTTGGCTGGATGATACTTAACCCTTCTAATAGCCACCGCAGTTGTTGGTTACTTAGTTTCATGATTTCCTCTGATTTTCGTGGCCACTTTAATTTTCCATCATTTATTCGCTTGTATAATAGTATGAATCCATCTCCATCCCAATAGAGTGCTTTGAAACGATTGGATTTTCCACCGCAAAACAAGAAAATGGCATTATCGTACAAATCCATATCGTATTCATATTGAACGATACTAGCTAAACCATCAATTCCTTTTCGCGTATCTGTTCTTCCGCAAACGATAAAGATATTTGTCACCTTAGTAAAATCGACTAGCATATTAAATTTTCTCCAAAATCATTTGTGCTAGTTGCTTAGAGACCCTTTAGAATAGACGTACCTCGGTTCCTGATGAAGTCTTAATATGTACACACAATTTTTGAGGACTCTTTTTATGCGTATCTTCATTTTTACGATTTTTCTCGTTGTCAGTAATCTTTACTGGAACAATTTATGACTGACCTCATTCAAATTTTGATAGCTTTATACTACCTTCATGTTATGTAATGCATATCATAGAAATGTTTATTAACAGTCAAAATGTACAATCTACATTCCCCACAGACTAGGGGTGTTGTTGTGATGCTTTCTATCACATTTATCTATTTTCAGATATAAATCTTTTAATAAATTTACACTTGTAAAAATTGCTTCTCCAGTATTGAGATTTTTTACTTGTTTTAATTGCTGCTCTGATAGATAATTACTAATTACTTTCAATTCATCTACTGAAGTTAGGCGATGAATTAACAGTGAACCTACTTGTCCGAGTAGTACCTTATCTACATCATTTGGATTTTGAGTTGTTAAAAATAAAAATATACCTTTTTTTCTTCCCTCTCTAGCTATATTTGTTAGTCCGGAATAGTATGATAATCCATTAATTGATTTTGATGTTGTATAGCGATGAACTTCATCAATAAATATAACAAAAGGTCTAGATATCTGATCTGATTTGTTTAAAATATAATTTGAAATTAAATCAATTATCATACCACCAATTCCATCTGAATATCCTATTGCCGAAGTATTAATATACAAAGATTTTTTTGAATTAATTATAAATTCTTCTATTACTTTGATAATATCTTTTTCGTTGGAGTTGAAAAAATTAGTAAAACTAGTATTCTCCAATATATAATTCACTTTTTGTATTAAATACTGATTTATTCCAAATTTAAAATTATCCTTTTTATATTTTCCTTTTTCCTCTATTACAGCTTCATTTTCTATCTGCTTACTTAATAAACTTAAATCAAAATCTGTATCCTCAGGAGTTAATTCATTTAATTCTCCCAGAATATTTATTACACGGTTTCCATATTTTTCATATGGACCTGCTTTCCCTATTTTCTTTTGATAACGAAGTGATTTTATTGCCTCAAAAAGAATTGCAGGTTGTGTGCCCTCATTTATTTCGAATAAAATCGCCCAATGTTGAAAAGATAATTTAGATACTGATAAAAAAGCGTCACTTCCCAGATTATACTTGTCTACTTCTTCATCATTGAATGCCTCTTTATATTCTCCAGTTGGATCAATAATTAATACCTTTATATTACTACTAATTAGATTATCTAGAATAGACAATGCACTAGTAGATTTACCACTATTTGTTGTTCCTATGGCCATTAAATGTCTATCGAAAAGTGTTCTAGGTTGTAAATATATAGGATACTGTTGTGAATTTATACATAACTTTGCAAAAGATGGAAGTTTTTCTTCTGAATGTCTTCTAACTTCAACTGATGAAACATAATCAGTTATAATCTTTTCATTTGCTATGTAAACTTTATCAGTAATCCCAACAGTATTAGTACCTGGTAAACAAAAAAATTTTTCATCCAATGGCATATATCCTAAAATTTCAACACCTAACTCCGGGAATATTTTCTCATTTTGCCCAGAGTTTAACATTTTATGAACGCTTGCCTCATTCGATACTTTTGATTGAAAAATTTCACCAAAATAAATTCCATTACTAGATTCTATTAGTACATAAAAATTTATTGTATTTGGAGAAAAAATTTCACAATTTATTCGTTTAAAATTCATTAGTGTTAAGTTTTCAACTTGGATAATCGCATTAGTTCTATATACTTGAGAAATTACGCCAAGATAATAATAACTTTTATCAAAATCTTCAAAATAATCTTCAATTCTCATATTTACCACCTAAATATTCTGTTAAATCGCCATTTAAAGTTGCTTTTAAAAAGTATACTGGGTAATGTTCATTCATTAGTCTTTCTAATTTTTTCCAATTTTCTGATTGCTGAGAGATATTAAAATCAGAAATTAATACTGTTAAACTATTATTATCTGTAATTGCTTGAGTGATAATTTTGGTGATATGATTATCTGAAAAACTAAATCCTGTTGTAATTAATAGCGAGTTTGGTTTACGCACCAACTCTTGAAATTTTGTAAATAATTCAAAATATGGCTCTTGATAAGTTTGAGCATACTTATCTGCACTTGGAAAAATCATTACACTTTCTTCTAAATTAATGAATTCTTTTTTTCCTTTACGGTATATATATCCATTTTTAGCTCTTTTCCAATTTATTGACCCATGAATCTTTATTAAATTAAAGACTTTTTTATAGTAAACTAATTCATTTGTTTTAACATTAGGAATATTTTTAACAATATTCCAGTCAAAAATATCACTTGAAAATCGTGGACTATACTGAAAAGTAAAGCCATCAAATATTGTATAATTTAACGACTCGGCTGCTTCTTCAAAAAGTGTATCATAATTTGTTGTTACTATAGAAAATTTATTTGTAGACGTTACTTTCCTTGATAATATATTCAATAACGCTCCATGTTTAAATACATCACTATTATAGTCATAATCCGTATTTTCTTTAATTATTTTTAATAATTCATTTATCGAATTATTATATTTCTTCTTCCCACTAATAACAAATTGAGAATAGCTTATTAACTTTGATAAGAAATCTTCTAAGTTAAAATCTTCGGATAATACTATACCATCTTCAGAAATTACTTTAGGATAGTGCATCTTATTTGCTAATTCTTCAAAAGTATAGATATTACTACTATTGCTGTTGTTCTTAAAATAGTTATATGCTATTTCCGAAATCATTTTTACTGTTTTTCCATAATTTTTATCAATTTTATTACCATTAGATATCACAACTGATGCACCTGCACCTGCCAATAAGATAATACTATCAAATTTTGTATTAACAATATTACTAACTTCTAATTGAATTATTTTTTTAAATTCTAAAAAATTTTCTCCACCAGAAGTATCTGCTACATCAAAATTCAATTTTTCTTCATTTTTATAAAAAGATACATCATTATTCTCGCTCTTTATATAAAATTCTTTTCTTGAAGATTTAAAGTAAAACTCTTTTTCCAATACATTCTCCCCCATAACGATGTCACGTTAACATTTTCATATTTATGAATGTATAAATGTAAGAAGCCAAAGTTTGATTTCATACAAATAATTCATAAGTATGTAATACATTAATATCAATAAATGAAAAATACTCTTTCAATATTGTGTTTTCCTAAATTACATACTGTAATATCCGTGCAATAAAATTCCTTACAATTTAACGAATTATTAAAATAGTCATGTATGTTTTGTTGTGGAATTTTCGAATAAACCCCTGATTTAGTTGATGCAAATACCTCTTCAAGCGTTAATTTCGAAACATAATTGCTAAATCCAGTATCTTTACCTAAATGATGTGGGGCAATCAAGAATAATTTACTTTCATCATTCTCATATTTTAGCAACATATCAACAAGATATTTATAACTAATATCTCCAGAGAAAATTATTTTCTTATTACAAAAAGTTAAAACTAGAACAAGACATCTGTTATTTGATTTATAGCAAAGTGTCGATTTATAAATTTCAGCCTTTATTAGTTCAAAATTTATATGCCGATTACTCTTCTCCAAATATATTTTTTTATTTATTGATTGATTTAAAATTAATTTTTCTACTTTATTCTGTCCAATTCGTTTAGAAAGTATATTAATTAACTTTGTACAAGCTTTCGTTTTTTGAAGTTTAGATGGAATATAAACTTTTAATATTCTATTAAAATCAAAGTTAGAATTGAGCATGCATCTGTAATGATCGTAATCGAAATGACTAAGTATAAAGAATCTTTTTTGAATATTAGCGTTAACTTTATTACTATTAATAATTTTAGTCACATCATTTTCAGAAAAATACATTTCTGCTCCAAAATCAAAATTAATTTCTATATCTTTATACGAAAATCTATTCCAATTTCCAACGCCTACATTCAACACTTCTAGTTTAGCTATTTGTTCTTCAAGTTCAGTATTTATATGTAAACCATTATTATCCTCATAATTAATATTAATGAAATTAGTATCATCAGAATAATACAAATCCCGATTAAATGAATCTTGATTAATTAGATAATTATTTACGATTAATAATTCGGTACTATTATATTGAAAACAGCAACAAATTGCTTGATTGTTATTTTCAATATTTTCTGTAATAATAAAGTTATTTTCTAAAAAAAAGTCAACTGGAATCTCATACCAGAAACTTTTTTTAAATCCTAAATTTTTTTCAATTTTTACAGATTTTAATTCAATAAAAAAACTATCTTCAACAATTTGTAAATTATATAGATTACTAAACTGCACCAAATCATCATCTTCATAAAATGCAAGAATATATGTATGTTCCTTTAGTTTTTCATTATATACTGATTTTTCACAAAATAATCTCAAAACATTTTTAGTCATAATATTTTCTTCCTATAATATTAATAATTATCAGTTAACCTCTACAACAAACTACTATTCAATACTTCTTTTTCATTTTCATAATGCCATGTTTCTAGTTCTTCATTTGCTGCTGTACGATGAATAATCTTTTTAACGAGTTTATCTAAATCAGTTCCTTCATTGTAGTCAGCAGCTGCAAAATATTTTATTCGATTATCTTTCATCATTTGGTAAACTTTAGCCTTGTCTTTTGTAACACCATTATATACACCAATAGAATGTCCACCGTGTGAATTAACAAGTTTCATACATGGAATATCTGTATCACTATCACCAATATAAATCATATTTCGAAAAGGTACTCTACTCATATCTGGAGGAAATGCATCATTCACACCAGGATCATTAATATCAAGTACACCTTTTTCAATTCTAAATAAAAATTGAGTTTTATTCGTATAATTAACAACTTGGGCTGGCCATACTGCTACATTATTTACATTATAATAAAAAGAACTGGCATAAATTTTCTCAAATGCACCATTTTTGCAACAGAGGTCCCTTCAATCATTTCTTTTAAACCGGAAGAAATAATATAATGTTCGACAATGACTCCCTATTTCTTTCCATAATCTCTAATCCGTTTAAACCATTGTTCCACACCAGGAAATAACTTAACAGATGCACCATAATCTGCTAATTGTTCTTTTGTAAAAAGCACTTTACCTTCAGATTTTTCTTTCATTGTGAACATATATGCAAGATTTTGATCCATTTCATTTTTGCAGCACGTGCATTCGACTCTTTCCAAAACTCATTAACGTTGTGACCAACACTCTGTATATATCCTTGCGCTTGCATGTCATCAGGTGATAAAGTCTTATCAAAATCATAACAGATAGCAACTACAGGCTTACTCTCTTTAGTCTTGCGTTTATATTTCACTTCTGACATATTCATTCACTCCTCGTAGAATAAAAAATTCCCATTACTCGACTTAAATATATTCTCCTATCCGGGATATTTCATCACTAATTGATACCATGTGCATTTTATTTCATACGCGCTTTTGATATTTGCTAATAGAGAACAGGTATTCTCTCAATCATTATCAAAGATTTTATAGCTGTGCACATTAAGGAGTTATCATATGAATAAAGAATTAATTACATTCAAATCACGAAAAAGAGTGGAACAAAGTAAAATACAATCTTCCAAATATTCATAATTATCGCAGAGTTGAATATTTTTAGGCCAAGAAAATATTTGGAATAGTAGCTCTCAGAAGGAAAAGAGTTAGAAATACTTACTGTAAAAATTATTACTCGCTATCAACACTGTTCTGAGAAAGAGTAAGAAAAAATATAAAGTCGGATTTATCCGTACAACAAAGTATTAATTCTACTTCAAAAAGAAGAATACTTACCATTTAATTGTCTGCTTGAAGAAATATGATTCAATTACTTACAGGACTTTTTTATAATCAATCGTATCTATTCTATATATCTGAGTATCTATACATTCACATATATCAGGATTAAAAAGCGCTAAATTATAACCTCCACTATTCATTACACTATTGTACTCTATACCTGCATATTCTTGAACATTATCATGAGTAATACTTTTAATAAAATCAGTTATATATTGAGTTGAAATATAGTCGAGATCACTATCACTTTTCCTAGTAATTTTATCCATCTCATCATTTATTTTATTTAAATATTCCTTATTAACCGCATATTCTAAACAACCTATACCTTCAATAAATGGGCTTATTTGATTGATTTTCTTCAAATCAACTACAATAATATCGTTTTTTAACTTAAATTTTCCAACTGTCACATAATCGTAAGCGCCAGCTCTTACTTCATATATAGTAGTATCTGCACTATCCCCAAGATACAAACACCTAATTCCCTTCGAATTTGCTCTACCATCTGCAGTTAATTCTACTGGTGGAGCGCCCATTTCATCAATTGGAATACCCTTCTCTGTTGAAATTATACATCTGTAGAAAATCTTTCCTGCATTATAACTTTTGCGGACAAATGAGCAATACCTCTCTAGTAAATTTAAATCTAAATAATGTGTATGAAAACGATTCTTAGTCTTTAAAGCCTGTACAAAATCTTCCCAAGAATTAGTTATTAATAGAGAATGATTTGATAAATATTCTTTATCATATAGTTCCTTTATCCCAACAGGCTGGTCAAACACTTCATTGTTTAATTCATATTTATCTTTGCAGATTGCTTTTAATATATTATATACTTCCGCTTCATTTTTTTATTAAAAATATTCCAGTTTTTTATCAAATCCTCTTTCAATAATCGTGTATCTTCTCTAGGATAGGATTCAGGCAACAAAGAAACGGGTGTATAAATACTTATCAATTCATCAAACATAATGTTTAAATCGTCACATTTACATGTGTCATATATATAAACATTTTTACTCTTACAAATCGGACAATCACCTTTTATATTCTTGTTACAGATAACAGAAATAATTTCAGTATCACAAAAGCATTTTTCACAAATTATCATAAGCTACTTCCTGTCTAACTGTCTAAATATTTTCCTACTAACTCTAAATGATGCATAATTGATAATTTTTTTACTGTGCCTAATCCAGGATAGGCTTCTCTATTAAACAAGTCGATAAAATCTCGCATTGCCGTAGTTGGAAGTTTTCTTTCAGTATTCCAAATTACTAATTTTCTTAAGGCTTCATGAAATTTTCCCGCAGGATCACTTATATCCTCATTTGAATCAGAAACAAAATGCTTTACACGTAAGCTATTATCCTTATCATCAAAATAAACAATATGTATTGCAACAGTGTATGGTGCAAATCCTGTTTCATTATAGTTATTCCCAACGATAGAATAATCAGAAAATCCAACATATCCGTCAGCTAAATAATACAAATGATCTTCAGAAAAAGGTTCATCATCTACTTCAATATAATCGTTATTTCTAGCTTGCTTATTAAATTTATCATCTAGAAGTACACGATTTTCCTTCACTCTCCTTCTAAAACCGTTTTCATCTAAGATCAAATTATAATTAACGTTTTTGTCAGAAAAGCAACTCTCATAAACAGAGATTAAATCTCTGTTAGTACAAATCGTGCCCATATTGTGGAAATCTCTACTAAGAAAAATTTTCGAATTAGACTCACTTTGTAAATAATTAAAAAAAATAATATTATCACTATTTTCATTTAACTTTTCAGATAATAAATTTTTTAATGGCTGATTTCTTTCTTCATGCATTTCTCTAATAAAACTTCCAACTTGTGGATTAGTGATAATTCCTAATCGTCTATTACTGAGACTATAAGTTTCAATCGTCTTAATAAGCGTATTAGATAATCTTACTGGCTCAATAATGGGAACTACATTATTACTCAATAAGTTTTTTTCAACTAATTCACGTAACGCGATTAATTCATACTTTCTACCTCTCAAATAAGGAAAATACATATTATACACCCCCGTAGCTACTTTCTAAAAATAAATTTAGTTTTTGATAATCTTCAGAATTTAACTCCATAAAATAGGCCAAAAATTTCAATTCATAAGGAATGTTGATAAATTCTTTTTTTTCTAAAGATGTTCTTTTCTTTAAAACATTCAAAACAAGAGAATAAGATTCCTCTATTGGTATCTGTAAAAATAGTTTTTTGCATTCGGAATAATATTTAAATTGTGTAACATTTGGTAAATATCCATATTTTTTCATTAATATATACTCATATTCAGTTTTTCTCAACAACTTAAACATAACATTATTGTCCAAATCAGCGCAATACCTTTCCGGCCTACGAATCATTCCTAATCTTCCATTTCTTCTTAATATATAGATTCCCACAGGCTTATCAATACAATTTAAAACTTCATTAAGCTGTTGAAGATTATTCTCATATGTAACTACAGCTACATGATCAAACGCTTTATAATAATCGTTTATTTGAGAATTTAATCTTTCTAAATTGTCTAACTCCGTCTTTATCTCATATGTAATTGCCTTTCCATTTATTAAAACAAAATCAGCCTTAGATTTAGCAATTGAAATTTCTGTTAAAGCAGTTGTTGTATTAACACTATGCACTCCTAAAAGCAATTTATTTAATAAAGTATTTTTATAAAAATACTCATTTCTATAACTCTTTTTCAATACATTGTATACTTCAGCAATTAACTCTTGATTATTTTTTTGATTAGTATTACTTGTATATTTTCTCACTACTGAAGAATATATTGTATCCGTTTCACCTTCCAAAAAATGACGAATCATATTACGAGTGAAAAATCTATTCAAAATGTTTAACTTATTATTTTCCATCAGGACTCGCCACCATTCATTCAATTTATCTCACGCTTCATAGATGCTTATAACAATTAATCTGTATAAGTTAATATTACCATTAATAATACAATGTATACAATACTATAATCTTGCATTTTATCTAAGATTAAGTGTCAACACTATTCTATTTCAGAATTAGTTGTGTTAATTATTCTAACAAAAATTTAAAAGAATGGAAAGTTGTTTTGATTAAATTTTACGTTAACTATTTTTTATCATCGTTATCAATGATAAAACTAAAATAACACTTTAACAAAACCTCTAAAACATAAATTTAACTTAATATAGTATTTTATATTTAATTTTACAAGTGATATCTAACACATTTTGTCCAAGCGATTCATAAATTTATGTCAAATTCTAACATGCAACTGGTAACCTAAATTAGACTCGATAATTCGTTTCCTATTTCTTATCTGGTTCATCATCAAATTATTAGTATTCGGACACTTTTGTTCAAAAATTCTTTGACAACGTTTAGCATAATCAATAAAACTGCTTTTCCCGCGTCTTTTCTCAAACTCAATTCTACTATGATAAATTGGACCTAAATCTGTATATAGAGCATAAATTTGCGTCTTATAAGGCATATATTTAATAAGATTACTTCCTTTATAGGACTTTTGATTTTTGCTGCTCAATATCTTTATATATTTTCTTTTAGCAATCTTTTTAGACTTTTTTATTAATTTTTTTGCATTACGATAGAATTTAAATACACTCTTACCACGCATAGAAACATTCTTACCATCAAAAATAAAGCCTAAGTAATTCAATGGTTTCGATCTATTAGAAGATAATAATCTCATTTCTTTATTTTCATAAACATACATTCCCGTTTTTTCTTCTTGAATAGTTACATGACATGCTTTTGATAGATTAATGATTTTAGCATTAATCTCCTTCACTTCTTTTGCTGAACAACTATCTTTGGGTAACACAAGAATATAATCATCCGAATATCGTCTATAGCATCCTCCATAAGATTCCGCGATATGCTGTAACCTAATATCTAAATTTATAGCAAACACGTTAGCTAAAACTGCACTTATCGCTGAACCTTGCGGAATACCTTTTTTATCGATATTTTTTGCTGTTTGGTTCATCTTCTGAAATTTTCTAAATTCATAAATATTTTTAAAATAACTACATTGACCTTTCTTCGGTTGACAATACTGATCAATACTCTCCTTCTTGTAATACCCATAATGCGTAATTGTTTTATAAACTTGATACCAGTCTTTTGATAAAGTATCTACCTTCAGCACAGTACGTAGATTCTTTTTCAAAATAGCATGATTTATTTCATCAAAATAGCTTTTAAAATCACCAATAAGAATATATGCTGATTCATATTCTACAATTTTATTAATAATTTCAGCAGCAAAATCAATATTGCAACAACCATTTTTATTGTTTCGATAAGCTATAACGCATTCATCAATTTCATTCTCTGCACAAAATTGATTATATTTTTCATTTAGCTTTTCAGAATAATATTTATAAATATAGTTATCGATATGACTCGCATACATAATCTCTCTTTCTTTGCTCTTTATATCAGGTTTCCTATCAACTACTCCCTTTATTTTACAAAATTCCAATTTAAACTTTATGAATGGCAAAAAAGCATGTCGAGACACCCATTCTGGATTTTCAACATTGCTTTGGACTTTTGAATATCTAATTAGTTTATCAAAATGCAGATAAGATTTCATCGGATAAATTTCTTCTAATTTTTCCATGTTTCACCTCTATAAGTGAGCGGAAAGGAGATTAGGTTCGGACCCTATTTTGCACTCCTTCCTGCCTTCCGGTATAAATACTATCTTCCCACCGTAGGAATTTTTGTTGATAGTAAGTTCCGAATACATAACTCTTTATGTTATAATAGAGTTGTGTCCAGTCTCTGTTTAGAAAGGAGATTGGTATTAATGCAAAATACCGTTATCGTCACAATCATTAGCACAACTGTAAGTGTATTATTTCAATCACTTAGCAATTATATACCACGCGTTATTACGTTAGTAATACTTGACTGGTTAAACAACCGTTTCTACGAACTTACGTTTCCGTAGACAATTGAATAATACCATATTTTTTAGAAAAGTTCAATGTTTACATCGTAAGCTTTTGCACCATTCACTTTGCGCTTCCAACTCGCTTATTTCTGTAAGCAACCATTCCAAATATTTCCACGGACTTAGATCATTCACTTCTGCGGTCATAATTAGTGATTGGTAGATTGCATTCGCCCTTGCACCTTTTCCATTCTTGTAGAATAACCAATTCTTTCTTCCCATAATTATCTCTTTTTATTTTCACAGCCATTTTAATTTTCCATCGTTTATTCGTTTGTATAATAGTATGAATCCATCTCCATCCCAATAAAGTGCTTTGAAACGATTGGATTTTCCACCGCAAAACAAGAAAATGGCATTATCGTACAAATCCATATCGTATTCATATTGAATGATACTAGCTAAACCATCAATGCCTTTTCGCATATCTGTTCTTACACAAACGATAAATATATTTTTCACTCTAGTAAAATCGACTAGCATATTAAATTTTCTCCAAAATCATTTGTGCTAGTTGCGAGGAGACCCCTTGGAATAGACGTAACTCGGTTCCTGATGAAGACTTGATATGCGCCTACAGTTTTTGAGAGTTCTTTTGTAAGCGCCCAATAACAAGGTGTATATCATTCCTCCAGTCCTCCAGTTATACTGTATTCAACAGAAGATTGGAGGATTTTTTATGATGAAACACCCAATTGTCCCTTTAGAGCTGCCAAAAAATGACAGGAAACACTTCAAGCAACGAACTAAAAACGATCTATTGCTTCGTTGTAAAGTGGGACCTATTGAGCTCAGCTTTTTC
>NZ_JBQKFH010000053.1:0-12357 GCF_052119425.1 Enterococcus cecorum
TCCACCCATAGTTTAACTTTATTATCAGATGGAATGCCGAACTTATTTGCAAGATAAGTATAACCACCTTCGCCATTAAGATAAGCATTTACAACTTGCTTTTTAAACTCATAAGAATATTTGTACATAAAAATACCGACCTCCAATTGTTAGATTTTATGGTCTAACTTTTGGGGGTCGGTACAATACCTCATAATTTTCCTCCTTTTATCTTGCAAATTGAAGAATAAAAGGAGGGCTTCTTATGTTTTTCATAGATATTTCTCACTTACTGTTTATATCGAGAAATTAACTCGTCAATATAAGAGTGAAATACCAAACACATTGTTCCGACAGGTATTAAAAAAGCAGTGAGTTTTCACTCACCGCTCTTCATGCTTTATACAAAATAATCCAAACTCAAAATACAATTGAACAAATTCCTAATATATTAGTTTAGACTCCATTGTCCTCTCCATGCACCTTGATGAAGCTCACCAATTTCTAAATAACCTAATTTATTCTCTGTATGAATTACTTGATTATTCTTCCATCGGTTAACTAATCTAAAGTAATTTCCTACTGGCTCTTTTTTCCATTGAGCACTCCAGTATGTTTGTGGTACATTTCCATGCTCCACGTAACCAGTTTGATTCTCAGTATGAAGATACTCACCAGTTTCTACATTCTGAATAAGGAAATATTCTCCTTTAGGTATCATTTTCCATTGTGATGCCTTAGTGGTATCAGTTGTAAGCATAATTTTATCGCTTTCACTATCTAAGTAGAAACCTTCTCCTGTTTCATGGCTAGTCAAAGAATTTACAGGGATATCATATCCCTCATTACGCTTATATACTCGGAAATAATCAATTGCCCATTCTTTAGGGTATACATTATTGCCTTTTCCTGAACCTGCGTCTGTATAGATATTCAAGATAGTCCCCATTGGATAATCAGGAGCTTGATTGATTTCCTTATATAACACCCCATCATAATAGAATTTCAAAGAACCAGGTGACCAGTCTAAACCATAAGTATGGTATTCTTCTGTCTGATCATTAGTAGGAGCTGGATTTTCTGCAATATGCCAATTGGGTTTCTGGAAAAATGGATCATTCCAACCATATGCAGCTATTCTCCATGTATTTGGTCTGCTGAAAAATGTCTCGATTACATCAATTTCACCAGTTTCTTTAGAATTAAACCAATCGTCAGTATCATTTTGCATACCAACCATCCACCAAGCCTGATGGCCGCCTCCACCAACATTGGATAATTTAGCTCTAATTTCAAAATATCCATAAGTTGTGGCATAGCCTGTCCACTCTTCCTGGTCACTCATTAAATTCTTACTGCCACTAAAATTATGTATCCAATTTTTATTGAAACTCATAATGGCACTTGAACGTACGGTCCCATCCAACTCAGGCGACCAAGGTTTTTGGTCTTCTGCTATATACTCGATAAGTTTACCATCCTCAAATCTATAATTAGCTTTAGCGTTTTCAGGATTTTTCGTCCAATGAGGAAGATAGTAATCTGTCCACTTTGTTCTATCTAGACTATCTCCATTAAATTCATCATGAAAATCAAGATAATAACCTTCCTTTTGTGGGATACTCTCTTCTGCATGAACTACTGAACCAAAGCCAAGAAGCATAATTGAGAAAAGTGAAATAGTTAATTTTTTCATAAGTTATCCTCTCTTCCGAAAGTATAATCAGTGTAGAGTGGGCCAATATTCTTTATTAGCCTCATAGAGTTCATCAAGAACTTTTTTACCAACTGTATAATTTGGAATTGTTTTGTTAAGCATCACGGCTTCTAGAGCAGCTTGGTATGAACCTGTTAATGCTGCATCAACTGTCTTCTTCTCATAAGCTTTTTGCATTTCCATCAATCCCTTTTGTAAGGTCGGAATATTGCCTATATTTATTGTTTCAGCTCCCATGCTACCAACATAAGCAGGTACTTCAACTACGGCCTCTGGATCAAAATTGGAAATAGCTCCATGATTCTTTTTATTGACAGTAAATCGTTCTCTGGTATTGTGAATAATCGCATAAGCAATATCTACAATATAGTTCCCATGAACACCTGCATGCAGAGCTGAATCTTTAGCGGTGCCTGCTGCGATTACTCGGCGACATTCTTCATAAATGCGTTTTTCTCGCCCTTGTTGAACGTAGTCTCCTCTAGTGAAGTTTACATCATCATGTGCTAATACTTCATCAGGGGTCAAATAATATTGTAAGTAACAGTTCGGAAAGTAATCCGGGAACCTCTTGAAGAGACTAATCATCTGCTTGTAGGTATCAATCCAATACTGATCTGCTTTTGTTTCTTCATTTGATTGAAGAAGGGTATCAATTTTACCAGAAAGAACATCCTCCCTTAGCTGTGGCAACAAGTCCTGACCTTTTTCATCGTAGACATTGGTCCACCAACCAAAGTGATTCAAGCCAAAATACTTAAAGGTTAAGTCTCTCAAATCTTTATTAAAGTATTTAGCAATTGCCCCTTCGATAGAAATAGGCATATCACAAATACAAAGTACTTTAGCTTCTGGAAACTCCCGATAAATCGCTTCTGATAAAATAGCTTCTGGGTTTGTATAGTTCAAAATCCACGCATTTGGACAGAGTTCTTTCACTTTGCGGATAATCTCCATGACTGCAGGAATCACTCTCATCGCAAATGAAAATCCTCCCAAGCCACATGTTTCTTGTCCAACAACACCATTTCGGATACAGATTTTTTCATCGATAGCTCGTTGACGGTTTAAACCTGGACGGATTTGCATAAAAAGATAGTCCGCGCCAGTAAAAGCTTCATCTATATTAGTTGTATAGGAGACATTAACTGATGAACCTGTTTCAGCATAGTACATCTTGGTGTATTGACCCAGTAAAGACACACGCTCTTCATCATTGTCATAAAGAACCAAGTCTGTTAATTGTAGCTCCCCAGCTCGTTGACGTAATACTTCTAAAATTCCTGGTGATTGAGTAGACCCTCCGCCTACCATAACAAATTTATGTCCCATTATTTTCTCCTTCTCTCTTATGAATTCAAATACGCTTCAATTTTCTCACGAACTGTTTCAACACCCAGTCCAATAATAATTTGGATATGTTTGCCTTTATCGACAATCCCAGATGACTTTACCTGATTTTTCAGAATCCCGATGTCAACCTTGCTGTCATCCTTGACGTCAACCCGCAAACGTGTATAACAGTTGATGATATTAGCAATATTATCCTTACCACCAAGACCAGCAACAATTGTTTCTACTTGTGGGTCTACTGAGCCTACAGAAGATGACGTTATAGTCTCTGCAGAAGAAATAGGTAAATCAAGGTTTTCTTCTACCATATCTTCCCGTCCAAGTGTAGGAATATTAAGCTTCACAATAAGGTAACGGAAGACGAAATACTCCATGAGAGCTGTGATGACAAAGACAACTGGAATCCAGTATTGTTTACCCAATGAAACAGGGAAAGCAAAACTATTGATAATCATATTGATACCCGTATCAAATTGAATAGAGATACCAATTAAGTTTGTAATCAGTAGACTGAGTCCATAAACAATGGCATGAGCCAACCAAAGAATTGGGGACAAGAAAAGGAATAGGAATTCTAAGGGCTCTGTCACCCCTGCCATAAAGGCTGTGACGACAGTCGGAATAAGGATAGAAGCAACTTTTTTGCGATTTTCGGGTCGAGCTGTTTTCCAAAGAGCAAAGGCAATACCAATCGGTAAAGAAATAGAACCGAAGTTTGCAAGATAACCGATTGATGGGTGCATACTGGTAATAGAGCTAGCATTTCCAAGTTCTGCCAACCAGATATTAAAAGCACCATTTTGTACTTGACCAGCGATTTCTGCTGTACCTCCAAGCGGTGTATAGAACAATGGCATCCAGAGGAAGTGATGCAAACCAAGAGGTAAGAGCATACGATTCAAGAAACCATAGAAGAAGAAACCGATAGAGCCTGCTGTTGTGGTGGTTGCAACAACAGATTCAACAACCGCATTTACAAGAGGCCAGATATAAGTGGTCACAATAGCAAGGACAATCGTCGCAAAAATCAAGAGAATATAGACAGACTTTGTCCCTTCGTATGGAGATAGGTATTTGTGTAGTTTAATTTCACCAAATTTATTGACCATCACACCCACAAGACACCCCAGCATAATACCGAGAAAAACTCCCATATCAACCACTTGCATGCCAAAAATCATACCCTGACCAGTTCCATAAAGACCAAACTCACCAGCTTCAGCTAAGCGATTCGTCACAGTTAACCACGAGTTATTGGCATATAAGAAAATTAAGAAGGTGATAATACCCAAAATAGCCGCATCCGTTTTGTATTTAGGTTTTGCTAAAGCTGTCGCAATTCCCACACTAAAAATCACACTGAGTTGTCCAATCATCCCACCCGATAAAATATTGAAGACAAAATTCCCAATATTTTTGGTAAATTCGGGCATAAAATCCAACTTCAAAATGGCACAAATAGATAATACAATCCCCGTCACAGCCATAAACATAACTGGCTGAATAATGGCTTTAGAAAAGACACTTGCTGATTTCATCATTTTTTCTTTCATGATAAATAGGCTCCTTTTTCTACATTACCATAATGGCAAAGTTCAATTTGATTTTCTCTAAATAAATCCGCTACATCTTCATCACACAAAAGAGAGACCTCTTTTACTCGTGCAATGTTGAAGGATGAGTTAAACAATAGAATCTCATCTACATAAGCTGGATGAACCATTAATTCTGTGATAGAATTATCCTTAACTTTATCTAAGACAGATTTGATTTCCTCCAGACACCCCCTTTTAAGATCCTCAAAACTATGAGATAGATCTCTAATATGCGGGTAATTCGTTAAATCCAGAAAACCAGTCGCTCCAATTTGATAAGGAAGTGAAATATTATTTTCCAAATCATAGGCATTGCGAATCGGCAGTTGATACTTCTGTGCAATCCTCTTTGTAATGGACAAATTTTCAGAAAAAGTATGCAAGTGATGATGACTGTCTATATGGGTTGGCTGTAAGCCCTTATCAAGAAGATAATCAATTTGGTAGCACCACTCCTCAAATATTTCTCCATCGTCTATTTGAGAACGGCGTTCATGATAATCTTTAAGGGAATAAAATCGTCCGTTCTGACTAATTGTCTTTCCTTTCGTCATAGCATGGCCGCAAGTTAATACTAGGTGTACCCCAACCCCTAGACTTGGATATTGCTTAGCTAATGCCACCGCTTCTAAACACCCTGGCATATTTGCCATCAAGGTGGTTGAAGTAAGAATACCATCTTGATAAGCTTTTATAATGCCTGCATTGACGGCGGGTGAATACCCGAAATCATCAGCATTGATAATAACTTTTTTCATAGCTTTCCTCCTTTCTGATAGGACTACTTATGATGTTGTTCCGTATCTGATCATTTACTTCACGCTTTAATTTTAGTATAATTAGAAAGCGAATACAATACCGTTTTCTCTATTTGCATCTATTCCCAGTTGGTGAAAATATTTTCAGTTAGGAGATTTATCAAATGGCACAGCTTTATCATTTCAATCGTTTGTTTCCAAACAACTCTCTCTATAAAGAAGATGAAAAGATTATAAACCATATTTTTTTGATGATTCAAAAACAAGAAAATCTTGATATACGTCATATCGCTAGCCAAAATTACACTTCTACATCCTCTATCAGCCGCCTAGCTAAAAGAGCTGGCTTCAACAACTTCAAAGAATTTATCTTTTTCCTTACTAACACTAGTAAAAAACAGTTAGAAAACCAGCTGGAGTCACTTCCCTTTGCCCACTCTGATGCTAATTGGGAAGAAATCTTCCAACAGCTCAGACTAGCCTTTATTTCAAAAAATGTCTTTTTATTTGGAGAAGGATTTTGTCAATTTTTAGTGAATTATACTTATAGAAAATTATTATTGAAAAAAGTATATGCTGTTGACCTAGATGGAGTTGAAATTAAAACTGTTTCAGACAATAAGCCACATACTCTAATCACCTTTTCACACTCAGGAGAAAATAAGCGTGGGCTACGAAAAATAGCTGAATGTAAAGAATTGGGAGGATGTATCATCGCAATCACTGCTTCCCCTAACAGTAGCTATTGTCTGGAGAGTGACTTTTGTATTATAGTTGAAAATCAGGCAACAATAACTGACTATGAAAACCAGCATTTGAATTTCTTTTTTGGAAATACCTTGAATTTGATGGAATATCTCATTGATTTATGTTCTCAGGACTCTTAAATCTTATCAAAAGATGTCCAATCCTCTATAAATGTTGTTATTGTAAACATATTTTTTATTATCTAATGTGACAACAAATTTTTCCAACCTTCTCACTTCCTGTTCGTAGTCATCAATCACTTTACCAATTTCTTCCTGAGATTGTCTCACATCCTTCTTTACCTGTTCAAGTGTAATAGCTGCGGTCAGATTCATCTTGGCATAATCAAATCGAGCTAGCCTTCGGTTTTCTGGGTCTGCGTTATTAAGATTGAGCAACACTTCCGCCACCTTGTTAAGGTAAGCAAGTTTGTCCTGATAATCTGTGATCATCAACTCCAGTTGAGCAATGTCTTGAAGCATCTCGTCCTTGATTTCCTGGTAAGATTTGTTGTCAATATCCAGTTCAATCAAAAGATTAAGCTCTGCGAGTTTATCTTTGAGGGTATCAAGGGTTGGTCGCCTGCGTTTAGGGATATGCTTGCTGTCGTGTGAGAGTTGACGAATCAGGTCTCGGCCTCTCATATACTTATTGAGCTGGGCATTGTCTTTGTGATAGATAAAAAATTGGGCAGTCTCACGAATAAAAACGTGATAGGTTTTTCCCGTTTCCGTTTCTTTAATATCCAGGTTACGGTTTGGTATGAAGACCAAGCCGTCTTTTTTGATACCATAATTGATTCTGACAAAGAGACCGTCCTTGACTAACTTGTCAATCTGGTGCTCTGCTAAAACAACTTCAAACTCCTGAACCTGGTCTCGTGTTTCTTTGAAATCCGTATAGGATGGCCAAAGTTCTTCGTCAGGCAGCCTATCTTTGTTCATTTCCTCCTGGTACTTTTCAAAATCTGACACAAGAGTTTCCAAGCTAACGTCTGGGAGCTCTTTCTCTTTAGAAAAATAGTCTTCAAAAAACTGGACATCGTAAAGACACTTGGCACTCAGCTTCTCATTTTTTATGGCTATGCTCCTGCCATTCTCTGATAAAGTAAAGACAACATGTTTCAGTTTGGGAGAAATGATTAGGTTCAGCTGCTCTGCCATTTTAACCAAATGCTCCAGGCTCCTAGCCTTGGGTAAAAGAAACTCCAGTCGCTCTTCAATACCTCGTTTCACAAACTGCTCCCGAAAATAATCCTCGGTGTAGGGTTGACGTTTGTTTAGCTGGTCGCCACGAATGACCTGTTTCATGTTGCGGTCGGTCATCAGAAAGCGGGCGTGCTTGCGAGAAAAATCAATCTCCACGTTTAGAGCAGGAGCCTTGGCCAAAAAATCTTCAAAGCTCCTGCTATTTTCCATGAGAAAGTAAAGTCGCTGCTTGAGTTCGAACTTATTGTTGGTTCTACGATAGGTCTCAAACTTCTCATGCGAGTAACGATTAGGTGTGATGATTTTTGCTCCAGCTTCTTTGGCAATGCGATCTGAAATCAGACGAAGGTTTCTCTCCTGGGCATAGTCCCATTTGAGTTTTTTATCTGACTGCTTATCCACGGCGTTAATCAAGATATGGTTATGGATATGGTCCTTATCAACGTGCGTCGCAACAATAAAACGAAAACTCCCACCTGTTAATTCTTTAATGGTCTCATAGCCAATGCGGTTAATCTCTTCAGGTGTGAGCTTGTCATCAGGGGAAAAGGATTGAATGAGGTGGTGGGCATGGATTTTCGTTTGCTTGACCTGTTGCCGATCATTCCTTGAATCGTAGAGCCTATCGTTGTTGACAAAGTTGGCATGATACATTTCCACCAATTCTTCATAGCTAGGAAAGTCCAGGTAGTTACTCATGCCAAAATCGGAGACCAGCTTTAGCTGCTCTGTCTTGTCAGGATTGAGGTTATACTTGATAAGGCTCTTACGATACTTCTTCCCGTGTGTGGCATAATGCTTAGTCACTACCATAGAAGACCCTCAACTGTTGACACTTGATGTCAAAATCCTTTTCCACTTCCTTGATGAGCTGGCTAATGCCTTGCATCAATGATTCACGGTCACTTGGTGTTAAGATGTGAGTCTGGTTGACTGTCCGTGCAATTTGATTAATGTTATTCCCAATCCGTCTCAGCTCAAAGACTAACTCCTGGTAATTGGTCGTATCAATAGTCAGAAAAGTCATGTTAGGATTTAAGAGAACTCTCCTAGCGTACTGGGAAAAATTTTTACAGCGGCTCTGACCAATACGGTCGTTCAATCTCACCAACTCCTGGTCCGTCAGAAACACTTTTTTGAGATTGGTGCGGTAACGGTTTTCCATGCCTACCCTCCCATGTACTTGTCACGAAAATCTAGACTGAGTGGGATAGCTTTCTCGACTTCAGCCATCAACTCCTGCACACAGGTCAAGATAATTCGTAAGTGCTCTGCCGTGACCTGCTGGGTCTGTTCAGCCAAGACAGTCACCTGTAGGATGTCACGGCTAATTTGTTCAATCTTCTGTGACTGCCAGAGGGTAAACCAGTCAGCCACCGACTGCCTCCCTTCGACTAAATCCATCAGCTTTTGACGAACAAAGGGTGAAAACTGGTCAGCGTGTTCCTGTTTCATCAGCTTTTGAATCTGCTCCAGTTCCTCTGGTGTCAGGTTGATTTCCTTGCGAATAATGCGATAATGGTCTGTCATCATGTCTTTCTCCTTCTCTACTTGCCTCTATCGGGTAAGCCCCGATACCGTGTGGGATACGGGGGCTTCCAAAAAGCCTCAATCTTTCCTTTTCGGCTTTTGCGAGCTCAGTTATTGTGTCCACAATAACCCAAAATCTAATCGTCAACTGAATCCAAACCTTACAGGTTGGTCAGCCGACGATAAGAAAATGTGGTGGCTTCGCCCCCAAACCCCCAAGAAAAAATCAAGGCTTGATTTTCTCAAGATAGATACAGTTTAACAAGCTCGTATTGAGGAAATTATCACAGAAAATAGACGTGCTCAAAATTTCTAGTTGCTAAAGGATTTATTTTTTGATAAAATCTCGTTGAGTTATAACTTAACAAAGAGAGGTGAATCTCATGTTTTCAAAAGACCGCCTAAAACAAAGAAGAGCTGAATGCCAGCTCTCTCAAACAGATATTGCTAATAAACTTGGTGTTAATCGAAGTGCCTACCATAACTGGGAGAGTGGGAAAAACATTCCCAATCAAAAGAACCTGCAAGCTCTAGCTACCATTCTTAATGTTGAACAATCCTACTTTGAATCTGAGTATAACATCGTCTCCAGTTTTCTTCAGCTCAATGAAAAAAATCAACTAAAGGCTGAGACCTACGTTGAACAACTACTCATCAAGCAACGAAAAGAAGAAAATAAAATCGTCAACCTCACCGCCTATAATGTCATTAAGAATGTGGCACTTGCTGCAGGACCAGGCTATGGCTTTGATGATGAATATGAAACAGAGATTGTTTATTCTGATGAACAACACTCTGGTTTTGATATTGCGGCTTGGATTGACGGGACATCCATGGAGCCTAAATACTTAGACGGTGAAGTTGCACTTATCCGTGCTACTGGATTTGATTATGATGGTGCAGTTTACGCTTTGGTATGGGAAGGAAAAACCTACATCAAAAAACTGTACCGTGAGCCTGATGGTTTCCGTATGGTATCCATAAACAAGAAAGGCAATCCTGACCGCTTTATCCATCATGAAGATGATTTCCGAATTGTTGGTAAAGTTGTTGGCCACTTCATGCCCGTTGTCGGAGGTTAGATATGTCCAACAAGATTGAGGAAATGATTTACATTAAGGGGGATCGAATTTACTTCACCCCATTTCTAAAAGAGTATGACGTGACAGACCATATCACAACCCTGCTCCAAGAGTTACGAAAACTCAAAGAGAGGTGATGGCTATGGGCTTTATTGATTACTCAAAAGAGCCTACGTCCGATATTGCATTTTTCGATATGAAATCATTCTACGCTAGTGTGGAATGCGTCAGCCGTGGTCTCAATCCATTGACCACTTCTCTCTGCGTCATGAGTAGAGCCGACAACTCTGAAGGATTGATACTGGCCTCATCACCCATGTTCAAAAAAGTTTTTGGCAAGGCTAATGTTGGCAGGTCCTACGACCTCCCCTTTGACATCAAGACAAGAAAATTTAGTCGCTATAATGCTCAAAAACAAGGATTGGAAATTACTCCACAGTACATTTCATTTATTGAACATTGGGCTAGACGAACCTTAATCGTTCCACCTCGCATGGACCAATACATTGAAGTCAATATCCAAATACAGAATATCCTTTTGAATTTTGCGGCTAGAGAAGATATTTTGCCTTACTCGATTGACGAAGGCTTTATCGATCTGACCTCATCATTGAATTATTTTGTAAAGGATAAAAAACTTTCTCGTAAGGAAAAACTTGACCTAATATCAGCTAAAATCCAACATGACATCTGGAAGGAAACGGGTATCTACTCTACCGTTGGCATGAGCAATGCTAACCCGCTCTTGGCAAAACTTGCTCTTGATAATGAGGCAAAAAAATTTCCAACTATGCGGGCCAACTGGTCCTACGATGATATTGAAAACAAGGTTTGGGCTATCTCTCCTATGACTGATTTTTGGGGAATTGGCCATCGTACCGAGAAACGGCTCCATAAGCTAGGGATATTTTCAATTAAAGATTTAGCAAATACCAATCCTGACATTCTTAAAAAAGAATTTGGAATCAATGGTGTGCAACTCTGGTTTCACGCAAACGGAGTTGATGAAAGTAATGTTCATGAGCCTTATAGGCCTAAATCAAAAGGTCTGGGTAACTCACAAGTCCTACCTCGTGACTACATCAAGCAATCCGACATCGAGCTAGTCCTAACTGAAATGGCTGAACAGGTTGCTATCAGACTAAGACGAGCCCACAAGAAAACAACTAATGTTGCTATCCAGGTGGGATACTCAAGGACAGAGCTGAAGAAAGCCATCAATACCCAAACACGAATAGATCCAACCAACAGCACTCGGATTCTCAAAGATACTGTCCTTAAACTTTTTAGAAGTAAGTACACTTCAGGAGCAGTTCGCAGCATTGCCGTACGCTATGATGGCTTTGTGGACGAGAACTACTCTCTGATTTCCCTTTTCGATGATGTCAAAACCATTGAGAAAGACGAAATGATTCAGAGTACCATTGATTCCATTCGTGACCGCTTTGGCTTTCTTGCTGTCCAAAAAGGAACTGCCCTCTTGGACAGCTCCCGAAATATTGCACGCAGTAAACTAATAGGAGGCCACTCTGCTGGTGGTTTGGAGGGACTAAAATGATTGACCGCTCATATTTACCGTTTGAATCCGCAAGACACTACCAAGACCGAAAAATGCAAAAATGGATGGGCTTCTTTTTATCCGAGCATACCAGTGCCCTATCTGATGACCTGGATAAAATTAGCTTGATGAGTGAGCTCACTCTTGAACAGAAACTGCTTCTTATTAGCCAGGCTTACACCAACCAATTGACCGTTAAGCTACAAAGCTTTGACGGCAAGCAACTCCAGACCTTGGTTGGTACGATTACGACAATTTCAAGAGAGCAGGTAATTATTCGTACATCAGAAGGGCATACCAACGTCCCGCTTTCGATACTCCACAGCATTGAGCCAGTCGAGGAGGTGCTTTATGAATCAGCTTGAGTTTCATAGAAACGAACTGCAGATGGATTATTTTAGCGACAGCTACCAGAGATTTGAAACAGACTTCTATCGCTATTCGGCATTAAACACTCCTTTAACTTTTTTAACGGATGATATTATGCGAAGCATGGCCAAATCTCAGAAACCATACTTCAAACTGAATAAGGAAAATGCCAAAGATAATAGAGACCACTATTTTCTATTCCGAGTTGAGGCGGTCAATAATAATAAGTTGATTCGTAAGTACACCTACGAAAAAAGCATGACCACAATAAAAGAGGGCTAGTCTAATCGGACTAACCCTCTTTTTTCTTACGAAACTGCTCTATTTTTTTCTCTAGCTCATCTGTTTTCAGTGTAAGCGTCCAATAACAAGGTGTATCGCATCTATCTAGTCCTCCAGTTATACTGTATTCAAACAGAAGATTGGAGGTTTTTTATGATGAAACAACCCATTGTCCCTCT
>NZ_JBQKFH010000054.1:0-11735 GCF_052119425.1 Enterococcus cecorum
AAATTGATTTTGCTAGCTATTGCTTGCATGTATTTTTCTTTAACTCAAAAGTTAAAGACCCTACACATTGGTTGTTTGCATTTATTTGTTCAGTTTTCAAAGGTCTACTTTGTCGTTTAGCAACAACTCTTATATCATACTCAAGTCTCAACAGTTTGTCAAGAACTTTTTTGAAATATTTTTTAAGTTGTCACTCGTTCAATCAGCGACTTTCATATCATAACAAATGTTCAATTCATTGTCAAGCTTAATTTTTAAAAACTTTAAAACGTATTGAAAGTTTATTTTATTTAGCCGTTTGATTTCAGCGACTTTGTTAGAATATCACGATTCAAATGATGCGTCAAGGGATTTTTACAAAAAAAGTTATAAAAACGTTTCCGAACATCCAAAACTATTCATTAGGAAATAATTTCAAGTAGTCACCATAGCCTTTGTCAGCCATTTCTGCTTTTGGGATAAATTCTAAAGCAGCAGAATTAATACAGTAGCGTAATCCACCTTTTTCAACAGGTCCATCGGTAAATACATGTCCCAGATGACTATCGGCTGCTTGACTGCGTACTTCAATTCGATGCATGTTATGTGAAAAATCAGCTTTCTCTTTAATAACTTGTCGACTTACAGGTTTTGTAAAAGCTGGCCAGCCACATCCTGAATCATATTTATCTAGTGAGCTAAACAAAACTTCTTTGCTGACAACATCGACATAAATTCCCTCTTCAAAAAATTGATCATATTTGCCACTAAATGGATACTCAGTAGCATTTTCTTGGGTTACACGATAAGCTAAATCGGATAATTGCGCTTTTTCTTTTTCATATGCGTCCATTAGAATCACCTCTGATTATTTTTTATTATTGTATCAAAACTTAGTAAAATACGCACAAAAAAGGTCTCCAAAAACGAAGACCTTTTGTTTAGCTACGTAATAAAATTAAAAGTGCGGTTAATAAGACGAATACTAAAATAGTAATGGTGTCTAATAATTGCCATTCCAATTTACGATATTTCGTCCTACCATCGCCACCTTGATAGCCACGTGCTTCCATCGCATAAGCTAAATCAATTGCTCGCGTAAAGCTAGAAACAAATAGCGGAATTAATAGTGGAATGATGGCTTTCATTTTTTGGATTAAATTACCTTCTGAAAAATCCACCCCACGTGCACGCTGAGCATTCATAATTTTCTCTGTTTCATCCATTAAGGTTGGCACATATCGTAAGGCAATCGATAACATCAAAGAGAATTCATGAACTGGTAATTTCAACGCTTTTAATGGCTTTAGTAAGGATTCAATCGCATCTGATAATTCCAAAGGCAAAGTGGTCAGTGTCAGAAGTGTAGACATAAAGATGATTAAGACAAACCGACAGAAAATGAAAATCCCATTTGTCACGCCGTACTCTGTTAGTCTAAAAATCCACCACTGCCAATAGATTGTACCGCCATTTGTGAAAAAGACCTGCAAAAAGACGGTAAATAGGATAAGGCCGATCAGCGCTTTTAAGCCACGAACAAAAAATACTAGATTAATTTTTGACAAGTAGATGGCAAAAAAGGTAAAAGCTGCGAGTAATAAATACGTTTGCCAGTTATTCGCCAAAAAGATAATCCCAATGAAATAAAAACTTGCGACCAATTTTGCTCGAGGATCCATCTGATGAATCAATGAATTGCCTGGAATATAGCGACCAAAAATCAATTTATTCATCACCCTCACCTCGCTGTCTAATAATTTCATCGGCTAAAGCTTGAGGCGTCAATGGTAATTGAGCAAACTTCATTCCTTTTTCTTGAAGTTTTAGCGCAAATTGAGTCGCTGTAGGTACGCCCAATTGCTTTTCATACAACCAATCGACATCTTGGAATAATTCTGATGGTGTTCCTTCTTTCACCACACGTCCTTTTTCTAAAGCATACACATAATCTGCATAATCAGCCACGTCATCCATCAAGTGCGTGACTAAAACTAGGGTTAAGCCACGTTCTTTATGCAAACGCCAAAACATATCCATCATTTCTTTACGCCCTTGAGGATCTAGGCCAGCTGTTGGTTCATCAAGCACAAGGACTTCTGGTTGCATCGCCAAAACACCGGCAATAGCAACACGACGCATTTGTCCACCTGATAAATCAAAAGGAGAACGCTCAAGATAGCTTTCATCTAATCCTACTAATTTCAATGTATCTTTCGCAATTTGATTTGCTTCTTCTAGACTTACACCAAAATTTTGTGGGCCAAAAGCAATATCTTTTTCTACTGTTTCTTCAAATAACTGAGATTCCGGAAACTGAAAGACAATTCCAACCTTTTTACGAATTGGTTTTAAGTTTTTATTATCGGTTTGCGGAGTAATCACACGTTCACCGATGTTTACGGTACCTTTCGTAGGTTTGAGCAAGGCATTTAAATGTTGTAGCAATGTTGATTTCCCACTACCAGTATGTCCGATTAAGGCTGTAAAACTTCCCTCTTTAATCGCCAAATTAATATCAAAGAGTGCTCGATGCTCAAAAGGGGTATTGGGTTGGTAAGTAAAATCTACTTGTTCAAAACGGATGTCCATAGCCAATCCACCATCCCTTCTTCAGTCATATATTCTTTAGGTACGTCCACACCACGAGCTTTTAGTGCTGACTTTAAGCGCTCTGGAAATGGCAAATCTAATCCTAGCTCAATTAATTTTTCACCTTGAGAAAAGATTTCTTCTGGCGTACCTTCTTGGATAAGTTCACCTTTTTTCATCACAAAAATTCGATTAGCATTAGCGGCTTCATCGATATCATGAGTAATCGATAAAACGGTTAAATTATTTTCTTCTTTAATTTTCTTCACTGTAGCAATCACTTCTAAGCGGCCTTCAGGATCAAGCATACTCGTTGCTTCATCAAGAATAATTACATTCGGTCTTAAAGCCACAATCCCAGCAATAGCGACACGTTGTTTTTGACCACCTGATAGTCTTGATGGTTCTTTGCGCATAAATTCGGCCATTCGCACTTGCTCTAGTGATTCTCTTACACGTACCAACATTTCTTCTCGCGGCACGCCTTGATTTTCCAAACCAAAAGCGACATCATCTTCTACAGTTGAGCCGACAAATTGATTATCTGGATTTTGAAAGACCATACCAACATTGCGACGTACTTCCCAGATGGTTTTTTCATTTATTTCTTGACCATTGACCTTGATACTTCCTGATTCAGGTAGTAACAAGCCATTAATCGTCTTTGCCAGGGTGGATTTACCCGAACCATTATGGCCAATTATCGCAATCCATTCCCCTTGATTAATGTTCAATGATACTTTATTTAAAGCAGGTGTTTGATCTTCTTCTTGATAGCGAAAAGTCAAATCCTTCATTTCAATTATTGGTTGCATCATTTACCCTCGTTTTTCATTTCGTTACAAGCCTTACCATACCAAAAAAACAGCAGAATTTCAATCTTTCTATCTCGTTTTATTGTCTTGACATAGATATTTAAGACAATAAAAGCGAATAGCTACACTTCTTGAGGGAAAAGTATAGACTATTCGCTTATAAGAGGAGGGATTTATTGATTGTTAGTGATGCCAACGACTTCTTCTGTCAAAGTATATCACGATACCAGCTAGTCCTAAAGATATGACACTTAACCATAGATAACCATTTTTTTGCGTTCCTGTAGCAGGTAAATGTTTTTTTGTGTTGGATTTGGCAACTCTAGTTAATTCTTTTTGTTTTACCGTTCCCTGTGTAGAACGTTTTTGATTATCAAATTTGCCACCACCACTATTCATAAAAAATCTGTCATCATTTTCCCTTTCTGCTGTATTAGGAACGCCTGGTTCTTCCGGCTTGTCCTCTGGTTCCGTCGGCGTTGGATCGGGTTCGTCCGGCTTGTCCTCTGGCTCCGTTGGTGTTGGATCGGGTTCGTCCGGTTTTTCCTCTGGTTCCGTTGGCGTTGGATCGGGTTCGTCCGGTTTTTCCTCTGGTTCCGTTGGCGTTGGATCGGGTTCATCCGGTTTTTCCTCTGGCTCCGTTGGTGTTGGATCGGGTTCATCCGGTTTTTCCTCTGGCTCCGTTGGTGTTGGATCGGGTTCGTCCGGTTTTTCCTCTGGCTCCGTTGGTGTTGGATCGGGTTCATCCGGTTTTTCCTCTGGCTCCGTTGGTGTTGGGTCCGGTTCATCCGGTTTTTCCTCTGGCTCCGTTGGCGTTGGATCGGGTTCATCCGGTTTGTCTTCTGGCTCCGTTGGCGTTGGTTCTGGTTCATCCGGTTTTTCCTCTGGCTCCGTTGGTGTTGGATCAGGTTCGTCCGGTTTGTCCTCTGGTTCCGTTGGGGTTGGATCGGGTTCGTCCGGCTTATCCTCTGGTTCCGTCGGCGTTGGATCGGGTTCTTCTTCCACAACAGTTTTCACTTTATTACTTTCCACATTTAACTCTGGCGTATTTTCATGAGTGACTGAAGCATGGTTGAGAATTTCGCCAGCTTTCTTTCTTAAAACTTTAGCGGTGAACGTAATTACTTGGGTTTGTCCTTGATCCAAATCAATCGGCACACTTAAGGTATTACCATCAAAACTTCCCGCATCCGTTTTTACAGCTTGCAAATCATCTGTGAGTTTATCAGTTAACATTCCTACCCATTTTGCCGTACCCGTATTTTCTACAGTAAGTTTATAAGTTAGGATATCCCCTGTTTTTGCCTCTGCCTTATCGACGGTTTTACTCACAACAAGTTTGCGAACGTGAATCTGGGTTTCAACTGTATTACTGCCTTTATTGAAATCAGGATTTTCAGCATTCACACCAGAAAATCTATTGACAATTTTACCGTCTTCTTCTTTTACAATCTTCGTCTTAAAGGATAGTTTCAATTCTTGGCCTGGCTTTATAGTCACCAAATAACGTAAACGATTGTCGTTCCAAACGTTTTCATCTGAGACTACTAAATTCGTGGCATTTTCCCATAGTTTATCCGTAATCGCCTTAGTGTTTACTTTGGTTGAGTTGGCAATATAATTGACATCTTTTTCAGGCAATACATCTTCCAACGTACCATACCACGTACCATCGCCAGTATTCTTCACATTGAAAGTATATTGAAGAACCTCTTTTGGATAGGCTGTTGTCTTATCTACTTCCTTAAGCACTTGTAAGACAGGTTTGGTTAATTCCCCTACTCCACGCGCTTCAACCACATTGGAGTCTAAAAGGAAAGTCTTGCCTTCCTGCGTTAAAAGCGAAGAATTATGACTCAATAAATCAGCTGGGTTATGACTGGCCCGCATTTGAATTAAGAGTTTCTTCACAGTATTTGCTTGCATTTCTTTCTTCAAGACAACTTTAATACTTTTCACCTTAGAAACATCGACATTATCTGTTAATGGTTGCCAATTTGCGGTGGTTAATTTTTGAATATCTTGCACCTCACTATAATATACGTCAAAATCCGGATCACTTTTGGCAATCTTTTTGAAAATCGCCCCATCCGTACTACCACGATCAATGATACGATCTTGGTCATTCATCGTATCCCCTTTATGCGGCAAAATATTGTAAAAGGCATATGGTTTACTTGTTTGTTTTGTCCGATTTTCCAAATTAATTTCATAATAGAATTCTTCCAATGGACTCACAATTAATGGATGCACCGATAAATCTTCTGGTGTATGACCAATCTTTTCGTGAATAATCACTTCTTCTGGCGGACCAAAATCCACTTTAGTCATTGCTTTCAAGACTGATTTACCCACAAACGTCCCTTTGCCATCCAAGTCTAACTGATTATTCTTCACAATAGTTGATTCATCTGCCCAACCGGATGTCGTCTTTAATACAGAAGGATCATACCAGTAAATATAATGATCTAATTGATGAACAGCTTTAGTCAAATATTTATTAAACTGAATTTGTTGTCGGAAAGCATAACGATATTTTTGAATCGGGTAATTTTCACCACTATCGATTTCTTTTAACGTCTTGGTAATAATCAAGGCCGTCTTATCAGTACCTAAATAATGATGGACCACTTTGTAACCCATATTTTCCAACGAACGATGATACTCATTAATCACATCGATGCCATCTGGTAAGAGCGTCACAATCGTAAATGGCATATTCTCATCGACACGGTTTGGCGTCAAAATATAAGTTAAACGCGTCTTATCTTCATTATGCGCTTCAATCGAGGTTTGCCAATTATCATCATATTCCACGCGCAAGGTTAAGAACGCCCGATTATAACTTCCAACAGCTTCTGTATATTTTTCACCAATTACCTTCCCTTGATCATCACTGTAATACACAAAGCCCCAGTTATGAAGCGTGGTGCTACTGGTTGATTCATCCGATGAGAAGATTCCTTTTGGCCACTTTTCATCAACGACTTTAGTTTTCACAGTCAAATACACATCAGTACGTGCTAAAATTGGCTTTTCAAAGGTCGCTTTTACATATTCAATATCAGAGGTTAAAGAAATCGCTTGGCCAGACTGAACATTGTCTTTCAGTAATCTAAATTGCGTTTCTCGTAAAGTTTTGCCATACAACTTGATGGTACCCACATCGACACCTTCTGGAATATGCACGGTTACTTCCTTGAGTTCTAAAGTCTTTTCACCCGCTGTTTGAATACTATCGCCCGTACCTTTATAAATTCGTGGACCATTATTATTAATCAAGTCCCCTAAACCATTAATGTAATACTTTTGGGCCGCCATTCTTTCTTCAAATTTAGGTGCGACTTTCCATTCCATTTCATTGTTGCTTTCGTCGAGTTCACCACCACCAGCAATCAATTTCTTATCGACACTACCTGAGCCGTATTTGGTTTGTTTGGCATAAGGCGTAAACCCAACAGAATGATTACCAATTTCATTTCCTTGTTCATCCAACAAAGAAACACTATTGATGATTTTTTGACCTAATTTCAAATGGCGAAGTTTGACAGGTAATCGTAGTTGTAATCTCCGTGTCCCGTGCTCTTGCATATATTTACCTACGTCTGGAAATGAAACAGTACGAGTTGCTTCATCATAGGTCCACGGAGCAGCTTCTGGGTCATCTTTATCAAATACCATGCCTTCTGGTAATACGTCTTTAATCGTTCCTACCGCGTGATAATAGACCCCATAATCATCAAACATGCCACCATTCGTTACGGTAATTAAATAGTAACAGGTCAATAACTCATCTAAATTGTTACTTGAATAAGTTGGATCATCTGCATCTGGCATCCCCACATCTTGACCCACATCATACCATGGCTGGTCAGAACCCTTAAAGACCACATATTTCGAAATATAAGGATCGTGCGTTTTGGCCGTAGCTTTTAGTTCACTGTAGCCAATTTTATGTTCACGTAGATACAAGGTGGAACTAACCGGTGTCTCACTACCTGGAGGCGTCGTATACATCACATGCTTAAAGATGATTGGAAAGGCAATAATTCCGCCACCAGCCACTGGATTATAATAGACTTTTCGAATATAATATTCATCATCGTCCATCGATTCCACATTCTTGACGCTATCTAGTTTTGGAATTTCCACACTACCGGCTTTCACATATTTTTTAGCAATTTTTATAATTGAATATACGCCGTCAGTCACTTTATCATTATCAAATTCTAAACGTTGATAAATACGAAATAGTTTACCTGTATAAACACTCAAACCTTCTCCATCTGGATCAAACTCTAAATAAAAGCTTACCTTTGTCACATCAATATCTAAAGGTGTCGAAATATCGCTCGTTGATGGACCAGAAGTAGCGACCTTACTTTGAACTTTAGGAGCAGCTAATGATTTCTTTGGCTGAGATGAGGTATTGGATACTTGAGTTTCAGTTGCACTTGAGTCTTGTGCTTTATTATCACTTGGAGTAACATTGTCAGTTGTCTTTGAAGTGGCAGTTGCATTTTCACTTGAGGTAACATTGTTCGTTGTATTTTGAGAAGTTACAGTTGAATTGCTAGTACTTGAAGCAGCAGTACTAGTAGTGACATTTGTTTGACTAACATTTGAATCAACCTGTGTAGTAGGACTTGAATCATTTGCTACAGAACTTTGATTTGTAGTAGGTGGTGAAGTCGTACTAGTATTAGAGACATCTTGCTTAGTTACTGAGGAAGACGGGTTCACGACACTCGTATTTGAATCTTGCGCATAGACCTCAGCCAAAACAAAACATGGACTCAGTAAACTTCCCAATAGTAAAATCAAAGTCCCAATAAAAATTATGAGTCTTTTCCCTATTTTAGACACAATCATTCCCTCCTTTGATTGTATTCGCTTACACTTAGTATTATATTAACAGTGATAAATGAATATTGATATAACAACATTCTTAGCATATTAATGGTTTTTGAACATCATTTTGAACATCACGAGCCAAATTATATCATCGCCACGCCTTAAAAATCAGGTATGGCGATGGTATTTTTATTTACTAAAAGTTTGCAAATTTGGCGAGTTTTTCAACTGTTTTTGTTTGCTGATCATCAGTAACATGAGTGTAAATATCCATTGTCATTTGAATAGATGAATGCCCTAGTCTTGCTTGAGCTTCTTTCATAGATACACCACTGGCAAACAACAGGCTTGCATGAGTATGCCTTAGGCCATGTAAATGAATGGTAGGCGTTTCTATCTTTTGTATTCTATTTTTAAGATTAATATTAACTCTAGCATAATATAAATAATCGCCGTGTAAATCAGTAAAAATCAATTCAGACCGTTTCCCATTCATGAATAGCATTTCTTTGTGAACAGTACGCCACGCTTTTAATACTTCCAAAGTCTTACTGTCTAGTAGAATTGTTCTAATGCTTGCCTTAGTCTTTGGAGTGGACGGCTTAAAGCCTTTTTCAGTCCTTGAAAGTGTTTTGTTTACCGATAGCGTGCAGGCGTTGAAATCAATATCCGACCAATTAAGGGCCAGGGCTTCATTGATACGTAACCCACTAAATGCCAAAAGACGAACTAAACAATAATAGAAAAACTCTTGATGGCGTTGTAATTCATTATCTGTTTTAGAACGACTTTCCAAATAGTCAAGAACAGTTTGTAACTCATCTTTTGTGTAAAATTGTTTCTTGTCTTTTTTTTGTTTAGCTTTTGGACGTACCACATATTCAAATGGATTTTTATCTACTAATTCAATAGATATAGCATATTTCATCACTCTAGAGCAATAAGCTAGAATTGTTGAATAGTTTCTAGACTTTTTGGCCCACTCATTCACAGATTTTTGCGCTTGTGCTATACTAATTTTGTTAAGTTTAGTATTGCCAAATTTAGGAAGTGCATAATTTTTAAAAAACGATTTAACCATAATCAGAGTACTTTCTTTTACGGTGGTTTGATAGCTTTCTAGCCATAAATTATAAAGCTCTTCAAAGGTCTTTATGTTTACGGTTGGTTTGCTATTTAGACCGCCGTTTTTTTCGTAGTCAATTAACAGTTGCTTATATGCCTTCTTTGCTTCTCTCTCAGTCTTGAAGCCCCTTCTTGTTGTTGAAATACGTTTGCCAGTTGCTTCATCAGTGCCAAGATATGCCCTAAATTGCCAATAAGTGCCATCGCCTTTTGTGTATTTCTTAAAAGTTGCCATTGTTTCCAGTCCTTTCTTAAAATCGAGCGTACACAAGAAAAAAGTGGAATGACTAAAATATTTAATGATGGCGATGGTGCAATTAATGCTGATCGTAACCCTTGAAGCCCGAGTGAAGCCCGAGAAACCAAATAACCGACATCGAGAAATGAACAGCGAGTGAACAGCGAGAAATTGACATATATAATAACAATTCAACGCGATGCAATAAAACGCAGGTATTCAAACGAACCGAGAGCGAACCGTGAGAAAATGAACGGCCAACCTAATAAAACCTAACTTTTTAAATAATTCCCCACGAGTGGAGAAGGTGAACTATCCGAAATTTAGGAAGCTTCCCAGTAAGTTGGGAATTTTGTAACGTTGCATAATTTCAAATGTTGAAACGTTGCAACATTTAGAAAACGAACATTTGCGTTCTCTAGCAATACATGAACAACCGTAGCTATAACTACCCTTGTACCCCCGTAGTTGTAAGTACATTGGTTAGTTAGTGGAGTCACAAAACGTTACCCCATGCCTACCTCAGAAAACCTAAGAATTTATTTGATAATTATAGCCACGTTTTGACAAATATCTGACTAGGCAAAACACCGACTTAGGGCGTAGTTGCAAGTACAGCCTTGTAATGCTAACTTTTGCTAACGTGGTGGGGTAAAGTTAGTCATTAGGTTTATTCTCTTTTTGCTGGGTGTACCATAAGTATTCAATGTACTTTTCAACTTCTCTTTGTCTAGAATAAGATAGTTTTGCCAACAATTCAAAAGTTCTTTCTTTTAATACTGTTTTTGACGGGAATACATCGTTGTCATCCATACCAAAAAAATTTTTTACCGCTCCTAATACGCTTAGCTTAGATATATATTCTTCTCTTTTTTTAAGTTCTTCATCTAGAAATTTTGTGAAATCATCACGACCAACACCACGTTCAAAGTTGTAACGGTCAACGGCTTCATTTAGTGCTTTTTCTTTCAATATTACATCATCAGCATAATTACTTTCTCTTAAAGATTGCAAATAACCATTGTAGCTATCAATTTTCATTCTAGTTGAGTATTTCCCTTTTGATAACCCTAGTGAAATTTGTTTGATATTATCATCACTAGGTTTTTTTCCATTTTCAAGTTGAGAAATATACGATTGAGATAACCCAGAAAGTTTTGCTAAATCATTCATGGTTAATTCTTCTAAATTTCTGAAAGATTTCATCTTATCTTTAAAAGAAACAAATGAACTCATATCATTTTCAACCACTTTAAACACCTTCTTTCTACACATAATTTTACCATAATATCACAATAACAACAATATCACTAATATTAATAATAATGTAAACAATATGTAATGTTTTTGTAATTGTTTATATCGTTATTAGTGATATAGTGATATTACAAAATTAAAAATATTTCGATATTAGTAAAGGAGAAATAATCTATGAAGGCGAATAATGAAATTAGAATGATGATTGAAAAAAATAATCTTAAATACTGGGAGGTTGCATACAAAATTGGCATATCTCAAGGTAATTTCAGTGTATGGCTTAGATTGCCTATGAATAAAGAACGAGAAGAAAGAACATTAAAAGCTATAAATGAACTGATTAAGCAGGAGGCCACGCGATGAATTTAGTATATCTAGACGGAAAGAAACAGCCGTACACCACAAGCGAGATTGTCGCAGAGTGTGCAGAAGTGCAACATCATACAATCACAAGACTAATAAGAGAAAACAAGGAAGATTTTGAGGCGTTAGGGGTTTATGGATTTGAAATCCAAAAAGTAGAAAATGGCAGACCTAAAAAGATTTACCATTTAAACGAACAGCAAGCAACCTTACTTATAACTTACTTAAAAAATACCGAACCAGTGAAGAAGTTTAAGAAAAATCTAGTAAAAGCATTCTTTAAAATGCGTGAAGATTTAGCTAAATACCGCCAACAATACGAGGCGAGCAAACCAACACAAAAGGCACTATCTCAAGCCATCGCAGAGCACCCACGCTATAAAGGAAGCGCAAGGCTAGGCATGAATATAGCCACAATGAACAGTAACATTATTAAGCTAGTCACAGGCGATAGACGCATAAAGAAAGCCGAGTTAAACGCTGAGGAGCTAGCAGAGTTTGAAACGCTGGAG
>NZ_JBQKFH010000055.1:0-11440 GCF_052119425.1 Enterococcus cecorum
CTAAGTATGCATTAACAACTTTCTTTTTTAGTTCATAACTGTATTTAGCCATAAAAATACCGACCTCCAATTGTTAGATTTTATGGTCTAACTTTTGGGGGTCGGTACATTTTGTGCATCTTTTTTATTTATAGGCGCGCCAATCTAGATAAGTAATTTTGCCGCTTTTTTCGGGTTGAATAAATTCTGGTAGACGTTTGATATTATCCAAGCCTTCAATCAGATAGCCATATTTTTGATCGTATTGATAATTAAACCAAGTCAGTGTATCAACAGTTTTTACTTTCATCTCACAGGCTAGTTGTTGATCTTGTAAGAAAAGCTGCTTACATAAATCCGACTGACGATCTTCAGCAAACATCTCAAAATCCGCTGACAATTCCTGAAAAATTTGATTAGCCAACTCAAAAGAATAGCCGTCTTCCATACACCTTTTCATTTGACATAAAAATTGACGGGCATATTTCTTTCCTTGAAGTTGTGCTGCTTTAAAATCTAAAGCTAACTGATAAGCCGCTTGGAAAGTGGTATTTTGTTGTTCAAAGTGTAAGGGTAATTGATGTATACGTAAATAATCACGAATAATCTTTAAATTAACCAATGGAACCACTTGTAAACGAGCTTTTTCCTGATAAATTTGACGAAAATAAGTAAAATAGGGCATTAATTGCGTCAAAGATGATTCCAGAGGATTAATAAAGAGATAAACCTCATTCAAAAAAATCTCCTCCAATACTACTAGCTACCTTCACTCTAACAAATATTTTCTGAAAATGAAAATAAAAGGCTTGTATGTCTTTACACAATAGCTTCAAACGCTCGGATAATTTTGTTTTTTGCTGGCTGATAACTAATTTCAAACTCAGCTAATAAATTGAGAAAATCAACCTTTCCCTTGGTTGCATCAGTGACTTCAAGTTCGAGTTCATAATCATGACACTTACCATACCAACTTTCATCCAGAGCTAATTCACCAATCGGTAAGTCGATTTGAATACGGGCAGTCTTTAAGTCGGCTAATAAGCGAACTTGGTCTGGTTGGATACCTAGTTGCACTAATTTTTGCGCCACACTGCCATGAGGTAAGATGGTTTGGGTTTGAAGTAAAGTTTGCGCTTGTTCCAAAGATAAATGGTCGGTTGTCTCAAGTAATCCTTCTTTAAGTGGCGTTTTCAATGTACATTCCGCACTATCTTCAAATATACGGATGCGTAGACCACACTGCAGTTGCTTTAAGCGAAAATCAGGGGTATCAAAATAATAATTTTCCTGCACAAAGGCATTTTTCCCAGGTGCATATTTTGCTTTAATTGCAGAAAATTGCGTATTAGTTAATAAAGTTTTATATTCAATCTCGATTTGTTCTGTCATAATTTCCACCTTTCTTCATCTGCATTATACAAAGATGGTAGTGGTTCGTCCAGTTAGAAATAACATGGAAAAATTCTCTTAATTGCGTTTTTTTACACTATGGTTGAATCTTTTTGTATGTTATAATCAGAAGAGTGGACTTTTTAAAGGTAGGTGTGCAAATGAATCGTAATTGGAATGATTTTTTAGCACCGTATGAACAAGCGGTGAGTGAATTAAAAGTAAAATTACGTGGCATTCGTAAACAATTTAGAGATCAAAAGCAACATGTACCGATAGAATTTGTGACTGGGCGAGTAAAACCAGTTGAAAGTATTTTAGCTAAGTCACAATTACGTGGTATTCCTTTAGATCGTTTAGAAGAAGAGATGTCAGATATTGCTGGACTGCGCATTATGTGTCAGTTTGTAGAAGATATCCATACTGTTGTCGAATTATTACGGGCACGCAGAGATATGAAAGTGATTATCGAGCGTGATTATATCACCAATAAAAAAGCAAGTGGTTATCGTTCCTATCATTTGGTCATAGAATATCCGCTACAAATGGTGGATGGTGAAAAAACACTCTTAGCCGAAATTCAAATTCGTACCTTAGCGATGAACTTTTGGGCGACCATTGAACATTCACTGAACTATAAATATCAAGGCGTGTTCCCTGAAGAAATCGGCCAGCGTCTACAAAGAGCAGCCGAGGCAGCCTATTTGTTGGATGAGGAAATGTCAAGTATCCGAGAAGAAATCCAAGAAGCGCAAAGACTCTTTTCTCAAGGCATGCGAGGACCAGTAGAAACAACGACCAAGCTAGACCATGCTGACTTTGGTAGTCTCGATCAAGAATTAGAGGAAGACTTTTTAACTACAGTGGAAGATTCAGCAGAAAAAGAAGAATAGGAGGGGGCTTATGCGGGTAGCGATTATTCATAATAAAGAAGCATTATCTCTAGAAGTAGCGGCAAAATTACGTGAATTATTACAAAAGGCGCATTATCAACTTGACCAAGAAGATCCTGAGTTAGTGATTACAGTAGGTGGGGATGGTACTTTATTATCTGCTTTTCACTTATATAATCATAAACTCGATCAAGTGCGCTTTTTAGGGGTGCATACCGGTCATTTGGGCTTTTATACAGATTGGCGCGATTATGAGTTAGATGAACTAGTGGATTCACTTTGTACGCAAGAAGAGAAGGCCATTAGTTATCCTTTGTTAGATGTGACGATTCATTATCGCAATGGCAAGCCGAGTCAACACTTTTTGGCCTTGAATGAATCAACTATCCGCCGTAGTACCCAAACCTTAGAGGCGGATGTCTATATTAAAGATGAATTATTTGAAAAGTTTCGTGGGGATGGCTTATCGGTCGCCACGCCAACTGGTTCAACCGCTTATAATAAAAGTATTGGTGGTGCCGTGTTACATCCGCGAATTAATGCGATGCAACTAACCGAGATTGCATCTTTGAATAATCGCGTCTTTCGTACATTAGGCTCGCCGATTGTCTTATCGCCGACTGAATGGGTGGAATTAGACTTGCCAGCAATCAATGATGAAACGCACTACACGATTACTATTGACCAGTTAGCCTTAGAGCAGACTCAAGTTAAATGCATCATTTACAAAATAGCTAAAGAACGGATTCACTTTGCATCATATCGTCATACGCATTTTTGGCGCCGAGTACGTGATTCCTTTATTGGAGAGGTATAATGCAATTTCAATATATTTATGAAAAAACAGCAGGCCAACAGCTTAAATATTTTCTCAAAGAACAAGGTATCTCCAAAGGATTATTGGCAAAAATTAAGTTTCAAGGGGGACAAATTGCGGTTAATGGCCAAATCGAAAACGTCTTATATCAGCTCAAAGCCCAGGATGTCGTGCAAATTACCATTCCTGATGAAGGCGAGCATGAAACCGTACTGTTAGATGAAACGCCGATTGATATCGTTTATGAAGATGCGCATCTTTTGGTCGTCAATAAACCAGCCAATGTCGCAAGTATTCCGGCACAGTATCATCCCAATGGTACGATGGCTAACCGCGTGAAAGCTTATTACAAGCAACAAAATTATGCTAATCAAGTCATCCATGTCGTCACGAGATTAGATCGCGATACTTCTGGTTTAATGGTCTTTGCCAAACACGGATTTGCCCATGCCAAACTTGATGTCCAGTTGCGCAATAAGCAATTTGTGAAGAGATACCAAGCTTTAGTTACCGGAAATATTGCGCAATTACAAAACCATGCATTAATTGATTTGCCGATTGCAAGAGACTATGATTCGCTTTTAAAACGGAAAATTGATGACTCGGGTAAGCAAGCCAAAACCGAATACTGGTTAGAAAAACGCAACCAAGAGCTGGCTTTGGTTGATATTCAACTTCATACCGGCCGTACCCATCAGATTCGGGTACATTTTGCAGCAATTGGTTGTCCATTACGTGGCGATGAATTATATGGTGGTCTAGTCGATGAAACGATGAACCGCCAAGCCTTACATTGTTACGAATTACAATTTACCCATCCTTTTACGCAAAAAGTTTTACACTTTACCCAAGCGCTACCCCAAGATATGGCAGATTTAGCGCAAACAATCAAATAATGCGAATTTTTCGTGAGCAGTTAAATGTTTAGCTGTCCACGAAAGATGTCGCCTATGATATAAGAAAAATGAGGTGAGAACAGTGGAAGAAACATTAGAACAAGAATTACAAAATCGTTTCGAACGTTTGAAAGAAGAATTACTTGCCAATGAGATTCAGGAATTTAGAAATGATTTTCTTGAGATGCACTACTATGAACAAGGACAATTCTATCAATCGCTGACAACCGAGGAACGCCTGATGCTGTACTCTTTACTGTCTCCTAAAGAAATGGCGGATATGTTTGACGTTTTAGAAGAAGATAATGACAATATGAGTGATTATCTTGCGGAGATGCGTCCAAGTTATGCGGCCAACATGCTATCTGAGATGTATAGCGATAATGCCGTGGATATCTTAAATACATTAGATAAAAAGCAGATGGCGATGTATTTATCATTAATGGAAAAAGAAGTGGCCAGCGAAATTCGTGAATTATTACATTATGAAGATGAAACCGCTGGATCGATTATGACGACCGAATATGTTTCGATTGTCGCAAATCAAACCGTGCGTTCAGCGATGTATGTCTTAAAATCAGAAGCCAAAGTGGCCGAAACGATTTACTACATATATGTGGTAGACGCCGAAGATCATCTAGTTGGGGTTATTTCCTTACGTGATCTGATTGTCAATGATGATGACGCGTTGATTGCAGATGTGATGAGTGAGCGGGTGCGAAGTGTGCATGTTGGTGATGACCAAGAAGATGTTGCGCAAACTTTCCGTGATTATGACTTCTTAGCTTTGCCGGTTGTTGATTATGAAGATCATTTAGTCGGAATTGTTACTGTTGACGATATCATTGATGTTATCGATGATGAAGCCACTGCTGATTATTCAGGTTTGGCGGCCGTTAACGTTGAAGAAGTGGATGAAAATCCCCTAAAAGCAGCCAGTCGCCGTTTGCCTTGGTTGATTGCTTTGTTATTCTTGGGGATGATCACTGCTACGATGATTAATCGTTATGAAGAGTTGGTTAGTGAAGCCAGTATCTTAGCGGTATTTATCTCATTGATTACCGGTACAGCCGGAAATGCAGGGACTCAAGCACTAGCCGTTGCAGTTCGCCGAATTGCGATGCCTGAAGATAAAGATCGTAGTTTTTTAATTACTGTAATTAGTGAATTAATTACTGGTTTAATTATCGGTTTGATTACTGGGATTGTGATTTTTGCCTTAGTCGCCGTTTGGAAACACAATCCAATTTTAGGTTTTGTCATTGGGATTGCGATGATGTGTGCCATTACGGTGGCTAATCTAGCTGGTACCTTTATTCCAATGTTAATGGATAAACTTGGATTCGATCCAGCTGTAGCAAGTGGTCCCTTTATTTCAACATTATCTGACTTGACCAGTGTGTTAATATATTTCAATATCGCCAGCCTTTTCATGCAATATTTTATGAAATAGCCAGATAAATCAACACCATTTACTTGATGAAAAATAAATCCTCCCTTCCTACGCTAAAATTATTTAGTATAGAAAGAGAGGATTATTTACTTATTAAATTGTTCATTTTCAGAAAGAATTTCACCGGCGAGTTGGCCTTTTCTTAATAGCTGAAATTTATTTTTCAGATTTACTACATTATTTTGATAATTTTGACTGTACATAATCGAAAATAATGTATCTAAAATATACTGGAATGCCACTTGTGAAGAAAAAGTCCCAATCTTCCAAAAGTCGTATTCTGTTTGTGTTACGACTTGTACATAATCAGCTAGTTTATTTAGCGTACCTTTGGCATTGCCGGTAATCAGGATACTTTTGATCTTGTTATCGTGAAAAAGTTGTAAAAAGCGTTCATATTGTTTAATACGTCCACTATAAGACAAAATCAATACACAATCTTCTTGCGTTACATTTGCAGCTACCCAATCCTCATCGGCATATTCTTCTCCAATAATAGGGAATTTATTAATCTTTATTAACTTATTTTGAAAGCCGCGACAACGAATCTGTGTGTCACCTTGGGCAAAAATAAATATGCGATTGGCCTTCAACATGACTTTTGCAATTTGTTCCAATTGTGGGTAGTTTAATTGCACGACTGTTCGTTGGATGGTCTCTGTATATAACGTAGCCATTTTCTTGGCGATGACCTCAGAATTATCGCCAGGATCAAAGGGAAAATTTGCATTTACATTATCGATTTTGTGCAAATTTCGATAAACAATTTCAACAATTTCTGCTTTAAGTTCCTTAAATCCATCATAATCAAGTTTTTTGGCTAGACGTACGATAGCAGAGTGAGAGGTGTAGGTTTTTTTAGCTAAGTCTTCAATGGTCATTTGTGGAATTTCATCAATATGATTCAAAATAAAGTCTGTGATACGCTGTTCATTTGTAGTTAGGTTGTTCGTTGCTTGTAATTTATCGAGCAAAAACATATAAATCTCCCTCATTCATAAATATTCTCGTCTCATTATAGCATACTTTGTGAAAAAACCAAAGCAACAACAAGTGTTATTACAATAATTTGTGAAACTTTTTAGAAAAATTGTAAAAGGTTTTACTAGTATATATAATAATATTTGTTTTATATAAATTTGGTTAGAAAGTGAAAAAATGAACAGATTAATACCTAAGAAAAATTTGAACAAAATGTTCACATATAGAGCCTATCTATACAAGTTTTTTGAAAGATATTGCCGAAACGATAATAAATAATTGTCTGTACCACTTGCTCTTCGCTATAATCATTTTCGGAATGGGAGGGTTTTTTCATGTTAACAGTAGCATATATTGGAAATGGAAAAAGTACCAATCGCTATCACTTACCTTATGCTTTTAAACAAAGCGATAAGATTCGTGTTAAAACGATTTATGCCAGACATTTATCTCAAGAATGGTCGGCTATTGATGGTGTGAAGTATACGACAGATATTGAAGACATTTATCAAGATGATGAAATTCAACTTGTCATTATTACTACACCAAATGCAACGCACTATCCATTGGCTAAAGATTGCTTGTTACATGGAAAGAACGTTTTGGTGGAAAAGCCCTTTTCCTTAAATTATGCTGAGGCGGAAGAATTATTTCGACTAGCGAATGAAAGAGGTCTTTTCATCCAGTGCTATCAAAATCGCCGTTTTGATTCTGACTTCTTAACGGTGCAAAAAGTGATTGAAAGTGGAAAAATTGGGGATTTATTGGAGTTGGAAATGCATTATGATTATTTCCGTCCAGAAGTACCACTTGCGTCAACGCAATTTTCGATAGCAGAGAGTTTTTTATATGGCCATGCTTGCCACACACTTGACCAGGTTATTTCGTATTTTGGTGAACCCGATGAAGTACATACTGAGGTCCGCCAATTACTCGGTGAAGACCGCATGAATGATTATTTTGACCTTGATTTATACTATGGTCAGCTAAAAGTGTCGGTTAAATCTAGTTATTTCCGAATCAAACCACGCCCAAGTTTCATCGTGTATGGGACGAAGGGGATGTTTGTCAAAGAAACTAAAGACCGACAAGAAGAGCACTTGAAGATGTTTTATATGCCGACTCATCCTGATTTTGGGATTGATTTACCAGAGCATTATGGCACTTTAACTTATGTAGATGACTGTGGCAACTACCATGAAGAAAAAGTCATCTCAGAAGTAGGCGATTATAGCCGTTTTTACGAAGCACTTTATGATACTATCGTTCTAGGTAAAGACAAAATCGTAAAAGATGAAGAAACGCTGTTTCAAATGAAATTATTAGAGGCTGCTATCCATCAGCTTTCGTAATTTCAGATTTAAATTATATACTACTAGCCATTGACAGAGCCTTTTATGTTTTTTCCTGACATAAAAGGCTTTGTCTATTTTTTAGGCATTTCTCAGCTTCCCAGGATTGTTTATGACTGTTGTAAAGAAACACGTCGTTCGTTATAATGGAGGAAGTTGATAATCAAAGGAAAGGAATAAATGATTTGAGAAATGAAATGATGCACCGTCCTGTGGTGATGAAAGAATTAGTCCAATACCTAAGAACGGCACAAAAACCTTTGGCCGGTGAGTTAGGCGAGGTCGAACGTGAGGCCAATGAACAAGAAGTGCCAATTATTCCGCATGAAACCGTGGTCTTTATGCAATTTTTACTGGGTCAAATCAAACCACAAAATATTTTAGAGATTGGTTGTGCGATTGGTTTCTCTTCTAGTTTAATGGCACAATTTGTTGGTGAAAATGGGCATGTGACTACCATTGATCGCTTCGATGTAATGATTGAAAAAGCTAAAAAAACTTACGAACGTCTTGGCTTAACCGATAAAGTCACACTTTTGGAAGGTCAAGCGGCGGATATTTTACCAACATTGACGGGTCCATATGATTTTATTTTTATGGATAGTGCGAAGTCAAAATACATCGAGTTCTTGCCAGAGTGTTTACGGTTATTGAAAAAAGGTGGCGTCTTGCTGGTGGATGATATCTTCCAAGGAGGCACCATTTTAGATCCTTATGAAAGCATTCCTCGTGGGAAACGTGCCATTCATCGTAAACTAAATGAATTTTTACAAGTGATTAATACCCACCCCGATTTAACGACTTCACTTGTACCTTTAGGGGATGGTATTGCTTTGATTACCAAAGAAGTGGATGAAATAGATGCCACAACATTACGGATATCGGAGGAAGGATAACATGACATTTGAAGAAGTATTGCCAGAATTAAAAAAAGGGGCGAAAATCATTCGTCAAGGCTGGAGTGGTTATGAATTATATGTCACTTTAATATCAGGACAAACCTATGATGAATCACCAGTGACACCCTATTTATTAATCAAAACCTCAGATGAAGGATTTTCAAGTTTTGCCCCAACAGTTTGTGATATTTTAGCTGACGACTGGCAAATTGTGGAATATGCCAAATGAGTGAATTTAAAGAAAAAGTCGTGCTTGTCACAGGGGTAGCATCGGGCATTGGTTTGGCGCAGGCGAAGATTTTTCTAGCTAATGGTGCCAAAGTTTTTGGGGTGGATTGTCAAGAAATGCCGAAAAATCTTGCGGATAGTCCTCGCTTTGTATATTTTCAAGGGGATGTGAGCGATAGTCAAGTCTGTAAAAAAGCCGTAGAAAAGTGCTGTCAACATTTTGGCGAAGTCGATATTTTGCTAAATACGGCAGGTGTCCTAGATAATTATGCAACCATAGCTGAGACTTCAATCGATCAGTGGCATCAAGTATTGCGGACAAATTTGGATAGTATGTTTTATTTTTGTAAGCTAGTTATTCCGCAAATGATACAAGCTGGTGGCGGCGTAATTATTAATATGGCCTCGGTTGCTAGTCTTGTCGCAGGTGGTGGCGGTGTGAGCTATACTGCTTCTAAGCATGCCATTGCCGGATTGACCAAACAACTTGCATATGATCACGGTAAAGACCATATTTCTGTGAAGGCCATTGCTCCAGGTGCGATTCAAACACCAATGAATGCAGCTGATTTTGCAGGCGATGGTGCGATGGCAAAATGGGTCGCAGAGGAAACTCCTGTGAAACGTTGGGCCCAACCTGCTGAAGTTGCCGAGCTTACTTTGTTTTTAGCCAGTGAAAAAAGTAATTATCTTCACGGTGCCATTGTTCCTTTTGATGGCGGCTGGACGATCAAATAAAATATTTTCAACCCACAAAGGTAGATTAGCTACTTTTGTGGGTTGTTTTTGTACCTTAGCTTGTAAAGTAGCATAATCTCGTGTTTGACAGTTGTAAGTTGTAAAAATCGCCGTAAGCCTTGCGCGCTAACGAATAGCTGTGTTTGATGGTCGTTCAAAAGTGTTGTATGTGAAACAAAGAAACAGAAAGTGCATGTCTAAAATATGAAAATAAATTAACACGCCTTCCAAAATTTTGGGAGGTTTTTTCGCGCTTTTGTGGAAATTTTGCGTATTTAATAAGTAGAGGCAAAACTTATGATTTATGAATGGTTTAAACTCGACGTCAGAATTTATTATCTCCAATATTATGCTAGAAGTTTTTCGAATTTTTTGAGTGCAAAACAGTATCAATTATCTTGTTTACACATTGGTATCTCCCTTGCTGGTTTGACTGTTCATGCTCCTTTTAATATTCATTGAAAAGGTTTTATAGTATAATAAATTTGTGGAGGAAGAAAGGATATTTCCATGAAAAAAGAAAATAAAAACCAGGTGTATTTTGGGCTAACCAATGATATCATCTTTGGTTGGATTATGAAAAGCGATGAGAACTGTTTAGCGATTATCCGTGCGATTTTGCCTGAACGAAACATTACTAGCATTGTTCACAAAGAGGCCCAGCACGATATTACCCCAGTAACCTCCGCTCGCGGTGTTCGATTCGATGCCGTGGTGCAAGATGATCAAAAACGTTACTATGATATTGAAATGCAGGTGGAAAATACCGGTGATTTAGGAAAACGTACTAGATATTATCAATCACAAATTGATAATGAAACCTTAACGAAAGGACAAACCTTCCATGAGTTGAAAGAAAGTTTTGTTATTTTCTTATGTGCGTTTGATCCGTTTGGCTATGGATTACGCCGCTACCAATTTCATCAATATGAAGACAGTATCCGTGATTTGCGCTTAGATACACAATCACATGTACTTTTTATCAACGCTAAAGGTACGAAAGGTGAAGTATCAAGTGATTTGGCAGGAATTATTGATGTGATGAATCAAAAACCAAATCAAACCAATTCACTAGCAAGTAAGTTAATGAAGGAAATTGATTATTATAACCAAAATCCAGAAAAGAGGCGAGAGTTAATGGACTACGAAACAAGACTTAAAGATGAACGCTTAATTGGAATTAAAGAAGGAAGAATAGAAGAAAGACAAGAAGGAGTACGAAATATAATTATTGAATTCAAAGCGAAGAAAGCTGAGCCTAGTTTTATTTTTCAATTTGTCAAAAATGTGTATAAAGGCAAACTTACCGATGAAGAAATCCAGCAAATGATTGATGACGTAGAAGAAAACGAGTAAGCAATATCGTCTATATTAAATAATGGATTGCGATAACCAAGATTCAGAAAAGAGGCGAGAACTGATGGACTACGCAACAAGACTTCTAGACGAACGTAGACTAGGATTCAAAGAAGGATATGGAGAAGCAAGACGTGAAGTTAGTAAGGAAATGGCTCAAAATTTAACGTAATTCAGGCAGAAGTCGCCCATCCTCTATAGGGGGGTGATGAATGCCATTCGGTATGAGGGTTACTGTTGGTAACTCGAAGACCGACAATACATTATATTGTTTTTTTTATTTCGTTCTATTTTATAATCAGTCTATATTAGAAATGAGTGATATAAAATGGAATTAGATACAAATTGTACCGACCCCCAAAAGTTAGACCATAAAATCTAACAATTGGAGGTCGGTATTTTTATGTCCAAATATTCTTTTGAGTTTAAAAAGCAAGTTGTAAATGCTTATCTTAA
>NZ_JBQKFH010000056.1:0-10742 GCF_052119425.1 Enterococcus cecorum
GGTTCAGTGGTTCGAATCCACTCTCCTCCACTTTCTTGGGGTATAGCCAAGCGGTAAGGCAAGGGACTTTGACTCCCTCATGCGTTGGTTCGAATCCAGCTACCCCAGTTAGGTTTTCCTATAATCATATGGAGGAGTAGCGAAGTGGCTAAACGCGGCGGACTGTAAATCCGTTCCTTTTGGTTCAGTGGTTCGAATCCACTCTCCTCCACTTTCTTGGGGTATAGCCAAGCGGTAAGGCAAGGGACTTTGACTCCCTCATGCGTTGGTTCGAATCCAGCTACCCCAGTTATATATTCGTTTAGCAAGGGTAGCGGCCCTTGTTTTTTTATTATCTTTTTGAATCGTGTATTGCATGAAGATTTTTAAGTGTGCTAAAATGAATGCAAAGTGATGAAGGAGATTTTTTTATGGGTGATAATGTACCGGTTTATATTCGTATTCATGATGAGATAAAAGAAAAAATCGAAGCAAATCATTGGAAAATTGGTGATCGTTTGCCGTCTGAAAGAGATTTGTCCATTCAGTTTGGTGTAAGTAGGATGACTTTACGGCAAGCAATTCAAACTTTAGCCGATGAAGGAATTTTAGAACGTAAAATAGGTTCTGGTACGTATGTTGCACGTCAAAAGGTTCAAGAGCAAATGAAGGGGACCACCAGTTTTACTGAAATCATGTTAAATCAAGGTCGAGTACCATCAAGTAAGGTTTTGGCTTATTTGATTGTGACACCAAGTAAAAGCGAAAAGGAAAAATTGAAATTAGCTGACGATGAAATGATTTTAAGGATGGAGCGGATTCGTTTTGCTGACGGTATTCCTATTTGTTTCGAGGTGGCTTCGATTCCAGAACGGCTTATTCGACCATTTGGTAAAGAAGAAATTACCGCATCTTTATATGCCACTTTTGAAGAAAAAGGTGGTTATCAAATTGGGGCGGCGAATCAGACCATTACCGCAATTTTAGCATCCGAACAAGTAGCTGAGTATCTTGATGTTAAAAAAGGGGAAGCGATTCTGCGGATGAGACAAATTTCATTTTTTGAAGATGGTACGCCATTTGAATATGTACGTAGTCAGTATGTGGGAAGTCGCTTTGAGTTTTATCTTGAAAAATAGTAAAAGATGAGTAGATTAAACATCAATCTGCTCATCTTTTTATTTAGATTAAATTTTCAACGTATTTTTGATCTAATATTTGGATGGAAAGTTGGTTGTTAAATAAATCGATGAGCGTATTCTGGAAAGATTCGCATTGATTGATATCGATGGCCACTTTAACCGTAATTTGCTCTAAATAATCGATTTCTTGAATTGCAATTTGTTCATTTTCTAGATAATTTTGTAGTTTTCCTAATTGAGGATAATCGATGATGATATCAAGAATTTGTTGTAGCTTTCCTTGTACAATGCCGATTTCTTTTAGTGCTTCACTCACGCTTGTAGAGTAGGCACGAATTAAGCCACCTGCACCAAGTTTAATTCCCCCGAAATATCTTGTGACAATGGCAAGCGTATTTTGTAATTGATTCTTTTTCAGAACTTCTAGCATGGGGACACCAGCTGTTCCACTAGGTTCGCCATCATCAGAGCTTCGTTGGATTTCGAAGTTTTCACCAAGCATATAGGCACTACAATTATGATTGGCCTTGTAATGTTCTTTTTTGATTTTTGCAATATATTCTTTGGCTTGTTCTTCGTTTTCGATGCGAAATAAATGACAAATAAATTTTGATTTTTTAATTTCAATTTGGTGTTCACCATTTTGGTAAATTGTAAAGTAAGCTTCTTTCATACTAATCTCCTTTTATCCATTCAAATGTAGTATATTTAAAAAATTTTTTTCATGCAAGTAAAGATGTTTTATTACAATTAAATTGACAAAATTATTAGAAAAAGACATAATATGTTTTAAGAACAATGGAATAGGGGCTTTTTATAGTGGAAATGAAAAATGTGGTGCTTGTATGTACAATTGGTATGAGTTCGAGTATGTTAATTTCAAAAATGCAGCAAGTGATATATGAACAAGATTTACCTGTCAGAGTGACTGCCATCTCTACACAAGAAGCGTTGGATTATGTGGCGCAGCATCCAACTGATTTGGTGTATTTGAGTCCACAAGTTCGATTTATGAAAGATAAATTCCAGTTGCTTTTATCAGATAAACAGACGCTTGTTGAAGTGATTGATATGACTGATTATGGTATGCTAAATAGTCAAAATATTTTACAGCATGCTTTGGATTTATTACAAGTTCATCAAAAAATTTAAAAAAGCAAGATTAGCGACACGCTATCTTGCTTTTTTTGCGTATTTAATAAGTGAAGTCAAAAAAACAGAGCAGGTGATGTTATGTATGAAGATGGTTATGTGCAGGTTTTGAGCATGGAGCAAAGTGCACAGTTAAATGAGAATGAGTGGTGGATTCGGCCAGCAATATTAGAAAATCGCTGTCAACGGTGTAATCAAATAATAGATAGTCGCTATACTTTACCTAATGGCTTGCTTTATTGTCCGCATTGTATTCAATTTGGCAGACTGACGCAAGAAGATGTATTATGCTCTAAAAAAGATATTCCAACAATACCAAGAGATGCAGTCTGTACTTGGCATGGCAAACTAACAAAAAATCAGCAACAAGTGGCCAATCAGTTGTATCAGTGTATAGAACATCGGCATCATGCTTTGGTTTGGGCGGTAACAGGAGCAGGCAAAACGGAAATGCTTTTTGAATTAATACTAACCTTTTTAAAAAGTGGCAAACGAGTGGCTATTTCATCCCCAAGGATAGATGTTTGTCTTGAACTTTATCCCCGGATTTGTCAGGCGTTTTCAGATGAAGATGTTTATTTAATGTATGGGGATGCTAAAGAAATTTATCGTGAACACACCTTGATCGTCTGTACAACCCATCAGCTGATTCATTTTTATCAGGCTTTTGATTTATTGATTATTGATGAAATTGATGCTTTTCCTTATGAAGGGGATGAGATATTACATTTTGCAAGTGTGCAATGTTTGAAAGAAGGAGGCATGAATGTTTTACTTACAGCCACACCTCCGAATCATTTGCTCAGACGTTTAACAACATTAGATAATTATGAAATAATCAAATTACCCATTCGTTTTCACCAAAGACCTTTGATCGTACCTAAATTAGTCTATAATGAGCATTGCGATAATTTAACGCAACATCCACTAGCTGCAAGGCGATATCTTCAGTTGATTTCGCAATTAGTGAAAAAGTGGCATGTTTTAATCTTTTGTCCTAGTATCGCGTATACGAGTGAATTATGCCAATTTACTAAAAAACATTTACCACAAATTGCGATGACCGATGTTTCAGCTGTTGATCCGAATAGACAAATCAAGGTTCAAAAATTGCGGCAACATGAATATGAACTCTTTTTTACAACAACTATACTAGAGCGTGGGGTTACGATTGATGAAGTTGCAGTGATAGTCATTGCAGCACATCATAAAGTTTATAGTAAGTCCGCTTTGGTGCAAATTGCTGGCCGAGCAGATCGTAAAGGGCAAAAAGTAAATGGTGATGTCTATTTTTTATTGAATGAATACACGCCAGCGATCAAGCAAGCATGTAAGGAAATTAGCGAAATGAATCGCTCAGCAAGGGAATTGATTGAAAATGAAGTGTAGTTATTGTCAGCAAGCAATTATTCGTAATCTTACAGTAAAAGAATTGTTATTTCCTTTTATCTTAGCAAGTAGTGAATTATGTCCTTTGTGTCAGAAAAAGTTTGTCCCAATAAAAGCTGGGTGTGAAAAATGTCAGAAAGAAGGAATAACAGGAGTCTGTCATGAGTGCAAAAGATGGCAAAAGTTATATCCTAGTTATGATTTTCATCAGGAGGCCATTTTTAAATATAATGATGGCTTTGCAGAGTGGATTGAACAATATAAGTATTTAGGTCATTATGAATTACGAAAAACCTTTGTGCCGATGGTAAAAAAATTCCTTAAACACTATCCAAATGCAATTGTCTGTCCCATTCCATTAAGTGAAAAGCGTCAACAAGCTAGAGGGTTTAACCAAGTGGAAGCAATCTTATCCGAGGCAGATATTGCCTATGAATGTTTATTAAAAAGGAAACTCGATACGACTGCTCAAGCGAAGAAAACTCGGGAAGAAAGGTTGTTAATGCCGCAACCTTTTGAAATAAATGTTGATAAAAATAAGATTATGAACCAAGAAATCATTTTGGTAGATGATGTATATACAACTGGTAGGACCTTGTTTCATGCAGCGGAGTGTTTATTACCTTATCAACCTAAAAAGATTAGGACTTTTACCTTAGCAAGATAAAAATAACTAGATTTTTTATAAAAACAAGTATTTTTGGTAACGGTTTAATTGCAATTCTGCAAAACTATGATATAATAAAGTCAAGAAGAAGATAAAGAGTGGTCCTTTATCATTCTTTAGTGGCAGATGAAAGGGGCAATTGTTATGTTTAGATACAATGTTCGTGGAGAAAATATCGAAGTTACTGAGGCAATCCGCAATTACGTGGAAAAGAAAGTAGGAAAATTGGAACGCTACTTTGATAATGCACCTGATGCAACTGCACATGTGAATTTAAAAGTGTATACTGAAAAGACTGCAAAAGTAGAAGTGACCATTCCGCTTCCATATTTGGTATTGCGTGCAGAAGAAACTTCACCTGATTTATATGCCAGTGTAGATTTGGTAGTTGATAAATTAGAACGTCAAATTCGCAAGTTCAAGACAAAAATTAATCGTCGAACTCGCGAAACGGCACTTATTGATCAAGCGCCAGTATTTACATTAGATGAAAGTGCTGACGAAGAAGCAGCTGAAACTGATATCGTCCGTACAAAACGCCTTTCATTAAAACCAATGGATAGTGAAGAAGCTGTATTACAAATGAATATGTTAGGTCATAATTTCTTTATCTTTGAAGATGCTGAAACAAATGGTATTAGCATCGTATATCGTCGTAAAGATGGTAAATATGGCTTAATCGAAACAAATTAAATGAGCTTTGGGCGTCAAGGATATTTTCCTTGACGTTTTTTTAATATACTCGATAAAATAATAGAAAAATCTTCACCATGAGACAAAGTTCAACTAAAAATCATCGAATAATGAAAAGATAATACACTGAAAATATTTCAATTCTTTAAAAATAGTGATAAAATGGTAGGGAGATTGTTCTTAGAGCAGAAATTATTAAAGGAGTTTTTAAATAGATGGCAAATATTATTCGTAAAATGATTGAGAATGATAAAAAAGAATTAAAACGTCTTGATAAAATTGCAAATCAAGTGGAAAGCTATGCAGATGCGATGGCGGCTTTAAGTGATGAAGATTTGCAAGCCAAAACAGATGAATTCAAAGCAAGATATCAAAAAGGTGAAACTTTAGATCAATTATTACCAGAGGCTTTTGCAGTTGTTCGTGAGGCAGCTAAACGTGTCTTAGGTTTATACCCATATCATGTACAGTTAATGGGGGGGATTGTTTTACACGATGGTAATATCCCTGAAATGCGTACTGGGGAAGGTAAAACATTGACTGCTACCATGCCGGTATACCTAAACGCCTTAACTGGAGAAGGGGTTCATGTGGTTACTGTTAATGAATATTTAGCAACTCGTGACTCTACTGAAATGGGTGAATTATATAATTGGTTAGGCTTAACTGTGGGATTAAACATTAATTCTAAGAGTCCTGAAGAAAAACGTGCAGCCTATGCTTGTGATATTACTTATAGTACAAATAATGAATTAGGGTTTGACTATTTAAGAGACAATATGGTGGTATATCGTCATCAAATGGTGCAAAGACCGTTAAATTATGCGATTGTCGATGAAGTAGATTCCATTTTAATTGATGAAGCTCGTACACCATTAATTATCTCAGGACAAGCTGAAAAATCTACTGCCCTTTATACACGGACGGATATGTTTGTTAAGAAACTGAAAGAAGAAGTCGATTATAAAATTGATATTCAATCAAAGACCATCAGTTTAACAGAAACTGGGATTGAAAAGGCAGAAGAATATTTTGCATTAGACAATCTATATGATATTGAAAATACTGCCTTAACTCACCATTTAGATCAAGCTTTACGTGCAAATTATATTATGATACGTGATATTGACTATGTGGTACAAGAAGGTAAAGTTTTAATCGTTGACCAATTTACAGGTCGTATTATGGATGGCCGTCGATATTCTGATGGTCTTCACCAAGCGATTGAAGCAAAAGAAAATGTTGATATTGAAGACGAAACGAAGACAATGGCAACTGTTACTTTCCAAAACTTCTTTAGAATGTACAAGAAGTTAGCGGGAATGACCGGGACTGCTAAGACTGAAGAAGAAGAATTCCGTGAAATTTATAACATCCAAGTTATTCAAATCCCAACCAATAAACCAGTCATTCGTGATGACCGTCCAGATATCTTGTATACAACATTAAATAGCAAATTTAAAGCAGTGGTACAAGATATTAAAGAACGCTATCGCAAAGGTCAACCAGTCTTGGTAGGTACGGTTGCGGTGGAAACTTCTGAATTATTATCTAATTTATTAACAAAAGAACGTATTCCACATGAAGTGTTAAATGCTAAAAACCACTTTAAAGAAGCTGAAATTATATTAAATGCTGGTCAAAAAGGTGCGGTAACGATTGCTACAAACATGGCTGGTCGTGGTACGGATATTAAATTAGGATTAGGAGTGGCTGAATTAGGCGGATTAGCAGTTATCGGAACCGAACGTCATGAATCTCGTCGTATTGATAATCAGCTACGTGGTCGTTCTGGACGTCAAGGCGATCCAGGTGTTTCACAATTTTACTTATCACTTGAAGATGATTTGATGAAACGTTTTGGTTCAGACCGTGTGAAACAACTATTTGATCGTATGAAGTTAGCTGATGAAGACACAGTAATTCAAAGCAAGATGATTACCCGTCAAGTTGAAGCGGCTCAAAAACGTGTTGAAGGAAATAACTATGATACACGTAAAAATGTCTTGCAATATGATGATGTAATGCGTGAACAACGTGAAGTGATTTATGGTCAACGTCAACAAATAATTATGGCTGAAGATAGTCTAGATGAAGTGTTGATGAATATGGTAAGACGTACAATCGATCGTATGGTAGAGGCGCACACCCAAGTTGAACAGAAAGACTGGAACTTAGAAGCAATTGTGGACTTTGCGAAAAATGCTTTAGTCCATGAAGACACCATTCAAACGGCTGATTTAGAAGGGAAATCTCAACAAGAAATTAAAGATTACCTTTACCATCGCGCACAAGAAGTTTTTGATGAAAAGAAAGCCCATATTAATAGCCCTGAACAAATGCTTGAGTTTGAAAAGGTTGTTATTTTGCGAGTCGTTGATGCTAACTGGACAGAGCATATCGATGCGATGGACCAATTACGACAATCCATTGGTTTACGTGCTTATGGTCAAAATAACCCATTAGTTGCCTATCAAACAGAAGGCTTTACAATGTTTGAAGAAATGATTGGTGCTATAGAATTTGAAGTGACTCGGCTATTTATGAAAGCTGAAATTCGTCAAAATGTCCAACGAGAACAAACACAAACACTTCAACAAACTAATTTAACTGATGATACAAATTCAGCTGGACGTAAACCTGTCCGCGTGGAAAAAGTTGGTCGTAATGATCCATGCCCATGCGGAAGTGGCAAAAAATATAAGAACTGTCACGGAAAAAATGTCAAATAACATTACTCACGAGGTTGTCTAGTTAGGCAGCCCCGTGTTTTCATTTATTAATAATGAACGAAAAGAGGAAAGTAAATGGAAATTGCAGAAATCAAAAATCAATTAGCACAAATGTCTGAAAAAATAAAAAGCTTTAGGGGGTCTCTTTGACTTAGATGGCTTAGAAGAACAAATTGCTGAAGCACAAGCAAAGATGGCCGAACCTAACTTTTGGGATGACGCCGCCCAAGCCCAAAAAGTGATTGACGCGAATAACGCCAATAAAGCAATTTATGAAAAGTTTATGCAGTTAAGTGAAAGTTACGATGAGATTGAAGTAATGCTTGAATTGCTATTAGAAGAACCTGATGTTCAGCTAGAATCAGAATTAGTTCAGCACATCGAGCATTTACAAAAAGAGTTAGAAGCTTATGAATTACAAATGCTCTTAGATGAACCATATGACCATAACAATGCTATTTTAGAGTTACATCCAGGTGCAGGCGGAACGGAATCACAAGACTGGGGCAGCATGCTTTTACGTATGTATACACGTTGGGCAGAACAGCATCAATTCCAAGTCGAAACGCTCGATTATCAAGCAGGTGATGAAGCAGGGATTAAGAGTGTGACCCTATTAATTAAAGGCTATAATGCTTATGGGTATTTAAAATCTGAAAAAGGTGTTCATCGTTTGGTGCGTATTTCGCCTTTTGATTCGGCAAAACGTCGACATACCTCTTTTTGTTCCGTTGATATTATGCCAGAGTTAGATGATACGATTGATATTGATATTAGTCCGGATGAATTGAAAATCGATACTTTCAGAGCAAGTGGTGCTGGTGGACAACATATCAATAAAACCGAATCGGCAGTACGTATTACGCATTTACCAACAGGAATTGTGGTTTCGTGTCAAACCCAGCGTTCACAATTAAAAAATAGAGAACAAGCGATGAGTATGTTAAAGGCCAAACTTTATCAACTTGAATTAGAAAAACAAGAGCAAGAAGCATTAGCCTTAAGAGGAGAGCAAATGGAGATAGGTTGGGGGAGTCAAATTCGCTCTTATGTTTTTCATCCATACTCTATGGTAAAAGATCATCGCACTAATTTTGAGACAGGAAATGTACAAGCAGTGATGGATGGCGATTTGGATGGCTTCATTGATGCCTACTTAAAATATCGCTTGAATCAAAAATCTGAATAAAAGTTATTGTAATGAAATAAAAATGTAACTTAATGAAAGCAATTTGCAACAAAGACATGTTATAATGTTTCAGTATGAATGAAGATTTGGAGAGATTCACATGATAGAAATGAAGGATGTTATGAAAAAATATCCAAACGGTACAACCGCCATTCGTAATGTTTCTGTAAGCATTGATCAAGGTGAGTTTGTATATGTAGTTGGCCCATCTGGAGCGGGTAAATCTACTTTTATCAAATTGATGTACCGTGAAGAAAAAGCTACAAAAGGTTTGTTAAAAGTAGCTGGTTATGATTTATTAAAAATTAAAAATCGTGAAGTTCCTTATTTACGAAGAGAAATTGGTGTTGTTTTCCAAGACTATAAATTATTACCTAAGAAAACAGTCTATGAAAATGTTGCGTATGCTATGCAAGTAATCGGAAGAAAGCCTCGTGAAATTCGTAAGCGTGTTATGGAAGTTTTAGACTTAGTTGGCTTAAAACATAAGGTACGTGTATTTCCAAGTGAACTTTCTGGTGGGGAACAACAACGTGTCTCGATTGCTCGTGCGATTGTTAATATGCCCAAAGTTTTAATTGCCGATGAACCAACTGGAAACTTAGACCCAGAAAATTCATGGGAAATTATGAAATTATTAGAGCGTATCAATGCTCAAGGTACAACTGTAGTAATGGCTACTCATAATAGTACAATTGTAAATACGATTCGTCATCGAGTCATTGCGATTGAAAATGGTCGCATCATACGTGACCAAGTGGAAGGAGAGTATGGCTACGATGATTAGAACATTTTTCCGACATTTATTAGAAAGTCTAAAGAGTTTAAAGCGTAATGGTTGGATGACTGTTGCTTCGGCGACGGCTGTAGCAATCAGTCTAACCTTACTTGGAATCTTTTTAGCATTAATTATGAATGCAACCAAATTGGCTGAAGACATCGAAAACAATGTTGATATTTCGGTATTAGTCGATATTGGTACAAATCAAGAAGATATTAATAAATTAAAAAAAGAACTTGAAGATTTACCAAATGTGAAGTCTGTGGTATTTTCAAGTAAGGATGAAGAATTAAAGAAATTAGAAGAAAGTATGGGTTCTGTATGGTCTATGTTTGAAGGCGATAGTAATCCACTTTATGATAATTTTATTGTCAAATCTAAAAACCCACAAACGATTAAAAAAGTAGCGGAACAAGCTGCAAAATTAAAAAATGTACACCGTGCAGATTATGGTGGTTTAGCATCTGATAAAATTTTAAAAATTACGCAAGGTATGCGTACTTGGGGCTTAGGTGCTGCGGTATTATTAGTATTTGTTGCAGTATTTTTAATCTCAAATACCATCCGCATCACGATTATGTCTCGTCAACGCGAAATTCAAATTATGCGTTTAGTAGGTGCCAAAAATGGTTATATTCGTTGGCCGTTTTTCCTTGAAGGTGCTTGGATTGGTGTCATTGGTTCGATTTTACCATGCTTAATTATCTTCTTTGGATATAAAGCTGCTTATCGAGTTTTAAATCAACCACAAATTTTAGGTGCAAGTTATCGTTTATTGACACCAGAAACATTCTCAATTCAAATTATGCTATTGCTAGTAGGAATTGGTATTTTAATCGGTGCATTAGGTTCAGTGATTTCAATGCGTCGATTCTTAAAAATTTAGTTTATTTGAAGAGCTCAGTGATTGATATGTACCCTCTTTACTGGACAAACAGTAAGGAGGGTATTTTTATGCGCTACAGCTATGAGTACAAAAGAAAATGTGTGGAAATGTATCGTAAAGGTATTTTACCTG
>NZ_JBQKFH010000057.1:0-10452 GCF_052119425.1 Enterococcus cecorum
ATTAAGATAAGCATTTACAACTTGCTTTTTAAACTCAAAAGAATATTTGGACATAAAAATACCGACCTCCAATTGTTAGATTTTATGGTCTAACTTTTGGGGGTCGGTACACTCACATTGTGACTTCCGCCTTTTTTTATTATGTGTATGGTTGTTAATTATTCACTGTTTGTTTTGCTTGCTGATAAACAGGGGTTTTACGTTGACGCCACTTGCTATAAAGAAATCCAAGCAATCCGCCAAGTACTGCTGGCACGACCCAACTAAAACCAAGATTACTCAATGGCAAAGCAAGCCAACTCAAGAAATCAAGCTGAGGATTTATCGCTTTAAAGGCATCATTTAAGCCGATAATTGAAGTGAATAACACAGCCCCCACATACATTCCTTGACTACAGTAGATGACTTTACTTAAAAATCCTAACAAGATTAACACAATCATAATCGGATAAATGAAATTTAAGACTGGAATCGACACTTTAATCAGTTGGTCCAAGCCGATATTTGCGACAACAGCACTAAATAAAGTAAATGCCGTCAGAAATTGCTTATAACTCACTTGTGGGAATAAACGGTTGAAATACCACGAACAAGCAGTTAATACACCTGATGCTGTAGGTAAACACGCCAATAATACCACCACTCCAAATAAAATGTTTCCAAAGTTACCAAAATAATGATGACTAATCGCTGATAAAATCACCGCACCATTGACGTGTTGACTCATTCCGCTTGTTGCACCAATCATCGCAATCCCGGAATAAATGATTCCTAAACAAGTGGCTGATACTAAACCAGCTTTTAAGATAATCATTCGCGTTTGTTTAGCACTCTTGATTCCCATCGCTTTGGTCGCATTCATGATCAATGTCGCAAAAATGACCGAAACAATCGTATCCATCGTCAAATAACCTTGTTTAAGTCCCGTGGCAAAAGGTAAAGTCGCATAATTGCCACTTGGCTTAGCTTCTTTGGCAATGGGATGCAAAAAGCTAGTAACAATAAATAAGCCTAATATGACTAATAAAAACGGCGTAATTAATTTGCCAAAACGATCCACAAAATGATTCGGATAAAGGGCTAAATAATAAACAATCCCAAAAAAGAGAATGCTAAACAAGAATAAAAACAAGGCTTTTGGGCCACTAGGTAAAAACGGCACGACCGCTATCTCAAAGGAAACTAAGCCTGTTCGTGGTGCAGCAAACAAGGGGCCGATTGCCAAATACGTCACGCAAGTTAATAATAAGGCAAAAATTGGATGTACTTTGATGGCGATATCTTCAGGTTGCCCTTTTTTACTGACAAAAGCGAGCGATAATAAGCCAATCGTCGGTAAGCCAATGCCAGTAATTAAAAATCCGCCCATTGCAGCAAAGACTGATTCGCCGGCTTTAGCTCCTAATTCTGCTGGAAAAATCAGATTTCCCGCACCAAAGAAAAGCGAAAAAATCATCAATCCGATAAAAAATATTTCTTTAAAACTTAATTTTTTCTCCAATATGTTTCTCCTTTAAATTTGCTTGATTGTTTTTATTTTTCAAACAATTTAATCAATTTTAGTTTAAAAGCAAACCCTCCGCTGATTTTGGAGAGTTGCTTCATTTATGGTTGAAAACGTAAGCCCTTAGGATAGAAATTCTTAACGACTCCTTGGACTTGTTTGCCTAAACCTACAGGAATTTGATCAACAACTAGCACGACCCAGCCTTGGTTTCCTTCTTTGAGAATAGTTTCGCCACGCACATAACGTTGCCAATCTTCCAAAGTAATCTGACAACTAGGATAAGCCGAAACATCCGCAATTGCCATCGTCCAAGCAAATGCTGGCTCAAAGCGGTTTTTCTTAAAGACCCCTAATTGTAAGCCTGGTTTAAGCACTTTTAATTTTTCTAAACTTATCATCTCTTGCGGTAAAAGCCACAAATTGTCCTTAAAAGGAACTAGCTTCCCCTCAAAAGGCAGAGGCCAGCGTTTGGTAAAATCGTGCATCACTTTTTGCTGTTCTTTATTCAAACCATCATTTGACGCATTTTTCCCTTTTTTGGCTTTCTTTGTCTTTTGTTTCGGTATACCATCAGAAATAACGGCTTCTGTTAATCGTAGTTTCGCCACAAAATGTCCTTCACCCTCATTTAAATGCGGCCAAATTCGCACCGTATCTTCTAGATGAGCGACACTTCCCCACTCACTACGGCCAGGAGATGTCCCCTCGATGGATAATGGCACAATTTCAAATGGATAATTTTCTACCAAGAAGCTAACCATTTCTTCGTTTTCTTCTGGGGCAAAGGTACAAGTCGAATAAACGAGCATGCCGTCTTTTTTTAACATCCGTACCGCTGCGTCCAAGATTTCTTTTTGACGTGCGGCACACATTTCTGGGGTATCTGCTTGCCACTGTTGGATAGCTTCTTCATCTTTACGAAACATGCCTTCACCTGAACAAGGCGCATCAATGACAATCGTATCAAAAAATTGTGGGAAAAAGTCAACCAATTCGGCCGGAGCGTGATTGGTGACTACTGTATTTTGGGCACCCCAACGTTCCAAGTTTTCAGCTAAAATCTTTGCCCGCTTTGGATAGATTTCATTCGCCACTAATAAACCTTGGTTGGCTAGACTTGCAGCGAGCTGTGTCGATTTGCCACCAGGGGCCGCACATAAATCTAATACACGCTCACCAGGTTGGACATCTGCGACACTCGCAACAATCATGGCACTAATTTCTTGAGAATAGACATAACCTGCTTGGTGCAAGATAGATTTTCCACTGATTTCGCCTACGTAGCCATCCTTAGCAAAAGGCGCTTGTGGTAAGGTACGACCATCAAACTTGGCCAACATTTCCTTAGCATGGGGCTTTAATGGATTGAGTCGAAATCCTTTTTGCACTTCTTCTTGAGTTAAAGCTGTCAAAAACGCCTCGGCTTCATCACCAAGTAAGTGCTGATATTTATCGATAAAAGCTTGAGGTAAATTCACTTTAATCCTCCTTTGTTTTAATAATTATAACAATAGCTAAATTCATCGGTCAACCATTCATTGCATCTTTTTTCTAAAAAAATAAAATATTTAGATAATTTTGAAAACTTTAGAAAATTTAAGAAACATTTGTGCGATTGGTAAAAAAAATCAAGCTATGATAGAATACTTATTAGAAAAAAATTGAGGAAGTGAAGCATTTAGATGTTAACAATGAAAGATATTATTCGTGAAGGTAACCCTACTTTGCGTGCTGTCTGTGATGAAGTGCCTGTCCCTTTAACAGCAGAAGATATCCAGTTAGGTAAAGATATGTTAGAGTTTTTACATAATAGCCAAGATCCTGAAATGGCTGAAAAATATGAATTACGTGGTGGTGTTGGTTTGGCTGCCCCCCAATTAGACATTAAAAAGCGAATCATCGCGCTTTTAGTGCCTAGTAATAATCCAGAACAACCAGAACCAATTTTAGAAACCGTCATGTATAATCCTAAAATCGTCAGTCACTCTGTCCAAGATGCATGTCTAGCAGATGGTGAAGGTTGTCTATCCGTTGACCGCGAAGTACCTGGATATGTGGTTCGCCATGCACGCGTCACTGTGACTTATACCGATATGAATGGTGAAACACAAAAGATTCGTTTAAAAAATTATCCAGCCATCGTCGTGCAACATGAAATCGACCATTTAAACGGTGTCATGTTCTATGATCATATTAATGCCAAAAACCCATTTAGCTTAGATAAAGATGTATTAGTTTTAGAGTAAATCAAAAGAGGCGTTCAAACCAATAGTGATTTGAGCGTCTCTTTTATCATTATTCATTTTCTTCCAGTAAGATGCCGGCTTTCGATAAGGAATGTTTAATCTTGACTAAGGTTTCTTCATTTGGATATTGAATGGTGTGTAAATGGATGCCATCTGTTAAGCTAGAAAGCAAAGTTGCATGTGCTTGTTCTACCTTATTTAAAAAGGCCGTTACCTCAGCGTCATTTTTGATATCCACAGTCCCTTTGATTTCACCATATAGTTCATGTTCAATAATCACATCAACCACGGTACCCCCATTTTCAACAATTAGTCGTAATTCTTCTTCCACTTGATCAGGACGATGCTTTCCCGCCAATTTTGTTTCTAACAAACCAGTAGATTTTTTGTTTAAGCGATAACCTCTAGAATTAGAAACAATATCTATGCCGCTCGCTCGCAACAAAGCAATATCGCCTACCACGATTTGGCGACTCACACCAAATTTTTCTGCTAATTGTGTGGCGTTCACATTTTTGGTAGCTTTAGATAACTCCTCTAAAATAATTTCTCTTCGTTTTTGACCTTCAATCATTGTCTTTTCCCCCCATACGTTCCATTTGATAATCTTTTGAATGCTTCATTAAATCACCAAAGCTATCACGAATGGTTGCTTGATATTCTTCTTTGTGAACTAACTTAGAAACTTTTCCTAATAAAGCCTTTTCCCTATCCTCATCTAAAACCGGTAATTGATGTTTTGCTTTATAATCCGCAATTGACGAAACCACATCCATCCGTTCTTCCAATAATTTTACGATTTGACAATCAATTTGGTCAATCGTTTTGCGTAAAGACTCAAGGTTTTCAGCACTTTCTTCCACTTTCTTAGGAATTTCTTTAAGGATTTTCGCAGGATTTCCCGCAATCACTACATTATCTGGAAAACTCTTAGTCACTACGCTACCTGAACCGACAACGACATTATCCCCTAGCGTCACTCCTGGTAAAATCACCGAATTTCCACCGATCCACACATTATCTCCTATGGTAATCGGCGCACCATTTTCATAACCGCTATTTCGTTCAACAGGGTCAATTGGATGATAGGCTGTGTATAATTGAACATTTGGCGCTAACATACAATTATCGCCAATCGTTATCGGACAAATATCTAACAACACCGCATTAAAATTGGCATAAAAATTCTCACCCACAGAAATATTATACCCATAATCAAAATGCACATTAGGTTCCATATATAGATTTTGTGCAGTTTTGCCAAAGGTTTGTTTCAATAATTCGCTGCGTTTTTTGCCATCTGTCTCTTGATTTATGGCACGCATCATTTTTCTTGCGTGTTTGCGATCTGCGACTAACTCGGCATCTCCTGAAAAATAAGACTCGCCAGCAATCATTTTCTCTTTTTCTGTTCTCACAACATCACCTTTTTCTTATAATTTTTCAAATACTTCTACTGCATTCTTTTGTAACATAAATGCTTGGATTGGTAAATAGATGGGGGTTTGATTAATGACCAAAACTTTGGCATCTGACCGTTTGTAATGGATTAAATCACAAAATGGGTGTACCTGGAAAGTCGTCCCCACAATCACGATTAAATCCGCATTTCTCACTGCATTGACCGCACTATCCAACACATCTTGGGTAAAACCTTCTTCATATAGTACAATCCCGGGACGAATTTGGCCCCCACAATCACGATGCACATCTGATTGCATATAATCTTGATAATCAACTTTTTGATGACATTTGCGACAATAGCAGTCATAAATATTGCCATGAAAATTCACACAATGTTGACTTCCAGCCTTTTCATGTAGCCCATCAATATTTTGCGAAACCACCCAACAATCTTTCTCTTTTTCCATCGCGGCAATTTTTTCATGAATGACATTAGGTTTCGCATCAGGATGATACAATTTTTGGACAAATTCATAAAACTTTTCTGGTTCTCGTAGCATACACGTATGACTCAACAAATATTCTGGTTGATCTAATCCATGATACACACCTTTTAACGAGCGATAATCCGGAATCCCTGAAGCCGTCGATACCCCCGCTCCGGTTAGAAAAGTAATATGTTTGGCTTGTTGAATCATTTCCACTGCCTCTTCTATCGTAATCGCTAGCATCTTACTCCCTACTTTCTCTTCTTTTTTCTTATTATATCATTGATTATCTATCTTAACAGAAATTTCAGAAAATAGTTCGTAAAAATTATTATCTATTATGAAAACGTTTAGATGAAAATTCGTTTTACATTTCTATTGACAAAACACAACTTTTCAACTACCCTATAAAAGGATTAATTGAATAGTTTCCTTCACTTAAAAAGTAGAGGTCGCAGGATTTATTAAGCTTATGGAGTCAAGCAAGACGTGGAAGTAAGTCTAGGAAATACTGCCGAAACCATTCTTTATTGCTTGAAAGAATGTGTTGGGGTGCAAGTGAATAATTTGCACACTGTCTTAGATTTCTAAGATGAGCTATGTTTAGTGAAAAGGATTGTAGTCATTTCAGCAGTCGTTTTCTAAGCATAGAAAGGGCTGCTTTTTTGTTTAGCTAAAAGATGTAGTAAATTTGCCTTTCATTATTCAAGTACTTCTTAACAAGAGAAATTATTCAAAAAAAGAAGAAAAGAGGAATTTCAAATGAAAAAACGTGCAGGCTTATTCTTTTTACTGACACTAATTACACTATTTGTCACTAGTTTACCAGTATTTGCCGATGATAAAACTCCTGCCAATGAATTTAGAGTCGGAATGGAGGCTGGATATGCACCATTTAACTGGACACAAACCAACGATAAACATGATGCGGTCGAAATTGCTGGTCAAAAAAATGCCTATGCTGGCGGTTATGATGTCGAAATTGCCAAACGTATTGCAGATGGCTTAGGCAAAAAATTAGTTATTGTCCCTACTTCTTGGGATGGCTTAATTCCTGCCTTACAATCTGGCAAATTAGATGCGATTATTGCGGGGATGAGTCCAACAGCCGAACGTGCCAAACAAATTGATTTTACGGATCCTTACTACGAATCACACTTAATTATGGTCACACAAAAAAATGGAAAATATGCCAATGCTAAGTCGATTGAAGATTTTAAAGGGGCAAAAATTACTGCCCAATTAAATACTTTCCACTATACAGTCATCGATCAAATCCCTGATGTCCAAAAACAACAAGCTTCAAAAGATTTTTCAAGCATGCGTGTGGCCTTGGCTTCGGGAATTATTGATGGTTATGTGAGCGAAAGACCAGAAGGCGTCACTGCAAGCAATGTCAATAAAGATTTCAAAATGATTGAGTTCGCCGATGATAAAGGCTTCAAAACCAATCCAGAAGATGTACAAGTCGCTGTCGGGATGCGTAAAGGAGATAGCGATGTACAAAAAGTCAACCAAATTTTAGCGACTATCTCTGCTAAAGAGCGCACAAAATTAATGGATGCTGCCATTGCTAATCAGCCTTCTTCAACTGATGAAAATGAAGATACTGGTTTAATCGCTACTTTCAAACAAATCTTAAGTCAATACGGTACCCTATTCCTTAAAGGGGCGGGCATGACTTTATTAATCGCGATTTTCTCAACCTTTGTAGGAACGATTATTGGTTTATTAATCGGGGTATTTAGAACGCTACCTACTTCAGAAAATCCTGTCTCGCGTTTCTTCCAAAAAGTCCTAAATGTGATTATTACCATTTATGTGGAAGTTTTCCGCGGCACGCCAATGATGGTACAAGCGATGGTTATCTTCTATGGTTTAGCCCTAGCTTTCCATATTGATTTGAACCGTGTCGTTGCCGGGTTATTGATTGTTTCGATTAATACAGGGGCTTATATGACTGAAATCGTGCGTGGGGGGATCTTCGCTGTAGATAAAGGTCAGTTCGAAGCCGCACAAGCTATCGGTATGAACCACCGTCAAACCATGATGAAAGTCGTTTTACCACAAGTATTGCGCAATATCTTACCTGCCATTGGTAATGAAACAGTCATCAACATTAAAGATACCGCGGTGTTAAGTGTTATCAGTGTGCCGGATTTATTCTTTGCAGGTTCTACAAGTGCCGGAACTAACTACATGTTCTTCCAAACGTTCACCATCGTCGCTGTGATTTATCTAGTGATGACCTTAACTTCAACAAGCCTATTACGCTTATTGGAAAAGAAAATCGATGGACCTAGCGCTTATGTACCAATGGACGAAGAAAAATAAGGGAGGATTTAGACATGTCTGCAATTATTCAAATTAACCACTTGAAAAAAAGTTTTGGAAATAATGAAGTCTTAAAAGATGTTAGTTTAGCAGTGAAAAAAGGTGAAATTGTCACGATTATCGGTTCTTCTGGTTCAGGTAAATCCACCCTTTTACGCTGTATCAACTTACTCGAAAAACCAACCGATGGCGAAATTCTTTATAAAGGTGAAAATATCTTAAGCCCAAAATACGATTTACCAAAATATCGTACTCATTTAGGGATGGTTTTCCAATCCTTTAATCTATTCAATAATATGAACGTATTGGAAAATTGTATTGCTGGACAAGTCACGGTATTAAAGAGAAATCGTGAAGAAGCGAAAAAAATTGCTTTAGAAAACCTTGAAAAAGTCGGTATGTCCCGCTTTTTAAATGCAAAACCAGCCCAATTATCAGGGGGGCAAAAACAACGGGTGGCGATTGCGCGTGCGGTCTCTATGAATCCAGATGTCATGCTCTTTGATGAACCAACCTCCGCACTTGACCCTGAGATGGTCGGCGAAGTTTTAAAAACCATGAAAGACTTAACAAAAACTGGTTTAACCATGATTATTGTTACCCACGAAATGGCCTTTGCGAAAGAAGTTTCAGACCGTGTCATCTTCATGGATAAAGGCGTTATCGCTGAAGAAGGTACCCCAGAGGAAATCTTCAATACACCAAAAGAAGAACGCACGAAAGCCTTCTTACATCGTGTCCTTAACGATAAATAGGCAATTGAAAAGTAAGACTAGTCGCATTTGGCTAGTCTTTTTTCATTAATTTAATAAATAACTCAGAATATTTAGTTAAGACATTGTGCTATCAATTAACAAATGAGAATAAAAAATATTAAGCAAATGATATCAACACATTTCATTAGCGTTTGATGAAAATATCATTAAAATTAACTCTATCTAAAATAAATAGGATTGTCATTTTTAGCAAAATTAGATACAATTTATTCAATTCTTTTTGAAAAGAGGTTTAAAATGGAAAAGAAATTATCATCAAAAGATTATTTGTATCTTGGTTCCATGTTATTCGGATTATTCTTTGGAGCAGGAAACTTAATCTTCCCTGTGCACATGGGACAAGAAGCCGGCGCCAATGTTTGGCCAGCGATTATTGGCTTTTTAATCACTGGAATCGGTTTACCATTCTTAGGGATTATTGCTATCGGAATTTCCGGTGAAAATGGCTTATTTGACTTAGCCTCACGCGTGCATAAAGGCTATGGCTACTTCTTTACCGTCGCATTATATTTAGTGATCGGGCCGTTTTTTGCAATGCCTCGTCTAGCAGCTACTTCCTTTGAAATCGGCTTAACCCCATTTGTCGCGGAAAACCAAAAGACCTTATTTTTAGCAATTTTTAGTATTCTATTTTTCGCTTTGTCTTGGTGGTTTTCACGCAATCCAAGTAAGCTATTAGACTATGTAGGTAAATTTTTAAATCCGTTATTCTTAGTACTTTTAGCTATTTTAATCGTGATGTCCTTTGTCAAACCAATGGCTAATATTCACGATATCACAGTACTTGGAAACTATCGTAACCATGCCTTCTTTACTGGTTTCCAAAATGGGTATAACACTTTGGATGTCTTGGCTTCCTTAGCTTTTGGGATTATCGTCGTCAATACCTTAAAAAATAAAGGCGTCACTAAGAAAAGTACCATTACCGCTGACACCTTTAAATCAGGTGCAGTAAGTGTTCTGTTAATGGGAATTATCTATTCTTTCTTAAGCTTAATGGGAACAATGAGCATGGGTAAATTTGACTTAAGTGAAAATGGTGGTATTGCCTTAGCGCAAATCGCACATTACTACTTAGGAACAGGTGGAAGTATCATTTTAGCATTAATCGTTATCGTGGCTTGTTTGAAGACAACCATTGGCTTAACCACCGCCTTTTCTGAAACTTTTGCCGAATTATTCCCAAGCTTAAGTTATTCGACTTTAATTGCTGGTGTTTCGATTATTCCATGTATTATCGCGAATGTCGGTTTAACCAGTATTATTTCTTATAGTACGCCAGTGTTAATGTTCCTATATCCATTAGCCATTATCTTAGTACTACTAGGAGTTAGTGGCCCGTTATTCAAAAACAATCCAATCGTTTATCAAACTGTTACGATTTTTACGATTATTCCTGCAATAATCGATGGCCTAAAAAGTTCGCCAGCGTGGATTCAAAATGCCGGCATAACTCAAAAAATGATTGAATTTGCTAAGAATACTTTGCCATTCTCTGATATTGGCATGGGCTGGATTGTGCCTGCAGTATTTGGCTTAGTCCTTGGTTTAGGCATTTATCTCATCAAAGAAAAATTATAAAACGCAAAAGGGGCTGACCCAAAAGTAGCCCCTATGTGAAAAAATAGAGGTCTTTCCATTTAGATAGTAGTGGAAAGATCTCTATTTATCTTTTGAAAGTGAATACAAAAATAAAG
>NZ_JBQKFH010000058.1:0-10446 GCF_052119425.1 Enterococcus cecorum
GTCGACTTAATTATAGAGGAAACAGATGTCTTTTTCTATTATTATGAGTATAAAAAAAGATATTTAGTGTTATCCTCCGTTTGAGTAACAACACTAAATATCTTAGACCCCAAAAGGCACTCTAAAGTTTTAGGGTGTCTTTTTTTCATAAGGTCGGAAAGTATCTTGTAAAGTCTCGGATGTTATAATGTCTAGCTATGCCTTTTGGATGATTGTATCAAAAAGGTAGGCAGAAAAATTGCGAATGAATACGTGTTTCGCTATGATAGTTTGGTAATAAAATGTGTGAAAGGATGTTAAAAATGATTATCTTGTTTAAAGTATTAGTGGTCTTAGTGGCATTGGAATTTTTGTACATTATGTATTTGGAAACTTTTGCAACAACTTCAGACAAAACAGCTCAAACTTTTAAGATGACTGCACAAGAATTGCAAAATAAAAATGTACAAACCCTATTTAAAAATCAAGGAATCTATAATGGCTTGATTGCTTTAGGATTGTTGTATGGTTTATCTTTTGTACAGGATAACTTAGCTTTTGTACGCTTCTTATTGGTTTACATTATCTTAGTAGCAGCTTATGGCGCCTATTCAAGTGATAAATCGATTTTATTGAAACAAGGTGGACTAGCGATTCTTGCATTTATAGTTAGTTTGTTTTTGAAGTAAGTCAGCTAGAATAAGGTTTCTAAGTTATTTTCAAAACACACCAGTTATTTTCATGAATTTTCATTTTTGGTGTGGAAATTTAGATAGAGGTTTGCTATAATCAAATCGATATGGATATCTTTAAAGAGAAAGTAAATCTAACTCTGCTTTTAGCGAGTCTGGGAAGGTGGAAGCCAGATAAGTAAGACAGATTGAAACGCGCTTTGATACAAAGATACGGCAGCTACCGTTATAGCAAAAGTGGGTCCTAATAAAGAGGACAAGTAGAGTGGTACCGCGGAATGAAATTCGTCTCTAGTGTTAATGGTTTAGTATAATCGTGACACTAGGGCTTTTTTATTACAAAATGCTAAAAATATCAGATAAACATTAGGAGGAAATTCGATGAATAACCAAGCAATTGTCGCAAAAACTTTGCATCAAGCATTGAGTGAACATTTAACGTATGAACAAATCGAAAACTTATTAGAAAAACCAAAATATGCCGAACATGGAGATGTAGCTTTTCCAGTATTCTCATTGGCTAAAATCTTCCGTAAAGCACCGCAACAAATCGCTACAGAATTAGTGGCACAATTAGATACAACTGGATTTGAAAAAGTTGAAGTAGTAGGCGCTTATCTTAACTTCTTCATGGATAAAGCACAAGTATCTAGCCAAGTCCTACGAGAAGTGTTAACGCAAAAAGCAAGTTTCGGCTCACAAAATATCGGCCAAAATAAACAAGTACCAATTGATATGTCTTCACCAAATATTGCCAAACCAATGTCAATGGGGCATCTACGTTCAACTGTGATTGGTAATTCGATTGGTTTCTTATTAGAGAAAATTGGCTATCAACCCGTTCGTATTAACCACTTAGGAGATTGGGGAACACAATTTGGTAAATTAATCGTGGCTTACAAACTTTGGGGAAGTCAAGAAGCCGTGGAAAAAGATCCAATTGCTGAATTATTACGCTTATATGTAGATTTCCATGAAAAAGCTGAAACCCAACCTGAACTAGAAGATGAAGCACGTGCCTGGTTTAAAAAACTAGAAGATGGCGATGAAGAAGCTTTAGCATTATGGCAGTGGTTCCGCGATGAGTCCTTAAAAGAATTTACGGACATCTATGACTTATTAGAAGTGAAGTTTGATTCTTTCAATGGAGAAGCTTTCTACAATGATAAGATGGATGAAGTCGTAACCATGTTAGAAGAAAAACATCTATTAAAAGAAGATAAAGGGGCAGAAATTGTCGATTTATCTACTTATGATTTAAATCCAGCATTAATCCGCAAATCTGATGGTGCGACTTTATATATTACGCGTGACTTAGCAGCGGCCTTATATCGCAAACGTACTTATGATTTCGGTCAATCACTTTACGTTGTGGGTAATGAACAAAGCAATCACTTTAAACAATTAAAAGCAGTGTTGAAGGAAATGGGCTTTGATTGGGCAGAAGATATGCATCATGTGCCATTTGGTTTGATTACAAAAGATGGTAAGAAATTGTCTACTCGTAAAGGAAAAATTATCTTACTTGCTGAAGTATTGAATGAAGCAATTGAATTAGCCAAAGCCCAAATTATTGAAAAGAACCCTACATTAGAAAATAAAGATGAAGTAGCTCGTCAAGTCGGTGTGGGAGCTGTTGTTTTCCATGATTTGAAAAATGACCGTTTGAATAACTTTGACTTTGCTTTAGATGAAGTGGTACGTTTTGAAGGAGAAACGGGACCATATGTACAATATACACATGCTCGTTGCCAAAGTTTATTAGCTAAGGCTGCTTTTGATGTTGAAAATGTTGGTGATTTAAGCTTAAACGATGAAGAATCATGGGAAGTCATCAAATTAATCCAAAGCTATCCAGAAGTAGTCTTACAAGCGGCGAATACTTATGAACCATCTGTCATTGCAAAACATGCGATTAAATTATCTCAAGCTTTCAATAAATACTATGCCCATAGTAAAGTATTGGCTGATGATGATCAAAAACAAGCCCGCTTAAGTCTAGTTTATGCGGTAAGTGTCTTGTTAAAAGAAGATTTACGCTTGTTAGGTTTACATGCTCCAAATCAAATGTAATGAGGAGGTCAACATGAAAAAAGAACAGCGTCATCAATTAATTGTAGATATTTTGACTAACCATGTCATTCGTACGCAAGAAGAGTTGTTACAGTATTTGAAAGAACATGGCGTTACAGCTACTCAGGCGACGATTTCTCGAGACTTAAATGACTTAAAAGTAATCAAGGCAACTATGGAAAATGGCGAAAAGCAGTTGAAATTATTTACAAGCGATGAGTTGAAGAGTCAAGAAGACCAGGCTCATTTGCACCAATTGATTGCGGAAATGGTGATTAAAGTGGACCGTGTACAATTTATGACGATTGTTCACACCCAACCTGATAGTGCTCAAATGATTAGTGCCTTAGTGGATGAAATTGATATCCCTGAAAAAGTTGCTTCTCTGGCAGGTTTTGATACCGTGGTCATTATTTCTCGTTCAGAAGAAGAAGCACAAAAAATCGAAGCAATGTTTATTGAAAATATGATGTAAAGAAAAATCCTGCAGTGTCGTGTGCACTGTAGGTTTTTTCAGTTCGTAGTGGTTGTTTAGAATTTTATAAATTGTGTCGGTTTTACCTTTTCAATTGGCTAAAAGATTACTATAATAAGGAAATGAAATATTTTTTAGAAAAGAGAGAATGAATGGAAAATACACGAAGAAATGCGGCGATGCAAGAAAGCCGAATTGATTATGGTGTGATATTGCCGGTCTTTTTATTATGTATTATCGGTCTTGCTTCGTTGTATGTGGCGTTGTCCCAAGATCCTGCTAAGCCCAATGTCATTCGTGGCGTAGGATTTCAAGCCTTGTGGTATGTTTTAGGGATTGGCGCTATCATTGTTATTATGCATATTCGCGCAAAAGTCCTCTGGAAATTGACGCCGATTATCTATGGTGCTGGACTTTTTGTGATGGCTATTTTGTTGAAATTCTATGACCGTTCGATTGCGGCTGTGACGGGTTCGAAAAACTGGTTTGCCTTTGGGAGCTTTACTTTACAGCCGGCCGAACTGATGAAGATTGCCTATATTTTGATGTTGGCTTTAGTCGTAACGCAGCATAATGGTCGTCATCGCAAGCGTACGTTAGAGTCAGATGGCCAGTTAATTGCGAAAATGTTAGCTGTCACGTTGCCTGTGTTGGTACTTATCTTGCTACAAAAAGACTTTGGTACGATGTTAGTGTTCTTGGCTATTTTTAGTGGCGTCTTTTTGATGTCAGGTATTTCATGGAAAATTATCATCCCAGTCTTTGCGGTAATGGCGATATTTGGTGGAATACTTATTTTTCTCGTTTTGTCAGAATCAGGACGTAATATTTTATATCATATGGGCTTTAAACCTTATCAATTTGCTCGTATCGACTCTTGGTTAGACCCTTTCCATGATTTGCAAGGTTCTTCACGGCAAGTCGCTTCTTCTATTGCGGCGATTGCTTCTGGTGGGATGTTTGGTAAAGGATTTAATGTCAGTGATATTTATGTATCGGTGCGCGAGTCGGATATGATTTTTTCTGTAATAGGTGAAAACTTTGGCTTTATCGGTAGTACCTTAGTCATTGTGCTGTACTTTATGTTGATTTACCAAATGATTCGCGTATGTTTTGATACAAATAATGAGTTTTATGCATATATTTCTACCGGGATTATTATGATGATTTTATTCCATGTGTTTGAAAATATCGGCGCCAATATCGGGCTTTTACCATTAACTGGGATTCCGTTGCCTTTCATTAGTCAAGGGGGCTCGGCGTTATTAAGTAATTTAATCGGGATTGGGTTGATATTATCTATGAGGTATCAATCTACTAATCCATATTCACATTTGGAGGGATAAAGATGTATACAATGTATTGGTATCCAAAGTGTTCAACTTGTAAAAAAGCGGCGAAACACTTAGAAAATAAAGGGATTGTGCCAGAATTTATCGATATTAAGGAAAATCCGCCCAAAGCAAGTCAGCTACAAACTTGGATGGAACAAAGTGAACTACCGATTCGTCGTTTCTTTAATACTAGTGGCATGAAGTACAAAGAGTTGCATTTAAAAGATAAAGTCGATACACTAAATATGAAAGATGCTTGTGAGTTATTAGCAACAGATGGTATGCTAATTAAGCGCCCGATTTTATTAAAAGACGGTGTGTTTGTAAGTATCGGTTATAAAGAAGATGTATATGAAAGGTTGGATGCATAATGGAAAAACAATGCTTAAAACATAAAGATGATTTATGGATTTTATATAATGGTAAGGAATACTGTGTGGGATTGACGAAAAAAGCCCAAGACGATTTAGGAGCTGTCACTTTTGCCTCTCTACCTAAAGTGGATGTAAAAGTAGTAGCCGGCGCACCAGTCGTTGAAGTTGAAGCAGAAAAAGCGGTCTGCGAATTTGCGAGCCCTTTAGCAGGGGTGGTATCTTCTGTTAATGAAAATACTGCTGATTTAAACGCAGAAGATGAAATGAAAGCTTGGTTATTTAGCTTGAAAGACGTCGAGGTTGCAGAATTCGATGCTTTATAATTTTTAATATTTGCATGAATGAAACCTATTAGCTGTGTTTGGCTAGTAGGTTTTTTTTGCGTTTCGAGGTGGATTCTAAAAGGGGGGGTTGGTAAAAAACGGTCTATTGAGAAAAGTTCTCAATTAGCGGAAATATACGCATAAACATACAAATTACTGGGTAAATGATTGATTTTTAGCTACTAAATCTAAAAAATCATTCTAAATAAGCTTAAATAAAGCAATAAATACTAAAATATGTGATTTTAATATGAAAAATTATGCATTGTATCCATGCGTTATTTTTATTTTTTTTGACACTTATAAAACATTAATATATCAATAATTATGTGAGATGAAGTTTACAAAGTATTTACATATTATTGATATAAAAACATTTGGTTATGTTAGTAAAGTGTTTTACTTTATAATTTTTCTAAATATTATATAGGTATAAATGTTAATCTATCAATATTTTTTCTGTTTTTCATCGGTTGTATAATAAAGCTGTTATCTTATGCTTCGAAAACATTTTTAAAAAGGCTGTAAATCAATAAATGCTAGTATGTAAACCTTGAAAATTTGACATTAATTTTTATTTTTATATAATCGAAAACATATTAACGAATGACCAGTTTGGGAGAATGGTTATTTAAAATGAAATGAGAATAAGAAATTCAAATTGAGAAAGGGAATTAGTATGTTTAAGAAAAATCAGTATGACAGACAATTTAAATTTTCGTTGAGAAAGAAACGCGGTGGTGGCGGTGCAGCATCATTTATAATCGGTAGTGTGCTATTTGGTGCATTAATGATGGCGTCTGCGACTTTAGCGGCAGAAACAGGGACAACTTCTTTACAACCATCAATCGGCGAAACTATTTCACGTGCTTCTGGTGCAACCGCGGATCAGTTAGCAACCAATAAAGTTTCTGTAAGTAATGTACGCTTTGACCGAACAGACATTAAAGAATCACAAGGACTAGATATCACTTATTCTTATGATTGGACAGCTAAGAATTTGCAAAAAGGTGATATGTTAGTTTCTGATATGCCTGATGCTTTTACTTCAATCACAAAAGTAGTAGAAACACCGTTTTATTCAAATAATCAAGAACTAGGTAAATTGGTTTTAGACTATAACAATAAGAAAATTTATACTTATTTCACTGGTGATATTGATCCAAATAAAATTTACAATGGTACGATTAACATTGCGACCTTTGTGAACCGTGATCATTTTAAAGAAGTTGAAAACCATGAAGATGTGCAATTAAACTTACCAGATGGAAAAACTGCTACATTGCCATTAAATGTTACTTTTGATGTAGCTGTTTACAATCCAGAGTTACAGTTAGTTTCTGTTTATGCAAAGGAATCAACGGATAATCCAGATGGTTCAATGGATGTTGTGTGGACTACGACTATCAATAAGGTAAAAGCTTCGTTAAATGATGCAGTTGTTTATTTAAGTCCAAATACTGTTAGTGGAATTAATCCGGAATTTACGAGAACTGGATACGATCGAGATGGCCATCTTATTGGAGATCCATCCTCACAGTATAGAGCCCTTAATCCTGAATTTGAAGATAATGCCGTGTATAAAATTGATAAAGAGAGCATCGAATTATATGAAGCAAATATTTATGATAGTATGGGGTATCAAGTTGGTAAAAAGTTGGTAGAAGGTACGGATTATGAGATTGTTGAACCTTTATCCAGTCCAAATGCTTATGTAATACAATTTAAAGGAGAATATGCAAGTACTGATAAACAGTTTGTCATTACTTATGGTGGTAAACTAGCAGAAGGTAGTAAAGCTAATCCTACAATTAACTCAGCAGTATCTGATTCATTACTAGCATATTATCGAGGACCTAAAAAGAAATATGACAAAGAGATGTATGAAGCCCCATTCAATGCTGTTTGGTCAGAAGCGGCTATTAGCGTAAATAACTCTTCAGTTGCAGGTGGTATGCAAGATACGACGGGTTCAGTAACTGTTGTCCACGTTGATGCAAGTACTGGTAAAGTCTTAAAAGCTGAAGACTATGCGAAGACTAAAGATGGCCAAGAAGCACATGATGTAACACAAGGTACTGAATATACTACTGCTCCTGAAAAATTTGAAGGTTACAAATTCACGACCTTGAGTTATGATTCAGCCCCAGCACAAGGAACTGTAAAACAACAATTACAACGAGTAGTTTACTTATATGTGCCTGAAGATAAAAAAGGTTCGGTTGATGTAGTTCACAAAACAACAGATGGACAAATTTTAGAAGCTGTGAAACCAGTTGCTACAGATGAAAACGTGGGTACATCTTATTCAACTGAAAAAGGTACATTCGAAGGCTATCATTTTGTCGGCATGGCTGAAGAATCTGCAGCGGCTGACGGTGTAGTTACAGAAGGTACCAAACACGTTATCTATTTATATGAAAAAGATGTCGTTCCTGAAGTGAAAAAAGGAAATGTTGATGTAACTTATATTGCCGAAGATGGTACAGTATTAGAAGCTAAAAGCGATGTAGTCAAAGATGGCGAAATCGGCTCAAAATATGAAACCGAGCAAAAAGAATTTGATGGCTATCACTATGTACGTATGGGTGAATACTCAGCAGAACGTACAGGTCAAGTAGAAGAAGGTACCAAACATGTTGTTTACGTCTATGCCAAAGATCCTGAAGTGAAAAAAGGAAATGTTGATGTTAAATATATGACAACAGATGGTAAAGTCTTAGAAGATGTTACTTCAGTTAAATCAGATGCTCCAGTAGGTGAAGATTACACAACAGAAGAAAAATCATTTAACGGATATCACTTTGTTGGTATGGACAAATCTTCAGACCCAGCAACAGGTGTAGTCGCAGAAGGTACTAAGCATGTCATCTACTTATATGAAAAAGATGTCGTTCCAGAAGTTAAAAAAGGGAATGTCGATGTGACTTATATTGCCGAAGATGGGACAGTACTTGAAGCTAAAAGCGATGTAGTCAAAGATGGCGAAATCGGATCAAATTACGAAACAACTCAAAAAGCATTCGATGGTTATCACTTCACACGCATGGGACAATTCTCAGCCGATGCAACTGGTCAAGTCGCAGAAGGCACGAAACATGTTGTTTATGTTTATGCGAAAGATCCTGAAGTGAAGAAAGGTAATGTAGATGTTACTTATATCACAGAAGATGGACGAGTTCTAGAAGCAACATCAGAAGTAGTTAAAGACGGCGAAATCGGATCGAACTATGAAACAACTCAAAAAGAATTCGATGGTTACCACTTCACACGCATGGGACAATTCTCAGCCGAAGCAACTGGTCAAGTAGAAGAAGGCACAAAACACGTTGTTTATGTCTATGCTAAGAACCCAGAAACGCCAGTAGAGAAGAAAGGTTCAGTTGACGTTAAATACATCACCACAACTGGCGAAGTTTTAGAAGATGTAACTTCAGTGAAAGACAACGCTCCAGTAGGTGAAGATTACACAACAGAAGAAAAATCATTTGACGGCTACCACTTCGTAGGTATGTCTAAAGATTCAGATGCAGCTACAGGTGTAGTTGCAGAAGGTACAAAACATGTTATCTATGTTTACGAAAAAGACGTCACACCAGAAGTGAAAAAAGGTTCGGTTGATGTGAAGTACATTACTACAACTGGCGAAGTTCTAGAAGATGTAACTTCAGTGAAAGACAACGCTCCAGTTGGTGAAGACTACACCACTAAAGAAAAAGCCTTTGATGGTTATCACTTTGTAGGAATGGATAAATTATCAGATGCAGCTACGGGTTTAGTCGCAGAAGGTACAAAACATGTTATTTACGTTTACGAAAAAGATGTAGAACCAGAAGAGAAGAAAGGTTCAGTTGATGTTAAGTACATTACAAAAGATGGCAAAGTTCTAGAAGATGTAACTTCAGTGAAAGACAATGCTCCAGTAGGTGAAGATTATACAACAGAAGAAAAAGCCTTTGATGGCTATCACTTTGTTGGCATGTCTAAAGATTCAGACCCAGCAACGGGTGTCGTATCAGAAGGTAGCAAACACGTTGTCTACGTATATGAAAAAGTCAAAACAACAGTAGTCGAAAAAGGTTCAGTGGATGTAGTATACGTGACTTCAGATGGTAAAGTATTAGAAAAGACATCAACTGTGAAAGAAAATGTCCCAGTTGGTGAGATATACGAAACGACCGAAAAGACCTTTGATGGCTATCACTTTGTTGGTATGGATAAAACTTCAGAACCAACATCCGGAGTCGTAACAAAAGGTACAAAACACGTCATCTATGTTTACGAAAAAGATCCTGAAAAAGAAACACCAGTAGAGAAAAAAGGTACAGTAACCGTTGTTTATGTGGATAAAGACGGAAATCCATTACCTGGTGGAGAAAAATTAACAATCAAAGACAATGTGCCAGTGGGTGAAGATTACGCTACTGAACAGAAGAAATTTGATGGTTACCACTTTGTAGGTATGGGTAAAAACTCAAATCCAGTATCTGGTAAGGTGACAGAAGGTACAAAAGAAGTTATCTATGTTTATGAAAAAGATACGACGCCAACACCTAAAACACCAAGATTACCAAGAACGGGTCGTCCTCAACAAGGAACACCTACGCAAGAACAAGTGGTAAGCCAAACTTCAGTAGCAACATCTACAGTTAAACGCCACTTACCAAAAACTGGTACAACTAACCAATCAAGTAATACAGTTTTAGGATTAGCTAGTCTATCATTTGCAGGATTACTAGGATTGATTATCAAACGCCGCCGAGGAGAAAACGAATAAACTTTCTCATTTCCATATTAGGAGAGGTACCTCAGCTTCTCCAACCCATTCTCAGCACCACTCAGCTTGTCTAGGTGGTGTTTTTGTTAGCGAGAAGTTATAATAGTAAAAAACTGAAAGGAAACCATGATGAACGTTAGACAATTTATCAATAATATAGATTAACAATTAGCAACGATGAGCGAATCGGACCTTCGAGCGTTTGTCCATGATTTAGCACGAAAAATCCCTAGTGATCAACGTGAATCAGTCTTAAAAAATTATTTGAACTTCAAAATAACGGCTCTATAATAAATTGGACTGATGAATCAAAATCGATTCTTCAGTCCAATTTTTCATTTTAGGTATAAAAAAACATACCGTTCTCTGATATGATTAAATCACCACAAATAACCCAAGAGAGGACGGTATGCTATATG
>NZ_JBQKFH010000059.1:0-10201 GCF_052119425.1 Enterococcus cecorum
TGTGCTTTATTTTTGTATTCACTTTCAAAAGATAAATAGAGATCTTTCCACTACTATCTAAATGGAAAGACCTCTATTTTTTCACATAGGGGCTACTTTTGGGTCAGCCCCCTATTTTATTAGTTTGTGTAAAATGTTTTACTGAATGATATCGATAAAAAACACGAACAATAAATAGAAAACAAGTGTAAAATATAAATAAATTATTGAAAATCTTTTGAAAGTAACATAGAATGTGAATAGATGAATAATACGTTCATAAATATGATGATTTTCGAGGTGCGAAATGGAAAAGCTAGAACTGCTTTATGAAGGCAAGGCTAAAAAATTGTATAGTACAGATGAAGAATACGTAATATTAGCGGAGTATATGGATCAAGCAACGGCACTGAATGGTTTGAAGAAAGATGCAATTTCAGGTAAAGGAGCGATGAATAACCAGATTACTTCGCTTATTTTTGATAAATTAGCTGAAAATGGTGTACCCAGTCACTTTATTCGTAAAATTTCTGAAACCGAACAATTGATTCAAAAAGTGAAGATTATTCCGTTAGAAGTCGTCGTTCGGAATGTGGCTGCTGGAAGTTTTTCAAAACGTTTAGATATTAAGGAAGGAACACCTCTAAGTTTTCCAATCGTTGAATTTTATTATAAAGAAGACCGTCTAGATGATCCATTTATAAATGATCAACATGTCTTAGTGCTAGATATTGCGACTCAAGAAGAGATTGATCAAATTAAAGCTTTGGCATTAAAAGTCAATGAAGTCTTAAAGACATGGTTCTTAACTTTAGATATTCAATTAATTGATTTTAAAATTGAAGTAGGACGTACAAAAGAAGGCAAAATTTTATTAGCTGACGAAATTTCACCAGATACTTGTCGTTTGTGGGATGTTCATACCAACAATCATTTAGACAAAGATATCTATCGTCGTGATTTAGGTGATTTAGTCCCAGTTTACCAAGAAGTTTTACGAAGAATTGAAAATAATTAATAAAGGAGTACAATCATGGTTTTTGTAAAAGTTTATGTTACTTATAAAGAGTCTGTTTTAGATCCTCAAGGTGAGGCGGTTAAAGGAGCATTACATCGCATGGGTTATAGCGAAATTGAAGAGGTTAGAATTGGTAAATATTTCGAAATGCAAGTTAACCCTGGAACTCGTCCTGTTGAAGAAGTCATTGAAGAAGCTTGTGATAAATTATTAGCAAATGTCAACATGGAAACTTATCGATTCGAAATCATGGATGTGGAGGAAGCGTAACATGAAATTTGCAGTGATTGTATTTCCTGGGTCTAACTGTGATTTGGATATGTTATGGGCAATCAAAAATGTCTGTGGTGCAGAGGCAGAATATGTCCGACATGATGCAACAAGTTTAGAAGGTTTTGATGGGGTCTTTTTACCTGGAGGCTTTTCTTATGGTGATGCGTTAAGATGTGGTGCGATTGCTCGTTTTTCAAATATTATGTCTGAAGTGATTCGTTTTGCTAATGAAGGCAAGATGGTTTTGGGTACGTGTAATGGATTTCAAGTGTTAACGGAAGCTGGTTTACTTCCTGGTAGCTTGATTCGTAATCGTTCTTTACACTTTGTCTGTAAAACGGTTGGCTTAAAAGTTGTCAATAATGAAACGAAATTTACCAGCGAATATCAAAAAGATGAAGTGATTCAAATTCCTGTCGCTCACGGTGAAGGTAATTATTATTGTGATGAAGAAACTTTAGCCAAACTAAAAGCCAATAACCAAATCGTCTGTACATATGAAGAAGATATTAATGGCTCAGTTGAAAATATTGCTGGAATTTGTAATGAAAAAGGGAATGTCTTAGGAATGATGCCCCATCCAGAACGTGCGATGGAAGAATTATTAGGTAGTGCTGATGGCAAGCGTTTCTTTGCTTCTATTTTGAAAAACTTCGGAAAGGTGACGCAAAACTAATGAAGAAATTTATCGAACCGACTCCTCAAGAAATTAAAGATCAAAAAATATATACGCAATGGGGTTTAACTGATGAAGAATATGCGATGATTGAAAACATCTTAAATCGCATGCCTAACTATACGGAAACAGGGTTATTCTCTGTCATGTGGAGTGAACATTGCTCTTACAAGAATTCAAAACCAGTATTAAAGAAATTCCCAACATCAGGTAAACAAGTATTACAAGGTCCTGGGGAAGGTGCCGGGATTGTCGATATTGGCGATGGACAAGCAGTTGTTTTCAAAGCAGAAAGTCATAACCATCCATCTGCAGTAGAGCCATATGAAGGTGCAGCAACTGGTGTCGGCGGTATTATCCGTGATATCTTCAGTATGGGAGCTCGTCCAATTGCGATTTTAGACTCTTTACGCTTTGGTGAACTAGATAATAACCGTACAAAATACTTATTAGAAGAAGTTGTTGCGGGGATTAGCGGCTATGGTAACTGTATCGGTATTCCAACTGTTGGTGGGGAAGTTGCTTTTGACCCATGTTACGAAGGCAATCCGTTAGTCAATGCGATGTGTGTCGGCTTAATTGATCATAAAGATATTCAAAAAGGCCAAGCAAAAGGTGTCGGCAATAAAATTATGTATGTCGGTGCGAAAACTGGACGTGATGGGATTCATGGGGCTACCTTTGCTTCAGAAGAGTTTGTAGAAGGCGAAGAACAACAACGTTCAGCTGTCCAAGTAGGCGATCCTTTTATGGAAAAACTATTATTAGAAGCTTGTTTAGAATTGATTTTAGACCATTCTGATATTTTAGTTGGGATTCAAGATATGGGAGCCGCTGGTTTGGTTTCTTCAAGTTCAGAAATGGCTTCAAAAGCTGGTTCAGGGTTGAAATTATATCTTGATGATGTGCCGCAACGTGAAAGTCACATGACCCCTTATGAAATGATGCTTTCAGAATCTCAAGAACGCATGCTTATCTGTGTCAAACAAGGTTGTGAAGATCAAGTAGTGGCGCTTTTCAAAAAATATGATTTAGACGCGGTTTCTATTGGTGAAGTAACGGACGATGGGCTGTATCGTTTGTATCATCATGGTAAAGAAGTCGCGAATATTCCAGTTGATGCACTTGCTGAGGATGCGCCTGTTTATCATAAACCTTATCAAGAACCGGCTAGAATCCAAGAATTTGCGCAAATGGCTGATTTTGTACCACAACTTACGGATAGTACCCAAACTTTCCTAGATTTATTACAACAACCAACCATCGCTTCTAAAAAATCCATCTATGAAACCTATGATTATCAAGTGCGTACAAATACTGTAGTTACGCCAGGTAGCGATGCAGCGGTACTTCGCATTCGTGGCACGCAAAAAGCTTTGGCCATGACGACAGATTGTAATGCACGATATCTCTATTTGAATCCTGAAATTGGTGGTCAAATTGCGGTGAGTGAAGCCGCTCGTAATATCGTTGCTAGCGGGGGGCGTCCTTTAGCGATTACAGACTGTCTAAACTATGGCTCACCTGATAAACCAGAGGGCTTCTGGGAATTGTGGACTTCAGCCGATGGAATTGCTAAAGCATGCGAAGTGTTAGATACGCCAGTTATTTCAGGAAATGTATCTATGTACAACGAAACGAATGGCAAGTCCATTTATCCAACACCGATGATTGGGATGGTAGGTTTAGTTGAAAAATTAGCACATATCACGACCCAAGACTTCAAACAAGCGGATGATTTAATTTATGTTATCGGTCAAACTGCACCAGATTTCAATGGCTCTGAGTTACAAAAAATGTTACTAGGAAAAATTGAGGGTCGCTTAATGAATTTTGATTTAGCTACTGAAAAAGCCAATCAAGATTTAGTGTTACGAGCAATTCAAGCTGGTTTAGTAGCAAGTTGTCATGATTGTAGCGAAGGTGGTTTAGCTGTAGCCATCGCGGAAAGTTGCTTTAAGAATGAATTGGGAGCCAAAGTAAGTTTTGACTTTGAACAAGCCTTATTATTTGCTGAAACCCAATCACGTTTTGTTTTATCTGTAAGACCTGAGAATCAAGCAGCTTTTGAAAAATTAATGGGAGATAAAGCACAATTTGTAGGTAAAGTTGTTGCGCAAGATCAATTAGAAATGAAGGGGACAGATGGGGCAATCTCTACTTCTGTCAAACAAGCCAAACAATTATGGGAGGATGCGATTACGTGTCTTATGAAGTAAAAAGTCTAAATGAAGAATGTGGTATCTTTGGCGTTTGGGGACATCCTGACGCCAGTAAGGTAACCTATTTCGGACTTCACAGTTTACAACATCGTGGCCAAGAAGGGGCAGGGATTGTTTCGACTGATGGCGAAAAATTATATGGACATCGCGATTTAGGTTTATTGGCTGAGGTTTTTGCAGATGAACGGCAATTAAATCGCTTGGTAGGAAATGCTGCGATTGGACATGTGCGTTATGCAACGGCCGGCAATGGCAGTGTGGACAATATTCAACCATTTTTATTTAAGTTTTATAATGGTAGCTATGGTTTGGCGCATAATGGAAATTTAACCAATGCCAAAAGTTTACGTAAACGCCTAGAACAAGAAGGGGCGATTTTCCACTCAAATTCAGATACCGAAATCTTGATGCATTTAATTCGCAAGAGCCATCGTCCTACTTTGGTGGATCAATTAAAAGAGGCGTTGAATCAAGTTAAAGGCGGTTTTGCTTACTTGTTACTGACAGAAGAAGCGATGATTGCCGCGCTTGATCCAAATGGTTTCAGACCGCTAGCAATTGGACAAATGAAAAATGGGGCTTATGTGATTGCCTCAGAAACTTGTGCTTTAGAAGTGATTGGCGCAAAGTTTGTACGTGATGTCAAACCAGGTGAAATCATTATTATTAATGATGAAGGTATTCAAATTGACCAATACACGACAGATACACAATATGCCATTTGTTCGATGGAGTTTATCTATTTTGCGCGTCCTGATTCGAATATTGCTGGGGTTAATGTGCATACCGCGCGCAAAAACATGGGGCGCTTATTAGCAAATGAAGCACCAGTAGAAGCAGATATGGTTATCGGGGTTCCGAATTCTTCCCTTTCTGCAGCGAGTGGATATGCCGAAAGTTCAGGGATTCCGTATGAAATGGGCTTAGTCAAAAATCAATATGTTGCTAGAACCTTTATCCAACCGACACAAGAACTTCGCGAACAAGGCGTTAGAATGAAATTATCTGCAGTTCGTGGTGTGGTTGAAGGGAAAAGATTGGTGTTAGTGGATGATTCAATCGTTCGTGGGACTACCAGTCGTCGCATCGTGCAATTATTAAAAGAAGCCGGGGCGAAAGAAGTACATTTAAGAATTGCTTCACCGCCGTTAAAATATCCTTGTTTTTATGGAATTGATATTCAAACACGTAAGGAATTGATTGCGGCTAATTATACGATTGAACAAATGCGGGAAATGATTGGCTGTGACACTTTAAGCTTTTTAAGTGAACAAGGTTTAATTGATGCGATTGGCTTGAATTTTGATGCCCCATATACAGGTTTGTGTATGGCTTACTTTAACGGTGATTATCCAACACCATTGTATGATTATGAAGAACAATATCGTCAATCGTTAAAAGAAAAGACAGAATTTTTTAAAGGATAAGGAGAAATTAAATGGGCAATGCATATGCTAAAGCTGGTGTCGATGTAGAAGCTGGCTATGAAGTTGTAAAAAGAATCCAAAAGCATGTACAAAAAACTGAACGCCTCGGAGTGATGAGCGCTTTAGGTGGCTTTGGAGGTTGCTTTGATTTAAGTAGCTTGAATGTAAAAGAGCCTGTCTTAGTCTCCGGAACAGATGGTGTCGGTACGAAATTGATGATTGCCATTCAAGAAGATATGCATGATACCATTGGCATTGATTGTGTGGCAATGTGTGTCAATGATATTATCGCGCAAGGTGCTGAACCACTGTATTTCTTAGATTATATCGCCACAGGTAAAAATATTCCTGAACGTTTAGAAAAAGTCGTAGCTGGGGTGGCTGATGGGTGTGTCCAAGCAAATGCTGCTTTAATCGGTGGTGAGACTGCAGAAATGCCTGGCATGTATGGTGAAGATGATTATGATTTGGCAGGCTTTGCAGTTGGAATCGCGGAAAAATCAGCTTTAATTCAAAAAGCAAATGTCAAAGCTGGGGATGTATTAATTGGTTTGCCGTCTTCAGGTATTCATTCCAATGGCTATTCACTTGTACGTAAAGTTTTCTTTGAGCAAAATGACTTTAACGGTGAAACAGTCCTTCCAGAATTAAATCAACCATTAAAAAATGTTTTATTAACGCCAACTCGCATTTATGTCAAAGCGCTTCTACCACTCATTAAGAAGCAATTAGTAAATGGTGTTGCACATATTACTGGTGGTGGCTTTATTGAAAATGTGCCTAGAATGTTCAACGAGGACGTAGCTGCACAAATTCAAGTGGGGACTTGGCCGGTATTACCAATCTTTGAATGTCTTGAAAAATATGGACAGCTTAAACATGAAGAAATGTTTGAAATCTTCAACATGGGCTTAGGCATGATTTTAGCAGTTAGTGAAGATAAAGTGGCTGAAGTGATGCAAATCCTAAAAGAAAACCAAGAGACAGCTTACATTGTCGGAAAAATGATTGAAAAAACGACCAATAGTGTAGAAATAGTGGAGGAAGGCCGATGAGAGTTGCTATTTTAGCTTCTGGTAATGGTAGTAATTTTGAAGCTTTAGCCCACCAATTTCAAGCAGGACTATTACCTGGCGAACTTGCCTTTGTCTTTAGTGATCATCATGATGCTTATGTCCTTGAGCGTGCGCGACGATTGAATGTTCGTGCTTTTAGTTTTGAGGTTAAAGAATTCGCAAATAAAGCTGCCTATGAAAAAGCGTTATTACAGTTATTGCAAGAACAAGAAATCGATTTGATTGTCTTGGCAGGCTATATGCGTATTATCGGTCAAACGCTACTTTCTCATTACAGTAACCGTATTTTAAATATTCATCCCTCCCTTTTACCTAGCTTTCCTGGTTTGCATGGGATTAAAGATGCATATGAATATGGCGTTAAAGTTACCGGGGTTACGGTTCATTTGGTTGATGATGGCGTGGATACCGGCCCGATTATCGCTCAAGAACCTGTGATGATTTTACCAGAGGATACCTTGGAATCTCTGGAAGAAAAAATTCATCAAACGGAACATCGCTTGTATCCAAAAGTATTAAGAGACGTGTTACTTCAAAGTGAAAAAAATAAATCAAAAGGGGAATAAAAAACTCATGAAAAGACGTGCATTATTAAGTGTATCTGATAAAACTGGCTTAGTCGATTTTGCGAAAGTGTTGGTTGATGCTGGTATTGAAATCATCTCAACTGGTGGTACCAAAAAAGCTTTAGATGAACATGGCGTGCCAACAATTGGGATTGAAGAAGTGACTGGTTTTCCTGAAATGATGGATGGCCGAGTGAAGACCCTACATCCAAAAATTCATGGCGGATTACTTGGTCGTCGTGATTTAGCCACACATATGGATGCGATGAAAGCTCATGATATTACACCGATTGATTTTGTTGTTGTGAATTTATATCCATTTAAAGAAACTATTTTAAAACCAGATGTTACTGAAGCGGATGCGATTGAAAATATTGATATCGGTGGACCAAGTATGTTACGTTCAGCGGCGAAAAACTTTGCAAGTGTAACAGTTATTGTAGACCCTAGTGATTATGAAAAAGTAGCTGCAGAACTTAAAGCTGAGGGTCAAACAAGTCTTGAAACACGTAAAGCCCTAGCAGCGAAAACTTTCCGCCATACAGCTAGCTATGATGCCTTAATTGCTCAGTATTTCAGTGAAATTGTAGGCGTGACGACACCTGAAAAATTAACGCTTACTTATGATTTACGTCAAACTTTACGTTATGGTGAAAATAGTCATCAACAGGCTTCATTCTACCGTTGCGCTTTACCAAAGGCGTATTCGATGGCTAGCGCAAAACAATTGAATGGGAAAGAATTGTCTTATAACAATATTAAAGATGCGGATGCGGCAATTCGTATCATTCGTGAATTTGACGAACCAACTGCAGTGGCTTTAAAACATATGAATCCATGTGGTATTGGTACAGGTTCAACAATTAAGGAAGCTTTTGATCGCTGTTTTGATGCCGATCCAGTATCGATCTTTGGTGGGATTATTGTATTAAATCGCCCAGTTGATTTAAAAACTGCTGAAGTGATGCGTCCAATCTTCCTTGAATTAATCATTGCGCCAAGTTTTGAGGACGATGCTTTAGCGATACTTTCTCAAAAGAAAAATTTGCGTCTATTAACGTTAGACTTTTCAGAAAAGAATACCGAAGAAAATGAATTTGTTTCTGTTCTTGGTGGTTTATTAGTTCAAAACCAAGATGTCATCGAAGAAAATCCTGAAAATTGGCAAGTGGTTACCAAACGTCAACCAACTAAAGACGAATTAGAAGCGTTAACCTTTGCTTGGAAGGCTGTGAAACATGTGAAGTCTAATGCGATTTTACTTGCAAAAGACAATCAGACAGTCGGTGTCGGTGCGGGTCAGATGAATCGTGTGGGGTCTGTTAAAATTGCAGTGGAACAAGCGAAGGCAGCTGGTAAACTTGAAGGTGCGGTGATGAGTTCGGATGCATTCTTCCCGATGAGTGACTCAGTTGAATATGCTGCTCAAAATGGCATTAAAGCAATCGTGCAACCTGGCGGAAGTATTAAAGACCAAGATTCGATTGATATGGCGGATAAATATGGTATTGCTATGGTATTTACCAATGTTCGTCACTTTAGACATTAAGAAAGGACTTGAGCGATGAAATTATTAGTCATTGGTAGCGGAGGTCGCGAACATGCGATTTGTCGTAAATTATTAGAAGATCCTCAAGTAGATGCTGTTTTTTGCGCAAAAGGAAATCCTGGTATGCAAAAAGATGGGGTTCAACTTGTTGATATAGCTGAAGATAATCATCCGGCTTTGATTCAGTTCGTCAAAGAACATCAGATTGACTGGACGTTTGTTGGGCCTGAAATTCCTTTATTAAATGGGATTGTCGATGATTTTCAAGCAGCTGGTCTAAAGATTTTCGGACCTAATCAACAAGCGGCGATGATTGAAGGTTCAAAAGATTTCGCCAAACAATTAATGCGTGATTATCACATTCCAACTGCTAAATATCAAACATTTTCTGATTTTGAAGCTGCTAAAGCCTATGTTCTAGAAAATGGGGCACCAATTGTGATAAAAGCAGATGGTCTGGCAGCTGGTAAAGGTGTGGTTGTTGCAATGACTGAACAGGAAGCACTAGAAGCCTTAGAAGATATGCTGTTGGATCATAAATTTGGAGCAAGTTCTGCAAAAGTGGTCGTTGAAGAGTTTTTAGACGGTGAAGAATTTTCGTTACTGTCTTTTGTAAAGGAAAATGAAGTCTATCCGATGGTGATTGCGCAAGATCATAAACGGATTTTTGATGGGGATAAAGGCCCAAACACGGGTGGCATGGGCGCTTATTCACCCGTTCCTCAGATTCCTGAATCCATGGTCCAAACAGCGATTAAAGAAATTGTCCAAAAGGCAGCAGATGGCATGGTTGACCGCAAGACGCCATTTACTGGTATCTTGTATGCTGGGTTGATTGCTACTAACGAAGGGCCTAAAGTCATCGAATTTAACGCACGATTTGGTGATCCTGAGACCCAAGTTGTTTTACCGCGATTAAAAACAAGTTTAGCACAAATTATTGATGATTTATTAAACAATCGTCAACCAGATATAACTTGGTATGATTTTGCGACACTTGGTGTAGTAGTTGCAGCTCCAGGGTATCCAGCTGATTATGAAAAAAATATTGCATTACCTGAAATGCAAAATACTGAGGAGCAAACAGTGTATTATGCAGGGGTTACAGCCAAGAAAGAGCAAATGGTTTCAAATGGCGGTCGCGTATTTTTAGTTACTTCTCAGGGAACAAATTTATCTGATGCCCAACAAAAAGCGTATGCGTATTTAAACCAGTATGATTTGTCACAATTCTTTTACCGCAAAGATATAGGATTTAAAGCTTTAAAATAAATGTTTAAGGTAGCCACAGTGCTGCCTTTTTCGGCTCTTTGTCAAGTAGTGTTGTTGGCAATTAAGTCAATTGGAGAGAAAGTTATTTTATGAATGCTTTCTCTCTTTTTTTTATTTTCTTTTCTTTTTTCAATCGACGCTTA
>NZ_JBQKFH010000060.1:0-9540 GCF_052119425.1 Enterococcus cecorum
TCAAGTAAATAGTGTGGTGGCGATAGCAAGAAGGATACACCTGTTCCCATGCCGAACACAGAAGTTAAGCTTCTTAGCGCCGATAGTAGTTGGGGGTTTCCCCCTGTGAGGATAGGACGTCGCCACGCTTCATTCCGGCATAGCTCAGTTGGTAGTAGCGCATGACTGTTAATCATGATGTCGTAGGTTCGAGTCCTACTGCCGGAGTATCTCATTAAGAGAGAAAGAGTATTGCGCTCTTTTTGCCTGGAGAGTTGTCCGAGAGGCCGAAGGAGCATGATTGGAAATCATGTAGATGGTTAATAACTGTCTCAAGGGTTCAAATCCCTTACTCTCCGTTTTAATATTGGTCCGTTGGTCAAGTGGTTAAGACACCGCCCTTTCACGGCGGTAACACGGGTTCGAATCCCGTACGGATCATTTGGAGGTTTAGCTCAGCTGGGAGAGCATCTGCCTTACAAGCAGAGGGTCAGCGGTTCGATCCCGTTAACCTCCATTGTCGGTTCCGTGGTGTAGGGGTTAACATGCCTGCCTGTCACGCAGGAGATCGCGGGTTCAAATCCCGTCGGGACCGCCATTATTAATTAAATATTGTGGCTCGGTAGCTCAGTTGGTAGAGCAATGGATTGAAGCTCCATGTGTCGGCAGTTCGATTCTGTCCCGCGCCACCATCGGAGGAGTAGCGAAGTGGCTAAACGCGGCGGACTGTAAATCCGTTCCTTTTGGTTCAGTGGTTCGAATCCACTCTCCTCCATTTATAGGGGCATAGTTTAAAGGTAGAACAGCGGTCTCCAAAACCGTTAGTGTGGGTTCAATTCCTGCTGCCCCTGCCATGGCGAATGTGGCGAAGTGGTTAACGCACCGGATTGTGGCTCCGGCATTCGTGAGTTCGATTCTCATCATTCGCCCTTTTATTGGGGTATAGCCAAGCGGTAAGGCAAGGGACTTTGACTCCCTCATGCGTTGGTTCGAATCCAGCTACCCCAGTTAGTAAAACATATATGGCGGTATAGCCAAGTGGTAAGGCAGAGGTCTGCAAAACCTTCATCACCGGTTCAAATCCGGTTACCGCCTTATATGCCGGCGTGGCGGAATTGGCAGACGCGCTGGACTCAAAATCCAGTGCCCGTTGAGGGCGTGCCGGTTCGACCCCGGCCGCCGGTATTAAGACAAGATTTAGTTCTTGTCTCTTTTTTTTGCACTTATAGAAGTTTTCTATAATATTTTTCGCAATACGTTAAAAGATAAGAGCGAGCAGATGAGCAGAAGCGCGAAGATGTATCGCTATAGATATATTTAGATAGTTTTTTCTCAACTTAAAATGTTCATCGTAAAAAAAATAGACAGATATTCTCAAAAGAAAATATCTCGTCTATCTATTACTTATATAAGACCCATAGATGTGCAGCTTCGTTTTGCAACTCTTCAGGTGTAAACCAGGTAAGAGAGTGTTTCTTCTTGGCGTCATCATTGGGATCCAATAACCGAATTTTTTTGCCATTGTAGGCAGATAAAACCATAATATGACCATTTGGGGTGAATTTTCCTGGATTAACGGAAATAAGTACGGGTATACCCTTTTGTAGATAAGGAAGGGCATTTTGAATCCTATCACTTAAATCAAGATATTGGTAGTTATTTTGTTGGGCATATTGCGGAAATATTGCCCAAGAAGTACCTTGATCAGTGTAGTAATCATCTTTCGCCCAGGAAAGTACAGTAGTTGGATTTATTAGTTTTTTTTGCCAATAAGATTCAATCATTGCTAAAGAAGCAATTGCACAGCCATTTTTAGCAAAAGTCGTATCTTCTCCCCAACCATATTTTTTCTTGGCCCATCGTTCATCTGTTTGAAGAATGAGGTAGGAATTTAAGTTTTCCTTGGTTAATTTTTTACGTGTCTTTTCACCATATGTTCTTTGTGGGTTCTTTTTTTCGAAAGCTAATTGTTTTGCTTTTTCTTGTTTTGCTTTAGCTTTTTCCTTTAAGATTTTTTCTTGTTGTTGTGCCTCGATTTGCTTTTGATGTAAATGATTTTTTACCGAAAAGCCAATCAATAAACAGATACATGCAAGAATCAGTAATAAGACTCTTTTCACTTTTTTCTTAAGTTTCCGCCGTTTTTTCTTCGGTTTTTTAGGCCCTATATTTTTTCCTTTTGGTAAAGGCTTCGTTTGCTTTTCCACATGATTCCTCCCATATAAATTGTTAATATGATTTTTACACATTTTAAAAAAAATTGCAATTTTTTTATAGACATAAATAGAAATTGATGTTATACTATCTATTGTTCGGTTAACGAATTAGTTATTAATATGGCGAATGTGGCGAAGTGGTTAACGCACCGGATTGTGGCTCCGGCATTCGTGAGTTCGATTCTCATCATTCGCCCTTTTATTGGGGTATAGCCAAGCGGTAAGGCAAGGGACTTTGACTCCCTCATGCGTTGGTTCGAATCCAGCTACCCCAGTTTGACAGCTTTCATGAAGGCTGTCTTTTTTTTTGCTATTTTATTTATAAATATATAACGAGCCCACTTATATGTTAGGATAAGTGAGCTCGTTTTTTTACTTCGTTAATAGTAGCTTATCGTCATCTAATTGTGAACCGCTATTTTTTTGGAACATTTCCATTAATTCAGGAACAGTTAGCTTTTCTTTGGCTTTTCCTTTAACATCTACAACAATTTGTCCTTGATGGAGCATGATTAGTCGATTCCCATATTTAATTGCATCGTTCATATCATGTGTCACCATAAAGGCAGTTAATTGATGCTCTTGAATTAATTGATTGGTTAGTTCCATTACCGTAGCAGACGTTTTGGGATCAAGTGCAGCAGTGTGTTCATCTAGTAAAATTAACTCAGGTCGTACTAAAGTTGCCATCAATAGCGTAATTGCTTGTCGCTGCCCACCTGAAAGTAAACCAATTTCTGCAGTTAGGCGATTCTCTAAGCCTAAATTTAAGCTTTGAAGTTGTTCACGGAAAAATTCGCGATTTTTGGCTTTCACACCTGAACTAATGCCGCGTTTTTGTCCGCGTTTTAATGCAATAGCCATATTTTCTTCAACCGTCAATCGTACTGCCGTGCCAAGTTTTGGATCTTGAAAGACACGACTGATTTGTCTGGAACGCTTAACAACGGATTGTTTCGTGATGTCTTGACCATTTAATTCAATCTTACCTGTTTCAGTAGGAATAGCACCGGCAATACTATTTAATAAAGTTGATTTCCCTGCACCATTACCACCGATAATTGTGATAAAGTCTCCTGATTCAATTTCTAAGTCAATACCTTTTAACACATGATTTTCATTTATGGTTCCTTTTTCAAAAATTTGATGGAGATTCGTAATTTTAAGTACAGTACTCATTATTTTTTACCTCCTTTTTTGAAAATGTTGTTTAAGCCTAATTTTTGTCTTAATTGTGGTAAAGATAGACAAACCACTAAAACAATGGCAGAGGCTAGTTTTGAGTCACTTGGTTCGACATTAAATTCAAAGACTAAGGCTAAGATGAAACGATAAATAATTGTACCAGCGATAATTGTTAAAAATCGTATCCATAGAGGCTTGTTAGCAAATAATACCTCAGCAATAATGATTGAAGCTAATCCGATAACGATGGTTCCAACACCTGAGTTTAAATCTGCAAAGCCATTATTTTGGGCAATTAACGCACCTGAAAGGGAGATACAGCCGTTAGAAATCATATAACCAATCAATTTCATCGAATCAGTATGAATACCATTGGCCTGACTCATATCAATATTATCCCCGGTAGCACGAATCGCTAAGCCAATTTCAGTACGAAAGAAAAGGTGCAATAGTAAAATTACTAATAAACTAATGATTAAGCCCATAATGATTGCGGCATTGACTTTTGTTAGTCCCATATTTTGTAGCCAAGAAAATAAGGTATCTTCTCCTAAAAGCGCAATGTTAGGTGCACCCATCACACGTGAAGTCACCGAATAAAGGCCAGTCATCGTAATAATTCCGGCAAGTAGGGCAGGTATTTTTAATTTTGTATGCAAGATACCCGATACTAAGCCAGCAAGTACGCCTCCTAAAAATCCTAAGAGGGTAGCAACAACTGGTGAAAGGCCGTGAACGATGCTAATTGCTGCAATCCCGCTGCCTAAAGGAAAACTTCCTTCTGCCGTTAAGTCAGCAATATCGAGAATTCTAAAGGTAATAAATACCCCAATTGCTAAAAGCGACCATAAGACACCTTGAGATGCAGCTGATTGTAAGAGAAGGGGTAAGTTTGAAATAATATTCATGAAATAATCTCCAATCTATTTAGGGGCAACAATACTTGCTGGATCAATACCTAATGCTTTAGCCATATCTTCATTGACAACAAGTTTTAGGTTTTTCGCTGATTCGATTGCAGTTGTTGCAGGTTTTTCTTTACCATCCAAAATTTTAGCGGCCATTAAGCCAGTTTGCTTTCCTAGTTCTTTATAATCAATTCCGTAAGTTGCTAAACCACCTGTTTCTACTTGTTCTACTGATCCAGCAACGATAGGGGTCTTGGTTTGTTTGGCAACTTCACCAATTACGGCAGCTGCTGAGGCGAAAGTATTATCTGTTGGAATGTAAATACCATCCACATCTTTGGCAAGACTAGTTGTTACTTGTTGTACGTCGTTGGTAGTATTGGCAGTTAGGACTTTAACTTTCACATTAGCTTTTTTCAAGGCTTTTTCAGCTAAGTCTGCTTGAATTTTTGAGTTTGCTTCTCCTGTGTTATACATAATACCAATTGTTTTTGCCTCTTTGACAATACTTAATAATAATTCGATTTGTTTATCAATCGGTACCATATCCGTTGTACCAGTGACATTTGTACCAGGTTTTTTCAATGATTTGGCTAATTTGGCAGCCACAGGATCGGTCACTGCAGTAATCATAATTGGGATATCTTGTGTTTCGTTAGCTAAAGATTGTGCAGATGGAGTAGCGATACCTAGCAATAAATCGGCTTTTTCTTTGACTAATTTTTCACTCATACTTTTGAGATTGTCTTGGTTATTTTGGGCGTTTTGATAATCAAATTTGACGTTTTTGCCTTCCGTATAGCCACCTTCTTTTAATCCTTCTTTAAATCCTTCATAAGCAGCATCTAAAGACGGGTGTTGCACGATTTGTAAGACACCAACTGTTTTTTGGGCATCTTTTTTACTTTCTTTGTTTCCACAACCAGCCAATAGTAAAGCCGCACTCATCGCAACTAGGGCAGTCATTATTTTTTTCTTTTTCATTTTTTTCAATCCTTTCATTTTTAAAGAGCAATTTTCTAAATAAAAAAACCATCTAGGAATAGCCTAAATGGTTGAAAGTTCAATATTAATTCAGCCATTCAGGTTAAATGGCTAAATGCAATCAAAAAATCCTTAGCCATTATAGATACTTTTTCTTGTATCCATAATGTGTTATGAATACAAGTCTATCTAAAATAGCTAAAGTAGAAGTGATTCAACTGACTAATGTGTTTTAATTGCGTCTTCATAGAAATATTCCTCTCCTTTTGGAATTAATTGAATTATAGTTAAAAATTTATTAAAAGTCAATGAAAAATATTAAGAAAATTTGAAAATAAAAAAGAATTCTCTTAAGTAGCTTAACTAAATAAGAGAACTCTATATTTGTCAGTTTTTATAATAACGAATATGATTTTCAACTTTTGCAATACTAAAGCGTGTTTCATCCTCAAATACTTGGTCAATACTTGGATCGAGATGTTCATTTAGGCAAGTTTCATATTCATCAAATGTAAGGCGATGGCGCTTGCTTAAACTTTCTTGATTTTCCGTGGTATGTAGGTGTTCTTGATAGCCTTCAACCACATGTGCTTGGAAAAATTCGCCAACCATACCTGAACCATAGCTAAATAAACCAATTGTATCTTCAGGCTTGAGTGTTGCGACATGGTCTAGATAAGAAATCAGTCCTAGATAAAGGGAACCAGTATAGAGATTACCGATTTGACGACTATAACGAATACTTAACTCATAGTTGTCAATAAATTCTTTTGCGAGTGCTTCATCGACATTTTCCAATAGGTGATTCAAAGCTTTTCTACCCATTTTTGTATAAGGGATATGGAATAACAAGGCTTTGTAATCTGTCAGGCTTTGTTGATACTTTTGATTATACGCTGTAAATACATCACTAAAGGCGTTGATATAGGTACTATTGGATAATGGGCCATCTACCAGCGGATATTTTTGATTGGTTGGTCGCCAGAAATCATAGACATCTTTGGTTAATGCGAGTGTTTTTTCTTCAATTACAAGAATACGAGGCTCTTTGGTAATCAACATCGCTACAGCACCAGCCCCTTGTGTAGGTTCGCCGCCAGAATTTAAACCATAGCGCGCAATATCAGTGGCAATGACTAAAGCTTTACTTTCTGGATGTAAGCGAACATGGTTGATTGCCATTTGTAATGCAGCGGTACCGGCATAGCAAGCTTCTTTCACTTCGATGGCTCTAGCATAAGGTTGAATGCCTAAAAGACGGTGTAAGATAACCGCACTAGCTTTTGATTCATCAATACTAGATTCAGTACCAACAATCACTAAATCAATTTGTTCTTTGTCTTGGTCTGTTAAGATTTTCTCAGCCGCATTGGCACCTAGAGTAATGATATCTTGGCTTTGTGGATTGATGGCCATCTTTTCTTGACCAATTCCGATTAAATATTTATTTGGATCGACATTACGTGCTTGGGCTAAATCAGTCATGTCTAAATACATTTGAGGTACGTAAAAACTGATTTGATCAATACCAACGTTCATTTGTTTATCCCCTTTCAACGTTCTACTATAATAAAATAGCACATTTTGAAGAAAAAAAGAAAATAATTGTATGTTTTGTTAAGAATTTTTTAGAATAACTAGTATTTTGATTCATTTATATTTTATTTTTTGTCAATAAATGATATATTTCCATTGGAGGTGTTGATGTGGAACAAGTAGTAATCATTGACGCATTAAGAAGCCCGATTGGTAAATATCGTGGCATGTATAAAAATATTAGTGCCAAGAAATTAGCAGTAAATGTTGTAACTGAGTTATTTAATCGCTATCCTAAAATAAAAGATGACGTGAATCAAGCTATTTTTGGTCAAGTTTTACAAGCAGGAAGTGGCCAAAATATTGCCCGGCAAATTGCTTTAGAAAGTGGCTTGTCACAAACTGTTCCGGCAATGACAGTAAATGAAGTTTGTGGTTCAGGTCTCAAAGCGTTGATTTTAGGGATGGAACAGATTCAATTAGGAAAGGCCCAAGTAGTTTTAGCAGGTGGTTGTGAAAATATGACGCGTGCGCCATATATTAGTGCGTATGATAAACAAACGGATAGCTACTCTACGCCACAGCCAGTGATGATTGTCGATGGTTTGACAGATGCGCTAAGTGGAAAACACATGGGCTTAACAGCTGAAAATGTAGCAGAGAAATATCAAATCACCCGTCAAATGCAAGATACTTATGCTTTACAGTCTCATCAAAAAGCGACAGAGGCAATGAAAAATGGCTATTTTGAAAGTGAAATCGTCCCTATTGAAGTTACAGGGGCTTTGATTACTAGTGATGAATCGGTGCGACCAGATACTTCTTTAGACAAATTAGCCTCATTAAAAACTGTATTTAAAGCAGATGGGACTGTAACTGCTGGAAATGCTTCACCGTTAAATGATGGGGCCAGCGCAGTACTTTTAGCAAGTGAAAGTTATGCAAAGGCGCATCAATTGCCTATCTTAGCAAAAATTAAGGCAACCAGTGAAGTAGGTATTGATCCACAATTTATGGGAATTTCTCCTATTGATGCGATTCAACAGTTGATGAAACAAGTTGATTTAACCTTGGATGAGATTGATTTGTTTGAAATTAATGAAGCTTTTGCGGCCTCATCAATCGTCGTTAAAGAGCAACTACAGATTCCCGATGAAAAAATCAATATTGCCGGTGGTGCCATTAGTTTAGGTCATCCAATTGGTGCGAGTGGGGCTAGAATTGTCACTACTCTTGCGCATCAACTAAAACGAACTAAAAAACGCTTTGGAATTGCTTCTTTGTGTATTGGCGGTGGCTTAGGATTGGCGATGTTAATTGAAAATCCCCAAGAACATTCAAATATTGAAAAAAAAAAGTTCCAACAGCTAACCATTGATCAGCGTCACGATTTCTTGCATGAAAGTGGTCTAATTGATGAGACGGTCATTGCTCAATGGCAAAATCATAGTTTAGATGAAAAAGTAATGACGCATTTAATTGAAAATGTTGTCACTGATTTTGCTTTGCCAGTAGGGATTGTCCCTGAATTTATCGTGAATGAAAAAACTTATTATCTACCGTTTGCAACAGAAGAACCCTCTGTTGTAGCGGCTTGTAGCTATGCAGCAAAAATGACTAAACAAACCGGGGGCTTTCAAGCAGAAGTTCAAAATCGTTTGGCGCAAGGACAAATTGTATTACAAAATATTGCCGATGTTCAGTCGATTGCTAGGGCAGTAGAGGCGTTATTACCAAAATTAAAAGCAGTGGCACAACAAGCTTATCCATCTATTGTCAAACGGGGGGGCGGTGTTGTGAAGCTTGCGACACGTACCTTTAATAGTGAAGCATTTTTATGTGTTGATGTTTGGATGGACACCAAAGAAGCAATGGGTGCCAATATGTTAAATACGGTATTAGAAGCAATGGCCACTGAATTAAGGCGTCAACTATCTGTGGATGTATTAATGGCCATTTTAACGAATTACACGCCTGATGCATTAGTAACAGCAAAAGTGGCAGTTGATTTTAATCAATTAGATAAGTTGGGCAATGGGCGACAAGTAGCTCAGAGAATTGTTCAGGCAAGTCGTTATGCACAGCTTGATCCATTTCGTGCAGTTACGCATAACAAAGGAATTATGAATGGGATAGAAGCATTGTGTTTGGCTCTTGGAAATGATACTCGCGCCTTATCGGCTAATATTCATGCGTTTGCCAGTCGAGATGGACAATACAAAAGCTTAAGTACTTGGGAAATTGTCGAAAATCAGTTAGTTGGTAAAATTCAATTACCACTGATGATTGCTAGTGTAGGGGGGGCGACTCATGTGTTACCTAAAGCGGCAAGTTTCCATCAATTATTGCAAAATAGCGATGCCAAAACTTTATCGATGCTTTTAGCTAGCGTAGGATTGGCCCAAAATTTGGCAGCCTTAAGAGCTTTAGTTTCAGAAGGAATTCAAAAAGGACATATGAAAATGCAGGCGCGTAGTCTAGCAATGAGTGTTGGCGCTAATGATCATGAAATAGCTAGTGTGGTTGAAGCTTTATTACAAACGACGATGAATCAAGAAAATGCCCGTCAAATCTTAACCAAATTAAGAACAAGTAAATAAAAAAACGAGTGAAATCATTTTTGGGTCTATGATATTTAGTGTTGTTACTCAAACGGAGGATAACACTAAATATCTTTTTTTATAATCATAATAATAGAAAAAGACATCTGTTTCCTCTATAATTAAGTCGAC
>NZ_JBQKFH010000061.1:0-9524 GCF_052119425.1 Enterococcus cecorum
ATTAAGATAAGCATTTACAACTTGCTTTTTAAACTCAAAAGAATATTTGGACATAAAAATACCGACCTCCAATTGTTAGATTTTATGGTCTAACTTTTGGGGGTCGGTACATAATGATTGGGCTAGGTTTTTTTATCTGGATTATTTTGCTTGTTCTTTTAATAAATCGCGAATTTCAGCAAGGTAATCTTCGGCAGTTGGTGCTGGATCGGCAACCACTTCTTCTTTCTCTTTCTTGCGAGCACTTTTCGCTTTGTTGGCAGCTTTCACAATAGTAAATAACACAAAACCAGTAATAATAAATGTAATAATTGCACTAATTACTAAACTAAATTGGAAAGTTACACCCTTAACAGGAGTCCAGTCAAGCACTGATAAGGCACCTTCAAAATCCTTTGTACCAGTGATTAAAGATACGACTAAACCTACTAAAGGTGTGATTAAACCGTCAACCACGTTTTTCACGATAGCAGTGAAGGCACCCCCAATAACGATACCCACGGCCATGTCTAAAACGTCGCCTTTCATCATAAACTCTTTAAACTCTTTTAACATACCTTTCATTTTCAAACCTCTTTCAATAATTTTTTATAAAAATATTATATAAGAATGCTTGTGAAATTTGCAATTGATAAGGCTTGCAAATACAAGATCTTTTCAGATTTAAGGCACAAAAGGCGAGGTTTTATAAAAAATGTGTTATAATTAATCCAAATATCATTTTGCAATAGTTTTATTTAAAAGAAACCGATTTAGGAGGGGTTCTATGCTTGAGTTACAAGAGGGAGTTACTTTAAGTGTAATTCCGACACAAAAATTCAAGACTGTACGTATTTTTATTCGTTTTACGACTACGCATGAAAGACGTCTAGCTAGTCAGCGTACTTTGCTTACTAGTGTGTTAGAAACGAGCAGTGCCAAATATCCACGCCAAACGGATTTAAGTGCCCAATTAGCGCAAATGTATGGGGCTAGTTTTGGCATGAATGTGACGAAAAAAGGCAATCTACATCAATTAAATGTAGCGATGAGTCTCGTTAATGGGAAGTATCTTTCAGATGAGCGCTTACTATCTGATGGGGTGGATTTTTTAGAAGAGGTGCTTTTTTCGCCATTAACCAAAGATGGATTGTTTGATGAGGCGACCTTTGAGTTAGAAAAAGCGAATTTAATCGAATATATCGAAAGTGTACAAGAGGATAAACAGGCCTTAGCTGGGGTGAAATTACAAGAGTTGTATTTTGACTCCTCCAGTGATCAAGGTGTACCTAGCTTTGGTTTGGCTCAAGATTTGCGTGAAACAAGCAATGCCGATTTGATGAAAGCTTATCAAAAAATGATGTCAGAAGATCAAGTGGATATCATTGTAGTCGGCGATGTCACCCAAGAAGAGATGGTACAATTATTTAGCAAGTGGCCTTTCAGTCAAACCAAACGTGTCCAACCAGACATTTTTTACCACCAAGATTTTCGTCCAGTCGTTTCTGAACAAGTCTTGCGCGAAAATGTCACGCAGTCTAAATTGAATTTGGCGTATCATACCGATATTTACTACACAGATGAAGAGGTTTATGCCTTAACGGTGTTTAATGGTTTGTTTGGCGGCTTCCCACATTCGAAATTATTTATGAATGTGCGTGAAAAAGAAAGTCTTGCTTACTATGCGTCAAGTAGTATCGATTCATTTAGAGGGCTTGTGACCGTGCAGACTGGAATTGATGGTCAAAATCGGGAAAAAGTCATGCATTTAATTAGTGAGCAATTAACCGCTTTAGCCCGAGGAGACTTTTCTCAGCAAGCTTTACTACAAACCAAGGCGATGATTCAAAACCATCTCTTGCTTTCACTGGATAATGCTCAGGCGTTAACCGAAATGGAGTATCTCTACACTTGGCTGCCAAATACACGTAAAACACCAGAAGAATATATCGAAAAAGTCATGCAAGTCACCAAAGAAGAGGTACAAGAAATCGCGAAAAAACTGCGTCTCCAAGCGGTCTTTTTCTTAGAAGGAAGTGAAAAGCATGCATAAAAAACGTTACGAACAAATCAATGAAACGTTATACTATGAACGATTAGATAATGGCTTGAAGGTCTATCTATTGCCAAAAGAGGGATTTCATAAGACGTATGGATTATTTAGCACAAATTATGGTTCGATTGATAATCATTTTGGCTTTAAAAATCAAGCCTTGCATCAAGTGCCAGATGGGATTGCCCACTTTTTAGAGCATAAGATGTTTGAAAAAGAACAAGGCGATGTGTTCCAAAAATTCGGCGAGCTCGGTGCTTCCGCCAATGCCTTTACGAGTTTTACGAGAACGAGCTATCTTTTTTCGGCAACCAATCATATCAAGGAAAACTTAGATACGTTACTTGATTTTGTCCAAGAGCCTTATTTTACCCCTGAGACAGTTGAAAAGGAAAAAGGCATCATTGGTCAAGAGATTCAAATGTATGATGATGATGTAAATTGGCGCCAGTTCTTTGGCATGTTGCGCAATTTATATCCAAATCATCCAGTGGGTATTGATATTGCAGGGACGGTGGACAGTATCGCTGAAATTACGGCCGATGATTTGTACTTGTGCTACCAAACCTTTTATCACCCAAGCAATATGACCTTGTTTGTCGTGGGCAATATCGATGTCGATGAGACGTTTGCCTGGATTAAAGCCAATCAAGATGCGAAGACTTTTGCGCCGATTCAAGAGATTGTCCGCGTCTTTCCTGAGCAAACCTATGAAGAAGTCGTCTCTTACAGCCAGCTAAAAATGCCCGTGAATCGCAGTAAGTCGGTGTTAGGAATCAAAGGCTTGCCACAAAACTTGCCACAAGATCCTAAAGAAAGAATGATTTTTAGAAGTGCGCTCCATCTATTACTCCAAATGCTTTTAGGCAACACTTCTGAGAATTTCTTGCGCCTGTATAATGAGGGGATTATTGATGATACGTTTGGCTTTGAGTTTAACTTAGACCGCGAGTTTCACTGTGCGCTTTTTTCATCAGATACGGACAAATTAGATGCTTTCGAGCAAGAAGTGAAGCGAATCGTCCTAAATTATCGCACAGATCCAAGTGTTAACGAGGAAAATCTCGCACTCTTGAAGAAGAAAACACTTGGCAAATACTTCCAATCGTTGAATTCTTTAGAGCATATTGCCAACCAATTTACCCAAGATTTATTTGGCGAGTTGACCTTGTTTGATATGCCAGACATCATTAAAGGCATTACATTAGAGGATATCTATCAAGCAGCGGATCAATTTATATGTGAAGCCGGTTTTAGTCGCTTCGATTTAATTCCAGAATAAGCTATATAAGTGGCGTCTTTCATTGCAAAGAGGTCACTTTTTTTGGTACATCGATGGCACACAGTAAGCGAAATGTTAAATTTTTTGAAAATAGTTTAAATTTTTGATGGAAAATTACAGGAAAATGCCGCGATTTGTGATATTCTAAGAGAGCTAAGAATTTTTAACAGACTGGGGTAGATAGTACGTGGGTAACGAAACAATCATTGGTGCAACATTGAGAGAAGCCCGTTTAAATAAAAAGATATCATTAGATGAATTGCAACAAATGACCAAGATTCAAAAGCGCTATTTGGAGGCTTTGGAGCAAGGTGCCTTTGACCGCTTGCCAGGGGATTATTATGTGCGGACCTTTATCCGTCAATATGCTCAAGCGGTGGGGATTAATGGCGAGAAATTAGTGGCGGCTTTTGATGGCGATGAGGATCAATTGTTGCCAGAATTGCCAAAGCGTGAACAAGTGGCAGAAGTTCAAAGTACCCGAACACAGGTGCACACCCAAATGAGCCGTCGTGGCAAACAAAAAGACTATATTCCGATTATTGTATTAGGTAGTATCGCTTTGGTTATCTTGATTATTGTCGGTTATACGACTTTACAAGATTATAAGAGTACGTCGATGATTGAAGCGCCAAGCAGTGTGGAAAAGCAAGCAAGTAGCAAATCTTCTACTAGTCATACTTCTTCAAGTAGTAGCACAAGTGAAAGTACTAAAGAAAGTAGCACGACTAGCACGACCAAAGAAGAGAAGAATAAGCTAGAAATGTCTGTGACCCAACTTTCGGCAGTCCAAGCGCAAGTGGCTATCAATCAAGCCAAAGCACCGATTACCTTCCAATTTAAAGGCGTCAATGGTCCTTGTTGGGTAGGGGTGATGGTTAATGGTAGCTATTTATATCAATATACTTTGCAAGCCGGTGTCGAACAAACCTACACACTGCCTGATCAAGTGACACAAGGGACGATTGTGTTAGGGGCAAGTGACAATGTCGAGATTCAAGTCAACAGTCAAAAGCTAGATTTCAAGAACCCTGCTTATAAGGTAACGAAAAAGAATCTAGACTTTATCATCAGCTATCAAAATCAAGGCACCCAAGCCAATCAAACAACGACACAAGCACAATAAACGTATTTTTGTAAATAAAATGGAAAAATTCACGCATTTCATGTATAATTTGGAAATGTAATTATCAATTAAAGTGATGCCAATAAGGATTTAGAAAGACGGTGTAAGTGTTGAATTTACCTAATAAGTTAACGGTTTTACGTATTTTTATGATTCCGTTATTCATCATTATGTTAGCTGCGCCTATTCATTTAGGCAGTATCGAAGTCATGGGACAAACATTATTAATCACGCATTTATTAGCAGCCATTATTTTTGCGGTGGCGAGTTTTACAGACTGGTTGGACGGTCAGATTGCCAGAGCGCGTGGCTTAGTGACCAACTTTGGAAAATTTGCCGATCCACTAGCCGATAAGATGTTGGTGATGACAGCCTTCATTTTATTAGTCGAGTTAGGCAAGGCACCAGCTTGGGTCGTGGCGATTATCGTGTGTCGTGAATTAGCAGTGACTGGTTTACGTCTCTTGCTAGTCGAACACGGCGAGGTCATGGCAGCAGCGTGGCCAGGCAAGATTAAGACCGCAACGCAGATGTTTGCGATTATTTTCTTGTTATTGAATAATATTCCTTTTGCGGCTTTGAATATTCCGGTAGACTTAATCTTATTATATGCATGTCTAGTGTTTACCATTTATTCAGGAGCAGATTACTTTATCAAAAACAAGGATGTATTTAAAGGTTCAATGTAATTTAAAAAAGGTTCAGAAGTTTTCTGGCCTTTTTTTCGTATTTAATAAGTAGAGGTGAAAATGCATGAATGCAGAAATCATTGCAGTCGGAACAGAGATTTTGATGGGGCAAATCGTGAATTCTAATGCGGCCTATCTTTCAGAGCAATTAGCCAATTTGGGGATTAATGTTTATTATCATGTCGCAGTCGGGGATAATGAAAAGCGATTGACGGCCTGTCTTGAGCGCGCCAAAAGTCGGAGTGATTTAATCGTGCTTTGTGGTGGTTTGGGGCCTACGCAAGATGATTTAACCAAGCAAACTGTAGCCAAATTTGTCAATCAAGAATTAGTCTATGATCCAGCAGGGCATGCACGTTTGATGGATTATTTTGCCAAGACCAAGCGCGAAATGACCGAAAATAATTTATTACAAGCCCTCACTTTTAAGGATGGTCGGGGTATTGCCAATCCAAATGGGCTAGCGGTCGGTATTTATTATGAAGATAACGATTATACTCACTATTTATTATTGCCTGGGCCACCGCGCGAGTTAAAGGCGATGTTTCGTCAAAATGTTGTGCCACTTTTGCGTGAAATCAATCCGCAAGATACGAAGCTCTATTCTCGGGTGTTGCGTTTTTATGGGATTGGCGAATCGCAGTTAGTCACGCTTTTAGCTGATTTCATTGACCATCAGACTAACCCAACGATCGCTCCTTATGCCAAAACCAATGAAGTGACGTTGCGCCTAACAGCCAATGCACCTAGCCAAGATCAAGCGGATAGGTTGCTTGATGAATTAGAGGAGAAAATTCAAGCTTTGGCCGGTGCTTACTTTTATGGTTATGGCGATGATTTTTCTTTAGCCGAGGCGATGATTGCCCAATTAAAAGAAAAAAAACGGACAATCAGTGTGGCTGAGAGTTTGACAGCTGGACTATTTGCTTCCACTTTAGGACAATATCCGGGGGTATCACAGGTCTTTAAAGGCGGCGTGGTCACGTATTCGCTTGAGATGAAGGCGGCTTTATTAGATATTGATGCCGATTATTTACGAGAAGTCGGGACGGTGAGTGAAGCTTGTGTCACCTTAATGGCTAAAAATATGCAGAAAAAAGCGCAAACGGATTATGCCATTGCTTTTAGTGGCGTGGCAGGACCGGATCCATTAGAAGGCCAAGCAGTCGGAACGGTCTGGATGGCTTTGGCGACACCAAATGGGGTACAGACCTATTGCAAACAGTTCCCCCATGGCCGCAATGAAATCCGCCAAGCCGCTGTCATGTTTGGGCTAAATCTCGTTTACCGTGCGCTTTTAGCTGAAGCATAGAGTTTGAAATAAAATCGAATGCTTGTTCGTTTTTGCTTGCATTTTTACCTAGAAACGTTTATGATAAAAATGAGTTTGAATCGCGTAGAAGGATTCATGAAAGGGGAAGAATTATGGCCGATGATCGTAAAACAGCCTTAGATGCTGCATTGAAAAAAATAGAAAAAAACTTTGGTAAAGGCTCTATCATGAAGCTTGGTGAAAAAGCTGACCAACAAATCTCCACCGTACCAAGTGGCTCGCTAGCATTAGATGTCGCTTTAGGAGTAGGGGGTTATCCAAGAGGGCGGATTATTGAAGTATATGGCCCAGAAAGTTCTGGTAAGACGACGGTTGCTTTACATGCGATTGCCGAAGTTCAAAAACAAGGCGGAACTGCAGCCTTTATCGATGCCGAACACGCTTTAGATCCAGCCTATGCCAAAAAGCTAGGCGTGAATATTGACGAATTACTTTTATCACAGCCAGATACCGGTGAACAAGGTCTAGAGATTGCCGATGCCCTTGTTTCTAGTGGCGCGGTCGATATTATTGTCATTGACTCAGTTGCCGCTTTAGTGCCACGTGCCGAAATCGATGGCGAAATGGGGGATACACACGTTGGGTTACAAGCCCGTTTAATGTCTCAAGCCCTACGTAAGTTATCCGGTACGATTAACAAGACGAAGACTATTGCGATTTTTATCAACCAAATCCGTGAAAAAGTCGGTGTGATGTTTGGTAATCCAGAAACCACACCTGGTGGACGTGCCTTGAAGTTCTATGCGACCGTCCGTTTAGAAGTGCGTCGTTCTGAACAATTAAAACAAGGTAGCGATATTGTCGGTAACCGTACCAAGATTAAAGTCGTGAAAAATAAAGTGGCGCCACCATTTAAAGTCGCTGAAATTGACATCATGTATGGTGAAGGAATTTCTCAAGAAGGGGAATTACTAGATATGGCGGTCGATGTTGATTTAGTTGATAAGAGTGGTGCTTGGTATTCGTACAATGGTGAGCGAATTGGACAAGGTCGCGAAAATGTCAAAAACTATATGAAAGATCACCCAGAAATGGTTAGCGAGCTTTTAGCTAAAGTTCGTGATGCCTATGGTATTGGTGATGGTACGACCATTGAAGCGACAGAAGAAGCCGAACAAGAAACATTAGATTTAGAATAATGGATTTTTAAAGACCTCAAGAGCCTCGATTTTTTGGTGCTTGAGGTCTTTTTGTGTAACAAAGCACAAGTTTTTAGAATAGCGATTTTTAAGTTGACACACTAAGTTGGAAACATTAGAATAAAACTGTGTATATTATTATGCACCTAAGTAGATTCATTTATTCTGAACAAGATTTAAAACTACATTAAAAAAACGATAGTATGGAGGTGATTCAATGGTACTTTACATTCTCCTCGCTATCATCGTGGGGTTGGTTGTCGGTTTAGGGATTGGAATTTTTGTTGCGAATACTCGTCATACCAAAGAGATTGCTGATGCGCAAAATTCGGCTGTTGGGATTATCAACGCGGCGAATAAAGAAGCTGAAACTCTGAAAAAAGAAGCTCTATTAGAAGCCAAAGAAGAAAATCAAAAGTATCGCAGTCAGATTGAAAGCGAACTCAAAGAAAGCAGACAAGAATTAAAATCACAAGAAAATCGTTTGCTTCAAAGAGAAAAGCTTTTAGATCGCAAAGATGACTCATTAGAAAAACGTGAGCACACTTTAGAAGGCAAGGAAACAAAACTTGCAGCAAAACAACACGTTATCGATGAGCGAGAAAAAGAAGTTGAAAAGTTAATTGAACAACAACAAACAGAATTACAGCGCATTGCTGAATTAACTAAAGAAGATGCCGCACAAGTCATCATGAAACAAACAGAAGAAGAATTAAGCCATGAGTTAACAATGATGGTGAAAGAATCTGAACAGCGCGCCAAAGAAGAAGCGGATCGTAAGGCGAAAAACTTACTTTCATTGGCTATCCAACGTTGTGCCGCTGACCAAGTTTCAGAATTGACAGTTTCTGTGGTCAATCTGCCAAATGATGAGATGAAAGGTCGCATCATTGGTCGTGAAGGACGTAATATTCGTACCCTTGAAACATTAACCGGGATTGATTTAATTATTGATGATACACCTGAAGCAGTGGTGTTATCCGGATTTGATCCGATTCGTCGCGAAATTGCTCGCATGACACTTGAAAAACTGATTCAAGATGGCCGTATTCATCCAGCGCGTATTGAAGAAATGGTCGAAAAATCACGCAAAGAAATGGATGAAAGAGTTCGCGAATATGGAGAACAAGCTGCCTTTGAGGTGGGTGCACATACCCTACATCCTGATTTAATCAAGATTTTAGGTCGTCTACATTTTAGAACAAGTTATGGACAAAATGTGTTAAATCACTCAGTTGAAGTCGCTAAATTAGCAGGCGTCTTAGCTGCTGAATTAGGTGAAGATATCCAATTAGCCAAACGTGCCGGTCTTTTACATGATATCGGTAAAGCGCTCGATCATGAAATTGAAGGCTCACACGTGGAAATTGGTGCCGAATTAGCAGCGAAATATCGAGAAAATAAAGTGGTCGTTAATGCCATTGCTTCTCACCACGGTGATACCGAAGCAACTTCTATCATCTCTGTTTTAGTAGCTGCAGCCGATGCTTTATCTGCTGCCCGTCCAGGTGCTCGTAGTGAATCATTAGAAAACTACATTCGCCGTTTGGAAAATCTAGAAAACATCTCCAATAGTTTTGAAGGAGTGGAATCTAGTTTTGCTGTACAAGCAGGTCGTGAAGTCCGCGTAATGGTTAAACCAGAAGAAATATCAGATTTAGACGCAGTTCGCCTAGTTCGTGACATCCGTAAGAAAATTGAAGATGAATTGGATTATCCAGGTCATATCAAAGTTACGGTTATCCGCGAAACTCGTGCTGTGGACTATGCAAAATAAATAATCTCACCAGTCTAGCAAAGTGGCTAGGCTGGTTTTTTGGCTCTTTGTCAAGTAGTGTTGTTGGCAATTAAGTCAATTGGAGAGAAAGTTATTTTATGAATGCTTTCTCTCTTTTTTTATTTTCTTTCTTCAATCGATGCTTA
>NZ_JBQKFH010000062.1:0-9197 GCF_052119425.1 Enterococcus cecorum
TGATATTATTTAGTAAAGACATCTTGTTTCACTCCTTAATGGTTTTGGTCGACTTAATTATAGAGGAAACAGATGTCTTTTTCTATTATTATGATTATAAAAAAAGATATTCAGTGTTATCCTCCGTTTGAGTAACAACACTAAATATCTTAGACCCTTTTTTTTTTAAAGTGAAACTAGCAATTGAATAATTCACTTACTAAATGGGGAGGAAATAAATTTACAAAGAGAGTTTCAAGTATGAATAAGACACGAAGCCCTCCAAATTGTCAAAAAAATATATAGCAATTGGAGGAATACTATGGAATATTATTTAATTGTTAGAGGACGGAAAATTATTGTTGATTAAACGGTATACAGTGGATACTGGAATATAGTGAATCATCAAAATTATTTACGAAGACGTGAAATTTTATTCTCAGTGCTCCCGTTCTCATCGTTTGAAAATGATAACTTTAAATTGGAAGATGTATTGCCTGATTTGACAATAGATACTGAAAAAATTGTTGAAACGAAAATTATGTTAGAACTGTTAGCGGACTCACTTTCGAAACTGAATGATAGCGAGATGATGTTGATAGAATCTATATATTTTCAGGAAAAAACTCTACGTCAAGTTGCAGATGAATTAAGAACCAATCCATCTAAAATTTCTAGATTAAGAGATAAAGTCCTTAGTAAGTTAAAAAACATGCTTGAAAATTCGAAACATATGTGAAACAGACTTTGATTTTTTTCACTTTATATAGTGAGAGAGTTCTCATTTTGTCCTTTGAAAATTGAATAGACCAAGGTGGGACTTTATTTATTTGTCGAGCAGTTGAAATAGATACGCGATGATATGAGCGAAAAATATCTGTTTCTAAAATTGGGTTGGAATCCAATTTGCCATGACACAAATAATGTTAATGATACTTCTGAACGTTCAGGCTCTAGTCGAAAAATGGAGCAGGTGAGATTCCTATGTTGATGTCCGAATCAACCCACCAATGTCATGAAACTTGTCTCAATTTTTTTGCTACTTATCTTTTGAGGAGGAAATAATGACAAAAGTAGTAAAAATAAAGTACATACCAGTTGAAAACAGTATTGCAGAGTGGGCTACCAAAAAAAGTCTGATGAAAAGGTGGGATGGACTAAATATACACACACTAAATCGATGGCTTTCTGAAATGAGAGAGAATAAAAAATTTAAGCACTATGTCATAAATCCTACTCATAAACTGGTATTTATCAATTTAGATGGATTTGAAGAGTTCCTTACTTGGAAAGAGAAAAATTAGCCGATAATTTTCAAAAGATGTGATAAAATAGAGTGAGTTAATTCTATTGGCTATCATATTTTCTCTTTTAAAAAGAAAGAGAGTTCAAAATGTTTTATAAAAGAAGGGAAACAAAAACAGGAAAAATTAGATTTGAAGTTGGAGATTCTTACAAGGATCCTCTAACTGGGAAATGGAAAACAGCATCTGTTTCTTACTATAAGGATACTAGTTCTGCACGAAAAAAAGCAGAATTTGAATTACAGGAAAAAATTGAAAATTTACTCAATGTTACTCAATCAAAAATTAATGTCGAGACAATACTCACCTTTAAAGATTTGAGAGAAGCCTGGTTTGAGTCGTGGTCTGTCACAGTCAAAAAACAAACAGCAGATAGAGAAAAATTGGTGCTGAAAAGATTGGGTGAAATTATAGGTGACGATTATCTTCTAACCTCAATAAAACCGTTACTTTTGGAAAAAATTTTGAAAGACTATATTCGAATTTATGATTGCTCAGCTTCAACGTTTTCACATATTCGAAGTAGCTTGAATAAAATTCTAAATTACGGTGTTTTACATCAGATTTACCAATATAATCCACTTTTAGCAGTTAAAATAAACGTATCCAAAAGTAAGAAACGTAAAGCTAAATTGAGAAAGAAAATGCAATTCTTAGAAGTTCATGAATTATTGGTCTTCTTTGAAGAGCTTAGCAAGAGGAGAAATCCAAACTACTATGATTTAGCAATTTTTCTTTTATTTACTGGTATTCGAATTGGGGAAGCAGGAGCTGTTGTAGAATCAACTGTAGATTTAGAAAAAGCTATATTAGATGTCTCACGTTCATTACAGTCACATGACTTAAAGGTAGATGACTTTTATTACGATGAGACAAAAACAGATGAGTCTAAAAGATATGTTCGTCTTCCGCAAATAGCAATTGATGCTTATTTACGGGCGCTGCATAGAAGTAAAGAGTTTGATAAGTATATGTTAAAAAATCCTAAAAAATCATTTAGGAAATCATCATCTGTATTTAGAACAGAATATGGCTCTCCTATAACTTCACATTCTTTTAGAGAAATCATATCAAGAATTGAAACAGATTTGAAAAAGAATTGTATGGAGCGATATGGATTTGAGTGGAAAAAACATGTAACGCCACATTCCTTTAGACATATGCATATTACATATCTTCAGAGAGGGGATGTACCCGTTCCTCTCAAGGAAATCATGGAACGTGTGGGACATGTGAATCCTGAAACAACTATGGGCTATACCCATAGTACTATAGAGTCTCAAAATCAATCTATTCTTGTGATGGAAAAATTTGCATTGGATAACAACTTCAATTTTAAAGATTTAAAAATATGGAAATGTAAATACTCGCAATCAGTATTTGAGTTAATCGAAGAGAATATCGAACAAAAAAGTTTGGAATGTTCTTTGAGTACATTTAGAACGCTAATAGGAATAAATGAAAGTTATGCACCTAGACACATAACAGCCAATATATTGCCAAGAGTAAAAGAAGATATTTCAAAATATATTGACCATTTTGAAATCATTACTATCAGGAAACAAGATACAAGTCAAAAAGTTGATGGCTATAAATTTGTTTGGGGATAGTTTTATTTAAATTTTTGGTTTATTTTTGGTTTTTTGTGCATTTTTAAAAACCAAGGGCCTCAAACCCTTGCTACGAAAGGATTTTTACTACATGGCAATTATTCAATGGTTTCCCGGTCATATGGCAAAAGCAAAACGGGAAGTAAGTGAAAAATTAAAATTTGTCGATATCGTGTTTGAATTAGTGGATGCGAGACTCCCCTTATCTTCTAGAAACCCATTATTAAATCAGATTTTACAACAAAAGCCTAGAATCATGTTGTTGAATAAAGCGGATTTAGCCGATCCAAAACAAACTAAGCAATGGATAGAGTATTTTAAAGCGCAAGGGATTTTAGCTTTAGCCATTAATGCCCAAGAAAATCAAGGAGTAAAGCAAATTTTACCTTTAGCTAAAGAAGCACTATCCGAAAAGATTGCCCGTGATAAGGCACGAGGACTTAAACCAAGAGCAATCCGCGCAATGATTATCGGGATTCCAAATGTGGGCAAATCGACTTTATTGAATAGCTTGGTCGGTAAAAAAATTGCCCAAACCGGGAATAAGCCTGGGGTGACAAAAGGCCAACAATGGTTAAAACTAGGAAATGAGTTGGAGTTACTTGATACACCAGGAATATTATGGCCAAAATTTGATGATCAAGAAATTGGGATGAAGTTAGCTTTGACCGGCGCGATTAAAGACCAATTATTACATTTAGATGATTTGACCATTTATGGGTTGGACTTCTTTGCCCGTTATTATCCTGGGCAAATTAAGGCTAGATATCCATTTGCTGATGAAAGTTTACTTGGTGGCGAATTAATTATGGACTTGACCATGGGACTAGGGTTTAGAGAAGATTATGAACGTGCTTGTGAGCGGATTATTCACGATATTCGTCAAGGAAAATTAGGGCGCTATACTTTGGACCGCGCTGAAGAGGTGACTAGCCATGAGTGAAACGATTGCCCAAATTAAGGAAAAATTGGCACAAATCCATGATTCACAAGATGAGTATGTTTTACAATTACGAAAAGATGAGCGTGCAGGGGTGCAAAAATTAATCCAACAATTTGAAAATCTCTTAGCCAAAGAACAGGCTCTGATTAAAAAAGCACACGAAATGCGGCAATTTGAAAATGAATTATTAGCAAAAGGTTATCAGGCGATTTGCGGAATTGATGAAGTAGGCCGGGGACCATTAGCTGGACCTGTAGTGGCTGCAGCGGTAATTTTACCTAATGATGAATTGATTTTAGGATTGAATGATTCTAAGCAATTATCCGAAAAAAAACGCGAAAGTCTGTATCAGATTATCCAGGAAAAAGCCGTGGCCATTGGAATTGGGGTGGTAGATGAAACAACGATTGATGCCATCAATATCTATCAAGCTGCCCGCCTAGCAATGACCAAAGCTGTCGAACAATTAGCGGTGCAACCAGATTACTTGCTGATTGATGCAATGGAATTAGATTTAGATATTCAACAAACTTCATTAATTAAAGGTGATGCACGGAGTCAAAGTATTGCCGCAGCTAGTATTATTGCTAAAGTTTATCGTGATCATTTAATGGTTGAACTGGATAAACAGTATCCTGGCTATGGTTTTGGCAAAAATGCAGGCTATGGCACGAAGGAACATATAGAAGGATTAGCGAAATATGGCGTGACACCTATTCATCGCAAAACATTTGCTCCAATAAAAGATATGATTTAAAAAAGTTTTCCCTCCTTTTTTGCGTATTTAGTAAATGAGGAGGGATTTTTGTGTTTGAACGATTATCAATTTTAGAACAATTATGTGTGAAATTATGTTATTTACCCTTGAGTATTCAGAAAAAATGGCGGGCTTTTGGCTATTTTGTGGAGCATCCTTTGACTGAACTAGCGCAACAAGGGCCGATTATTATGCGTGAATTACAAATCAGTCAGCATCAAGACTTGTTTTTGCACTATTGGCAGGAATTAGATGAGCAAAAACTAGGAGATTTGACGGCTGAGCAGAAATTTATCACGATTTTATCAGAGGAGTACCCTGATGTTTTAAAAGAAACGTATCAACCACCGCTTGTTCTTTTTTATGAAGGCGATAAATCTTTATTGCAGCAACGACAAATCGCAATTGTAGGCTCTCGATTAGCCAGTCCGTACGCTTATCAAGTAATGGAGCAGCTTTTACCACCATTGATTGATGAAGGTTTGGTCATTACGAGTGGTTTGGCTAAAGGGGTAGATAGTTTTGCCCATCAATTGGCGATGATTTATCACGGAAAGACGATTGGGGTAGTAGGATGTGGGATAGATATTTGTTATCCAAAAGAAGTTAGGTCTGTATATGAGCGAATGAAGAATCAGCAGTTGATTGTTAGTGAGTATCCAGCAACTACTCCTGTGCGAGGTTTTCATTTTCCGCTTCGTAATCGTATTATTGCTGGACTGGCTGAAGGTGTCTGTGTGATTGAGGCTAAAGACAAGAGCGGTTCTTTAATTACGGCACAGCTTGCTATTGATGAAGGTCGCAGTGTCTTTAGTGTGCCAGGAGAAGTTATAAGTCGTCGTAATACCGGAACTTTAAAGCTTATTCAAGATGGAGCAAAATGCGTAATTTCAGCATCGGATATTCTTGATGAATTGCCAAATTTTCGCGTAAAATAATCGTTTGTATATTTTTGCTTTGCTATTTTTCTTGACAAACCTAATTCTTATCGCTATGATTGTAGTCGATTTACGAAAAAAATAATTTTGTTCATGTCTTTAAGCATTTTGGACAAAATTTGAAAATGATATGATTTGAATTCATTTATTATAATAGAAGAAAAATTTTATAAAGGAGCTCTGATTTGATGGCATATAAGTATTTAGTCATAGTGGAGTCACCAGCAAAAGCAAAAACAATTGAGAAGTATTTAGGAAAGAACTACAAAGTCGTTGCCAGTGTGGGGCATGTACGTGATTTACCTAAAAGTAAGATGGGAATTGATGTAGAAAACAACTATGAACCACACTATATTTCAATCCGCGGTAAAGGCGATGTCATTAAGAGTTTACGTCAAGCTGCTAAAAAAGCGGAAAAAGTTTATCTTGCAAGTGACCCGGATAGAGAAGGGGAAGCAATCGCCTGGCATTTAGCACATATTCTAGGCTTGTCACTGGAAGATAAAAACCGTGTTGTCTTTAATGAGATTACCAAAGATGCAGTCAAAGCGGCTTTTAAAGAACCACGTACCATTAATTTAGATTTAGTGGATGCGCAACAAGCTCGTCGTGTGTTAGACCGACTTGTAGGGTATTCTATTAGTCCAATTCTATGGAAAAAAGTGAAAAAAGGTTTGAGTGCAGGTCGGGTACAGTCAATTGCCTTGAAGATGATAATTGATCGCGAAAAAGAAATTCGTGAGTTCAAGCCAGAAGAATATTGGACGATTGATGGGAACTTTAAAAAAGGACGTCAAAAGTTTAAAGCCAATTTCTGGGGCTTAGATGGAAAGAAATATCAGCTAAAGACGCAAGAAGATGTTCAAGCGGTTTTACAACGTGTCGATTCTAAAGATTATCAAGTAACCAAAGTTGAAAAGAAAGAACGTAAACGCAATCCAGCAGCGCCATTTACAACGAGTAGTTTACAACAAGAAGCTGCGCGGAAATTAAACTTTAGAACACGTAAAACAATGATGGTTGCGCAACAATTATATGAAGGAATTGCCCTAGGTCGTCAAGGTACGGTCGGTCTAATTACCTATATGCGTACAGACTCTAAACGAATTGCCGATACAGCCAAACAAGAGGCTTCACAATTTATTGAAGAAACTTATGGTAGTGAATTTGCGGCTCACAGTAGCAAAAAAGTTGTCAATGCGCAAGGTGCCCAAGATGCCCATGAAGCGATTCGTCCAACGAGTGTGTTGCGTACACCAGAAAGTTTAGCAAAATACTTAGATAAAGATCAAATGAAGCTATATTCTTTGATTTGGTCCAGATTTGTGGCTAGTCAGATGACACCTGCTGTCCTTGATACTATGAAAGTGACTTTAATTCAAAATGGCGTTACTTTTATTGCTAATGGTTCTAAAGTCAAATTCAAAGGTTTTATGCAAGTTTATGTCGAAGGACGCGACGATGGCAAGGAAGAAAAAGAAAATGTCTTACCAGAACTAATCGAAGGGGAAACCGTCCAGTCTGTGGATGTAGAGCCGAAACAACACTTTACCCAACCACCTGCACGATATAGTGAAGCTACTTTGATTCGTACGCTTGAAGAAAATGGTGTCGGTCGCCCTTCTACTTATGCGCCAACACTTGATACGATTCAACGTCGCTATTATGTCAAATTGGCACAAAAACGATTTGAACCGACAGAATTAGGAGAAATTGTAAATACATTAACGGTTGATTTCTTCCCTAAAATTGTTGATATTCACTTTACTGCCGAGATGGAAAATAGTTTGGACCGTGTAGAAGAAGGGAAAGAAAACTGGGTGAAAGTCATCGATGGCTTCTATCAACCATTTGCGAAAGAATTAGCCGTGGCTGAAGAACAAATTGAAAAAGTTCAAATTAAAGATGAACCGGCTGGCTTTGATTGTGATGTTTGTGGTCATCCGATGGTCGTTAAACTAGGAAAATATGGCAAATTCTATGCATGTAGTAATTTTCCAGAATGTCGTAATACCAAGCCTATCGTAAAAGAAATCGGTGTTGAATGTCCACACTGTCATAAAGGTCAAATTATTGAAAGAAAATCTAAGAAAAATCGGGTATTTTATGGCTGCAGTAATTATCCTGAATGTGAGTTTGTTTCTTGGGATAAACCAATTGGCAGAAATTGTCCGAAATGTGATCACTTCTTAGTTGAGAAAAAAGTCAAAGGTGGCAAGCAAGTCGTTTGTCCGAATGGTGATTACGAAGAAAATGTCATTAAATAGATAGGAGAGAATTGATGGTTTATGTGAATGTTATTGGCGCTGGGCTAGCAGGAAGTGAAGCAGCTTGGCAAATTGCAAATGCAGGTGTGGCAGTGCATCTATATGAAATGCGTCCAACAAAGAAAACACCTGCCCATCATACAAATCAATTTGCTGAATTGGTTTGTTCAAATTCTTTACGAGGTAATAGCTTACAAAATGCTGTCGGTGTTTTAAAAGAAGAAATGCGCCGAATGAATTCAGTGATTATTCATAGTGCAGATGAAACCAGTGTCCCAGCTGGTGGTGCCTTAGCGGTAGATCGTGATACTTTTTCAGCAACGGTAACTGAAAAATTACGTAATCATCCACTTATCACTGTATATGAAGAAGAATTAACAGCATTTCCAGAAGGGATTACCGTAGTTGCGACTGGGCCTTTAACTTCTGAAGGGTTAGCTAAAACAATTAAGGAATTTAATGGTTCGGATGGTTTTTATTTCTATGATGCCGCTGCGCCAATTATTGAAAAATCTTCAATTAATTTTGATAAAGTATATCTAAAATCACGTTATGATAAAGGTGAGGCAGCTTATTTGAACTGTCCGATGACCAAAGAAGAGTTCGAGGCTTTTCATAAAGAATTGGTTAATGCGGAAGTGGCACCATTAAAAGAGTTCGAAAAAGAAAAATACTTCGAAGGTTGTATGCCAATTGAAGTGATGGCAGCTCGTGGTGAGAAAACGATGTTGTTTGGGCCGATGAAACCAGTTGGGCTTGAAGATCCAAAAACTGGTAAACGTCCTTATGCGGTGATTCAATTACGTCAGGATAATGCGGCAGCTTCACTTTATAATATCGTTGGGTTCCAAACTCATTTGAAATGGGGCGAACAAAAACGTGTCTTCCAAATGATTCCTGGCTTGGAAAATGCTGAATTTGTCCGTTATGGTGTCATGCATCGTAATAGCTTCATGAATTCCCCAGAGTTATTAGAACCGACTTATCAATCACGCAAAGATAGCCGTATTTTCTTTGCTGGTCAGATGACAGGGGTTGAAGGTTATGTGGAAAGTGCAGCCAGTGGCTTAATTGCCGGTATTAATGCAGCACGTTTAGCCAAAGGGGAGGAGCTTGTTGTCTTCCCTCGTGAAACTGCGATGGGTTCGATGGCCTACTATATCACGCATGCTGAAGGCAAACATTTCCAACCAATGAATGCCAACTTTGGCCTATTCCCAGAGCTTCCTGAACGTATTCGCGATAAGAAAGTACGTTATGAAACGCTAGCAAATCGTGCGTTAGAAAGTTGGCTCTTTGTCAAGTAGTGTTGTTGGCAATTAAGTCAATTGGAGAGAAAGTTATTTTATGAATGCTTTCTCTCTTTTTTTTATTTTCTTTTCTTTCTTCAATCGATGCT
>NZ_JBQKFH010000063.1:0-8903 GCF_052119425.1 Enterococcus cecorum
GTTAGGATGGATGAGTCCTGTTCAATATAGGCTCCATCTTTTAGCTGCATAATGAAAACGAGACGACCGGAGTCGTCTCGTAAAAAAGTCTAACTTTTTGGGGTCACCTCAACCCTGTATTTGGCTCAAGTCTTTTTTATTCGTTTTATTAGCGAATACCTAGGGCAATTCTAGCATATCGACTCATTCGATCAGTTGTCCAAGCTGGATACCATACAAGTTTGACATCGACACTTTTGACCTCTTCTACTTCCTCTAAGGCATCATGAATATTATCAGTTAAGATATCTGCTAATGGGCAGCCCATTGTAGTTAAAGTCATTTTAATGACCGTTTCACCGGTTGAACCATTAAATTCAACTTCATAAACCAATCCTAAGTTTACGATATCAATCCCTAATTCAGGGTCGATAACTGTTTCTAAAGCCGTTAAGATTTTCTCTTTAATTGCTTCGATTTGTTCTTCTGTATATGAATGTTGTTGATCAGACATGAATATCCCTCCAAAATTTATATACTTTATGATACAGAATTTTGAACGTTTTGTAAATTATTGAAACTCTAAAAGTATGTTTTTCAATTAGGAGGATATTTTGTACGTTAAAATTACGTGATATGAGAGGTCCGCAAATTTTTTGAAAAAATCCTCATTGCTTTTCATGAAAAAATAATGTATCATAGTAATGTTAAAGAATTAGGAGGTAACATGTTAAATAATAGTATTGAACAGATTGTACGTTTTACAAGCCATCTGATTTGGATATATTTAGCCTTTTGGTCTTTGCAGTCGCTGAATTTGCAAACGCTATTTAAAAAGCAAAAAACAGGTCAAATTAGAGTGCTTATGTTACTTCTCGCTATTGGTCTTGGTTACCTAGTAAGTAGTTTTTTCTTTGAGATTTTACAATTGTCGAAAAATCTTTTTATTGCTAGATTGCAGTAAAGGGTAGTGTATTTTTGGAGGGAACGAATATAATGGAAGAAATTATCGTTCAAGGAGGTAATGCTCTTAAAGGTTCAGTAAAAATAGAAGGTGCTAAGAATGCGGTTCTTCCCATTTTAGCTGCAAGTCTTCTAGCGGATCAAGGGCATACGGTATTAAACAATGTACCAATTCTTTCAGATGTGTTTACAATGAATGAAGTGATACGTCATTTAAATGTTGAATTAACTTTTAATGAAGATAAAAATCAAGTAGTAATAGATGCGACAAATGAGTTAGCCATTGAAGCACCATATGAATATGTTAGCAAAATGCGTGCTTCAATCGTTGTTATGGGTCCTTTATTAGCCAGAAATGGTCACGCTAAAGTGGCGATGCCTGGTGGTTGTGCAATTGGTAAGCGTCCAATTGATTTACACTTAAAAGGTTTCCAAGCATTAGGTGCAAAAATTAATCAAGCAGAAGGATATATTGAAGCGATTGCGGATGAATTGCATGGCGCTCATATTTATTTGGATTTTCCTAGTGTAGGTGCGACTCAAAACATTATGATGGCTGCGATTAAGGCAAAAGGAACAACAATTATCGAAAATGTTGCGCGTGAGCCTGAGATTGTCGATTTAGCAAATATATTAAATAAAATGGGTGCGAAAATCTATGGTGCAGGAACAGAAACTATGCGTATTGAAGGTGTTGAACATTTACATGGAGTAACGCATTCTATCGTTCAAGATCGTATCGAAGCAGGTACATTTATGGTTGCTGCTGCGATGACTGGTGGTGATGTCATTATTAATGACGCCATTTCAGAACATAATCGTCCATTAATTTCTAAATTGATGGAGATGGGAGCAAAAATATTCGAAGTTGAAGAAGGATTACGGGTTATTGGCCCTAAGGATTTGAAACCAACTGATGTAAAAACTTTACCTCACCCAGGGTTTCCAACTGATATGCAAGCTCAAATGACAGCAATCCAATTAGTGGCAAAAGGAAATAGTTTTGTAACTGAAACAGTCTTTGAAAATCGTTTCCAGCATCTTGAAGAAATGCGCAGAATGAATGCACATGTAAAAATTGATGGGTCTGTGGCATGTATTGAAGGTGGACATGAGTTACAAGGTGCGACTGTTTATGCAACTGATTTGCGTGCAGCCGCAGCATTAATTCTTGCTGGTTTAAAAGCGAAAGGTAGAACGCGTGTCCGTAATTTGAAATATTTAGACCGTGGCTATTATAAATTCCATGAGAAATTACGTGCTTTAGGTGCAGACGTAATACGTATAGATATTGATGAAAAACTGTCTAAAAAAGAAAAAGTAAATGCATAAAAGGAAAGCATAATGAAAAATACTCGCTATATTACAAATGTTTTGATTAAGGTATTTCTTGTTTTTATTATGGCTGTGGTGTTGTTCTTTATCGGTTTAATGATTGGTTATGGGATTATTGGGGACGGTCATCCGCTTGAAGTATTGAATCCGTCCATTTGGCACCATATTTTTGATTTTATTAAGTAGTATTAGAATGTTGACTAGTAGGGAATCTTGCTAGTCAATTTTTCATAATTGGAGGAAAGGTAATTGAAAAAAGTACTGATTGCAATAGTTCGGGGGTATCAACGTTTTATTTCACCGTTATTTCCACCAAGTTGTCGCTATCATCCAACTTGTTCAAACTATATGATACAAGCGATTCAAGTACATGGGGCATTGAAAGGCTCATTAATGGGGATAGCCAGAATTTTAAGATGTCATCCATTTGTAAAGGGTGGTATCGATTATGTCCCTTTAAAATTTTCTTTGAAACGTAATACTAAGGATCAACATCGCCCTAATTATGATGATTAGGCACGGTGTTGGTCTTTTTTTTGCAAACGCTTTTAAATTGTGTACATTTTTCCGAATTGAAATATATTTTCCAAAATAATAAATTTTCTGAAAATTCTGTTGACAATTAGAAAATTTTTATGTATATTGTTGACATATCCTAAATGGTATTAAGGGAGGACAACTAGGATGAAGATGAAAAAATTAGCTTATTTAGTAGCAGGTTTAGTATTACTTTCAGCATGTAGCGCTGCGCCAGGTGGTGGTAAAGGAGCTGCCGGTGGAGGCAACAAGCAATCTGGAGACACTATTAAAATTGGGGTAAACCTTGAGTTATCTGGTGGGGTAGCAGCCTATGGTAGTGCAGAAAAAAATGGGGTTGAATTAGCCGCTGAACAAATTAATAAAGACGGCGGTATTTTGGGTAAAAAAGTGAAGTTGGTTGTTAAAGATAATAAATCTGATAATAATGAAGCAGCCACAGTTGCAGCAAACTTAGTCACAAATGATAAAGTCGTAGCAGTTATCGGACCTGCAACATCAGGAGCGACTAAAACGGTGATTCCGAATATGACGAAAGCGCAGGTGCCAGTTATCTCACCTTCTGCAACTGATGATTCAATTACTTTAAATGGTAAGGATGTTCAGAAATATGTTTTCCGTTCATGTTTCCAAGATAGTTTCCAAGGAATTATGTTAGCTGATTATGCAACAAATAATTTAAAAGCTGAAAAAGTAGCGATTTTAGCTGATAATTCAAGTGATTATGCGATTGGTTTAACGAAAGCCTTTAAGAAAGAATATAAAGGTGATATTGTTCTAGAAGAAAACTTTACACAAGATGATAAGGATTTCCAAGCGGTATTAACAAAACTTAAAGGAAAAGATTTTGATGCTATCTATGTTCCTGGTTATTACACACAAGCTGGTTTAATCATTAAGCAAGCGCGTGAATTAGGAATTACACAACCAATCATCGGTGCAGATGGTTTCGGTGATGAAAAGATGGTGCAAACAGCTGGTGCACAAAATGTAAACAATGTATTTTATAGTACACACTTTTCTACAAAGGCACCTGCAACTGATAAGGTACCTGCGTTTATTGAAGCTTATAAAGCAAAATACAATGCTGAACCATCAACATTTAACGCTTTAGCTTATGATTCACTATACATGATTAAACAAGCAATTGAAGATCAAAAATCAGCAGACTCTGCAGCCATTCAAAAAGGCTTAGCTAACTTGAAGAATTTTGAAGGTGTTACTGGTACAATGACCATTGATAAAGACCACAACCCTGAAAAATCACTTGTAATTCTTGGTTTAACAGATGGTAAAGAATCATCTGCAGAAACCATCAATGCAAAATAATGAAAGTGGAGGTTTGGCCCAGGTCAGCCTCCTTCTTTTAAACTTTATATAGAAAGAGAGATTTGCGATATGGAAGCAATCATTCAACAATTAATAAATGGTTTGTTCCTGGGAAGTATCTATGCCTTATTAGCATTGGGTTACACCATGGTATATGGAATCATCAAGTTGATTAACTTTGCCCATGGTGAGATTTATATGATTGGTAGTTTTATCGGCTATTTCCTATTAAATAATACGGGAATTGGTTTTTTCCCAGCAATGATTATTTCAATGATTGCCTGTGCTTTATTAGGTGTAACCATTGAATTTTTAGCTTATCGTCCTTTGAGAAAATCAACACGTATTTCTGCTTTGATTACAGCAATTGGTGTATCCTTCTTTTTACAAAATATTATGATTTATTTCTTTTCGCCAGATGTACGACCATTTCCACAGGATATCACTCGGAAAACTTATCATCTTGGCTTTATTGAAGTAAGCAATATTCAAGTATTAATCTTAGTTGTATCTATTGTTTTAATGGTTTTGTTACAATTAATTATTCAGAAGACTAAGATGGGTAAAGCAATGCGGGCTGTGAGTGTGGATGCAGATGCTGCCCAATTAATGGGAATTAGTGTCAACCGAACAATTTCCTTTACCTTTGCACTTGGATCTGCATTAGCTGCTGCCGGTGGGATGTTAATTGGTTTGTATTATAATTCAATTGATCCAATGATGGGGGTTGCTCCAGGACTTAAAGCGTTTATTGCTGCGGTTTTAGGTGGTATTGGAATTATCCCTGGTGCAGCTTTAGGTGGTTTTGTAATCGGCTTGATTGAAACAATTTCCACTGCTTTTGGATTTTCTGATTATAAGGATGCTTTAGTGTACTTGATTTTAATAATTATTCTTTTCGTACGTCCTGCTGGTATCCTTGGTAAAAATGTGAAAGAGAAAGTGTAGGTGCCCAAGATGAAGAAAAATTTAAAATATAATATCGCCTGGGTAGCTATTGCCGCAGTTGTTTATGGGGGTTTACTTGCTTTATATAATGGCGGATTCATTACGCTATTTACCGATGCGATTATTGTTAATATTGGTATTAATATTATTGCTGCAGTTGGGTTAAATTTGATTATTGGTTTTTCAGGACAATTCTCTTTGGGACATGCTGGTTTTATGGCAATTGGAGCTTACTCATGTGCTATCATTACTTCTAGCAATCCTACATATGGTGGTTTTATCATGGGATTATTAGTTGGAATGCTTGTATCTGGTATTGTTGCCTATGTGGTTGGTCTACCTACTTTACGCTTAAAAGGAGACTATTTGGCCATTGCTACTTTAGGGATTGCAGAGATTATCCGTATTTTGATTGTGAACTTTAGAGATATTACAAATGGACCTTCAGGAATTTTCGGGTTACCACAAGTTACTACATGGGAAGTTGTTTTTGTTTTTGCTTTGATTTCGATTATCTTAGTTTCTAACTTGATGAATAGTGCGCCAGGTCGGGCCATACTATCTGTCCGTGAAGATGAAATTGCTGCTGAAGCGATGGGAATTAATACGACGAAATATAAAGTACTCGCTTTTGTGATTGGTGCAGTTTTAGCAAGTATTGCCGGAACTTTGTTTGCAAGTTACCAACAATCTGTTTTCCCTAAAGACTATCAATTTATGAAAACCATTGATATTTTGATTATTGTTGTATTTGGTGGAATCGGTAGTACAACGGGTGCAGTGCTTTCTGCTGTTGTTTTAGGGATTTTAAATATGTATTTACAAGATTTTGGCTACTTACGAATGATCCTTTACGCGCTTACTTTGATTATTATCATGATCTTTAAACCAAGTGGCTTATTAGGTACATGGGAATTTTCAGTGAAACGTATCATTGATAAATTCACGAAGAAAGGAGACGATGTCAATGCCTCTGTTGGACGTTAAAAATTTAACTAAAAATTTTGGTGGGCTTACTGCTGTCTCACGTGTGAATCTAACTTTAGAAGAAAATGAACTCGTTGGGTTAATTGGTCCAAATGGGGCCGGCAAAACGACCTTGTTCAATTTATTGACTGGCGTGTATGTACCTTCTGAAGGTGATGTTTTATTTACTGTTGAAGGTAAGGAAAATCGTTTAAATGGCATGAAACCATACAAAATTGCTGATTTAGGCTTATCACGTACTTTTCAAAATATTCGTCTATTTAAAGAGCTAACGGTCATGGATAATGTTTTGATTGCGATGAATACCAAACATGCTAAAGGGGTGTTTTCAAGCATTCTACGTTTACCACAGTTTTATAAAAATGATGAAGAGATGCGACAAAAAGCCAAAGATTTATTAGCAATTTTTGATTTGGATCAAAAAGTTAATACCTTAGCCAAAAACTTGCCGTATGGTGAACAAAGACGTTTGGAAATTGTCCGGGCATTAGCTACTGAGCCGAAAATTTTATTTTTAGATGAGCCAGCTGCTGGGATGAATCCACAAGAAACTGCTGAATTAACTGAATTAATCAGAAAAATCCAACGTGAATTTGGTTTAACCATTATCTTAATTGAACATGATATGAGTCTGGTTATGGATGTATGTGAACGAATTTATGTGTTGGAATATGGACGTGTCATTGCCCATGGTACACCGATGGAAATAAAGAATAATCCAAAAGTTATTGAAGCGTATCTAGGAGGGGAAATGTAATGCTAAAAGTACAAGATCTATCTGTTCATTATGGTATGATTCAAGCTGTCCATAATGTCAGCTTTGAAGTCAAACAAGGCGAAATTGTTTCCCTGATTGGTGCCAATGGTGCAGGAAAGACTACGATTTTAAGAACAATATCTGGTCTAGTTCGTCCTTCAAATGGCCAAATTATCTTTGAGGGAAAAAATATTGAAAAAGCTGCACCGCAAAAAATTGTTGCTGATGGCTTATCTCAAGTTCCGGAAGGGCGTCATGTTTTTAGTGGCTTAACTGTACAAGAAAATTTAGATATGGGTGCTTTTTTACGTAAAGACAATACGCTTAAAGAGGATTTCGAACAGATTTTTGCGAAGTTTCCAATTTTAAAGGAACGTCGTAATCAAGATGCTGCGACTTTATCTGGTGGGGAACAACAAATGCTTGCGATGGGAAGAGCTTTGATGTCTAAGCCAAAATTATTATTATTAGATGAACCTTCAATGGGACTTGCACCAATTTTTATTAAGGAAATCTTTTCCATTATTCAAGAAATCCAAGCTCAAGGTACAACAGTCTTATTGATTGAGCAAAATGCGAAAATGGCATTATCAATCGCCAATCGCGGCTACGTATTAGAAACTGGAAAAATTGTATTAGAAGGTACAGGAAAAGAACTATTGGCAAGTGAAGCTGTACGTAAAGCATATCTAGGGGGTTAAACCATGACTGTAAGAGATTTTATGACGGAAAAGTTAGTTACCGTAACACCACAAACACCTATTTTTGATGCGATTGACTTGATGAAAAAGCATGATATTCATCGTTTACCGGTGATAGAGGATAATCAATTGGTTGGTTTAATTACACAGGGGGTTATTCAAGAATCGATGCCTTCAAAAGCAACTAGTTTAAGTGTATTTGAGCTGAATTATTTAATTAATAAAACTAAGGTTGGTGATGTGATGTTAACCCATGTTACCACAATTGAGGCCGATGCATTATTGGAAGATGCCATAAAAGTGATGCGCACAAAATCAATTGGTGTCTTACCTGTAATGGAAAAGAATCAATTGGTAGGTATTATCACGAATAACGATATTTTTGATGCCTTTTTAAAGATTTCTGGTTATGAAAATGGTGGCGTCAGAGTTACACTAAAAATCACTAAGGAACATCATGGTATTTTAGCGGTGATTGCTAAGGAACTAGCAGATGCTCAAATGAATATTGAAACGATAGTGGTTAATCGTTTATCTAAAGGAATCTTTGTGGAAATTCAATTAGCAACTAAGGATGCTGAAAAGGTGAAAGCAGTATTGACTAGCGATGATTATGAGTTAGTTGATGTTGTGCTAACGAATACGATTATGTAATAAAAGCATTTTGATGGCCAATTCAAGTGAGGATTGGCCATATTTTTTTATTGACAGTATCTAGATGGTTTGATTAGAATAGATATGTTAAGAAAAGAGGGATGAACATTGAAGAAAAATAAAGATATTCAAGTACAAGTTGTAGAAACAACGAAACAAATAGATGGTACAAATTATGATGTTACCCAGCTTGCGATTGGTAAAAAGACAATTGGAGAAGTATTACATTATGGGCCTAAATCTTTTGTTAGTTTTATGAATGAAGAAGAAATTCAAACAGATCGTAGTTTAGATGCTGCAATTGAAACGATTTTAATGCGTTGGAATTTACAAGAATAAATAGCTTTACGCATTATTTATTCAAAAAAATTATGTTTTTCTCTTGAAATAATTATTATTTTATAGTATTATTTAATAGTTGACTTGAAAAACATATGGAGGAGTAGCGAAGTGGCTAAACGCGGCGGACTGTAAATCCGTTCCTTTTGGTTCAGTGGTTCGAATCCACTCTCCTCCACTTTTCTTGGGGTATAGCCAAGCGGTAAGGCAAGGGACTTTGACTCCCTCATGCGTTGGTTCGAATCCAGCTACCCCAGTTAGGTTTTTCCTATAATCATATGGAGGAGTAGCGAAGTGGCTAAACGCGGCGGACTGTAAATCCGTTCCTTTTGGTTCAGTGGTTCGAATCCACTCTCCTCCACTTTCTTGGGGTA
>NZ_JBQKFH010000064.1:0-8692 GCF_052119425.1 Enterococcus cecorum
AGGGTGGAAAAGTCCAGTTCAATACAGAATTCACCTTATGAGTGCATAAAAAAACGTAGTAGACAAAACTACTACGCTAATAAAGTCTAACTTTTGGGGGTCACATCACTTCAGGATTTCCTTTTAAAATCAGTAAGGTCCCGCATAAAAAGATGACTAAATACAGTCCATCTGAGAAGCTGTCAAAGCCATAGCGTTTTTTATTATAGATAAAGCGCAGGAATTCATTATACATTGAAAATCGCTCCCTTCTTTTTTGCCTGTGAAAAGAGGGCGTAAAAGACGAGTAGGCCAATCACCCAATAAATAATTGCGTATAGACTAAGAATGCTCGCTGTAGCTAAATTGGGTTGTAGAATAAAGCTACGTAAATACTGATAAGGAAACAAATAGGTAAGGACGAGATTGGTAGACTGCGTTAAAATCCCGGTAAAAAAGAGCATAAAATACGAAATTAACCCTGTAACACTTGAAGTGCGACTATATAAAAGGCTAAATCCGGCAAATCCTAAGCCCATTCCATACAGACCAAAGATAACCACAAAGCAAAGTAGAAAAATCAGGAGGCTACCTGCAACGCCATGATTAAACGGTACTTTCATAACGAAGGCAATCAATAAGAATAGTGGAATCGCCTTTACCAAATCAATCAGCATCTGCACAATAATCTTTAACAACAAGACACTAACCAAGCTTTTGCGACTTTGAATCACGCTGATGAGAGTACGATCATAGACTTCATCTTCTACAAAAAACGTTGGATGCGTGATACTGTGGGTGGCAAAATACCAAGTAAATAGCAAGAAAAAGAGTGCTTCCACAGATTGATGGCCCGTAAAATAATCTAAATAACCCGAAATCATAATCACGATGGAGAGATTAGCAAAAAGCAAGTTTAATTTAAATTGGCCCATTTCTTGCAACTGGCGGAAAAATTCACGCGTTAAATCACTTAAACTCATGCAATCACCTCATATAAAATATCATCCATGTCCTGCAATTCAACCTTAAAACTCAAGACTTTAAAGTTGCGTAAAATATCATCTTTTTGCGTTTCTTCTTTGCACGTAAACTGTATCGTTTCTTGCGTTTCTTCAAAGTGAAGTTCAGGGAATTTTGCTTGCAAGGCTGATTTGCTTTCTAATGGACAGGTGAAATGATAACTCAACCAATCTTGCTCACGACCAAATAATTGTGTAAATGATCCATCCTTGGTGAGTTTGCCTTGGTTCATAATTAAGATCCGACTGGCAAACTCTTTGGTAAAGGTAAAGTCATGGGTGGTCATAATGATGGTCAGGTCGCGCTTTTGCTGGATTTTGGCTAATGTTTCTCCTAATCGTCGTTTACTCACTACATCTAAGCCATTCGTTGGTTCGTCCAAGCAGAGAATTTCTGGTTGGCATAAAAGCGCGATAATTAGGGAGAGTTTTTGGCGGTTCCCTTGAGAAAGCTCAGAGACCAAGGTGTTTTGATACGGAGTGAAATCAAACCATTCGAAATAGTCTAACATTTCTTGTTGCACTTGTTTGACAGTGAGTTGGTTTAGTTTCAAAAAATAGTGGATATTTTGCATGGCAGTCAAATAGTCATAATAGCCACGTCCGCTTTCTAAGACGAATTTGACTTTTTGGTGAATATGACGGTCGGTATTTGCCAGACCATCGACGAAAATCGTGCCCTGATCTTGATTAAATAATCCAGAAATGAGTTTGATTAAAGTGGATTTCCCAGCACCATTCATCCCCATGACTGCCACAGTTTCCCCTTTATGAATGGTTAATTGTTCAATATTTAATACTTCTTTGTGATGAAAGCTTTTCACCACCTTGTTTATTTCAATCATCATAAACTCCTTTTGTAATTGTTTGATTATAAAAAGATTATAACATAACAAAAAAACGATTCAACGCATTTTTGGGAAATTATTCACATTCATTGCAAAAAAACAGACGCACCTAATTTATTGGCACGCCTGTTCAAGGAGTTAAAAATGAAAAAGTGTTTATAAGGGTTGTTGTTATTGGGATACTTATATAGTAATAGAGAAATATGAAGAAACTTTGAATAAATCGTTAGGAATGTGTAAAGACGCGCATTCCTCATTTTTTTTTTGCAACTTCACTGTCTAAACAACGAAAAGCTAAACAGCATTGAGCCATTTAGCTTTTCATACAAGGAGTTAAAAATGAAAAAGTGTTTATATAGGGTTGTTTGTTGGGATGCTTATATCATAAAGCAGAAGTGTGAAGAAACTTTGAACAAAAAGTAAAAAAAGTTTTCAAAAAAATCTAGGGCCATTTTCCTTGACGCTTGCGAAACTATCTGATAAATTAGGGAATGCTGGATAAATCGGAATATTACGATTTACATTCCGATTTAGATTTACAACCTAAGGAAAGGACTAATAAATAATAAATGAAGCGAATTTTAGCTGTTATTACATTAATATTTACGATAGGGCTGTTGGCTGGTTGTCAAAATCAGGAAAAAGCGAGTCAATCAGAAAATCAAAAAGTCCAAGTCATGGCGACGTTTTATCCGATGTATGCTTTTTCTAAGGCGGTAGTAGGCGAAACAGGTGAGGTAAAGTTACTGATTCCTGCGGGGACAGAACCGCATGACTATGAGCCAAGTGCCAGAGATATTGCAAAGTTAAATGAAGCTGGCTTGGTCGTGTATAATAGTAGTCATTTTGAGACGTGGATGGCTGATGTGAAGCAAAATATTGACGCTAAGCACACGCAACTTGTGGAAGCTAGCACCGGTATTCAGTTACTAAGTGGCAAAGAAGAACATGAGCATCATGATGAAGAAGCCGATGAACACGATCATGACCACGGTGATGTCAATCCTCATGTTTGGCTCGATCCGGTCTTAGCACAAAAAGAAGTGACCAATATTCAAAAAGCATTAAGCAAGCGATATCCGAAGTATAAAGCAACCTTTGAGAAAAACGCTCAAGCCTATATCAAAAAACTACAAGCTTTGGATCAACAATACCGCGAGGCTGCACAAAAAGCGACGAATAAAACGTTTGTCGTACAACATGATGCCTTTGTTTATTTAGCGAAACGTTATGGCTTAGAGCAAGTGGCGGTTACTGGGCTTTCTCCAGATGAAGAGCCTACACCAAGTCGTTTGGCCGAATTGAAAAAATATATTCAAAAAGAGCAGATTCATGTGATTTACTTTGAAGAAAATGCCTCAGCTAAAGTAGCGAAAACCCTAGCTAAAGAAACTGGGGTACAATTACTTGTCTTAAATCCGCTCGAAAGTTTGACCAAAGACCAATTGGCAGATGGCGAGGATTATCTCAGCGTGATGCGAGCAAATTTACAAGCTTTACAACAAACCTTGAATGAAAAGTAGGTGAAAAGATGCACTATATTGAAGTCGAAAATTTGAGCTTTTATTATGATGAAGAGCCAGTCTTAACCGGGATAAATTATCATGTTGATGCGGGCGAATTTGTTACTTTAACCGGGGAAAATGGTGCGGCAAAATCGACCTTGGTGAAGGCGACATTGGGCTTATTAAAACCAAAGACAGGCACAGTGACGATTGCAAAAGAAAATATTGAGGGCAAGAAACTCAGTGTGGGCTATATTCCGCAGCAAATTGCCTCGTTTAACGTTGGTTTTCCAAGTACGGTTTTGGAATTGGTGCAGTCAGGGCGTTTTCCTAAAGATCGTTGGTTCAAACGTTTAACAGACCGTGATCACGAGCATGTAAAAAAGGCGCTAGATGCAGTGGGAATGTGGGAGATGCGCCATAAAAAAATCGGCGAGCTCTCCGGTGGACAAAAGCAGCGAATCAGCCTCGCGCGTGTGTTTGCGACTGATCCAGATCTTTTCATTTTAGATGAACCAACGACCGGGATGGATGAAAAATCACGCAATAATTTTTATAAGTTATTACGTCATAGTGCCCATCAACACCAAAAAGCGATTTTGATGATTACCCATGATCATGAAGAAATCAAAAATTATGCAGATCGCCAAATTCATTTGGTACGAAAGGAGGATTCCCCATGGCGTTGCTTTCATATGAATTCATGAGACGAGCCTTTTTAGCGGCGATTTTTATCTCAGGTATTGCACCGATGTTGGGGGTATTCTTAGTTTTACGCCGTCAATCTTTAATGGCCGATACTTTATCACATGTCTCATTAGCGGGGGTGGCACTGGGCTTTTTCCTTAATTTAAGTCCAAATGTAACGACTTTGCTGATTGTGATTTTAGCAGCTATCTTACTGGAATATTTGCGCAGTATGTTTCATAGTTATTCCGAGATTTCGGTGGCTATTTTAATGTCAGGTGGACTAGCCTTAGCGCTTGTTTTGATGAAATTGAGTGGCGGTAATTCCTCAACCAGTATTCAGTCCTACTTGTTTGGTTCGATTGTGACGATTACCAATAGCCAAGTGTGGTTTTTAGGCATTTTATTCGTAGTGATTTTCTTGAGTTTCTTGCGTTTTCGCCGACCAATGTATATTTTAACCTTTGATGAAGCAACGGCCCATGTCGATGGTTTGCCGGTGCGCTTGATGTCGATGTGTTTTAATATTTTAACCGGGGTGGCGATTGCGATTATGATTCCGATTGCTGGCGCGTTATTGGTTTCAGCAATTATGGTTTTACCGGCTGCGACGAGTTTACGAGTGGGCAAAGGCTTTAACCAAGTGATTTATTTGAGTATGTTTATCGGCTTGGTGGGAATGCTTAGTGGTTTAACGAGTTCCTTTTACTTAGATACCCCACCGGGAGCGACGATTACACTTGTTTATATTGCGATTTTCTTGGTGGCTAATGTGGTGCGCATCCTAGTTATTCAAGCAAAACGAAAATAAGTGAGAACTAAATGATGGACAGTCTTCTAAATAAGAGGGCTGTTTTTTTCTCGAAAACTAGGAATGATTTTGAGTGAATGACAGGTTTCATTCGACTTTTTAGGTGGATTTTGATAATTTTACGAACATTTTTCGATAATTTATGCAAAAACTCTCGCAAAACTCGTATTTTTTGATTATAATGGAAAGGAAAATATTTGAAAAACTTAAAATTAAGAACAAATAGCTTTTGAGGGGAGAAGAATCTATGAAAATTCGTCGGAGTGAACGCTTGATTGATATGACTAACTATTTATTGTCACATCCACATGAGTTGATTTCGCTAAGTTTATTCGCTAAAAGATACGAATCTGCCAAATCATCTATTAGTGAAGATTTAGGTATTGTGAAAAAGACCTTTAAAGAGCGCGGCATTGGCTTGTTAGAAACTTTGCCAGGTGCTGCAGGTGGTGTGGTGTTTATCCCTGTGATGGAAGAAAAAGAAGCGTATGAGTATGTGCACAAATTAGCCGAACGTTTATCTGAGCAAGACCGTTTATTACCTGGTGGCTATGTGTATTTATCTGATCTTTTAGGCGAGCCAGAATTATTACGCCAAGTGGGTCGCATTATCGCTTCAAAATATTTAGATAAAGAAATCGATGCTGTGATGACGGTTGCGACAAAAGGAGTTCCGATTGCTCAGGCAGTATCTTATTATTTAAATGTACCGTTTGTGATTGTGCGTCGTGATTCTAAGATTACAGAGGGTTCAACGGTCAGCGTGAATTATGTTTCAGGCTCATCAGAACGTATCGAAAAAATGGAATTATCTAAGCGCAGTTTACGTCGTGGCTCCCGTGTGTTAGTGGTCGATGATTTCATGAAAGGCGGCGGCACGGTCAATGGGATGAAGAGCTTGATTGAAGAGTTCGAAGCAGAATTAGTCGGCATTACCGTCTTTGCTGAAGGAAATTTCAAAGGTAAACGTGTGATTGATGAGTATAATTCGTTATTATTTGTTAAAGATGTCAATACGCAAGATAAAACCATCTCTGTTGTACCAGGGAATTACTTTAAAGAATACGAAGAAAAATTGAATTAGAATCGAGGAAATATTTTGGATAATCGTTATGTAATTATTATGGCAGCTGGTAAGGGTACCCGCATGAAATCAAAATTATACAAGGTGCTACATCCGGTATGTGGTAAAGCCATGGTGGATCATGTGTTAACGCAAGTCGAAAAATTACAACCTGCGCAAATTATTACGATTGTGGGTCATGGTGCTGAAATGGTCCAAGAACGTTTAGGCAATCGTAGTCAATATGCCTTACAAGCGGAACAACTAGGAACAGGTCATGCGGTGATGCAAGCCAAAGAAGCGCTAGAAGGCAAAAAAGGTACAACTTTAGTCATTAGTGGGGACACACCGCTATTAACGAGTGCGACTTTGCAACAATTATTTGACTATCATGAGCAAAATCAAGCCGCAGTGACTGTATTAACTGCGCATGCGGACAATCCAACTGGTTATGGACGCATTATCCGCAATGAAGCTGGCGATGTACAAAAAATCGTGGAACAAAAAGATGCTAATCCACAAGAAGCCGCAGTCCAAGAAATCAATACCGGAACTTATTGCTTCGATAATGAATTGTTATTTGAAGCCCTAAGCCAAATCACAACGGACAATGCGCAAGGTGAATATTATTTAACCGATGCCTTAGAAATTTTGAAAAACGCTGGCAATAAAGTGGCCGCTTATCAAACGGATGACTTTGAAGAATCACTAGGGGTTAATGATCGTGTGGCGCTTGAAACAGCTAATCAAATCATGCGCAAACGAATTAACCGTCAACATATGATTAACGGGGTAACTTTTGTCGATGCAGCAAATACTTATATTGAAGCGGATGTTACAATTGGTTCAGATACGGTGATTGAAGCAGGCGTTATCTTAAAAGGTCAAACTAAGATTGGGCAAGATTGCCTTATCACAGCGCATAGTGAAATTGTCGATAGCGTGATTGAAGATGGCGTGACCATTAAACATTCTGTCGTGGAAGAAAGTATTGTTCGTACAGGTGCAGATGTCGGTCCATTTGCCCATCTACGTCCAAAAGCAGATATCGGTGTGAATGCCCATGTCGGTAACTTTGTGGAAGTGAAGAAAGCTACGATTGGTAAAGATACTAAAGTAGGACATTTGACTTATGTCGGCGATGCAACTTTAGGTGAAAATATCAATGTCGGTTGTGGGACAATTTTTGCCAACTATGATGGTAAGAATAAACACCACAGCACAATCGGCGACAATAGCTTTATCGGCTCAGGCACAATTATTGTTTCACCAGTGAATATGGAGAAAAACAGTGCCACGGCTGCAGGTTCAACCATTACCCAAGACATTAGCGAGCACACCATGGCCATTGCCCGCGCCCGCCAAGTCAACAAAGAAAACCTAGCCAAAAAACTACCGTATTTCAAATAAGGTCGTGAAGCAGCTAGTCAGACAGCAAAAGTAAGTGCTGTTTGGCTAGTTGTTTTTTTCTTAATCAGAAATCAAAAGTGCGATTTCTGATAGTTTGCTGAGAGGAAAGCTCTAATTGTTCGCCTATTTAATATTTTAATGAAAAAATCGCCAAAAAACCTTGATTTATGTGCAAAAAATGACTACTATTTTATTTGGAAGAATACGTAAATGTAGTAGTCATTCTGTTTTGTAAAAAAGAAAGTGGAGGTTCTCATGTCAAACCAATATTCTGATCCAAAGTTGAAAATTTTTGCTTTAAATTCTAATCGTCCTTTAGCTGAAAAAATTGCTGAAGCTGCAGGTGTAGAATTAGGAAAATGTACAGTGAAACAATTTAGCGATGGAGAAATTCAAGTAAATATCGAGGAAAGTATCCGTGGGGCACACGTCTATGTTGTTCAATCAACTAGTTCACCCGTTAATGACAACTTAATGGAACTATTAATCATGATTGATGCGCTAAAACGTGCCAGTGCGAAAACAATTAACGTGGTGATGCCTTATTATGGTTATGCTCGTCAAGACCGTAAAGCGCGCTCTCGTGAACCAATTACTGCTAAATTAGTAGCCAATATGTTACAAACAGCTGGTGCCACAAGAATGGTTACCCTTGACTTGCACGCAGCTCAAATTCAAGGTTTCTTTGATATTCCAGTCGATCATTTGATGGGCGCACCATTAATTGCTAACTACTTCTTAGAAAAAGGAATTGTCGGCGATGATGTAGTTGTTGTTTCGCCAGACCATGGTGGGGTGACACGTGCTCGTAAATTAGCTGAATTCTTAAAATCACCAATTGCTATTATTGACAAACGCCGCCCAAGAGCAAATGTGGCTGAAGTAATGAATATTATCGGTCAAGTGGAAGGTAAAGTATGTGTCTTGATTGACGATATGATTGATACAGCTGGTACGATTACCTTAGCTGCCAATGCCTTAAAAGAAGCAGGGGCGAAGAGTGTGTATGCATCATGTACTCACCCAGTGCTTTCAGGTCCTGCCTTGGAACGTATTCAAGATTCTGCAATTGAACGTCTAGTGGTAACTGATTCAATCAACTTACCAGCAGAACGTAAAATTGATAAAATTGATGAAATCAGCGTGGGTGAATTAGTCGCTGAAGCCATCAAACGTATTCATGAGAACAAACCAGTTAGTCCATTGTTTGAATCAAAACAACCAATGAAATAAAAAAAGTGAGTCCCCTGCGCCTGTGATATGTACCCTCTTTACTGGACAAACAGTAAGGAGGGTATTTTTATGCGCTACAGCTATGAGTACAAAAGAAAATGTGTGGAAATGTATCGTAAAGGTATTTTACCTGA
>NZ_JBQKFH010000065.1:0-8482 GCF_052119425.1 Enterococcus cecorum
TTAAGATAAGCATTTACAACTTGCTTTTTAAACTCAAAAGAATATTTGGACATAAAAATACCGACCTCCAATTGTTAGATTTTATGGTCTAACTTTTGGGGGTCGGTACATTTTGTGCGGATCACTACCTTTTTTATTGTATTTATTTATTTTGGCTGTCGATGATGATCGTTACAGGGCCATCATTGACGAGGTGACACTTCATATCGGCACCGAAAATGCCCGTTTCAACCGGAATGCCTGCTTGACGCAACCCTTCATTAAAAGCCTCGTATAAAGGAATGGCTGTATCGGGTTTAGCCGCTTGCACAAAGCTTGGTCGATTGCCTTTTTTAGTGTCCGCAAATAAGGTGAATTGAGAAATACTCAAAATCTCCCCACCGACATCCATAATAGAACGATTCATTTTTTGTTGATCATCTTCAAAGACGCGAAGTTTACTTATTTTACCTACTAAATAATCGACATCTGTTTGTGTGTCTTGTTCATGGACACCAAGTAAAATCATAAAACCTTTACCAATTTGACCTACTGTGTTGTCATCCACGACTACTTTTGCTTGGCTGACTCGTTGAATTACCGCGCGCATGGACTCATCCTTTCATCCGACGTACAGAATAGACATCGGGAATTTGTTTGATTTTATCGACAATTGATTTCAAATGATTTAAGTTTTGAATACGTAAAGTTAGACGAATGGTAGCTGTTTTTTCCTTGTTCGATCTCGCTTCTACGCTACTCAATTGTTTCGTCATAGAGTTAACGGTTTGTAAGATGTCATTCAATAAACCGTTACGATTGAAGCCATGAATTTCCAAATCAACATCGAATTCCATATTCATGACTGCAGTATCTTCCCATTCCACTTCAATCATGCGGTTTTCAAAGTCAACGGCATGACGGACATTTGGACAATCTGCACGGTGAATCGACACCCCACGTCCTTTAGTGATATAGCCGACAATCTCATCACCTGGTACCGGATTACAACAACGGCTCAAACGAATAAGTAGATTATTGACCCCTTCAATGACAATGCCGCCTTCATGACGCACTTTCATCTTTTCAGGTTCTTTTTTCACTGGATTGGTCAATAAATCCTCTACTTCTTGCTTTTGTTTTTCTTCTTGTTGTTGCTTGCGTTCTTCTTCGGTCAAACGATTCACAAAAGTCGTGGCACTCATTTCTCCAAAACCGACTGCTGCATATAAGTCTTCTTCGGAATGGTAATTAAAGCGTGACATCGCCTCTTGAATTTTAGCCTTGGTCAAGATTTCTTTTGGTACAAAGCCTAAATCTTGAATGACCTTGCTGACCATTTCACGCCCTTTTTCGATATTTTCATCGCGATCTTGGACTTTAAAGAAGCGTTTAATCTTATTTTTTGCCTTAGAAGTCGCCACAAATTTCAACCAGTCACGACTTGGCCCAAATGAATTAGGTGAAGTCAAGATTTCGACAATATCCCCATTTTTCAATTTGTAGTCAAGTTGTACCATCTTCCCATTGATTTTCGCACCGACTGTTTTATTTCCAATATCAGTGTGGATACTATAAGCGAAATCAAGTGGACCAGACCCTTGAGGCAGCTCAGTCACATCGCCTTTAGGAGTGAAGACATAGACCTTATCACTAAAGATATCGCCTTTGACCCCTTCCATAAATTCAGAGGCATCATAGCTTTCATCTTTGAGTTCCAAAATTTCTTTAAACCAACCCACTTGTTTGGTCATGCTGTCTGGTTTGACTTTATCGGTTTTTCCTTGTTTATATGCCCAGTGTGCCGCAACCCCAAATTCGGCAATTTCATGCATTTCATGGGTACGGATTTGCACTTCAAGTGGATTTCCTTTTGGCCCGATGACTGTTGTATGCAAGGATTGGTACATGTTAGCTTTAGGCATCGCAATATAATCTTTAAAACGCCCTGGCATTGGTTTCCATTTGGTATGGATACTACCCAACACCGCATAACAATCCTTGATGGAATCCACAATCACACGAATCGCTAATAAGTCGTAAATTTCATCAAATTGTTTCTTTTTATCGACCATTTTACGATAAATCGAATAAATATGTTTTGGTCGACCATAAATTTCGGCATAAATCTCTAGTTCTTCCGTCGCTAAACGAATCTCTTCTACCGCTTCAGCAATGTAGGCTTCTCGTTCATCGCGTTTGGTTTGCATCAAATGAACGATACGATAATACTGACTAGGATTAATATAACGTAAAGCACGGTCTTCTAATTCCCATTTAATCCGGCTAATCCCTAAACGGTGAGCCAATGGAGCATAGATTTCCAATGTTTCTTGTGCAATGCGGCGTTGTTTATCTTCTCTTAAATGTTTTAACGTCCGCATATTATGCAAACGGTCCGCTAATTTCACCATGATGACTCGCAAATCTTTGGCCATCGCAATTAACATTTTGCGGTGATTTTCTGCTAATTGTTCTTCATGAGATTTATATTTGATTTTACCTAATTTCGTGACACCATCGACTAACATCGCCACATCTTTACCGAAATCTCTTTCTAAATCTTCTAAAGTCACATCCGTATCTTCTACAACATCATGTAAAAAACCTGTGGCAACAGTATGTGGATCCATATGTAATTCCGCTAAAAGTCCAGCTACTTGAATCGGATGAATAATGTATGGCTCGCCTGATTTACGAAATTGATGGGCATGGGCTTTAGTCGCATAATCTAAAGCTTTTTGGACAAAGGCGGTTTCTTCTTCGCTCATATAATCTGCAACCATTTTGATTACACTTGGCCCTGAAAGTACGATATCTTTTGCCATTTCACTCACCTCGCTTGATTTTCTACTATTATAGCAAAAAAATTCCATCCATTACAATGAAAGACGACTATTCAAACGCTTTTATCTTATCTTTTTCGATTTTAGCCATCATTTAACCTAAAAAAAGAGCATCTGACACTAAAAAAGCATCAAATACTCAGCAAAAATTATAATAAAAATTCAATAAACTCATCCACAGCCATCTGCAAAGAATTCTTAAATGAAAAGCCACAGTAATGAGCTAAACTAGCCAACAAATCAAACATATCCGTTAACAAAGCTTGATCTAATGGTTCATGTGTTGTCTTACTATGAATGATTTGACTTGAAAGTTGATAAATTGCTTCATCCGCCCGATTAAATAACTCAAACATATCATTAATGAAGAAGTAGGTTTCCTTCACTTGATACTCACTTAAAGAAGGCAGGCCTAAAGTATGATTAATCTGAATTAATTCCACCGCCATATCACCAAATGCCGAGGCCATCATCAATTCCTCAGGGTCAAATGTAGCTGCTTGCTCCACTTCCTTTTGCACAATTTGGTTTAAATAAAATAGATTTAATGAACCATAGATATAACGAATTTGTGCTACATTCATATTCGGAACAGAGACAAATTCATTTTCTGTCAGTGCTGCTTCTAACTTTGTAATTGCTTGTTGCATCTTATTCACTCACTTTTCTTGGTTTATCAATTCAAAAAAGAAACTACTGCTTGCTAAAAGATATAAAGGTGCGGTCTCCGTACGTAATATTCTTGGCCCTAATCCACAGCATTTGCCACCTAATTGCTTGAATTGCTCGATTTCTGTCGGCGTAATGCCCCCTTCTGGCCCAAAAATAGCTAAAAGCTTCTCATTAGGGGCAAGCTGTTGAAAGACTTGCACCAATTGACTATCTTCGCCTTGTTTGGCCGATTCTTCATAAGCAATGATGATGTGATCATATTCGGCTGCGCGTTTTAATAAATCTGTAAAGTGTTCCAACAAATCAATTTTAGGTACGACTTGACGATGCGATTGTTCCGCAGCTTCTTGGGCAATTTTTTCGAGACGTTCTTGTTTTTTAGCTAGTTTTTTATCATTCCACTTCACAACCGAACTAGCTGCTGGAAAGCCAATCAACTCTGCCATACCTAGTTCTGTCGCTTTTTGGACAATCCACTCTAGCTTATCACCTTTTGGATAGCCACTAGCAATAGTAATATGAACTGGTAATTCTTTTGCTTGTTCTTCTTTAGCCACTTCCACCAAAGTCAACGTATCTGGGGTGATTTCGCTAATTTGTGCCATAATGACTTGTTGGTCGCTAAAAGCTAGATAGACTTGACTGCCAACTTTCATCCTCATCACGTGAACCATATGATGATACATTTCCTTGGTTGCCTGATAGCTTTCTTGTACTTGATAAGGGGTATCAACAAAATATCTTTGCATTAATCTTCACCCAAGTCTTTTTTCAAAATAATCGCATACCAGTCTTTTTGGTTCAATTGTTGTTCCACGACAAAGCCTGCCTTCTCACATGCAGCTAAGACCATTTCGCGTTTGGCTTCGATAATTCCAGAGATAATCAAATGCCCAGTATCTTTTAACAAACGATGCGCATCCTCTAACATTAAGACGATAATATCTGCTAAAATATTGGCCACGATGACATCCGCTTGTATTTCGATTCCTTTTAGTAAATCATTGGCACTGACCTTAACATCACTAGCAATCGGGTTTAAGTCCATATTTTCTTTTGCTGCTCTAACCGCGACTTCATCCAAGTCAAAAGCATGAACCTCTTTGGCTCCTAAATATTTACTTGCAATACTTAACACACCTGAGCCTGTCCCTACATCAAGTACCGTTTCGTCTCCATGTAAGGTCACTTCTAAAGCTTGTAACGTTAAGCGAGTCGTCGGGTGTGTCCCAGTACCAAAAGCCATACCTGGATCTAAGGTGATGATTTTTTCTTCTGGATGGGTTGCTTGATAGTCTTGCCAGCTTGGGACAATCGTTAAAAAGCGACTAATTTGCACAGGATGATAATATTTTTTCCACGCCGTCGCCCAATTTTCCTCAGAGACTTCAGAAATTTCGACTTCATTTTTACCAATGGCTAAACCAAATTCAGCCAATTGCGCAATTCTGTCTTGAATGGTTGGCATAATTTCAGGCAAGAAGGTTGTTTCAGGGAAATATGCCGTAACAACCGCCCCTTCTGTAATCATTTCATAGTTTTCTTTGTCTAATAGTTCTCCATAGGCATCTGTTTTATAATTTTCGATATCTAAACTATCTTCAATCATTACGCCACTGGCACCGGCTTCCATTAAAATATTAGACACCGCTTCGATTGCTTCACTTTCTGTTGTGACTTTTACTTCATTCCACTTCATCTTTTCACCTTCTTAAAATTTAGGATAAGGAATCCAACGAGCAGATCCTTCATTTTCAATGATTTCTTGTAGTCTAGCTTCATCAAAAGTTAATTCAAACACTTCAGCTTCTTCGTCTTCTAAAAAGTCGAAAATATCAGACATGCCTTGGTCTAATACTTCATTTAAATACGTAACAAGACCCGCTAAAGTCGTACTTTCAATCCCTTTTTTACGCTCAAAAGGCATTGTATATAAGTAATCATTTGCATCAAATTGAGATTTTTCAGTGTAAAGTAAAATCCCATCTTCAAATTCTATCGCTTCGACTTCCTCTTCACCAGCTAACTCTTCATTGCTTGCTAAATATAGGCGAAAAATGATTTCTATCGTATGGTTTTTAGTATTCCAATCTAATGCGACATCATAATCAGTCACTTTTTGATCAATTTGTTGGTCTAAAAAAGTTAAAATATCTTCTTTGGCCACTGATTTCCCTCTTTTCTGAATAATTTCCATCACTTTCATCATACACAATTCTTTTACTAAATCATAGCTAAAACCATCATTTGCGCAAAAAAATGTTTCAACTAGCTTATTTTGCACAGATAATGCTATACTATGTAAGCAAAGCATTTTTTGATAGAGAGGATGTATCGTATGAAACCATTAGCTTATCGCATGCGCCCCACTCAATTATCCGAAGTCGTTGGGCAAAAGCATCTCGTGGGACCAGGACAAATTATTGACCGAATGATTACAGCTAAAATGCTATCCTCTATGATTTTATATGGACCCCCAGGCACAGGAAAAACAAGTATTGCCTCAGCCATCGCCGGAACGACCAAATATGCCTTTCGTATGCTAAATGCCGCGACTGACAGCAAAAAAGATTTACAAATCGTTGCAGAAGAAGCCAAAATGAGTGGTACGGTAATTTTACTCTTGGACGAAATTCACCGTTTAGATAAAACCAAACAAGACTTTCTATTGCCTCATCTAGAAAATGGTCGCATTATTATGATTGGCGCAACAACTGAAAATCCTTATATTTCCATCAACCCAGCCATTCGCAGTCGTTGTCAAATTTTTGAGTTAAAACCATTGACCCAAGAAGATATTTTAGCCGCGATTGACCGAGCATTAGCAGATACTGAAAAAGGATTGGGCGAATATCCCGTCCATCTAGCAGATAACGCCCGACTTCATCTATCGCGGGTAACCAATGGCGATTTACGAAGTGCCTTAAATGGGTTAGAATTAGCCGTCAAATCCACCCCCGTCGATGAAGCTACCGGAAAGATTGAAATTACCTTAGAAATTATAGAGTCTTGTCTGCAAAAGAAAGCATTGACCCATGATAAAGACGGAGATGCCCATTATGATGTGATTTCCGCCTTGCAAAAATCCATCCGAGGAAGCGATGTGGATGCGGCACTACACTATTTGGCACGGTTAATCGAAGCTGGGGATTTACCCATTATTTGTCGGCGGTTAATGGTCATTTGCTATGAAGATGTAGGCCTGGCAAATCCCCAAGCCGCTGCCCGTACTGTTTCTGCAATCCAAGCTGCTGAAAAACTAGGATTTCCTGAAGCACGGATTCCATTAGCCAATGCTGTGATTGATTTGTGTCTATCTCCTAAATCCAATTCAGCCATTAGTGCCATTGATGCAGCCTTAGCCGATGTCAGAAGTGGAAAAGCAGGCGATGTTCCAGATCATTTACGCGACAGTCACTATCAAGGGGCGAAAAAATTAAATCGTGGGGTAGACTATAAGTATCCACATGACTATCCAAATCAATGGGTGAACCAACAGTACTTGCCAAACAATCTTGTGCATCGTCATTACTATCAACCAAAAACAAGTGGCAAATACGAAAAAGCCTTAGCCATGAGATATCAACAAATCCAAGAATGGAAGCAACATTAATAAGTTATCTAATAACGAGTATAGTCCTTCTTAGAAAACGTTATCAATTTTTAGGTGTTTCACTTGCACTCTTTGAAAAACTATGCTAGTATTAGTTATGGGAAATCTGTGATGTGCGAATTCTCCCTTTAGTGTGTTGACCGAACATTGTTATTGATTTATTGGGATCTAATTGAATCTATGCGGGTAACATGCCTTTTCATTTGGTAGTTCAAAGGATAGATAGAAGAGCCCACCTGCTAGTTTGCGGGATCAATACCTCGGGATAAAAAACGGCATCTACGGATAGTACCCATGATAACCAATATAGGTTGAGCCTGGCTTTATGGTCAGGCTTTTTTTCTTGCCAAAATTGAGTATAATAAAGCTGTGAAAAATATCAAAATCGAAAGGAAAATAGTTCATGTTAATCCAAATCTTATTATTTATCATGGCCTCGCTATTATTAGTGATTGGTTATTTCTTAATTTTCAAAACAACGATTGCCTTACAATTTTTAAAACCTAAAGAAGATTTAGCTTCTGTATTAAGTGATTATGGTAAATTTTTTGTAATCGGTGGTATTCTAGGGATTGTCTGCACTTTTATGAATGATCGCTTCTTTAGTATTTGTTTTATTATTGCTGTTTTTATATTAAGTGGGGTTTTCTCTTCTTTTTTAGCAAAAAACTTAAAATTATAATAGAAATTTTGTGACAAATCGCTTTTTTTGTTTTAAAATAAAGGTAGATATAACAGAGAGGAGGATTCTTATGTTGCAAGAATATAAAAAAATTATGGTCGCTGTAGATGGTTCCAAAGAGGCAGAATTGGCATTTCAAAAGGCGGTGAATGTTGCACGACGGAATGATTCTGAATTGTTATTAGTCCATGTCATTGATACGCGTGCTTTCCAAACAATCTCTTCTTTAGATGGTATGATGATGGAACAAGCAAGTGAAATGGCTAAACAAACCTTGGCTGATTATCAAAAAGCTGCTAGTGAAGCAGGGGTAAATCAAGTCAAAACAATTATCGAATACGGTTCTCCTAAATCAGTGATTGCTAAAGAATTACCTGAGAGCGAAAAAGTAGATTTAATCATGCTAGGTGCGACTGGTTTAAATGCAGTTGAACGTTTATTTATCGGTTCTGTATCTGAATATGTTATCCGTCATGCAATTTGTGATGTCTTAATTGTACGTACCGACTTGGATAATAAAGTGCCAGAAGACGAAGAAGAAAAATAATATATAAATGAATGAAAAAAGCGGAGGTCACTCTGAGGTGACCCCAAAAAGTTAGACTTTTTTACGAGACGACTCCGGTCGTCTCGTTTTCATTATGCAGCTAAAAGATGGAGCCTATATTGAACAGGACTCATCCATCCTAA
>NZ_JBQKFH010000066.1:0-8202 GCF_052119425.1 Enterococcus cecorum
GTGCTTTATTTTTGTATTCACTTTCAAAAGATAAATAGAGATCTTTCCACTACTATCTAAATGGAAAGACCTCTATTTTTTCACATAGGGGCTACTTTTGGGTCAGCCCCATTTTTTTTAGTGAAGTGTATCATAGCTCGATATAAATTGATGTTCATGATAGCGGTGCGTACAGTTTGTTTCTTCTCAAGTAAGCTTTGATATTTGCCAGAATGCGAAAATTTTAGTAAAGTAGACGCATACATAAAAGTTGGGGGATAGTGTGAAGATGAACCGAAAATTAATTGCATTTGATATTGATGGGACAATATTAGATAAGAATTTACAAGTGTTGCCTAGTACACGGATGGCGATTGAAAGTTTGCGAGCTCAAGGGCATTATGTGACATTGGCGACTGGTCGTTCACGTGTATTGGCCAAACCAGTGATTGATGCACTTGATTTTGAAAACTATATTTTATGTAATGGTGCGGCGGCCTTTAAAGATAATAAGCAAATTCATAAACAACTCTTACCGATGGATTCGCTAAAAGCCTTAAAAGAAGAGGTAGTACCTTTAGGAATTGATGTGGCTTTAGTAGGTTTAGATGAAACAAAGCGGATTACTTCTTTAGATTTACCTAAAATGACCGATGCGATGGAGTCATTTGGATCAACTTTACCAAATTTAGATCCACAATTTGCCAAAGAGGAAGATGTTTATGCGGGATTGGCTTTTTATTCAGCGAAACATGAAGGTCGTTTTGATGAAAAGTATCAAGATTTACGTTTTGTTCGTTGGCACCCAAATTGTGTGGATGTCCTAACGCAAGGGATTTCTAAAGCAGCGACGATTTTGCAAGTGGCTGAGGATTTAGACATTCAGCAAGAAGACATCATTTGTTTTGGAGATGGCATGAATGACCGTGAAATGCTATCGATGGCTGGTGTTGGTGTGGCGATGGGTAATGCCAATGCTGAAGTGCAAAAACATGCAGATTTAGTTACCCAAGATCATAATTCAGATGGCATTTATCATGCATTAAATAAATTAGGGTTAATCACTGCATAAAAATATTCAAAAAATGGAGGCGTCAGAAGGTGGATGCCTCTTTTTGTATGGGAAATTTTGCTTAATTTTCTATCCTAGCTTATAATAAAGAAATGAGATTAATTAGAGAAGAGGAAAAATTTTGAGGTTATTATTTATTGGGGATGTTGTGGGATCTTTAGGACGCAATACAGTCAGTGATTACTTGCCAAAATTAAAGAAAAAATATCGTCCACAAGTAACAATTGTGAATGGTGAAAATGCAGCCAGTGGTCGCGGGATTACCGAAAAAATCTATAAGAAATTTTTACAAGATGGGGCCGATGTGATTACGCTAGGTAACCACGCTTGGGATAACCGGGGGATTTTCGAATTTATCGAGGATGCTAAGAGAATGGTGCGACCAGCGAATTTTCCAACAGGTGTGCCGGGTGTTGGCGTGGTCTTTGTAAAGGTGAACCAACAAGAATTAGCGGTAGTGAATCTGCAAGGACGCTCATTTATGGTGGATTTAGATGATCCTTTCCGCAAAATAGAAGAATTATTAGCCCAAATTCAAAAGCGTACTCCTTATATTTTTGTCGATTTTCATGCAGAGACAACGAGCGAAAAACAAGCGATGGGATGGTTTTTAGATGGTAGAGTATCAGCTGTGGTTGGGACACATACTCATGTGCAAACCAATGATGCCCGAATTTTACCTAAAGGAACAGCTTATTTAACTGATGTCGGCATGACGGGACCTTATGATGGCATTTTAGGGATGAAAAAAGAAGCGGTGATCGAAAAATTCTTAACTAGCTTGCCACAACGTTTTGAAGTGGTGGAAAAAGGACGTTTTATTTTATCTGCTTGTGTCATTGATGTGGATGATAAGACAGGTCAAGCAACCCGAATTTTTCCGATTCAAATCAGTGAAGACCGCCCATTTAGCGAAAATGATTAGATAGGATGAAATAATGACATATCTAGAGGAAGAACAACAAATTCAACAAACCCTTGAGCAGATTAAGCAATTGCTACAAGAGAATGAAACAATTCGTCATTTTAAACAAATTCAAGCAAAAGTGAATCAGCATCAAGGCCTGAAAGATTTAGAAGAAGAAATTAAAAACTTACAAAAACAAGTCGTTCAGTTTGAGCATTATGGCAAAGAAAAGGCTAAACAAGAAGCAATCAAACGTCTAGACGAGGAAAATGAACGTTATAAAAATCACCCGTTAGTCGTCAGTTATCGTGAAAAGTTAATTGAGGCCGATGATTTATTACAATATTTGACGAATAAAATTCAATATCAAGTGAATCAACAACTTGAACAGGAAGGAAAACAGTGATGCCACAAAAGACAAAACATACACCGATGATGGAACAATATTTTCAAATCAAGGCGCAATATCCAGATGCGTTTTTGTTTTATCGTTTAGGTGATTTTTATGAAATGTTTTATGAGGATGCTAAAAAAGCGGCTCAAATTTTAGAGTTAACCTTAACCAGTCGTAATAAAAATGCCGAAGATCCAATTCCAATGTGTGGCGTTCCTTATCATGCAGCGAGTGGCTATATTGATACTTTGGTAGAGCAAGGGTATAAAGTGGCGATTTGTGAACAAGTAGAAGATCCTAAGCTAACTAAAGGCATGGTGAAAAGAGAAGTGGTGCAATTAGTCACTCCGGGTACCGTGATGGAGGGTAAGTCTTTAGCTGCGAAAGAAAATAATTTTTTAACGGCTTTAAGTTACCAAGCGGGCCAATTTGGTTTTAGTTATGTCGATTTGTCTACAGGTGAATTAAAGGCCACAGTGCTTGCAGATGAAGAGAGTGTGTTAAATGAGGCTTCGATTTTACAGACAAAAGAAATTGTTTATACGACGGAAATTCCTGAAAAATTGACGCAAACTTTAAAACAACGCCTATCTTTAGTGATTTCTTTTCAATTAGAGGCACAGGAAAATGCAGAATTAAGCTTTTTGACGAATCAACTACAGTCAGACATCGAAAAAGTGGTAACCAATCATTTATTAGCCTATTTGTCGGAAACACAAAAACGCAGCTTAAACCACATTCAACAGGCGCAAAGTTATCAAGTCGACCATTATTTGAAAATGGATTACTATTCGAAGTTCAATTTGGAATTAAGTCAAGCGATTCGTACGGGCAAAAAGCAAGGCACTTTACTATGGTTGTTGGATGAAACGAAGACCGCCATGGGTGCACGTCTTTTAAAACAGTGGTTAGATCGTCCATTAATTCAAGAAAAGCAAATCTTAAGTCGTCAGGAAATGGTGGCTTCTTTGATTACTTCTTTTTTTGAACGGGAAGATATCATTCAAGGTTTAACAAAAGTATATGATTTAGAACGCTTGGCAGGAAAGGTATCTTTTGGAAGTGTTAATGCGCGTGATTTATTACAATTAAAACAATCGCTGGCACAAATCCCTTATCTTAGACAGATTTTAACGGGTATTGATCAAGGTCAGTGGCAAGTGCTTTTACAAGATTTAAATCCGATGAATGATTTGGTGGATTTGATTGAGCAAGCGATTGATGAAGAGGCGCCTTTACAATTAAATGAAGGTAATCTCATCAAAACGGGCTACAATGAACAGCTAGATGAATACCGTTTGGCGATGAAAAATGGGAAACAATGGTTAGCCGAATTAGAAGCCAAAGAACGTGAATTAACCGGTGTGAAAAATCTAAAAATCGGCTACAATCGTGTCTTTGGATACTATATTGAAATCACGAAAGCTAATCTTGTTAATTTGGATACTTCACGTTTTGATCGTAAGCAAACTTTGGCGAATGCAGAACGTTTTATTACACCTGAATTGAAAAAGTTAGAAGAATTAATCTTAGGGGCGCAAGAAAAATCTACCGAGCTAGAATATCAGTTATTTATCGGAATTCGCGAGCAAGTAAAAGGTAAAATTAGTGAATTGCAAACTTTAGCAAAAGCCGTGGCTACATTAGACTGCTTGCTAGCCTTTGCAATTGTGAGTGAACGATATGGCTACGTGCGTCCAGTGCTTAGTCAAGACCATGAGTTGAAAATTATTGATGGCCGTCACCCAGTTGTTGAAAAAGTGTTAGGCGCTCAAACCTATATTCCCAACTCGATTGAAATGCCAAAAGAGACGACCATGTTGCTCATTACAGGACCGAACATGTCTGGTAAGAGTACATATATGCGTCAACTTGCCTTGAGTGTGGTCATGACGCAGATGGGTTGTTTTGTACCAGCTAAGGAAGCGACTTTGCCTATTTTTGATCATATTTTCACGCGAATTGGGGCTAGTGATGATTTAATTGCCGGTCAAAGTACGTTTATGGTCGAAATGATGGAAGCCAATCAAGCATTGCGCCATGCAAGTGTGAATAGTCTGGTCTTATTTGATGAATTAGGCCGCGGAACTGCTACTTTTGACGGAATGGCTTTGGCACAAGCGATTATTGAATATTTGCAAAATCATGTCCAAGCAAAGACACTCTTTTCAACCCATTATCATGAATTAACTGCCTTAGAAAGCCAATTGCCTGGTTTGGTGAATATTCATGTTGGGGCAACGGAAAAAGATGGAGAAGTCATATTCCTTCATAAGATGATGCAAGGTCCGGCTGATAAAAGTTATGGTATTCATGTTGGAAAGTTAGCAGGCTTGCCAGAAAGCTTAATTGCACGTGCAGATCAGATTTTAACCAAATTAGAAAATCAAGAAGAAAAACAAGTTGCACAAGTCGTTAGTCAAAGTAAGGAAGAAGCAATCAATGTGGCAGCAACCGTTAATGAAAAGCCAAGTACCCCAGAGATGGAGCAATTATCCTTATTTAGTGAAATGACGCCAGCTGAAGAAAAAGTATTGGCGGCAATTAAGTCGATGGATTTGGCAAACTTAAAGCCAATGGATGTCTTCTTTACGATAAATGAATTAAAACGTGAATTGGAAAAGGAATAATGAAGTATATTTTGAGAATTGAGGTGAGAACATGGGGAAAATCCAAGAACTTTCTGAACAGTTAGCTAACCAAATCGCGGCCGGAGAAGTTGTGGAACGTCCAGCTTCGGTCGTTAAAGAATTATTGGAAAATGCGATTGATGCGCATAGTCATAAGATTGAGATTTTTATTGAAGAAGCGGGCCTTAAAACCATTCAGATTATTGATGATGGTGAGGGGATTGCGCCAGATGATATGGTGAATGCCTTTAAGCGTCATGCAACGAGTAAAATCCACAGCCGTGATGATTTGTTTCGTATTCGCACGTTAGGTTTTCGCGGCGAGGCATTACCTAGTATTGCTTCGGTGTCTAAAGTGGTTATCGAAAGTGCGCAAGAAAATGCCATTGAGGGGAGTTACCTTGAATTAGATGGTGGCAAAGTGGTTGTTGAAAAGCCAGGTTCTTTGCGCAAAGGGACGAATATCAAGGTGTCGGACTTATTCTATAATACACCCGCTCGCTTGAAGTATGTGAAATCTTTGCAGACAGAATTAGCCAATATTACTGATGTGGTGAATCGTCTAGCTTTAAGTCATCCGGATATTGCCTTTTCTTTGGTTCATGATGGTCATCAGCTCACAAAAACCAATGGCAGTGGCGACTTAAAGCAGACTATTGCCGGAATATATGGACTGCAAAATGCCAAAAAGATGTTAGCGATTCAAGCAGAAAACCTAGATTTTAGGGTTAGTGGCTATGTGTCTTTACCTGAGTTAACACGTGCAGGTAGAAGTTATATTACCACCTTAATTAATGGTCGTTACATCAAAAATCATGGGTTAAATAAGGCGATTACGAACGGTTATGGCTCGAAATTAATGATTGGCCGTTTTCCAATTGCGGTTATCGAGATTCAAACTGATCCGTTATTGGTGGATGTGAATGTCCATCCAACCAAGCAAGAAGTCCGACTCTCTAAGGAAGAAGAACTATTTTCATTGGTAAGTAAAGCAATCAATGATAAGTTGCGCGAACAAGTCTTGATTCCTAATGTCGGTGCGAATCTCGATTTTAAACAAAAAGTCAATCCAAAAGAACAAGTCAAACCAACACAATTAAACCTAGATTTGTCCCCTGCTGTGGAGAAAAAAGGTGGAAAGTTGCAGTTTGATAGTCAGAAGAATCAGTTTTACTTAGAGCCAACCCTCGATTCTGGGGAAAACAAGGTAACTACAAGTGAAAATGTGGATAATTCTGTGGATAATCTTGTGGATGAATGTGGAAAAAGAACAGATGATTTTGACAACCTTGTTAAAAATCTTGAAAATTCAACATTATCTAGTCAAGAAGAAACACTTGACGAACAAATATTCGAAACTGAAAGTGTGGATAACTTGGTACGCGAACTGCCAGAAAGTGATCCATTTGAGCCAACAGAGAGTCTTCATGAGGATTTAGATGCCAAACAAGTTTATGCCTTGTTAAAGCAACATGAAACGCCAAGTGAGCACGAAGCCTTTCCGTATTTAGAATATTTTGGTCAAATGCATGGGACTTACCTTTTTGCCCAGTCAGACCGCGGTTTATACATTATCGACCAACATGCGGCTCAAGAGCGGATTAAATATGAATACTATCGGGAAAAAATTGGCGAAGTGGATGAACATTTGCAAGAATTACTGATTCCGATTGTTTTGGATTATCCAAATAGTGATTATCTAAAATTAAAAGAGAAAAAAGATGTGCTAGTCAGTGTCGGTATTCAATTGGAAGATTTTGGGCAAAATAGTTTTATCGTGCGTGCCCATCCTACTTGGTATCCTAAAGGGCAAGAAGAAACAATTATTCGCGAAATGATTGATATGGTATTAATTAACGGTTCGGTGACGGTGAAAGATTTTAGAGCAGCAACGGCGATTATGATGAGTTGTAAACGTTCGATTAAAGCCAATCATCATTTAAGTGATATTCAAGCCAGAACCTTACTTGCTGATTTAGCTAAATGTGAAAATCCATATAATTGTCCACATGGGCGCCCAGTACTCATTCATTTTACCAATAAAGATTTAGAAAAGATGTTTAAACGTATTCAAGATCCACATTAGAAAGGAAATCAAATGCAATATATACTCGCTTCACAATCACCTAGAAGAAAAGAATTACTAGCAAGAGTGGTAGAGAACTTTCAAACTGTACCTGCAGATATTGATGAAACGCCTTATCCAAGTGAAAAACCAATTGATTATGTACAACGGATGGCGACTCAAAAAGTAGCGACTATTTTAAAAGATTATCCCGAAGCTGTAGTTATTGGTAGTGATACTTCAGTTATCTGTCAGAATCAAATTTTAGGGAAACCTCAAGATGAAAATGATGCTAGATTCATGTTGAAAATGCTTAGCGGACAAACACATGAAGTCTACACAGCTGTCAGCATTCAATCAAAAGACAAGGTAGCAAACTTTATCAGTAAAGCTGCAGTCACTTTTTATCCAATGACCGAGGAAGAAATCACACAATATCTATTAGAAGATGAATATAAAGACAAAGCCGGTGCCTATGCCATTCAAGGGCTAGCAAGTAAGTTTATCCAATCTATTGAAGGGGATTATTATGCAATTGTCGGTCTACCAGTAGCCGCTTTGTATCAAACCTTGAAACAATTTTAGTTGAAAAAGCCTGAATACCTTTTGTTTTATCAAGGTATTTGGGCTTATCTTTTGTTCGAAAACGTTTTTATAACTTTTTTTGTAAAAACCCCTTGACGCATCATTTGAATCGTGATATTCTAACAAAGTCGCTGAAATCAAACGGCTAAATAAAATAAACTTTCGATGAGTTTTAAAGTTTTTGAAATTTAAGCTTGACAACGATTTGAACGTTTGTTATGATATGAAAGTCGCTGATTGAGCGAGTGACAACTTTGAAAAATATTTAAAAAAGTTCTTGACAAACTGTTGAGACTTGAGTATGATATAAGAGTTGTTGCTAAACGACAAAGTAGACCTTTGAAAACTGAACAAATAAATGCAAACAACCAAATGTGTAGGGTCTTTAACTTTCGAGTTAAAGAAAAATACATGCAAGCAATAGCTAGCAAAATCAATTTTGAGCTTAAAGTCATTTTTTGACTTATCAATACTTTTTATGAGAGTTTGATCCTGGCTCAGGACGAACGCTGGCGGCGTGCCTAATACATGCAAGTCGAACGCATTTTCTTTCACCGTAGCTTGCTACAC
>NZ_JBQKFH010000067.1:0-7340 GCF_052119425.1 Enterococcus cecorum
TAGGGGGAAAATCCTCTATATTTCATCCAAAAAATCCAAAAATCGAAGGCATCTTTCACGGGTGCCTTCGATTTTTGGATTCAAAAGGGACTAATGGGTCAGCCCCTTTGTAGTTTTTATGCAAATTGGTACTTTAGCCCTATGTAAATGTACAAAGTTTTTGGCATACTAATAGATGTAGAGGAGACTACATATAAATTTAGGAGGCAATAACGATGAACGAAAGAAAGCGTATATTTGATTTAGTGAAACAAGGAGTTATTTCTACTGAAGAGGCATTAGTTCTATTGGAAAATATTGCCAAAGAAACTGGGGGACGGGTAAAACCATCTGAAGACGATATTAGTCCAAAAGATTGGTTTACATCAAGTGATCGTTCATTAGATGATGAATCTTCAATGGACGCAATTGATGAATTAACACAATTAGAGAATTTAGAACATCAAATCGATGAAATCAATATTCAGTTGATTGAATTAAATGAAACATTACAGCTTGAAGAATCGGCTGAGTTATTACAACAAAAGCGTACTTTACAAGATGAGCTTGCAAAATTAATGGCTGAAAAACAAGTTTTAGAAGCAAAAATTGATGAAAAATTCTATCATAAAGCAAACCAACATACACAAACAGAAAGTGATTCATGGAAGGAACAAGCAAGTGATACCTTCTCTCAAGTAAGTGATAAATTATCCGATGTCACTGCACAATTGGGACGTTTCTTCAAAAAATCAATTAAAAATGTGTCACAAACAGTGGAAGATAATGTAGAATGGAAGGAGCTAAGTATTAAAGTTCCTGGTTTAGCAGTGACCAGTTTTGAGCATGAATTTTCTTACCAAGAAAGCCAACCAACGATTTTAGATTTTAAATTAGCGAATGGTTCAATTGATTTTAGAACTTATGATCAAGACTATATTAAGATTAAAGCCGATATCAAGATTTATGGTAAGTTTGATGAATCTGATCCACTTGCTGCGGTGATGAAAAGATCGACTATCGAATTGACTTCAGATAAGTTGATTTATCATCTACCTAATAAACGCATTAAGGCTGATTTAGTGGTATACTTACCTGAAAAGACTTATGATTATATCAGTGCACGTGTCTTAAATGGAGATGTAACCTTTGATCATTTGCAAGGAAAAGACTTCTTTGTGAAAGTAACGAACGGAGATATGGAATTTCAAGACGTAACAGCCACTATGATTGAATTAGAGGGAACCAATGGGGATATCAAAGTAACAGATAGTAATGTCAATGATATCGTTGTTGAAACTGTCAATGGGGATGTACGTGTAGGTAGCACGCCAGAAACTGCTAGAATTAATTTAATCAATGGTGATGTGAAGTTAACTTTTGTAAATGATGGCTTGCAAGCTTTAAATGTTAATTCAGTAAATGGTGATATTAAGGTTGCTTTGCCAAAAAATAAGGGCTATGAATTATCAGCTAAGACAAATTTTGGCTCTATTCAAAGTCGTTTGGAAAATATTGAATTAGTTGAAGAAGTAAATGAAAAAATGAATCATCAATTATCTCTTCGACGTGTTGCCGATACAACAGCAAAAGTGACTTTGAGTAGCAATACAGGAAGCATATATATTAAATAGGAACAGAGAGTGTGGAGATAAATGAAAAAACTGACGAAATCAGCCAATAATCGAGTGGTATCTGGTGTACTAGGTGGTATTGGTGAATTCTTTAATATTGATCCTACAATTTTGCGAATAATTTTTGTTATTTTAATATTTATTGGATATGGTACGGTAATTCCAGTTTATATTGTTGCTTTTCTAATCATCCCAGATCCAAGTGGTAAAATGGCATTAGGCGAAAGATCAAAAACAAAAGTGATTCACAAAAGGCCAGTGAAAAAGGTTAAGCCATTGGAACAAGATGATAGTGATGATGATTGGAGTGACTTTTAATGGGTTACTTTGCACGTCTAGTTGTAACAATGCTCACTTTTATTGGAATAACAGTGTTTTTACCTCAATTACTTTATGTAGATACCTTTCAAACAGCCTTGTTAGCTAGTTTTGTACTATCTATATTAAATATCATAGTTAGACCAATTCTTTTGTTATTTACACTACCACTGAATATTTTAACGTTAGGGTTATTTACCTTTATTGTTAATTCAATGATGTTGGTAATGACTGCCAATATTTTAGGTGAAAACCACTTTTCATTTACTAGTTTTTCAGCTGCCGTCATTGTGGCAGTGATAATGTCTGTGGTGAATACTATCATCAACAGCTACCACGCCGATTAAATGAAAGTACAAAAGCCAGTTAGGATAAATTGGCTTTTGTACTTTTTTCTTTTTTGCAAATGATTACAAAAACTTGAAAAAAATTCAATAATCTTGTGAATAAAGTAGTCATTAGCTGAAACAAATGGTAGAATAGAAGAGTATAGATTGTTTTGAAAAGAGGGTGTTATTTATGAGTGAAACAGTCAAAGTGATTGATTTAGTAAATGCCATACAATTAGAAATCATTACTGGTGATGAAGAAGCTTTACAAAGAGAAATCAAAATTAGTGATATTTCACGTCCTGGATTAGAGCTTACTGGCTACTTCACATATTATTCATATAATCGAATTCAACTATTTGGTAGTAAAGAAATTACCTTTGCGCAAAGAATGTTACCAGAAGAGAGATTGATGGTCATGCGCAGGATGTGTGCACCAGAAATTCCAGCCTTTATTATCTCTCGCGGTTTAGAAGTGCCTAAAGAATTGATACAAGCTGGTGATGAAGCAGGAATCCCTGTCTTACGTTCTAGTGTGTCAACTTCCCGCTTATTAGGTCAATTATCTAGTTTTTTAGATAGTAAATTAGCTGTCAGAGAAAGTGTTCATGGCGTATTAGTAGATGTTTATGGTTTAGGTGTCTTAATTCAAGGTAGTAGCGGTATTGGTAAAAGTGAAACAGCCCTAGAATTGATTAAACGTGGCCATCGACTTATCGCAGATGACCGTGTTGATGTTTACAAGCAAGACGACTTAACATTAATTGGTGAGCCACCAAAAATTTTAGAGCATTTAATCGAAATTCGTGGGATTGGCATTATTGATGTCATGAATCTATTCGGTGCGAGTGCGGTGCGTGGTTCGATGCAAGTGCAATTAGCAGTTTATTTAGAAGCATGGGAAAAAGATAAAAAATATGATCGCCTTGGTTCTGAAAATGCCACGGTTGAAATTGGCGATGTTGCTATTCCGCAAATTCGCATCCCTGTTAAGACTGGTCGAAATGTCGCAATTATTATTGAAGTTGCTGCGATGAACTTTAGAGCACGGACCATGGGATTTGATGCAACGAAAAAATTTGAAGAACGTTTATCATTATTGATTGCTGAAAATTCAGGAAAGTAGGGCGTTGTCTTTGATATTGTCACAAGTGAATCGTGTTGCATTTGAACTGTTTGGCTTGCCTGTTTATTGGTATGCATTAATTATTGTATCTAGTATTATTTTAGCCATGTATTTAAGTTCACGTGAAGCCCAGCGTGTCGGCATGAAGGCTGATGATGTCTATGATTTTATGCTTATTGGCTTACCATTGGCTTTTGTTGGTGCAAGAATCTACTACATTATTTTCGATATCCAACCATATCTGGCAGACCCTATCCAAATTTTTAATATTCGTGCCGGTGGATTAGCTATTTATGGTGGTTTAATTGCTGGTGGTGCTTGGTTAATTTATTTTTGCTATAAAAATTATATTGATATTTGGAAGTTTTTAGATATTGCTGCCCCCAATGTCTTGTTGGCGCAGGCGATTGGTAGATGGGGAAACTTTATGAACCATGAAGCTTTTGGTGGAAAAACCACGCTAGAATTTTTACAACAGCTTCATCTTCCAAAATTTATCATCGAAAATATGTATATTGATGGTTTCTATCGTCAACCAACTTTTTTGTATGAATCATTATGGAGTATAACCGGCTTTGTCATTATTATTTTATTAAGAAAATATCGTACCTCAATGTTCAAACAAGGTGAAATTGCTCTAAGTTATTGTATCTGGTATAGTTTTGGACGTTTCTTTATTGAAGGCATGCGTACAGACAGCCTATATTTGTTTGGTCCAATTCGTGTTTCACAATTATTATCAGCTATTTTATTCGTTGGGGCATTTGCGGTTGGTTATTATCGTCGCAAACAAAATATTTCAGATTACACACGTTCATTAGGTAGTAACGAGTTTATCATCTAAAGGAGGAAATTCTTTTGAAACAGAAAATTACAGTCTTAGGTCCAGGATCATGGGGGAGTGCACTTGCCCAAGTATTGGCTGAAAATGGTCATGACGTCGTGATTTGGGGGAATAACCCAGCTCAAATTGATGAAATTAATACTTATCATACGAATCGCCATTATTTACCAAATCTAAAATTACCTTCATCTATTCGTGGGGAAAAAGATTTGGCCATAGCTGTGAAAGATGCAGATGCTGTTTTGTTTGTTGTACCGACAAAAGCGATGAGAACCGTGGCCGAGCAATTTAATCGAGTATGTCAAAATCAACCTGTGATTATTCATGCATCAAAAGGATTAGAACAAAAAACACATAAACGCATTTCTGAAATCTTATTAGAGGAAATAGAGGAAGCACATCGTCAGGCCGTAGTTGTGCTATCCGGTCCAAGTCATGCTGAAGAAGTATCCGTACATGATATTACGACAATCACGGCAGCAAGTGAAAATGAACAGGCTGCCAAATATGTGCAACAATTATTTACCAATGAATATTTCCGTATCTATACAAATACCGATGTCATCGGTGTTGAAACAGGAGCGGCCTTGAAAAATATTATTGCGATTGGTGCCGGAGCTTTACATGGGTTAGGCTTTGGTGATGATGCCAAAGCGGCGATTATGACACGTGGTTTAGCTGAGATTTCTCGTCTAGGCGTGGCGATGGGAGCAGACCCATTAACTTTTATCGGTTTAAGTGGTGTAGGTGATTTAATCGTTACTTGTACCAGTGTTCACTCAAGAAATTGGCGCGCTGGTAACTTATTAGGTAAAGGCCATCAATTAGATGAAGTACTAGACAATATGGGGATGATTGTCGAAGGGGTTGCGACGACCAATGCGGCAATGGAACTTTCACAACAATTGGGAGTTGAAATGCCAATTACGCAAGCTATTTATCAAGTACTATATGAAAATCGTGATATCAAAACAGTAGCTAAAGATATCATGCTACGTGATAGTAAAGTTGAAAATGAATTCTCAAATTTGTATCGAAAGTAGGGTTTGAAATGAAAGTAAGAAAAGCAGTAATTCCAGCAGCAGGACTAGGAACTCGATTTTTACCTGCAACAAAGGCGATGGCGAAAGAAATGTTGCCAATTGTTGATAAACCAACGATTCAATTTATTGTAGAAGAAGCTTTGAAATCTGGTATTGAAGACATTTTAATTGTGACAGGAAAAGCCAAACGACCAATTGAAGATCATTTTGATTCCAATATTGAATTAGAAACAAATTTACGTGAAAAAGGTAAAGATGATTTACTAAAATTAGTAGAAGAAACAACGGATGTCAACTTACATTTTATTCGTCAATCTCATCCAAAAGGTCTTGGTCATGCTGTATTACAAGCAAAAGCCTTTGTTGGTAACGAACCATTTTTAGTCATGCTTGGTGATGATTTGATGGAAGATAAAGTACCATTAAGTAAGCAATTGATGGATGATTATGAACGTACGCATGCTTCTACCATTGCCGTGATGGAAGTAGACCATGAAGATACGTCTAAATATGGCATTATCAATCCAGGAAATCAAGTCGTGGATGGCTTGTACAATGTTAAAAACTTTGTTGAGAAACCACAGCCAAGTGAAGCACCAAGTAATTTAGCAATTATTGGACGTTATCTATTGACACCCGAAATATTTGAAATACTAGAAAATCAAAAACCAGGTGCAGGTAATGAAATTCAATTAACAGATGCAATTGATACATTAAACCAAACCCAAAGAGTCTTTGCACGAGAATTCAAAGGAACACGTTATGATGTCGGTGATAAATTTGGATTTTTAAAAACAAGTATTAAATATGGTTTAACGCATCCGGAAGTTAAAGACAGTTTGCGTCAATACATTATTGATTTAGCACATGAACTAGAATCTAAAAAAGAAGAAAAATAGGGGAGTGAAGACAATGAATGGTATTGAAATTGCTGCATTAATCGCTGCGATTGCTTTTGCTGGATTAATGTTTTTCTTAATTCGGTTGGTACAAAAAGCCAATCGTGTAATATCTAATGTCGAAAAGACGGTGGAAGAGGCGAATCACACCATTCAAATCGTTACGAAAGATGCTGATATTTTGTCTCGAGAAGTAGAGGGACTACTAGTTAAAAGCAATGAATTATTAGCAGATGTTAATCAAAAAGTAGCGACTATTGACCCACTATTTACGGCAGTTGCTGATTTAAGCGAAAGTGTAAGTGATTTGAATCTTGCTAGTCGTAATCTAGTATCACATGTTGGAACAATCGGAAAAGCGACTGCACAAACTGCGATTGTTGGACGTGTTGGGCAGTTAGCAGCAAAATATATGAAAAAAAATAAAACACAAACGGAGGAATAGACATGGGTAAAAATAGCGGCTTTTTATTAGGTGCATTAATTGGTGGTAGTGCTGCAGCGATCACAGCTTTATTATTAGCACCTGAATCTGGAAAAGAATTACGCGCTCGTTTGGCTAAACAATTGGATGATGTTTTAGATTCAACGGCAGATTATAATGATCAAGTTGTTGATAAGGCAGATGATTTTAAAAAATTAGCTCAAGCCAAGGCTATTCAATTAACAAAACAATCAGAAGAAATTGCTAATTTGTTAAAAGAAAAAACTGGTGTAACTACGAATGAACTATATGCTGATTTAAAAGATCAAGTAGTAGATTTAACCAATAAAGTGAAACAATCTGTTCAAGATTTGGACTTATCTAACAAGTTATCAGATGTTGCTGTTTCTGAGGATGTTGAGCCAAAAGGTGAAGATATTATTTTAGACTTTGAGGCTTTAGCTAGTGAAGATGAAACAGACGATGAAAAAGATATCGTCGTTGGCAAGATTGAGGATCTTATCGAACAAGTTGCTAGTGAAGAACCAGTTAATGAGTCACAACAGAATGATGAAACGCAAACTGATGTCCTAGATTCTGAAGATAGCGAATTAGAAGAAAAATAAAAAAATCGGGGCTGACCCAAAAGTAGCCCCTATGTGAAAAAATAGAGGTCTTTCCATTTAGATAGTAGTGGAAAGATCTCTATTTATCTTTTGAAAGTGAATACAAAAATAAAGCACA
>NZ_JBQKFH010000068.1:0-7235 GCF_052119425.1 Enterococcus cecorum
AAAAAGAAAGACGGATTTTGAAAAAGGGTCTAAATCAAATTGTGACTGAATAAGGTAAGCCAGTGAATCGATTCCTTTTCGTAAATCCGTTTTCCCACAAACAATGTAGACAGGCCCCAGATCACTCAAGTTTAGTCCCATAAGCGAGCACCTTCTCTAAAATTTCATTTCGTTGAGTGGCATCAAGTGATGAGAAAAAACTGAGCTCAATTGTTCCCACTTTACAACGAAGCAAGAGCTCATTTTTGGTTCGTTGCTTGCAGTGTTGCGTGCCAGTTTTGGGCATCGCTAGAGGGGCAATGGGTTGTTTCATCATAAAAAATCCTCCAATCTTCTGTTTGAATACAGTATAACTGGAGGATTAGATAGATGCGATACACCTTGTTATTGGGCGCTTACCATATAAATGACAATAGAGGGGGTTAGGATGAATCGCGTCAAACAATATCGTCAAACAGTCGGCTTCTCTCAAGCAAAATTGGCTGAGCAAGTCGGTGTAGCTAGACAGACGATCAATTTAATTGAAAATGATAAATATAATCCGTCGCTTGATTTGTGTATACGTCTAGCAAAAGCATTACAGACGGACTTAAATGCATTGTTTTGGGAAGGTGAAGTAGATGAAGAAGTGGAATAGTTTAACGTTAAATCAGCAAAAAGAAGTCTTAATTTGTACGAATATATTTTTGTTTTTTACCCTGTTTGGCGTTATTTTTATTGCTTTGAAAATGTCCATTTACCTTATTTTTTGGACTTTTTACTTAGCCATTTTGGGATTGTTGGATTTTGCTTATTTGATTTATCGCAAAAAGGCTATTTTTAATAAAATTACAACGATTAAAGAGCTGCTAGATATTCCACTTACAGAGATGAGAATGGTTATTCAAGGGACGCGGTTTGATTTGATGAATTGGGACTTCAAAAATACCCCCATTTCACGTAAAAACTTGTTTAAATTAGAAGAGTATATGGAAGATCGTTATTTTCTTGCTTTCCATGAGCGCTATAAAAAAGAGGTCGCTGAACAAAAATTAGCTGAAAAGCAAGCGGTGGAAAATGGTCTAACGGAGATTGTTGAATAAGAATAAGCAAGGATTCTTTCAAATAAAGATAGACGATTCATGGTAAATGGATTCCGTTATAAAGTATGGAAAACAATCATGAAGGCAATTTTTAAGAAGGTGCAGTAGATGAAACATAAAGAAACATGGATGGAAAAAATGATTAAACGCTTTTACGGCATTTCGGGAGTACTGGACGAATATCGGTTGCAGGAAATCAGACGTATCGGAAATAATGCTTTTATCTTTTTGTTCTATTATATTTTACTGTCAAATGTTGTTGCAGTCACATTAATGGGGGTAGTTGGTGCCGAAGAGTTATTATTTGGTCTTTGTGTGATCAATGCCTTAGTGACGGCAGGAGGAGTTGGTGGCTACGTGCTTTACCAAATCCATAAGCTAGAGTTGGCACAAATCGAAGTCACAGAAGAGCAACGCATACCAATGCAAAGGAAATATGCTGTCAGATGTGCTTTATCTGGTATTGGTTTTGGCGTGCTGATGACCATTTTTGATGCCTTGCAATCCAATCAAGGTTTTGTTGCTGAGGTGTTTTCACTAAAGAGTTTGGTCCTATTTGGATTTGAGGCAGTTTTCTTTGGTGGCAGTATGTATCTTCTTATTCGCTATCGGATGAAAAAGATAAGAAATGAGGAATAAACAATGAAAAAAAGCGTGCGTTGGACGAGACAACAGAAAATAGATGGCTTAGTCGATGTTATTTTTATGCTAGTTTTTCTCCTTTGCCTAATGCTATTAAAATATTGGGGCATCTCAACTTCTTTTTTATGGCCAATTCTTCTTTTTCCATGGATGATTAATGGAACACTTAGAAGAAAAAGGATGTTTCGTGAAGTAACGATGGTGATGGAGCTGTTGGATATTCCGGTTGCTGAATTACGAAAGGTGTTAGGTTTTGGAAACTATGACTTGACAGAATGGGATGAAAAGAGAACGTTAATCTCACTTCCGAATTTGTATCGGTTGGTTGATTATGTGGAAGAACGTTATTTTCTAGCCTTTCATGAGCAGTATGACAAAGAAGCAGCCGCAAAGAAATTAGCCGAAAAGCAAGCAGCGGTAGTTTCAGAATAATAAATATATTTGACTGGTGGTTCATTTTTAGCCGCCAGTTTTTTTGCATATCCGGGATAGATACTTATAATCGTCCCATTATAGGAAAAGTATCTTAGGTTTTTATTTGCTATAAATTTCATTACAAGTTAATATTTTGCTAATAGAGCTAGTATGAATGGAGTGAGATTGATGGGAAATTTGAAGGTTAGAAAGATTGATAATGGTGTAGGGGTCATTTTGCCAAAAGAATTCGGCTTACAACCAGGAGATATTTTAAGCTACCGTCAAGAGAATCATTTATTAATCATTGATACGAGTCTAGCAGCACTTGAGCATGATCGTGAACTGATTGAAGAAAGTTTTGCGGATTTTAAAAAAGGACTACTAGTTTCAGAAGAGTCGCTCAAGCTGAAATTTGGCAAATACGGGTGGCGATAGAAATGAGGGATGATGGATAAAAAATAGAGATTTTAAATTTGGAAAAAGAAAAGGAAAAAGAAGCGGCATTAAAATATCTGCAAGAAATAATCGATGCCAATTATTTGGAAATGAAGAAAGGTAACTATTATACGCTAGATGAATTGGAGCAAGCATTGTTCTATGATACACCTCACAACACGCGCGACTAGGCAAGCAGGCGTCCTCTATGTTAAAATGGACAACAAAGAGTCTAAAGAGATAGGTGAGGCCGATGGAAATTTACGAAAAAGCCCCAGCGAAGATTAATCTTGGACTGGACGTATTATACAAAAGAGCAGATGACTATCATGAGCTTAAGATGGTAATGGCTAGCGTGGATTTGGCTGACCATTTGAAGATTGAGTCCTTGCCAACGGATGAGATTATTGTCACAAGTAATAAAGCCTTTTTGCCGGTCGATAAGCGTAATAATGTGTATCAAGCTGCAGAAATTTTAAAGGAACGTTATCAGATTCAAAAAGGGGTCAAAATCACAATTGAAAAACGGATTCCGGTAGCAGCTGGTTTGGGCGGTGGTAGTAGTGATTGTGCCGCAGCCTTACGTGGATTGAATCGTTTGTGGGACTTAGGATTATCCATGGATGAGTTAATCGAAATCGGCATGCAAGTGGGTACCGATGTGCCGTTTTGTTTGCATGGGACGACCGCAAAAATCAGTGGTAAAGGCGAAATTGTGGAACCCATTGCCTCGATGCCGCAGTGTTGGGTGGTTTTGGTCAAGCCTAGAATCAGTGTATCGACCCGCAAAATCTTTCAAATCGTGGATGCGACCCAGCTTGAGCATGTGCCGATTGATGATTTGATTGCGGCGATTGAGGCACAAGATTATCAGGCGATGATTGCGAATATGGGCAATAATTTGGAAAGTGTGACGATTCAAAAATATCCCGTTGTCCAAAAAATGAAAGATAAAATGTTGAAATTTGGTGCCGATGTGGCGGTGATGAGTGGCAGTGGGCCGACTGTCTTTGCTTTATGTCAGAAATATTCGCGTGCCCAAAGAATCTACAATGCCCTCAAAGGTTTCTGTGAAGAAGTTTATCTTGTGCGGACATTACCATAACTTTAAAAAAGAGAAAATTTTGTTTGACGACAAGGTTTTCTCTTTTTTTTTGCGTATTTATTAAGTAGAGGTGATGTTGATGCTTTTGGCGATGAGTGAACAACAAATCATGACTTATGCCCATCAAGCAAAACGCAGTCAAGAATATTTTTGTCCCGCTTGTAAGCAGCAAGTTCAGTTAAGAAGAGGCAAGCATAAAATTGCTCATTTTGCCCATTTCAAACACCAGGCATGTGAAAGTTTTAGTGAAGGAGAGACGGCCGAGCATTTACGCGCCAAAAATCAGCTTTATCAATGGTTGTTACAGCAAAATTTGCCCGTACAGATGGAGGCTTATTTGCCACAATTAAAGCAGCGACCGGATCTTTTAGTAGGAAAAATTGCCATCGAAATGCAGTGTTCCCCGTTATCTACCACACGTTTTCAAGAGCGTAATCATGGCTATTTTTCTAATAATTATCATCCTTGGTGGCTAGTAGGACGCAAATTACAGCCTAAAAAACATCAATTACGTCCATTGGTGAAGGCGATGATTTGTCGTGGTAGAAAACAAGCGGCTTTTCAATTTTATGGCTTGGATGAAAAGCGCAATGTCCTTTTATACTATAGTAATCTCCGTTGGCATTATCGTCGTGGGTATTTTTATGATTGCAAAGAGCTTCTTTTGGCTGATTTAAAGTTGAAGTCAGTGTTTCAATTGCAGCTGCCACCTGTACAGCCTTTTTCGTGGACGGTGAAGGAATACCAGTTTTACTTGCAAAATCAGTTATTTAATCGACAACAACATATTATGGATTTACAAGAGTTTTGCTATCTCCATCAGCAAAATCTCCTCGCTTTACCTGGTTGGTGCTATTTATCAAGTCCTTATCACGTCTTGTTTGAGCATGATTTGTTGATTTTACGGATGTTGTATTTACAGACAGGTGACTATCCGTCTTGGCTAAAAGCATTAAAAAATTTTTCTTTTACTTGGGATTATCCGTTTTTAAATCAAGCTGAAATATTAAAGGAAATCTTTATCGAATGCGAAAAATTAAGTGCAAACCTTTTTTCAAATGAGAAATATGTGTTATAATACTCAAAGATGATTAAAATTTAATTATACGAGGTGTTTGTATGTCAGAAACAAAACAATTACCATTACGTTCTGAAGTACCAGAAGAATTAACTTGGGACTTATCTGTCATTTTTAAAGACGATGCAGCCTTTGAAGAAGCATTTGCCGCATTGAATGATCGTTTGGCAGAAGTAAGCAACTATCAAGGAACACTAGCCAATGGTGCCAAAGCCTTTTTAGCTGCTTTAGAATATTGCTTAGATGTGATGCGTCAATTAGAAACGCTTTATGTTTATTCTCATTTACGCAATGACCAAGACACTACCAATGCGACAGATCAAGCCTTGCATTCACGTGCCAATGCCTTAGTCGCTAAAGCTAGTGAAGCCATTGCCTGGTTTGAACCTGAAGTATTAGCTTTAGAGGATGCAAAAATTTGGGGTTATTTCGATGAATTACCAGAATTAAGTCTTTATCGCCATTATATCCAACAAATCGTGGACAATCGCGAACACATTTTACCAGCTGAACAAGAAGCATTATTAGCTGGTGCCGGTGAAATTTTTGGCGCTGCAGCAGATACTTTCTCTGTTTTAAACAATGCCGACTTAGAATTTCCGGTGATTGAAGATGAAAAAGGCGGAAAAGTCCAATTATCTCACGGTGTATATGGTCAATTATTAGAAAGCACTGACCGTCGTGTACGTAAAGATGCCTTTGAAGGTTTGTATAAAGTGTACCAACAATTTGCACGTACTTTCGCTTCAACTTTAAGTACCAATGTGAAACGCCATAACTACTCAGCGAAAGTTCGTCATTTTGAATCAGCCCGTCAAGCAGCATTAAGTGGCAATCATATTCCTGAAAGTGTGTACGAAACTTTAGTCAGCGTGGTTAATGAAAACTTACCATTGTTACACCGCTACATGGCTTTGCGCAAGCGTTTATTAAACCTAGACGAATTGCACATGTACGATGTCTACACACCACTTTTAGGTGAAAGTTCATTGAAATATACTTATGAAGAAGCCACTAAAGAAGCCTTCAAAGCATTAGAACCAATGGGCGAAGAATACTTAGCTGTGGTGAAAGAAGCTTTTGAAAACCGCTGGATTGATGTGGTTGAAAATAAAGGTAAACGCAGTGGGGCTTATTCATCAGGTTGCTATGATACCAATCCATACATCTTGTTAAACTGGCATGACACCCTAGACCAATTATTTACTTTGGTTCATGAAATGGGTCACTCTGTTCATAGTTATTTCACACGCAAAAACCAACCTTATGTATATGGTGATTACTCTATTTTCTTAGCTGAAATTGCGTCAACAACAAATGAAAATATCTTAACAGAGTACTTATTGGAAACGCAAAAAGATCCTAAAGTCCGAGCTTTTGTACTTAACCACTATCTAGATGGCTTTAAGGCAACTGTTTTCCGTCAAACCCAATTTGCGGAATTTGAACACTTTATTCATGTGGAAGATGCAAAAGGTACCCCATTAACTGCTGAATTCTTAAATGATTATTATGGAAACTTGAACAAACGCTACTATGGCGATGCAGTGACAAGCGATCCACAAATCAGCTATGAATGGTCACGTATCCCTCACTTCTACTACAATTATTATGTTTACCAATATGCCACTGGCTTTAGTGCTGCCTCTGCCTTAGCGAAGAAGATTCTAAGCAAGGAAGAAAATGCCTTAGAAAACTACTTGAACTATCTAAAAGCTGGTAATAGTGATTACCCAATCGAAGTCATGAAAAAAGCCGGCGTAGATATGACTAAAGCAGATTATCTAAAAGAAGCGATGCAAGTCTTCGCACAACGACTAGACGAACTAGAAGCATTGGTGAACGAATTAGAAAAATAAAACCAAGCTCGTGAATCAAATCAAAAAAAAACAAGCAGTCCGTGATTGTTGGATTGCTTGTTTTTTTGCATTTTATGATAAAAAGGTTTGTACGAGAAATTGGCCGAAGCTAAATCCATGTTTGAGCGGAAAGACCATCCCAGAGTAAAACAAAAGAATTGTGTAAAAGAAATCAACCACGACGGAAATTCTTTGATAGCGAATGGTCAGCCAAATCACGAGTTGATACAAGGCGGAAAATAAAATACCACAAAATAGCACGACCCATAAACTACCTAATTGTACGGGAATACTGACAGGTGAAATAAAGGCTGCACAAAGTAAAAATAAAAGCGCGGAGTAGATAAAATAAATGACCGCTCGCTTAGCATAAACTTGAAAGATGCCTTGACTGGAAAGCTCGAGATATTTGATTTGATCGGTGCGGATTTCATATTCTAATTCTTCATTGGCTAAAACAATCATATTGGTAAAGGCAAAGAAGAGTAGATATAAAAAGAGATTCACTTTGTACCGACCCCCAAAAGTTAGACCATAAAATCTAACAATTGGAGGTCGGTATTTTTATGGCTAAATACAGTTATGAACTAAAAAAGAAAGTTGTTAATGCATACTTA
>NZ_JBQKFH010000069.1:0-6986 GCF_052119425.1 Enterococcus cecorum
ATAGGGGGAAAATCCTCTATATTTCATCCAAAAAATCCAAAAATCGAAGGCATCTTTCACGGGTGCCTTCGATTTTTGGATTCAAAAGGGACTAATGGGTCAGCCCCTTTTACCTTTCCTTTAATAAAAGTCAAATATTTCTTAGCGTTTTGTTCATATATTTTTCACAACTCTTCCCTATAATAAAAGCATCCCAATAAAACAACCCTTAAACAATTTTTCATTTTAACTCCTTTCTATAAGCTAGTTGGCTAGTCCGACTAGCTTTTTTTCTATAGGAAGAGATAGCTATTCGTAGACAGCTTTTTCCATTCTTTTTAAAAACGTCTTATTCTCTTCACAAAAAATTCACGACTTCTAGGTATAGTATAAGTATCCCAACAAACGACCCTATAAAAACACTTTTTCATTTTTAACTCCTTGTAAAAACGGACGAGCCTATCCAATAGATAAACTCGTCCGTTTTTCTTATTTTATCTTTTCATACCAAGGTTTTAACCCTAGTGATAATAATCGATACGTCTCTTCAAAATCACCTGTATACCATGGATCGGGTACCTCTTTTCCTTGGTAGCCATCCACGACATCTAAATACAAATAGATTTTATCCTTACAATCTTGCGGGGCTCTAGCTAACAAATCTTTCACATTTTGATGATCCATCCCGATGATATAATCATATTCATAAAAATCTTGTGTCGTAATCGGCGTGGAAAACATCTGTGAAGTATCAATTCCTAAGCGAGTAAGCACCTTTTTCGTTCCTGGATGCACTGGATTGCCATGCTCCCAAGTACTCGTCGCTGCAGAAGCCACTTCAATATCTGGACGCTGATTTTTAGCTAAATAATCACGCATCAAACCCTCAGCCATTGGAGAACGACAAATATTTCCTAAACAAACCATTAATATCTTTGTCATAAGGACCTCCTATTCTTTTTCCTGATAAATACGATAAGCAAAAAATTCTATATCCGTTGCTAGACGATACAGTTGTACCGCAATTTCAAAAGCCGACTGCGGAAAGTCATCGCGAATCCACGTTTCCAAAATTCCTGTACAACCATAAGAAAAGAAGCGGGAATAAAACTCCATATCCTCGTGTGACAACTCTTTATTCACATCCATCTGAATAAATAAGCGCACAAAAGCAGGCTGTACTGTCTGCATAAAATCATCTAAAAACAAATGATGATGTGTCTTTAAAATTGTTTGATAAAAACGTCCATCCGCTTGAATTACTTTCAGCATTTTTAAAGCCTGTTCTTCCCAATTATCCAAAGACAGTGAATCAATCCTTAAATGAACCAATGCCTCATTGACATAAACCCAACTAAATAATTCTTCAATATTTTTAAAATGATAATAAAAAGTTTGACGGTTAATTCCTGCCATTTGTGTTAATTTTTGAATTTTAATTTGGTCTAACTTTTGTGTCTGACAAGCTTGCTTTAAAGCCAATGCTAATTTTTCTTTCGTGTTCACTGTTTTTTCCTCTTAATCTTCTTTTATCGGATAACCAAAATGCTCATAAGCTAAATGCGTTGCCATTCGTCCACGTGAAGTACGTTTCATCAAGCCACATTGAATCAAATAAGGCTCATACATATCCTCTACCGTATCAGGCTCTTCACCGATATTCACCGCTAAAGTGTTCAAGCCAACCGGACCCCCATGATAGACTTCGATTAAGGTTTTTAATAATTTTTGGTCAATATAATCGAGTCCAATTTTATCTACTTGAAGCAAGGTCAAAGCCTGATCAGCAATTTGACGTTTGATTACACCATCTGATTGCACTTGGGCAAAATCACGAACCCGCTTTAATAAACGATTAGCAATTCGCGGCGTCCCCCGTGAGCGTCTAGCAATCTCTAACGCCCCTTCTTCCACGATTTCAGCTTGAAAAATATCAGCCGAACGCAAGACAATCTCTTTTAATTCACTTTCTTGATAATACTCCATATGCGCAATAATCCCAAAACGATCACGCAAAGGTGCGGATAACATCCCCGCTCTAGTCGTTGCACCAATCAAGGTAAAAGGAGGGAGTGGAAAATGGACAGGATGGGCTGTGGTTCCTTGTCCAACCATTATGTCAATATAAAAATCTTCCATCGCCGAATACAGCACTTCTTCAGCAACCCGCGGTAAACGATGAATTTCATCAATAAATAAGACATCGCCGGGCTCTAATTCATTCAATACCGCCACTAAATCACCAGGCTTTTCAATAGTAGGACCACTTGTCGTCTTGATATTTACCCCCATCTCATTGGCTATGACCATCGCCATGGTTGTTTTCCCTAAGCCAGGCGGACCATATAATAGACAATGATCCAAAGCTTCTTCTCGTTGTTTAGCCGCTTGAATATAAATCTGTAACTGTGATTTGACTTTTTCTTGACCGATATATTGTGTAAAATACTGCGGTCTCAAAGATTTTTCCAGATACATTTCATCATCCATCATTTCCGGTGATATCATTCTCTCGTCCACATCTTCACCCCTTTACCTTTATTTTTTCATTAATAATTTCAATGCACGGCGTAAATATTCATCCGTTGTTAACTGTTCTTCTGCCAACGCTTTTTTCACTTTTTGCGCATCTTTTTCTTTATATCCTAAGGCAATTAATGCTTGCAAGGCATCTTCTAGCGCTTGATTGCCATCTGCAGTTTGGACTACTTCTGGCGTAAATAGCGTGATTTCTTGATTCAACTCGCCTAGCTTGCCTTTTAAATCGAGCACCATTTGAGAAGCGGTCTTTTTACCCACACCCGGAAATTTCGTCAAGTAGGTCACATCGCCTTGCTCAACAGCCTGAATCAATCCATGCATATCATCGCCTGCCATAATCGCCAAAGCACTCTTAGGACCAATCCCTGAGACTTTGATTAATTGTAAGAATAAATTTTTTTCTTCAATCGTTTGAAAAGCAAAAAGCAAGTGTCCATCTTCGCGAATAATTTGTTGGACATAAACCTTTACCTCTTCTTCGCTTACATGGTAACGATACGGATTACTAGATAACAATTGATAACCGATTCCATTCACTTCTAAAACGATATATGCCGGATAAATACCTGTCACCCGACCAATAAAATACTCGTACATAAACGTTCCTTTCTTGTACATATGTTCTTATCCATTTTAGCACAACGCCCATGTGAACTACTCACCACTTAACTAAACCTAACGGTTCTTAACGCTTGAAGTGGGAGCTTCTTGGGAATAGAGCATACTTGATAGCTTATTTCTTCACTAACAGCGGTTTCTCTTATTTACCAAGCTATCCCCGTAGTTCCTACGGTTTTTGATTGTACCTAAGCCAATGTTTGTATTCTTAGACCTTCGGTCAAAATATTGATACTAGCATTGATATCACGGTCATGATGAGTATGACAAATAGGGCAAGTCCATTCTCGAATATCAAGCGATTTCTTGCCATCTTTATGTCCACACTCTGAACAAATCTGACTAGACGGAAACCACGTATCCACTTTGATGATTTCACGTCCATACCAGTCAGCTTTGTATTGCAACTTAGCCACAAAGCTAGACCAAGATACATCAGAAATACTTCTTGCTAATTTATGATTACGCAACATACCTTTTACGTTTAAGTCTTCAATACAGATAATATCGTGATTTTTGATAATTTCTGTACTTAACTTATTCAGAAAATCAGCACGTTGATTCATTACTTTTTCATGCAATCTAGCTACTTTGCGTTTTTGTTTTTGATAATTTTTAGCTTCAGATAAAGGGATACCTTTGTTCTTAGCTAATAAGGCACGTCTAGACAACTTGTGTTGTTCACGTTTTAATTTCTTTTCCATTTTGGACGTGAATTTATGATTATCAATTTTTTGTCCATCTGAAAGAATCGCAAAGTCTGTAATACCTAAGTCAATACCAATAGCAGAATTGGTTTTAGGTAACTCGCTAATTTCTTCTTTACATAACAAAGAAATGTAGTATTTACCGCTAGAATGCCGTGATATTGTAGCAGATTTAATCATCCCTTTTGGTTGTCTATGAAGCTTAATTCTTATTAATGATTTCAATTTAGGAACTTTTATGAATTTATTATCAATCAAAGCAACTGTACCATTTTGATTATTCGTTGTATAACTCTGAACAGGATTTTTCTTACTTTTGAAACGTGGAAAGCCAACAGATTTATCCCGAAAAAAATTCTTGTATGCTTTATCTAAATTAAGTTGGGCATTGGCCAAAGCGAGGCTATCGACTTCTTTCAGAAATGGAAATTCTTTCTTATATTTAGCCGGTGTTGGAAAAGTCATTTTTTTAGAAGGATCATTTTTAACTTCTTCATATACTTTTTTTCGGTCATTAAGCATTAGATTGTAGACCTTACGAACGCAGCCGAAAGTTTTGGCAAAGAAGATTTCTTGTTCCTCTGTTGGATAGATTCTGAAATTGTACGCTTTTAGTCGTTCCACAAAGTTCACCTGCTTTCTATTTATGATTGTTTCCTTGATTTTGGATGTATTTCTTTATCACATCAATTGGTGCTCCACCAGTCGTCAACAGACAAAAACTTTTAGACCAAAACTGTTCTTTCCAAAGAAACTGTTTGACTCTTGGAAAATCACGTTTTATCAATCTTGAACTAGCGCTTTTATAGGCGTTGATGAATTTTGTCAATTCTGTTTTAGGGTGAGCTTTGAACATGACATGAATATGGTCTTTATCATGATTCCACTCCACTAAAGTAATATGATATGATTCTGAAATTCTTTCAAAAGTAGCTTTAGCATAATCAGATATTTCATCATCTATCACTTGTCTGCGATATTTGGTTACTAAAATAAGATGGTAATAAAGAAGGAAAACTGAATGGTTATTTGTATCTAATTCCATATTATTTCAACTCATTTCTAATATAGACTGATTATAACATAAAACAAAATAAAAAGACAGTATACTGTATTGTCGGTCTTCGAGTTACCAACAGTAACCCTCATACCGAATGGCATTCATCGCCCACCTATAGAGGATGGGCGATGAATGCCTGAATTACGTTAAAAAAAGATTGGTGCCCATATTTCAAAGTGCTATAATGGAAAAAAGTGAGGTGACGACAATGGAATTAGTCGAAGTGAAAAATGAAAAGGATTTAGCTGTTTTGATGCCGCTATTACAGGAAATTTGGTCAGAAGTCTTTACACCCATAATTGGTGCAGAGCAAGTCGCTTATATGTTGGCTAATTATCAATCTCAAGCCAATATTGAAGATGAAATGAAAAAAGGTGCCCACTATCTCTTGCTTGTTCACGACTCAAAACCAGTAGGATATACGGCCTATGAAGAAAATGGAGAAGAAGTCTATCTTAGCAAACTTTATCTCCATGCTAATACGCGCGGAAAAGGATTCTCTAGCCAAGTATTTGACTGGTATGAACGATTAGCAAAAGGCAAACGACTCTACCTCAATGTCAACCAAGGAAATGCCCTAGCTATCCGCATTTATGAACATCGTGGCTTTACCCGTGCTGGTGAGAGATATGTAGATATTGGTCAAGGTTTTATCATGAATGACTATATTTACGAAAAACTTTGCTAAAAAATTTGGACAAACCTCTTTACAAGACAAGAGTTTTTTAATAAAATAGTTCTTGTCTTAGGCCAGCTTAGCTCAGTTGGTAGAGCAACGCACTCGTAACGCGTAGGTCACAGGTTCGAACCCTGCAGCTGGCATATTAATAAAACCGTTGAGCCCCACAAGGTTCAGCGGTTTTTTTATAAGGAGGATGCTTATGCTATTCTATCCAGCTGTATTTACTCAAGGAGAATGCTATATTACTGTCACATTTCCAGATATTCCATCAGCAATCACACAAGGAGAAACACAAGAAGAAGCCTTTGAAATAGCCCAAGAAGTTTTGGGATTTGCTCTTGAAGATTACGAAAAATACCCTAAAGCTAGTGACATTGTTGAATTACAAAAGCAACACCCTGAAAGTACTATCGCTGTAATCGGTATTGATATGGCTGCTTATAATCGAAAATATCATTCAAAAAAAACACCTCTTTGCAGCAAAAAACTGTCAAAGAAGTGCTAAAATTGCTATGATTATTTAGTACCGAATAGACGGTCTCCAGCATCCCCTAAACCAGGAACGATATAACCATTTTCGTTTAATTTTTCATCTAGTGCAGCAGTATAAATATCAATGTCTGGATGCGCGTCTTGTAAAGCTTTAACCCCTTCAGGAGCAGCCACTAAACATACAAAGCGGATATTAGATGCGCCACGTTTTTTCAATGAATCAATCGCCATAATTGCTGAACCACCTGTTGCTAACATTGGGTCAACCACAAATAATTGACGACTATCAATATCTTCAGGCAACTTCATGAAATATTCATGTGGCTCTAAAGTTTCTTCATCACGATACATTCCGACATGACCAACTTTAGCTGCTGGAATTAACTCTAAAATACCATCCACCATGCCGATACCTGCACGTAAAATTGGCACAATCGCCACTTTTTTACCAGATAAAGTCTTTTGTGTTGATTGACAAATTGGTGTTTCAATTACAACGTCTTCTAATGGCATATCGCGTGAAACTTCATACGCCATTAACATCGCAATTTCATTTACAACTTCACGAAATACCTTAGTACCACAATTTTTATCACGAATCATCGTTAATTTGTGTTGAATTAATGGATGATCGATTACTTTAAATTTGCCCATTTTTTCCACCTCGTCACTTATTTTATCTACTATATTCTAAAGGAAACTCACTAAACTTTCAACACCTAAGTAAAAGGTTAACTATAACTCTAAAAAAACAGATTTCAAAAATGAAACCTGTTTCTTTAAAACTATTTATAAAGGCTCTATAATAAATTGGACTGATGAATCAAAATCGATTCTTCAGTCCAATTTTTCATTTTAGGTATAAAAAAACATACCGTTCTCTGATATGATTAAATCACCACAAATA
>NZ_JBQKFH010000070.1:0-6880 GCF_052119425.1 Enterococcus cecorum
CTAGAGGGACAATGGGTTGTTTCATCATAAAAAACCTCCAATCTTCTGTTTGAATACAGTATAACTGGAGGACTAGATAGATGCGATACACCTTGTTATTGGACGCTTACGGTATAAGAACGCACCTTACTCATTTTTTATGAACTAGCCGAGAACACTCATGATTTTAATCGTGAGTGGTTTAAGCTAAATGGTTGTAAAACAGCTTTAGATGGGCAAAAAAAGACCATAGTTCTATTCAGCTGGAATCTTAACTAAATAGAACTATGGGATGTTGCGTATACAGTAACCTCATTAATGAATACTATAATGTGAAAGGTCTATTTGTCTAGCTTCACACCAGTTTTTAGGAATACCAGTAAGAAAAATCGGGACTTTTTTCAACTCTTTGGTCGTCGTTTTACCTGTCATGGTATAAAGCATCACTAGCTCGCGTTTCCATTGATAAATCAGTTCAATCGTTTCATCTAGTCCATCCGTTAATAGAGAATTTAAAATCGTGCCAGAGATTCCCACTGCTTTAGCGCCTAAACATAAGCACTTAAAGATATCATAAGCATTGCGAATCCCACCTGAGGCTACAATTTCAAAGATTCGTTTCATTTCGTAAGCTTCCAGTAAAGAAATCACTGTGGATTGCCCATAATGATCCAGATAGGAAAGTTCGCGTTTTTTACGACGGGCATTTTCGATTTTGGTAAAGCTTGTTCCACCATTGCCGCCGACATCAATAATTTTTACACCAAGGTCTAAAATTTGATGCATAGTTTCGCGGGTCATACCAAAGCCAACTTCTTTGACAATAACGGGGACATCGATTGCGTTAACGATTTGTTCGATATTGGTTAGCCAGTCTGTAAAGTCACGATCTCCTTCAGGCATTACGAGTTCTTGCGGCGCGTTGACGTGGATTTGTAGCCCATCCGCTTCGAGCATATCTACGGCTCTTTTGGCATCTTCTACATTATTTCCAGCCCCAATATTGGCTAAAATCAGGCCGTTGGGGTTTTCTTTACGTACGATACTAAAAGAATCTATTAATGAAGGATCTTTCAAAGCTGCTGTGACCGAACCAGTTGCTAGCATTAAATCTGTTTCACGTGCAATAATGGCTAATTTTTGATTGATTTCTTTGGTTTTTTCGCTACCACCAGTCATCGCATTGATAAAAAATGGAGTAGCAAGTTTTTTACCCATGAGTTCAGAACGAATGGAGACGTCTGCCACGCGACATTCAGGAAAAGAATGATGAATAATCCGCATCGCATCAAAATCATTTTTGCGTTCATCATGAAAAGCTTTAGCAAGTGATATATGTTCGTCTTTACGATTCATTGTTTCCCTCCTTGGCATAAACATGTAATGGTAATGGGGTGATTTCGGCTTTTTCCCAGGCACTCATCAAAGGTAAAATTCCCGTTTTTTGGTCAACGATGACAATTCCACAATCGCCACCACCGGCACCAGAGGATTTACTAGCGCCTCCATAGTTTTCAGCTAAATCACAAAGTAACTTTAGGGCAGGTGTTTCAATTAATACACCGGTCATTGCAGATAGTTCATTTAATAATTGGCGGTTTTTTGAAATCATTTCTTTAATCAAAGTAACATTTTGCGTTTCAAATCCTAAAATCATTTGCTCCACACAGGCTTTACTTGCGACTAAGAATTGTTGATAGGCTTGTTCTTTAGCTTTTTTTGATTGATGCACTTGGTCTACTAAATCTGAGGTAGACGCAGGGCTGCCCGTCCAACCGATTAATAGGCGTAATGCTTTTGGTGCCTTTAAAGGACGAATGCTAAGCCCAGGCCAATCTTGTTCGACTAATTGAGCTATCGATAAGCGACCAAAGTTTTCAATCACCCATGGATGATCAAAGGTAGAAAAAGCAATCCAACCACCAAAGCAACTTGCAGCAATATCTCCACAAGAACCATTTCCTTGAACATCTAAATGAGCTAAAGCGGCTAATTTGAATTGGGTCATTAAATCTAAGCCAAGTTGGTAATACTCATTTAAAGCTTTCACAGTAGCAACAGTCACTGCACCACTTGAACCTAAGCCGTATTTGCGACCGTTTGAATTATCCAACTCACTGGTTACTTTCAAATCATAAAAACTGAGGTGATGACCTTTTTCTTTCGCATATTTTTCCGTTAAGCGAATGGCAGCTAAAATATAGTGGAATGGATTTTCGCGATGGTCAAGGACTAGTTCGCCTTTTCTTCTAAACCAGCGAATCGGCAAGTCACTATATTGTTCTGACTGGATACTTCCTTTGGTTCCGACTGCTTGATTGATGGTTACGGTAATAAATTGGTCTACAGCAACGATAATGGCAGGATGACCGACTTCCACAACGGCATACTCTCCAGCAATATATAGCTTCCCTGGCGCGGATACTTCTATCATTTTGACACTTCCATTTCTAAATATTCAATCCCTACTCCGGAATGGGCAATAATCAATTGTTCGTTACGGAATTGTTTGCTTAATTCAGCAAAAATAGATGCTTCATCTTTCTTTTGACAAAGGACTTTCACGTTAGGACCTGCATCCATTGTAAAATAGCATTCCAGTCCGGATTCTCTAAGATTGCGCACGGCATCCATGGCTAGCATACTTTCAGCATTCCAATAGGTAAATGGTGGCACCGTAGCTAATGTGCATGCATGCATCTTTAAGGCATTGGCTTCAGTGATTTGGCCAAGCTTGGTAAAATCTTTTGCGTGAATGGCTTGTTTCATAGCTTGTAAATCTTTAGGGGCTTCTTGTAGCCAGACAGGATAAAAGCTTGAAGTTTCGACAGTGGATTTCATTCCATCACGACTAGAAACTTTCTTTTGCTTTTGATTTACTACGATAAAAATCATTGCTAGTTCATCTTCAAATCCCGCAGAATCAACAGGGACGGCATAGGAACTATCATCGTCATAGCCTTTTTCCCATTCCACAAAGCCACCGTAAACACTGCGACAAGCCGATCCTGAACCTTTTCGTGCCATTTTTGATAGCTCTATTTGCGATAAGCCAAGGCCTAATGCTTGATTGCAGGCACCGGCTAAAGCACATAAGCCACTTGCTGAAGAAGCCAGTCCCGCAGCAGTAGGTACATGATTGACACTTTCAACTTTAGCAAAATAGTCACAGTTGGCTTTTTGTCTGAATAAATCTAAAAATTTGCTGACTTTTTGTGTGGCTTTTGCATCTTGTAATACACCATCAAGGGTAAAACAATCTGCTGTAAAAGATTCATCAAAGCAAACGGACGTCTCTGTGTAAAAAGCATCTAAAGTAAGTGAGAGACTATTGTTTTTAGGAAGAATGATTTTTTCATCTGCTTTTCCCCAATATTTGATGAGGGCAATATTCGTGTGGGCCCTTGCTTTTCCTTTATACATTTTGATAAACTCCTAATCCTTGTAACCAGGTACGCTTCATGCCATAACTGATTAATTTCTCTTGAATAAATCTTGCATTTTGTAAATCTTTGGCTAATACAATCAAACAACCACCACGACCGCCACCAGTTAATTTAGCGCCTAAAGCATGATGTGTTAAAGCTAATTCAACTGCTTGGTCTAGTGTGTGATTGCTGACAGTAAGTTTTTGTAAGAGGCGATGGCTAGCAGTCATAATTTGGCCGAGTTTTTCTGCTTGGTTTTCGATAATGGCAGTTTTGGCTTCTAGCGTTAAATCACCAAGTTGATCGATAATTTGACGAATACTAGCCCCTTTTTGTTGCACTAAATTCGCGACATCTTTGACTGCTTGTCTCGTTTGTCCTTTGATTCCAGTATCTGCAACTAAAAGGTAGGCATCTACATTCAGTTGGAAAGTCTCAAATGGCTGCCCTTTCTCAAAAAGGATAGGCTGTGTGCCACTTGTTGCCGCTGCGTCGATCCCACTTGGATTATCATGGGCAATTTGTTCAGAATAATCGACATATTTTAGCAAGGTCTTTTCATCTAGTGGTAATTCTCGCCAATCGAAAATCGCCCGAATGATACTAACGGCCACTGCTGCTGAAGATCCCATGCCACGTTCTGCTGGAATGGTGCTTTCAATGTTCAAGCGAAAATCAGGAAGTGCTAAATCTTTTTTTAGCACTTCTATTAATAAGACAAGATTATGCATACTTTTGACTTGCTTCATCTCATCTAGCGTTCCATTAAAATATTTGGATTGGATATGTACAGAGGGGTTTGCTTGAACCAAGGTATGAATACCAACGCCAGCAAACGGGAAGGCGATGGCTTTTTTTCCGTAAACAACCGAATGTTCACCGATTAAGATAATTTTACCTGTGGCATGGCCAGTTCCTATTTTTTTCATTGAATCCTCGCAATCTGACAAAATTTCTTTTTATAAAAAAGGTTTCCTTGCATATTATAAGAAAAAAGTTGCAAAGTTTAAACTAATTTGTTAAATTTTTTGTGTAAAAGTCATTCTTTAGTATTTTCTTAATGATTGTCTAACTAGAGAATGCGGGGAGAGGGAATAAAAATTTTTAAAAAGCGAGGGGAAAATAGTGATTATTGTATCAGGGGTCTACTCATCAGGTAAGACAACATTAGCCAAAAATTTAGCCAAGTATTTTCACAGTAAAGCGCATATTGTAGAGTCGCGTCAAACGGATAACCCACTTTATGACAAAGCAAAGGGGACTATTTCTTGCAGCTACGATGAAGACTTCTTAATGGAACGGATGAAACAAGTAGGTGAGGCGATGACCGAGCCATATACCGTATTTGACCGTTCTGTATATGAAGATGTTTTGCGGATGAAAATTACCGCTGATTTAGGATTTTTAGACCAGGAAGAAGTAGAAGATTATTTTGCACGGATCAATAAACGATTAAGTGAAATTCCACTTGATCGTTCAAATGAGGCTTCACAAATTTTACTTTTCCTTGATTTACCGTTTCATGATATGATTGATCGCATTTATCAAGTACCAAAAGTCAAAGAATACATTATGACACATCCCTTTTTATATGAATATTATCAAGAAGCTCATTTACGCTATCGAGAATGGTTTGAAGAATATCATTATTCTGAAAAACTTCGGATCAATGCGCTAGATTATGATTTCAATAATATGGATGATGTGGCAAAAATTGCGAAACAGATTGAAGAAATCTACCAAAATCCAAAATTTGAAATCACTTATGATGCGATTGTGGATAATATGAGACAGAGTTTGGTTAATAAGAAAAATAGTATTTAAGTAAGTTTTGGGCATTTCTACGTAATTAAACGAGAAGTGCCTATTCTATTTATGAAAATGAGAAATAGTAAGTAAAAAGGAAAGCGAAGGCAAAATTTTAAATTTTTTTGTTAAAATTCCTTGACTTCATTTTTAAAATGCGATATGATTTGATAGTTGAGAAAAGAAAGTAGAGGCACGCGCTTCTCGCCTGGGTGATATTCTTGCCGGGCTGATAGGTTGAAAAGTTTTCCTGGAGGAACTTTTTACTTTTAGCGCGGGTTCAGTATGGACTCGTTTTTTTGTGTCTACTTTCATTCTGGCAAATAAACCTGGAGGTGAATGACCATAGCAAAGGATATGATGGTTAACGACGGCATTCGTGCACGTGAGTTACGTTTAATTGATCAAGACGGAGAACAATTAGGGGTTAAGAGTAAAGCAGAAGCACTGAAGATTGCTGAACAAGCCAATCTTGATGTAGTGTTAGTGGCACCAAATGCAAAACCACCGGTTGCTCGCATTATGGATTACGGAAAATTCCGTTTTGAACAGCAAAAGAAAGAACGCGAAGCCCGTAAGAAACAAAAAGTGATCAATGTGAAAGAAGTTCGTTTGAGTCCAACGATTGATTTAAATGACTTCAATACAAAATTGCGTAATGCACGTAAGTTCCTAGAAAAAGGGGACAAGGTTAAAGCGTCAATTCGTTTTAAAGGCCGTGCCATTACTCACAAAGAAATTGGTCAGAAGGTTTTAGATCGCTTGGCTGAAGAAACAAAAGATATTGCTAGTGTGGAACAACAAGCGAAAATGGATGGTCGTAGCATGTTCTTAGTGCTTGCACCTAAAAACGAAAAATAATTCATCTTTGGTCTACAAAATGTAGATAGTCAGATTGGAAAGATTTTTGAGGAGGAAATTAGTTATGCCTAAACAAAAAACACACCGCGGATTAGCAAAACGTGTAAAACGCACTGGTAAAGGCGGATTAAAGAGATTCCGTGCTTTCACAAGCCACCGTTTCCACGGTAAAACTAAAAAACAACGCCGTCAATTACGTAAGGCTAGCATGGTGCATAAAGGCGATTACAAACGTATTCGTCAACAATTATCACAAATGCGTTAATCAACTCGTAAATAAAGTTCAAGGATATATATTAGGAGGAATTAAACATGGCACGTGTTAAAGGTGGAACAGTCACTCGTAAACGCCGTAAAAGAATGCTAAAATTAGCTAAAGGATATTACGGTTCAAAACATACATTATTCAAAACAGCTAAAGAACAAGTAATGAATTCATACAACTACGCATATCGCGATCGTCGTCAGAAAAAACGCGATTTCCGTAAATTATGGATTGCACGTATCAACGCTGCAGCTCGTATGAATGGATTAAGCTATTCTAAATTAATGCATGGCTTAAAAGTGGCTGGTATCGAAATCAACCGCAAAATGTTAGCTGACCTTGCTGTAACTGACGCTGCTGCATTTACTGCACTAGCGGAAGAAGCAAAAAAAGCCTTAGCTAAATAATTTTATTTAATCATACAAAAGGCGGCTCTTTGTCAAGTAGTGTTGTTGGCAATTAAGTCAATTGGAGAGAAAGTTATTTTATGAATGCTTTCTCTCTTTTTTTTATTTTCTTTTCTTTCTTCAATCGATGCTTA
>NZ_JBQKFH010000071.1:0-6498 GCF_052119425.1 Enterococcus cecorum
TATTTGCCATGGTCAGAAACTGTACAAGCAAATTGTAAATAAAAAAAAGAATCTCCAGAGTCGAGTGACTTTGGAGATTTTCAATATACCTCGTTATTGGGCGCTTACGTTCATGCTTTTTTTGCATCGAACCCCAATAGTTAGTGCATCAATTTTGACAAAGTGACAATATGATGGTATTATAAAGTAGTCACTTAAAGAAATCAGAAAGAAGGGAAATGAATGAGTAAATTAGAAGTTAAGCATTTAACGAAAATATTTGGACGCAAAACCCACCAAGCGTTAAATATGATTACAGAAAATAAAAGTAAAAAGGAAATATTAGCTAAAACCGGTGCAACTGTTGGGGTTTATGATGCAAATTTTCAAGTAAATGAAGGTGAGATTTTCGTTGTCATGGGCTTATCTGGTAGTGGGAAGTCTACGCTGATTCGTTTGTTGAATCGCTTAATCGAACCAACAGATGGACAGATTTTTATTGATGGACAAGATATTGCCAAATTGGATAAAGAAGGTTTGCGAGAAGTTCGCCGCCATAAAATTAATATGGTTTTCCAAAGCTTTGGATTATTCCCACACCGTACGATTTTAGAAAATGTCGAGTATGGTTTGGAAATTAAAGGTGTTACTAAAGAAGAACGCGAAAAAAGAGCAAAAAAAGCGTTGGATAATGCTGGCCTTTTGGAGTTTGCTAATCAATATCCAGAACAGTTATCAGGTGGGATGCAACAGCGTGTAGGGTTGGCCCGCGCCTTAGCTAACGATCCAGAAATTTTATTAATGGATGAAGCTTTCTCTGCGCTAGACCCATTAATCCGTCGCGAAATGCAAGATGAATTGTTGGATCTACAAGCACGCGAAAAACGCACAATTATCTTTATTACGCATGATTTAAATGAGGCTTTACGAATTGGCGATCGAATTGCTTTGATGAAAGATGGACAAATTATGCAAATTGGTACAGGTGAAGAAATCTTAACCAATCCAGCAAATCAATTTGTTCGCGAGTTTGTGGAAGACGTGGACCGTACCAAAGTCTTAACTGCCCAAAACATTATGGTTCCGGCGATTACAACAAATATTGAACTAGATGGACCAAATGTTGCTTTAAATCGTATGCGTAAAGAAGAAATTAGTATGTTAGTGGCGGTCGATCGCAAACGTCAATTAAAAGGAATTATTACTGCCGACGCCGCATTAAGAGCTAGAAATGAGAAGTTAAGCTTACGTGATGTACTAGATGAACAAATGCCAACAATTGATAAAGATATGTTGGTTACCGATATTTTTAATATATTATATGATGCCAAAACACCTTTAGCCGTTGTCGAAAATGGCAAAGTCTTAGGTGTCGTCATTCGTGGTTCGGTCATTGAAGCATTAGCATAAACACAGCAAGGAGAGGAAGTTGTCAATGGATAATTTAACAAATACATGGCCCGTTGCTAAAGTAATTGAGCAACTGACAGATTGGTTGACGGTTCATTTTTCTGGGCTATTTAACTTATTACAAACAGTTGGACAAAAAGTGATGGACACAATTACGGGAATATTAGGTTTAGTGCCTATTCCAGTTTGGATTGTATTGCTGACAGTGATTGCTTATATCATTACGAATAAGAAAAAAGGATTACCGATTTTTACTTTTCTAGGGTTAGTCTTTATTGCAAACCAAGGTTTATGGGATGCACTTTTACAAACGACTACATTGGTATTAGTAGCGAGTGTGATTTCGATTGTTATCGGGGTGCCACTTGGTATTTGGATGGCAAAGAGTGAGACGGTCAGAAAAGTCTTAACACCGATTTTAGACTTTATGCAAAGTATGCCAAGTTTTGTTTATTTAATTCCAGCGGTAGCCTTTTTCGGTATCGGAATGGTGCCAGGGGTCTTCGCTTCTGTGATTTTCGCTTTACCACCTACTGTTCGTTTTACCCATTTAGGCATTAAGCAAATTCCAACAGAACTAGTGGAAGCTTCAGATTCATTTGGTGGCACCGCTTGGCAAAAATTAATGAAGTTAGAATTACCTTTAGCGAAGAAGACGATTTTAGCCGGGGTTAATCAAACGACGATGTTAGCTTTATCAATGGTTGTTACGGCGTCGATGATCGGAGCACCAGGTCTTGGTCGTAACGTCTTGGCAGCCTTACAAAAAGCGGATATCGGTAGTGGATTTGTCAGCGGTTTGGCACTGGTTATTTTAGCGATTATGATTGACCGCTTTATCCAATACACAAACCGCGAAAAACAACACGCTCATCAAAAAATGCCTAAAAAACAAAAAATTGCTTTAACTTCAGCCGTTTTAGCTGTTTTAGCAATCGGAGCTATTGTCCAAAATGTGGTATTAGGTACGCAAACCAAAGAAACCATTCGTTTAGCCTATGTTCAATGGGATACCGAGGTGGCTTCAACCAATGTGATTGCGCAAGTCCTTGAAGATGAAGGCTATCAGGTAGAAATGACACCGTTAGACAATGCTGTCATGTGGGAAGCGGTAGCCAATAGACGTGCTGATGCGATGGTGGCAGCTTGGTTACCAAACACCCATGCGAGCCAATATAAAAAATATAAGGATCAATTGGTGGATTTAGGAGCCAACTTAAAAGGGGCTAAAGTTGGGTTAGTCGTTCCTAGTTATATGAAAGTCGATGCCATTAGCGATTTATCAGATGAAGCTGGTAAAAAGATTACCGGAATCGAACCGGGTGCTGGTGTAGTGTCCGGTGCTAAGAAAACGCTCAAAGCTTATGATAATTTAAGTGACTGGCAAGTTGAGACTTCTTCCTCAGGGGCAATGGTCGTAGCTTTAGACAAAGCAATTAAAAATAAGGAAGATATCGTTATTACTGGTTGGTCTCCACATTGGATGTTTGCTAAATATGATTTGAAATACTTAAAAGATGATAAGCAGAGTATGGGTTCAGCTGAAGAAATTCATACAATGACAAGTAAAGACTTTGCCAAAGAACATAAAAAGGCTAATCAGATTTTAGATAATTTTCATTGGAGTACCAAAGATATGGAGAGTGTCATGTTGGCTATCCAAAATGGGAAAGAGCCAAAGCAAGTAGCAAAAGATTGGATTAAAGCCAATCCAGAAAAAGTCAAAGCTTGGGTGAAAACAAAATAATGAAAAAATACAAAAAGTTAAGCTCTTAGGGGTTTAACTTTTTTGTGTTTTGGACGATAATATACGTGAAGTGAAAAATATTGTAAACAAATTTATTTTTTCAAGTAAACTTTCTAAATAATAAAGGAAAGAATAATCTTACGAGGAGGAATGTTTTATGAAAATTGAAGGTAGATACAATAATTATGACCGATACATGCCAAATCGTCCTGTTCATTCTAGTGAAATTAAAGATGAATCAATCAAAATATCATCAGCTAGTAGTGTAAATTTGTCTGAAACAACACAAAAAATACGTAAAGAAGTTGCACAAAACGATTTATCACGTAATGATGAGAAAATCAAAGCTTTGAAAGCTGCGATAAAGGATGGTACTTATCAAATCTCAGCTAAAGAGATAGCGGCAAGTATGATGAAAGCAATGACTGAATAAGAGGAATTGCCATGGATGGAAAAGAATTTGAAGTGAAATTAAATAGCTTCTATCTATTATTACAAAAGGAACGTAAAGTCTTAATTAAAGGACATGCAGAAAAATTAACGGATATTGTAGCTAGAAAAGAAAAGTTTATCCCCTTGTTTCAAGAGTATCAAGGGGATTTGTCTGATAATGCAAAGGGTTTAATTGCGAAAATAAAAGAACAACAAGAAGAAAATTTATTATTAACGCAACAAGCGATGAGTTTTCAAGATATGTTATTAGACACGATCAAAGATAATATAAAAAAAGCCAATCATGTGACTTATGGTAAAGAATCTAGCTATCATACCCAAGCACCAAGTACATTAATTGATACAGAAGTATAGGAGGAAAAGTTGTTATGACGGGGTTATTTGGAACACTGGGTGTCGCAACATCTGGTTTAAATACTAGCCAAATCTCATTACAAACAAGTGGCCATAATATTGCGAACGCTACAACAGATGGGTATTCACGTCAAAGAACTAACTTACAAACCACAAATCCATATGCTTTAGCCGGCGTTGGTCAAGTTGGAACTGGAGTTAAAGTTAATGATATTACCCGCGTTGTTGATGATTTTGTTCGCTTACAAACTCGCTATGCTAATTCATTATCTAAATTTTATGAAGAAAAAGCAAATGCCTTAGGTCAATTAGAAGATTATTTTGGAGAGCCTTCTGATGCGGCTTTGTTGAAACAAATGAATACCGTATATGATGCATGGTCAAAATTATCTAGTAACCCTGAATTGGGGACAAGCAAGACCTTAGTCGTTGAAAATAGTTCTACTTTAAGTACAACGATTAATGAAATGGCTATGAACATGAAAGAATTAAAAGATGATGTCGATACTACTTTAGCTAATACTACATATAATTTAAATCAACGTGTTGAAGAATTAGAAATATTAAATAAGAAATTAGTTGATAACTCTATGACGGCTGGTACCTCTAATGATTTATTAGATCAACGCGATCGTTTATTAAAAGATATGTCGAGTATGGCTGATATTTCTACTAAATTTGATAAATATGGTAGAGTTAGTGAATTAAAAGTTGGGGATACAAAAATTTTAGATACAGATCACCGTGTACCGATGAGTGTTGTTCTTTCTTCTGGTAATGGTTCTACTCGAATTGCAGTAGAAGGGGATCGTAATAAAGTAGTAGAAGTCCCAAGTGGCAATGTTTCAGGGGGGCCGCTTGTTGTCTATAACGTTGAAACTGGAAAGTATGATCAAATTACAGTTAGCAAAGGACAAATTGGTGGACAAATAGCTGCGAGTCAAGAAATTCAAGCTCGGAGCGATGAGTTTAATACATTCGTAAAAAATATGGCAACAAAAATAAATGAGACTTACAAATCGGGAAATAATACAGAAGATTTCTTTGTTTTTGATGGTGATGAAGCTGATTTTGCCAAGACATTAAAAGTAAATGATGTATTTACTCAAAATCCAGGGAAATTAGTTGCTGGTCTAGGAGCAAACCCTAATGCTGGCGACGGTCGATTAGCTAAAAATGTGGCCTTAACTTTCTCTGAAAAAGATGCACGGGGCATGACATACGCGGATCACTATAACGATATCATTACCAAAAATGGAATTTCAAAATTAAAAGCAGATAATACAGTCAAAGCACAAAAAACAGTGTTAGACCAGTTGGAAAGTCAAGATACCTCTATATCAGGTGTAAACATCAACGAGGAAGTATCTAATGTCATTCGCTATCAGCAAGCTTTCCAAGCAAATGCAAGAGTGTTACAAACTGTATCAGAAATGCTAGATACTTTAATCAATAGAACAGGAGCGTAATGAAAGATGAGAATAGCAACAAATAATTCTTATACCGATTTCTTAAAGAATATGGCGACTACTGAAACCAAACTTCACTACACGATGGGACAGTTGTCAAGTTTTAAAGAAGTTAGCAAATCTTCAGAAGATCCTTTGTTGGTTTCAAAGATTATGAACTTAAATGTTGCTATCGATCGGAATGAAACGCAGAATTTAGAAATCAAAGATGCGATTTCATGGAGTAATACGCAAGATGGTATCTTAGCTTCAGTTAGTGATTCAATGTTAAGAATTAAAACATTAATTCAATCTTCTGCCAACACAACCAGTGCTGCTGCGGAGATGGAAGCCAATAAAAATGAAATCCAACAAAATATTGAAGCCATTGTTGAAGCTTTGAATACAAATTTTGATGGTCGCTATTTATTCGCCGGTGATAAGACGACAGAACCACCATTTTCTGTGGTAAAAAATACACAAGGAGAAACTTATGGGATTGCCTATAATGGTTCGGATGTGAATTTACCTCGAGAAATATCTGATGGTGTGACTGTTAATTTAGTTACAGATGGTAATCAGTTAATGGGTAAAAATGGAGCTGAAAACTTAAATGATTTCTTCAACCAAGTAATTGATTCTTTTGATAATAGTAATCGTGACGCAATGGCGAATGAATTATTAGGAAAAGCGGACAATTTCCGAGATAATTTTGTTAACGTGCGTACTAAAGTAGGATCTATCTATAATCGATTGAAATCAGCTCAAGATCGCAATGAAACAGAAAAGTTAAATTTAAAAGAGAGTTTATCTAACCGTCAAGATGTGGATGTTGCTGAAAAATATATGCAATTCCAAAACGAAATGTTAGCTTATAATGCCACAATGTCTATGGGAACTAAGATTATGCAGACGTCCATTCTTGATTATGTAAGATAATAATAAATATGTTTTTGTATTTTTTGATACATAGGTGGTCAATGTATGTTGATCACCTATTTTGGCTCTTTGTCAAGTAGTGTTGTTGGCAATTAAGTCAATTGGAGAGAAAGTTATTTTATGAATGCTTTCTCTCTTTTTTTATTTTCTTTCTTCAATCGATGCTTA
>NZ_JBQKFH010000072.1:0-5412 GCF_052119425.1 Enterococcus cecorum
GTCGACTTAATTATAGAGGAAACAGATGTCTTTTTCTATTATTATGATTATAAAAAAAGATATTTAGTGTTATCCTCCGTTTGAGTAACAACACTAAATATCATAGACCCATTATAATTCAAGGTAAGTATTTTCCTATGAATTTTTCCATGTTAGAATGAAATTGTATGTGCTAAATTCATACATACATGAAAATTGAATGATATATTTTAAGGAGATATTTTTTGTATGAAGAAAATGACAATCTTATTAACGAGTATTTTGTCGATAGTATTATTGACAGGATGTAGTAAATGGGTGGATAAAGGACAGTCAATTACAGCTGTTGGATCCACGGCTTTACAACCATTAGTAGAAACAGTTGCTGAAGAATATCAAAATAATCATCCTGGACAATTTGTGAATGTCCAAGGTGGAGGTAGTGGTACTGGTCTAAGTCAAGTGCAGTCTGGTGCAGTTAACATCGGTAACTCGGATGTATTTGCTGAAGAAAAAAGTGGTATTGATGCGAAAAAATTAGTCGATCATCAAGTTGCTGTTGTGGGCATCACACCAATTGTAAATAAAAAAGTTGGTGTAAAAAATATTTCAATGGAGAATTTACAAAAAATCTTTACCGGAGAAATTACCAATTGGAAGCAAGTTGGTGGTAATGATGTGGATGTCGTAATCTTAAATCGTGCTTCTGGTAGCGGGACACGCGGGACATTTGAACGTTGGGTGCTAAATGGTAAAAAACCAAAAGCGGCACAAGAGCAAGATTCTAGTGGTACTGTTCGCCAAATTGTTGCAGATACACCCGGGGCAATTAGCTATGTTGCCTTTTCATATGTGACAAAAGATGTGGCTACTTTATCAATTGATGGTGTTGCGCCAAATGATGACAATGTTAAAACCAATAAGTGGATTATTTGGTCTTATGAACATATGTATACCAAGGGACAACCTACCGAGTTAACGAAAAAATTCTTAGACTATGTTCTTTCTGATAAAGTCCAAAAAGAGATTGTTGCTAAATTAGGCTATATTGCGATTACTGATATGCAAGTGAAGCGTGATTGGCAAGGCAATGTGATTCAGTAGCCTTTACAAAAAATTTACAATCTTTGCTTAAAATTAACATAAGATTTATCGAAAATTGATATTCAATCGTTAAACTGAGATCATAGAATAGAAATGGGGGATGACCTCTTGGAAGATATGAAAGAAGTATTAATGAAAAAATCTAAAAGGGCAAGAATGGAACAACGCGGTAAGTTTATCAGCTTTATTTGTATTGCAATTATCGTATTGGTTGTGCTATCTATCTTTTATTTTGTTGCAAGTAAAGGACTTGCCACTTTCTTTGTAGATAAAGTGAATGTTTTTGACTTTTTATTTGGAAAAGAATGGAATCCAAGCGAGTTAGGGGCAAATGGGCAGCCACAAGTGGGCGCCTTACCAATGATTTTGGGCTCGTTTTTAGTTACTTTTCTATCGGCAATTATCGCAACACCATTCGCTATTGGTGCAGCAGTGTTTATGGTTGAGATTTCACCAAAACAAGGACAAAAGATTTTGCAACCAGTTATTGAGTTATTGGTAGGAATTCCATCAGTAGTTTATGGTTTTATCGGTCTATCAGTGATTGTACCGGCTGTGCGTTCGGTCTTTGGTGGGACTGGTTTTGGTATTTTAGCGGGAACGTTTGTTTTATTTGTCATGATTTTGCCAACAGTTACAACCATGACTGTAGATGCCTTAAAAGCAGTTCCGCGTCATTACCGTGAAGCTTCCTTAGCATTGGGGGCCACTAGATTTCAAACCATTTACAAAGTGGTGTTACGTTCAGCTGTGCCAGGAATTTTGACGGCTGTTGTTTTCGGAATGGCACGTGCATTCGGTGAAGCACTTGCGATTCAGATGGTTGTGGGAAATGCTGCTTTGATGCCAACAAGTTTAGTGACGCCAGCAGCTACTTTGACATCGATTCTTACAATGGGAATCGGAAACACGATTATGGGTACCGTTGAAAATAATGTTTTATGGTCCTTGGCATTAATCTTATTAGCTATGTCTTTAGTATTTAATATTATTATTCGAATGATTGGTAAGAAGGGAGTGTTAAAGTAAGATGAATGCAAAAAAAATCGATAAAATTGCTACCGGTGTGTTATATGCTATCTCGGGAATCATCGTATTTATCTTGGCTGCCATGTTACTTTACATTCTATTACGCGGCTTGCCACATGTTTCTTGGCATTTTTTAACATCACCCTCTAAAGCTTATCAAACAGGTGGCGGAATCGGTATTCAATTATTTAACTCATTGTATTTACTACTCATTACAATGATTATTAGCTTTCCATTATCCTTAGGTGCGGGAATTTACCTATCTGAGTATGCGAAGAAAAATTGGCTAACTGATTTAATTCGTACTTCAATTGAAATTCTAAGCTCTCTACCATCAGTAGTTGTTGGTTTATTTGGTTTCTTAGTTTTTGTCATTCAATTTCAATATGGCTTTTCTATTCTTTCGGGAGCCTTAGCCTTAACCTTGTTTAATTTGCCACTATTAACTAGAAATATTGAAGAGTCCTTACGTGCGATTCATTTTACGCAACGTGAAGCTGGATTAGCATTAGGTTTATCACGCTGGGAAACGGTTATCCATGTCGTTTTACCTGAAGCTTCTCCTGGTATTTTAACAGGCTTAATTTTAAGTTCTGGACGTATCTTTGGTGAAGCAGCGGCCTTGATTTATACTGCCGGTCAGTCGGCGCCAGCTTTAGATTTTACTAACTGGAATCCGTTAAGTGTCTCTAGTCCGATTAGTATTTTTCGACAAGCAGAAACTTTAGCTGTGCATATTTGGAAAATTAATTCAGAAGGGACTATGCCTGATGGGGCTCAAGTTTCAGCAGGGGCTTCTGCAGTCTTAATACTGGCTGTCTTAATTTTTAACTTTGGTGCACGGGCATTAGGTAAGAGACTGCATAAAAAATTGACCTCTGCGTAAGAAAGGATAAATAATGAAACAATATAATTTGAATGATCGTCACGTAATTACTTTTGATGGTCAAAAAGATTTAGCTTTATATACAGAAGATTTACATGTCTGGTATGGGCAAAATGAAGCGATTAAAGGCGTTGATATGCAATTTGAAAAAAATAAAATCACTGCTTTAATTGGACCATCTGGCTGTGGAAAATCGACTTATCTTCGCTCATTGAATCGTATGAATGACAGTATTGCCAATACTAAGGTAACTGGTAAAATCATGTATCGTGGGGTAGATATTAATTCACCTCAAGTGGATGTTTATGAAGCACGCAAACATATTGGTATGGTGTTCCAAAGACCTAATCCATTTAGTAAGTCAATTTATGAAAATATTACTTTTGCCTTAAAACGTCATGGGATGGCCAATAAAGAAGAGTTAGATGAAATTGTTGAAACTTCATTAAAACAAGCTGCACTTTGGGACCAAGTGAAGGATAATCTACATAAAAGTGCTTTAGCTTTATCTGGTGGGCAACAGCAACGATTATGTATTGCTCGTGCGATTGCGATGAAACCAGATATTTTATTACTTGACGAACCAGCAAGTGCGCTAGATCCAATTTCAACAGGAACGGTGGAAGAAACATTAATTCACCTGAAAGATCAATTTAGTATCGTTATCGTGACCCATAATATGCAACAAGCTGCTCGAATTAGTGATTATACTGCCTTCTTTTATATGGGCAATGTGATTGAATATGATAAAACCAATAAAATTTTCACCCGACCAAAAATTCAAGCAACAGAAGATTATGTATCTGGTCATTTCGGATAAAGAAAGGAAAGATAAATTTGGCAGAAACAATTATTTCTTCTCGTGATTTACATTTGTATTACGGGAAAAAAGAAGCGCTCAAAGGAATCAATTTAGATATATATAAAGGTGAAATCACTGCGATGATTGGTCCTTCAGGCTGTGGGAAATCAACTTATCTACGTTCTTTAAACCGAATGAATGACTTAATTCCCAACGTGACAATCACTGGTAGTGTGATGTACAAAGGAAAAGATATCTATAGTCCTAAAACTGATACTGTTGAGTTGCGTAAAGAGATTGGCATGGTTTTTCAACAACCGAATCCTTTTCCGTTTTCAATTTATGAAAATGTGGTCTATGGTTTGCGTCTTAAAGGGGTAAATGATAAACAAATTTTAGATAAAGTTGTGGAAGAAAGTTTAAAAGCAGCCTCTGTCTGGGATGATGTGAAAGATAAATTACATCAAAGCGCCTTATCTCTTTCCGGTGGACAACAACAGCGCGTATGTATCGCTCGTGTGTTAGCGGTTGACCCTGATATTATTTTATTAGATGAACCAACCAGTGCTTTAGACCCAATTTCTTCTGGAAAAATTGAAAATACCCTGTTAGAATTAAAGGAAAAATATACGATGATTATTGTGACGCATAATATGTCACAAGCGACACGGATTTCAGACCGCACTGCATTTTTCTTGAATGGTGATTTAATTGAATATGATAAAACCAAGAATATTTTCTTAAGTCCACAAAGACAAGAGACAGATGATTACATTTCAGGGCGTTTTGGTTAATAAAAAAGGAGAGAAAAACATGCTACGTTCACAGTTTGAAGAAGATTTACTTAATTTACACAATCAATTTTATGAAATGGGTATGCTTGTGAGCAAAGCCATTCATCGATCAGTTCGTGCTTATGTCAATCATGATAAAGAATTAGCAAAACAAGTCATTGAACACGATGAAGAAATTAATAATTTAGAAATTCAGTTAGAGAAGAAAAGTTTTGAGATGATTGCCTTACAACAACCGGTTACTACTGATTTACGTCGAATCATTACCGTGATGAAGGCTAGTTCTGATTTGGAACGCATGGGAGATCATGCGGTTTCTATCTCCAAATCAACAATCTTGGTAAAAGGACAAACACGTATTCCGAAAATTGAAAAAGAAATCTCGGATATGTCCGATTCTGTGAAGAAAATGGTTGATAATGTATTGGTAGCCTACGTAAAAATGGATCAACAAGATGCGAAAATGATTGCGGCAATGGATGAAAGGGTAAACCAACATTTTCGAGATATCTATGATCATACCATCGAAGCAATGAAAGCTAATCCAGATACAGTTATCTCAGGAACAGATTATTTAAATGTTGCCCAATATTTAGAAAGAATTGGTGACTATGTAACCAACATTTGTGAATGGATTGTCTACTTAGCAACCGGTAAAATTACTGAATTAAATTCTAACCGTACTGCAGAATAAGTCGAGTTAAGCGAAAGGGGCTGACCCAAAAGTAGCCCCTATGTGAAAAAATAGAGGTCTTTCCATTTAGATAGTAGTGGAAAGATCTCTATTTATCTTTTGAAAGTGAATACAAAAATAAAGC
>NZ_JBQKFH010000073.1:0-5098 GCF_052119425.1 Enterococcus cecorum
GTTTAATTGAATCGAAATAACAAAAAGAGCAGAGATAGCAAACAGCTGTCTATCTCTGCCCATTCCTTTTGTAAAACTCATCAGTCCAATTTGACAAAGAGCCAAAATAACCAAATAAATAATGTAGATGTAAATGATGAATTATCACAACTCGCACAAGAATTCCTAATTCAAATTGAACAGATAAAATCTGGGCAACGCTATCTTGAAAGTGTGATGTCTGATTATGACTACGACTATGGTTTTGATTTTGATGATTGGTATGAGGATGATGACGAGAATATTTATAGTGATCCTATAGGTGTTGTGGATAGTATAAGAGAAATATTTGATTTTATTTTTCATTGTATGGATGAAGAAGCTTATGATAGTGCCTATTCTCTTTCTGATGAGCTAGCTACGTTGGAAATTTCGCTTGAAGGGGACAGGGAAAATGACAAAATTTCTGTTCATGAATTATATGATGAATGGTCAGAAAGATTAGATTATAAGCAATATGTGATTTGCCACGCCTATTTACTTTATCTTCAAACCGATAGACAAAAGCGAGCAAAAGTTTTGTATCAGTGGTTTTTACAAAGTGATTATGTGGTTTATGGTTTACAAAATGTGCTGATGTATACGAATCATACAGAGGATTTGCAGGTATTTTTACCCGTATGGATAGATTATTTAGGCAATTTGGATACACAAATAGTTAGCAAACTGATAGTAGAAGCTTTTTCTATTCTAAATAATGATGAGACACAATTAGCCTTTGCCAAAAAATTCGTAAAATATCATCCTGAATTATATCTTCAGTATCTTGAAACACATCTAGTTGATTCTCTTACTAGTACGGATTCGATGCAACAACTTTATGAAACGGGTGTACAGGCTATTCAACAAATCCAGCCCATTCATAAAATTCGCAGCCAAATTGCAGAAAAAATACGCACATTAGCTGAAAAAATGAATGCACAAGAAATGATAGAGCAATGTCATTGGTGGATCTTTGAATCAGATTCGACAATTACCCGTTTTCTAGAATTGATGACAACCATACAAGTTCAATCTAAGGCCAAATTCATACATCAAACACAACAATTGCTGCAAAATATACACTTGACTGACGATGATTATACGCTGCATTATAAAAAATCAAAAGCGTTAATCCAAAATTCCATGTCACAAAGTCGTCTCTTCACGCTTCAATATTTATGTGGCAACGATAATTTGTTATTAGAAAATGAATTAACCCTTGTTCATGACATCTTTTTGATTATGTATAGTAGCAAGAAAAAAGTTTCATCTGAGGGAGAATTTGTGCTAAGACGTGCATTAAGGAAAGTGGATGAATTGCGGGGAGTTGATAGTAAAAACGTACAATCATTTGCAAGTTTGCTGCTGAAGTATCGTGATTCTTTTGGTAGAAATAAGAAAGCACTAGCAGCTAATTTTTCGACTGTCGAACATTTAGTATCGCGCTTCGTTCAGGAAACAATTGAAGAAAAAAATCGCAATAATTATCAAATTTGTGCTGCCTATGTCGCTTTAGTTGCTGAGGTAAGGGATAATTTAAGAAAATCCGTGGATAAGCAAGCCCTTCTTAGAGACTATTACCTTGAATATAAACGTTATCCCACCTTTGTGCGCGAGTTGGAAAAATACGGACTAAAACGATAGGAGGATGACAGTGTTTGAGTTAGACGCTTTTCGTTGCTTTTTAAGATGGATTTGCTATACTTAGAAAAAAATAGGGGGCAGCAATGAGATTAGGAACCTTAATCACTGAACAATTGCGACCATCGCGTAAAGTATTGAAGCGTCTATTTTTACGAGGGGTGGTCAAAGTAGATGGACAAGTTGAATACAATGAAGCACGCAATGTGGATAGTCAGCTACACACCATTGAAGTAGAAGGCAAAATATTGCAAACATCAGAAGTATATTATCTGCTCAATAAACCAGCTGGCGTCGTGACAGCTAATAAAGATAGGGCCCATGATACGGTATTTGACTGTTTACAAAAAGAGGATTGGCGCGAGGATTTGTGTTTTGTCGGTCGGCTTGATCGTAATACGGAAGGTCTGTTGTTACTTACTTCTAATGGGCAGTTAGCTTATGATTTATTGCAACCTGGCAAAAAGGTAAGTAAAGTCTATGAAGCTTACTTAAAAGAACCAGTCGAGATGGAAGATATTGCAAGATTTGAACAAGGAATACGTTTTTTAGATGGGACTTTGTGTAAGCCAGCGAAATTAACGATTTTACCGGATAGTCCACATCATGTGTTGCTTGAAATCCACGAAGGTAAGTTTCACCAGGTAAAGAAAATGTTTCTTTCTGTAGGGAAAAAGGTGGAAAGATTAAAGCGCATTTCTTTTGGACCATTAGTATTACCAACAGATTTACCAAGTGGGGCCTATCGCAAGTTAACCATAGATGAATTAAGTCGATTAAAGGAGTACTTTAGATAATGAGATATAATACGTTATTGTTTGATGTGGATGATACGATTATTGATTTTAAAGCAGCGGAGTTACAGGGATTATCTAAGTTGTTTGGCAATCAAGGTTATGAATTAACTGATGAATTATTAAGTAGCTATCAAATTTTAAACCAGCAATTATGGAAAGACTATGAGGAAAATAAACGCACACGTGAAGAGGTGTTAAATACGCGTTTTGGCCTATTTTTTGAACAGTTAGGCAAAAAAGTTGATAGTGTGGCTGTCGAAAAAGAGTACCGCCAATATTTAAATCAAGGTTCTCAGCGCTTAGGTAATAGTTTAGCCGTTGTTTCTGACTTGGCTAAGAAGGCGGATTTGTATGTTGTGACAAATGGTGTAGCTAAAACGCAATATCAACGGTTAGAGGCAGCTAAATTATTGCCGTATTTTAAAGAAATCTTTGTCTCGGAAACCATTGGATATCAAAAACCACGCATTGAGTTTTTTCAACATGTGTTTCATAAGATTGCACCTGTGGATTTGGAAAAAACAGTGATTATTGGCGATTCTCTTTCTTCAGATATTCAAGGTGGGAAAAATGCCGGGATTGATACGATTTGGTTAAATGCCAATCAGCAAAAGGCGAATATCCAACCAACACATACGATTCAAACATTAGATGAGATTTATCAAATATTATAATGGTTAGCCAGTCCGTACTTTGGGCTGGTTTTTTATAAAAAGAAAAAAGCCTGAATGAATCAAGCTTTTTGGAAATAGGTTGCAACCTTGGTATTAATTAAATCAATAGCTACGTGATTTTCGCCACCTTCAGGCACAATTACATCAGCATAGCGTTTGGTTGGTTCGATAAATTGATGATACATGGGTTTTACGACGCTTAGGTATTGGTCGATAATAGAATCTAGTGTACGACCACGTTCTACCATATCGCGTTTGATCCGGCGAATAATGCGGATATCATCATCTGTGTCTACATAAATTTTAATATCCATTAAATCACGCAGACGTTTATCTTCCAAAATCAAAATTCCTTCAAGAATGATGACTTCTTTTGGTTCTTGAATGACTGTTTCAGTACTTCTTGTGTGTGCCACATAGTCATACACTGGTTTTTCAATCGTTTCGTAATTTAAAAGTTTCTCTAAATGTTCGATTAAAAGGTCCGTATCAAATGCAAAAGGATGGTCATAGTTGGTTTTCAATCGCTCTTCAAAAGATAAATGACTTTGATCTTTGTAATAAGAATCATGTTCCAACATCATGATTGAGTGATTGGGAAAGTTATTGAAAATCGCGCGACTTACACTTGTTTTTCCACTACCTGAACCACCACTTACTCCAATAATTATCGGCTTTTTCTTTGACATTTTATTTACCTCTTTCACGCTTTTTACACTGTTTCTAATTATAATGAAAATCTCTATAAAAAGCTAGCTAAAAACAAGAAAAAACAGCTTAATCTCAAAGAAAACGACTTCAATTTTTCTTTTTTTCTAGCTATTACCTGTGACTTGTGGTAAAGTAGAGCCATGCGATGAGCCGAATGCGATAATTTATTTCGCAAACGCAGCCAGCAACACATATACTGCCGGATTGCAGGTGTTGGAGATTTCATTGTGGAAAAGGAAATCTCTGCTATAAATTGAATAGTACTGGATAGCCTACCCGATTTTGAGGTAGGCTTTTTGTATAAAGGTCGTAAATCGACTGGGGCAGCCACGAGCGGATAAGTTTGTCCAGAACGTCGGGAAAGTCCAAGAAGTAAAGACTTTCCCAGACGGGCTGGCTTATACGCCGAAGTGGCTAGTCGATTTACGCCGTCAAAAAGGTCGCAAAGCAGCTCGGAAAGCCTCAAAGAAATTTATGTGTTTACCTACCGCTGAGAAAATCGGATGAAAGGTGTGAAAGCATGCGTATCGTCATTGATGGAGATGGGTGTCCCGTAAAAGAAGAAGTGATTGAACTAGCTGATGAATTTCATTTGCCAGTCGTGATTGTGACTAGTTTCGATCATTTTTCTAGTAAAGATTATCCTGCATTTGTGCATTTTGTCTATGTAGATAAAGGAGCAGATAGTGCAGACTATGCGATTATGAATCAATTAGCCAAGTCTGATGTAGTGATTACGCAAGATTATGGATTGGCTTCTTTAGCTTTAGGTCGCGCACAGGCAGTCTTTCATCATTCGGGGAAGCGTTATTTGCCAGAAACCATCCAATTCTTACTCGACCAACGCTATTTATCCGCTAAAATGCGCAAGGCCAAACAAAAAACGAAAGGGCCAAAACCATTTACATCAGCTGATCGTGCGAAATTTCAAGCTATTTTTCGCGAATTTTTAATGTCAAGTTTAACGTAATTCAGGCATTCATCACCCATCCTCTATAGGTGGGTGATGAATGCCGTTCGGTATGAGGGTTACTGTTGGTAACTCGAAGACCGACAATACAGTATATTATCTTTTTATTTCGTTCTATGTTATAATCAATCTATATTATAAATGAGTGATGTAAAATGGAATTAGATACAAATTGAGGTGACCCCCAAAAGTTAGACTTTTTTACGAGACGACTCCGGTCGTCTCGTTTTCATTATGCAGCTAAAAGATGGAGCCTATATTGAACAGGACTCATCCATCCTAAC
>NZ_JBQKFH010000074.1:0-4883 GCF_052119425.1 Enterococcus cecorum
TTAGGATGGATGAGTCCTGTTCAATATAGGCTCCATCTTTTAGCTGCATAATGAAAACGAGACGACCGGAGTCGTCTCGTAAAAAAGTCTAACTTTTTGGGGTCACCTCAAAAAAAGTGGGGTCGCTACCGTTTTTTTATACTCTTTGTTTTTCTACTTTTTTGTAGGTGTTTTTCGTGATAAAATGACGTTGAGAGAGTGACGAAAGGGGTTTAGTAATGATAGAGTATACACTTGAAAATGAGATGGAGCAAAGATTAATTCATCAATTAACAAATGGAATTAGCCAATGGAAATACCGTGGGGATATTCATACAGAAGCAGAACTATGGAAAAATTTCTTTAAGATATTAGAATCAAATAATACTAAAGCGTTAAATGATCATCCCTTAACAGCTCAAGAAAAAGAACAAATCAAAAACCAATTGATGTTTCCTAACTTTTATGAAGCAGCTAAATGGATTGCTGGTGAAAATGGTATCGCAAAAGTGCAAGTCCAGCGTGAAGATGCAAGTCTAGGTACTATCCGTCTAGAAGTATTGCATCGAAATCATATTGCTGGAGGAAAATCGGTCTATGAAGTGGTTAATCAAGTCGTACGTCAAAATCAGCGTGACCGCAGACTAGATGTGACATTATTGATTAATGGATTGCCAATGATTCATATCGAGTTAAAAAATCATTCAGCACCATTTATGGATGCTTTCCGTCAAATTCGTAAGTATGAACGTGAAGGAATGTTTCGAGGAATTTATTCGGCTTTACAAATGTTTGTCGTATCAAATGGAGTAGAAACGAAATATATCGCGGCGGCTAGAGATGGAAAAATCAATGAACAATTCTTAACTGGTTGGGTGGATAAAAATAATCATCCGGTCAAAGATTTGGTTTCATTTACCGAACATGTCCTTTCAATCCCTCGGGCACATGAGATGGTGATGCAGTATTCAGTGATTGATGATGAGAAAAAAGCATTAATTATTTTACGCCCTTACCAGGTACATGCGATTGAAGCGGTGAAACAAGCTAGTCGTGAGCAAAAAAGTGGCTATGTCTGGCATACGACTGGTTCGGGTAAAACGTTGACGAGTTATAAAGTGGCACGAAATTTATTACAAGAACCAACTATTAATAAAACAATCTTTATCGTGGATAGAAAAGACTTAGATCAGCAAACAACTTCTAGCTTTATGAGTTATGCAGCGAATGATACTGTAGATATTGATGAAACTGAAAATACGGATCATTTGGTTAAACGTCTTTCTTCAGATGATCAAACCGTGGTTGTGACGACGATTCAAAAAATCAATACCATGTTGCGAAAATTCGAAGATGGAAAATATGTACGAGAAGCAAATAAGATTAAAGATAAAAAAGTGGCTTTTGTTGTGGATGAGTGCCACCGCGCAGTTACGCCACAAGCACAGCATCATATTAAACAATTTATGCGTAAATCTTTATGGTATGGTTTTACCGGTACACCGATTTTTGCGGAGAATAAGCGTGAACAGATAGGGGATTTAGCACAAACGACGGAAGAACAATACGGTGAAAAGCTACATGCTTATACAGTTAAAGAAGCTATACATGATAAAGCTGTGTTAGGTTTCCAAATCGAGTATATGACAACTATGCCTGATGTTAAGGAAGAAGATATTCCAGATGCAGCCTATGAAAACGAAGAACATATGCTAGCTGTTTTAGACCAAATATTAAACAAATCACAAAATAAATTGGGAATGAAAAATGGTGAAGGTGAAGCATATGAAGCCATGCTAACGGTAAAAAACATAGCAATGGCACAGAAATATTTCGAGTTACTCGTGAAAATCAAGAATGGTGAAAGTGAATTAAAAATTAGTGAACGTACTAAGAAGTTTTTACCAGATTTTCCCAAAATTGCGATTACATACTCGGTCACTGAAAATGATGAAGATAGTCAATCTAATCGTGAAAAAATGCAAGAAGCTATCGATTACTATAATCAAGAATTTGATACTAAGTTTTCCGTTGATGATTTAGTGAGTTATAATACCAATGTCAATGATCGTTTAGCAAGAAAACGCGATAGATATAAGATTCGTTCAGAACAATTAGACTTAATTATCGTGGTCAATCGTTTGTTAACAGGGTTTGATGCACCATGTTTATCAACTTTATTTATTGACCGTAAACCGATGAAGCCACAAGATTTAATTCAAGCATTTAGCCGTACAAACCGTTTGTTTGATAATCATAAGAAGCATGGTCAAATTGTTACTTTCCAAATGCCTGACAAATTCCAAGAAGCTGTAGATAATGCTTTAACTTTATACTCTAGTGGTGGGAAAAATCACGTATTGGCACCAAGTTGGGAAGAAGAAAAAGCTAATTTTGATGATGTATTAAGGAATCTCAAAAATATCGCTCCGACTTCGGATGATACACCAAACATTGATTCAGCTACAGACGAAGAATTACGTAGATTTGCTAAAGCCTTCCAAGAGTTCGATAAGTATTTTTCATCGATTCAAGTCTATGCTGATTATGATGAAGAAGAAGTCATGCGGGAAGCTCAATTAACGAAAGAAGAAATTGAAAAGTATGCTGGAAAATATGAAAATGTCCTTGATGAATTAAGACGACGTAAAAAAGACGATGATAATAATGATGATGATGAACCATTCGATGTATATTATGAATTAGAAAGCATTCGTACAGATGAAATCAACTATGAATATATTTTACGGTTAATTCAAAGCTTTATTCCTGAAGAAGATGGTTCTAATAATGAAATGACGGAAAAAGAAGCTAAGGTAATCAGTGGCTATATTGATGATTTGTCGAAACATAATCCTCAATTGGCTGAGTTGATTAATCAAATTTGGTTCGAAGTTCAATTAGACCCAGAAAAATACCGTGGAGAATCTATTTCATACTTACTTGAAAAGAAAATTCAAGAAACACAGAATGAAAAGTTGAAACAAATTGCGAATGATTGGGCTGTATCAGAAGAAGCGCTGGCCTATTATGCAGCGAATTATCGTCCACATATTGATAAACAATTAGGTGAATCTGAATTACGTAAATCTGGTGACTATAAGAAATATAAAGAATTACACCATGCAGAAGATATCAATCCAATGAAGTATAAGAATCAATTAAAACGTGGCATTAAAGAAGTTGTTGAAAAGGAAATTTTGCCGTTGCGTACAAGAAAATAGAGAGAGTAATAAAAGAGAGTTTCTAAATTCAGAGACTCTCTTTTGTTGAAATTTAAATAAATTACTTAAAAGTGTTAAAAAAATCCTTTTTGATAGTATTATAATTTTGTAATTTAGTTAAAATACATTAAATAAAAGAAGGCGAATAAGGTGGAAATAGAGAAAGAGTTAAAAAGAATTTACAACGAAGTAATGCAGATGGATATGTTGGAATTAAAACGTGCGTACGAAGAAGCTGAAACAGAAGAAGAGTTAGAGTTATATCGGGATTTGTTTACCTTTAGATTGCGGCAACGTCAAAAGAAGGTAATTAGTCGGAAAGAATTTGTAAGGTGAAGTAGATGAAAATGAAATGTACTGAATGGATACTAGATAGCTTTAAAGAATAGAAAAGGATGTTTTATATGATTCCATTAATAGAAATTGTACATCTTACACAAGGAATGAATACGAGTAGAATTTCTTCTGATGTCGATAAATTGTATGATCAAAAATCTTTTGAAATTGATGATATGATTGCAACGAAGCCAAATGAATTATTGTTTGATAAAGAAAATGCTGATTTGTATGTGAAACCAGGCGATGTGGTAATCAATAATATAAATCAACGTGCTGCTATTGTTAGTTCAGAAAACCAAGGAAAGTTGTTAACAGGGAATTTTTTTAAGGTTGATTTTTTGAACTATACGATAGATAAAAGTTACTTTGTCTATTTATACAATGAAAATAGAGAAGTGTTAAAAGAAAAAAATAAGCAGTTACAAGGAACAACTGTAGTACAAAAATTAACTAAATCAGGATTGAATTCATTGTTATTGCCTATGGTGTCACTCGAAAAGCAACAAGAAATCGGTCAAATCTACCTAAAATTGCAACAATTGAAAAAGAAGATGTATCAACAAATCGATAATCTCGACCAATTCACAATCCAAATTCTAGAAGGTAAGATAAAATCTGAAAATAAATGAAATAACCGAAATCACCAGTCTAATTCTGAATAGATATTGCCAATATTGCGCGCGTTTGGGAACAGCGGAAGTTAGGGAAAGTAGCAGAAATAGTAGCTGGTGGAGATGTAGATAAAAGTAAATTAAAGGAATATGGAAAATATCCTGTAATTGCAAATGCATTAACAAATGAAGGTATTGTTGGATATTATGATGATTATTATAGAATAAAAACCCCTGCAGTTACAGTAACTGGAAGAGGAGATATAGGACACGCTAAGGCTAGAGATACAAATTTCACCCCCGTTGTAAGGTTATTAACTTTAATCTCAAAACATAATTCACTTTTTCTAGAAAACGCAATAAATTTAAAGAGAATATATTCTGAATCAACAGGTGTACCACAATTAACAGCACCTCAATTATCAAAATACAAAATAGGTATAACGGATATTGAAGAAGAAATAGTGATAGGTACTTTTTTTTATAAATTAGATAAACTAATAACCCTTCATCAGCGTAAACTAGAACAACTTGAGCAATTAAAAAACACGCTTTTATCAAAAATGTTTCCTAAATCTGGAACAAATATCCCAGAAATTCGTTTTTCTGGCTTTACTGATGCTTGGAAACAGCGGAAAGCAAAGGAAATATTTATTACGATTTCAGAAAAGGGTCATATTGATTTACCAGTGCTATCAGCTTCTCAAGAATTTGGAATGGTTGAAAGAAA
>NZ_JBQKFH010000075.1:0-4863 GCF_052119425.1 Enterococcus cecorum
TTATTTGCCATGGTCAGAAACTGTACAAGCAAATTGTAAATAAAAAAAAGAATCTCCAGCGTCGAGTGACTTTGGAGATTTTCAATATACCTCGTTATTGGGCGCTTACGAATCTTCCCTTGAAATCAATGGGTCAATCCAATCTGCTTTTTTCAATATCCATTCTATTTCATCATGGGAAACTTTATTAGATTTCATTAAAGTTTCGGCATATGCTCTGATTTCCTTGGCTAATTTAATATCCTCGATTGTATTTAAAAGCTCGATGGTACGTTCTTTTTCTTTATTAACTTGTTCTCTTCTTTCTTCTCGAAGTCGTTTTTCTTCCTTCTCAATCCGCTTTTGTTCTTCCCATTCTTCTCTTTTTGTACGGATTTGCCAATAATTTTGATAAAATTTGAAGATGATTTCAGGCAGCATCTCCTCTAATGACTGTTCTTTGGTATCTTTAATATAGCTTGTATTTTGATTGATAAATTTAATCCGTAATAAGCCATTTGGAATATAATCATATTTTCGAATATTGGGTTTGCGGGCATATTTTTTGTTTTCATTATATTCTGCTAATTCTTTTTCTTCTGCCGGTGTAAGAATATGAGTTATTTTGTCTTTACTTTCAATAATCTCAAAACGAACTTCATCACTGCCGATTGAGATAGTAAATGGCTGAGGTATTGTTTCTCCAAATTTTTCAAACAAAGTATACAAGGTATTTAATAATTGGTAAACACGAGGTTGCTGTTCTTTGCTAACATTATCTAAGTTGTCAGGTTTTTGGAGGGTATTTCGTTGATAATTTGGATGAAAGTAGTTTAATTTAGCTAGCTTTTCACGTCTTTTCCATTCTTTTATTTCTTCTTTGTATTCTTTTACATGTTTGTTCAATTTTCTAGTTGCGTTTGGATTAAATTTTATGAGTTCTTGATAGATTTTTGTTACTTTTTCTTCGGGTAAAAAATTTAGTGCTTGATAAAAACTATCTTTATTGATATTAAAATATTTTTGGGAATCTTCGTTTTTTGCTTTTGGTTGCGATACTTCTGTTTTCTCTTCGGCTATGTCTTCTTTCTCTCTAATTGTTGGATTGATTTTCATTTCTACTTCGATATTAGTTAGATTGCTACTAGGTAGTGGAATGATCCATTCTTCGGTAGGTAGATTATGTTTCTTGTTATAGATAAATTTGCTAGTTGGCGTGGGTATATTGGCAGCTTTGCATGACTGTAATAATTTGGAGTAATTTAATTGATATTTATCTGCTACTTGCTTTACACTACTTTGCCAAATCTCTTGATATAATTCGTCCCTATTAAATATTTTTTTCATAGTACTCACTCCTTGTAAAAAAATGGAAATCCTTTACAAAATGATGATAACCCATTTTTATCCTGAAGTATAGTATTGTTTGAGCTTCGTCATTTTTAAATTTGAGCTTTAAGAGAGTTTGCTCGTAATTCATTTGGGTATTATTTTGTTTGGCATGTCATGAAATAGTATTCGCAGATAGTCATGGTGTGCATAAAGATTTCAATTTATAGGTATTCAATTCTGTAGATGTGGTGAAAGATGATTGGAATGTTACTCAATGTTAAAATGAAATATTCCTATGGTATAATTTTTCTATACAGAATGATGATTCGAGATGCTAGAGATGATACTGGCAAGAGTAGAATATATTATTAGCAGATGCATATGATCGTTTGGTTGAATATGCAAATAATAATGTAAAGTGGATTTTACAGACGATTGATGATTTTTGTAATGACCTGTGGACTGATGAGGATTAAAAGATTTTAGAAAATAACAGGAGGAATGGAAGATGTGTACAATTTCTTTTCATGTCAGTGAGGAAGAAGAAAAGTTCATTAAGGATTATGTCACTGCCAATTGTTTGAATTTATCTGAATTTATAAAAGAGGCTATTTTCGAAAAGATGGAAGAAGATTTAGTAATGGATGAACACCGTATTCTAACAGCTAGAGAAAAAGCAAAATCTGAAAGAAGATATGATCATACAGAGGTTTGGAAGAGGTTGGAAATTTGAGCTTAATGGAATGCTAATATCTAGTAGTTTTGCTTATTTTGCAAATTTGAGATTATTAACGTATGATAACAATGTTGAAGAGGTTTATTTCTAAAAAGTATCAGAAAGGACTCAAGGGGAAATGTATGAATTATTCAGGTGTATATAGATACGATTAAGTAGCCACTATCACAGCTTATTTTAAGGAATATGTAGGTAGTTTTGGTTGATTAGCGAGTAAATTATCGAATGAATGGCTTAAGCGAGAACTTTAAGCGTTAATCGTATGGACTTCAAATGGATTAATAAAGTAAGAAAAGTTGGTGCGACCATGATTATGGATAAATTAAATATGATGATAAATTATAGTGATGAATCGAGTACTAAATACATTATTAGTAATTTTATAAAAAATAATATTATCAAGATTCCTAATATGACAATTACACAATTAGCTTCTGCTTGTTACACATCAAAAGGTCAAATTTCAAAATATATCCAATCGTTAGGATATGAAACGATGCAAGATTTTAAATTAGACTGTATTGAATATATTGAAAGTATTCCAAGGACCGATAAAACCATTTATTCAATAGAAAAAAATATCAAAGATCAATATGAGGCGTTTACCAAAGATATTATTTATTCATTGCAGTACACTTTGAAAACTATAGACACAATTTTATTAAAACAATTAATAGAGGATATTCAACATAGTAAAAGAATTTTTGTTTATGCTCATGGACATGCAAGGACTCTATGTACTTATATCCAAAATGAATTGTCAATAAAGTTAAAAGAGGTTATTATTTGCGATGTTGATTTTATGAAAACTTACCATTTTGAGGAAATAGATTTGTTATTACTAATTAGCGTGAATGGTAATACATTTTATTTTGATCGAAACATTGTTCATAATATTTTAGAAAAAAATGTCAATACTTGGTTAATTAGTTGCAATCAGCAATTAAAGTTTTCTAAAAATTTTTTGTATGTTCCCACTGAAAATAATCAATATAATGATTACATTTTAAGACACATTATAGATTATATACTACGTTATTAAGGTTTCCATTTTGGAAACTTTTTTTGTTAAAGCATTTCTTTTTGTATAATTTAAAATGAGAGGTGAATAAATTGACAAAAAAAGTTATTTCAAGTGAAATCCTGTATATTATCGCTATTACTAGTCTATCATTTGCAGTGAATATCATGGAGCAAGCAAATTTCGGTATGTCCATGATTGTGAGCCCAGCTTTTATTTTAAGTAAAAGTGTTAGTTTTTTGACTTATGGACAGGCAGAATACATTGTTGCAGGCTTGATTTTTATTTTGTTTTGCATCATTATGAAACAATTTAAGATTGCTTATCTAAGTTCGTTTATAACAGGTGTTTTATATGCAACTATGGCTGACATATGGCAAGCAATTTTGCCAGTTTATCCAGTTGAATCCCAACATGGTTTTTTTATCAGAATTATCTATTTTTGCATAGGTTTGATATTATCAGCATTAGCAATTGCAATGTTTTATAAAACTTACTTTTATCCACAAATCTATGATTTTTTTGTAAAGCAAGTTGCCATGAAATATAATATCAGTTTACAAAAATTTAAAACAGGATTTGATTGTGTATTTTTAATTTTTTCAGTTATTTTTTCTTTATTAGTATTTCATAAATTAGTAGGTGTAGGTATTGGCACAGTTATTATGGCAATATGCAATGGAACGCTAATTAGTTACTTTAAGAATCAGTTAGATAAACATTTTGTCTGTGTCTCAAAATTGAATAAATTAGCCAATTATTTAGAAAATGAAGGAGGAATACAAGATGGCGTTTAAAGAAAACTTTTTATGGGGTGGAGCAACAGCTGCTAATCAGTGTGAAGGTGGTAGTAACGAAGGAAATAGAGGATTGGCCAATGTTGATTTAATGCCTTTAGGTGAAGATAGATATTTAGTAGGAATTGGTCAAAAGAAAATGTATGAGTTTGATGAGAAATATTTTTATCCGTCACTTACTGCTGTTGATTTTTACCATCACTATAAAGAAGATATCGCGTTATTTGCTGAAATGGGATTTAAAACCTTTCGTCTTTCAATTGCTTGGACTAGAATATTTCCAAATGGTGATGAACAAACACCAAATGAAGAGGGCTTAAAATTTTATGAAGAAGTATTTAAAGAGTGTCGTAAATATGGGATAGAGCCATTGGTTACGATTAATCATTTTGATTGTCCTATGCATTTAGTTAAAACAATTGGTGGATGGAGAAGTCGAGAAATGATTAATCATTTCTTAAAGCTATGTAAAGTTTTATTTAACAGATACCAAGGTTTGGTTAAATATTGGTTAACATTTAACGAAATCAATATGATCTTACATTTTCCATTTGTTGCAGCAGGTCTTTATTTTGAAGAAAATGAGAATAGAACACAAACAACTATCACTGCGGTACATCATCAATTGATTGCCAGTGCATTAGCAACTAAAATGGCACATGAAATAGATCAAGAGAACCAAATTGGATGTATGGTTGCAGCAGGTTCTTACTACCCAGAAACATGTAAACCTGAAGATTATTGGCAAGCAATTTGTGATAATAGAGAAGTCTATATGTTTACGGATGTTCAAGCGAGAGGTTATTATCCTAATTATGCTATTAAATGGATTGAAAAAAGAAATGCCAAAATTCCATTTGAAAAAGAAGATAAAGAAATTTTGAAAAATGATGTGACCCCCAAAAGTTAGACTTTATTAGCGTAGTAGTTTTGTCTACTACGTTTTTTTATGCACTCATAAGGTGAATTCTGTATTGAACTGGACTTTTCCACCCTAG
>NZ_JBQKFH010000076.1:0-4652 GCF_052119425.1 Enterococcus cecorum
GGTCGACTTAATTATAGAGGAAACAGATGTCTTTTTCTATTATTATGAGTATAAAAAAAGATATTTAGTGTTATCCTCCGTTTGAGTAACAACACTAAATATCATAGACCCAAAAAAATTAGGCGCTACTCCCCAAAAACAAAATGCAACAATTTCTGATGTGATGAAACAAATTGCTGATTTAGATATGTCTGGGCATGCTGGAGATATTCTTGGAGATGCCTACGAGTATTTAATTGGTCAATTTGCTAGCGATTCGGGTAAAAAAGCAGGAGAATTCTATACTCCTCAACCTGTAGCTAAATTAATGACTCAAATCGTGATACGTGGAAAGGAAAACACAAAAGGATTTACAGTATATGATGCGACGATGGGATCAGGTTCGTTATTATTAAATGCTAAGAAATATAGTAATGAGCCAAGTACTATTCGTTATTTTGGACAAGAATTAAATACTTCAACCTATAATTTAGCTCGAATGAACATGATTTTGCATGGTGTGCCAGTAGAAAATCAGTCGTTGCATAACGCTGACACATTAGATCAAGACTGGCCAACAGAAGAACCGACTGACTTTGATGCTGTGTTAATGAATCCACCATACTCAGCAAAATGGTCTGCTGATGCTGGATTTATGAAGGATCCACGTTTTTCAAGTTTTGGAAAATTAGCCCCTAAATCAAAAGCAGATTTTGCCTTTTTATTACATGGACTATATCACTTGAAACAAAATAATGGAGTGATGGCAATCGTATTACCACATGGTGTGTTATTTAGAGGAAATGCTGAGGGAACGATTCGTCAGCACTTACTTGAAGAAGGTATGATTGATACTGTTATTGGATTGCCTGCAAACATCTTCTATAATACAAGTATCCCAACTACAGTAATTGTATTGAAGAAAAATCGTACAAGTAGAGATGTTCTGTTTATCGATGCTTCAAAAGAGTTTGAAAAAGGTAAGAACCAAAATATTATGACAGAAGAGCATATTAATAAGATTTTGGATGCTTATGACAAGCGTGAAAATATTGATAAATTTGCCTATTGTGCATCATATGACGAAATTGTGGAAAATGATTTTAATTTAAACATTCCCCGTTATGTTGATACTTTTGAAGAAGAAGAGGTCGTTCCTTTAAAAGAAATCGCAAAAGGTTTGAAAGAAACACAAGCAGAAATTGATAAAATGACAACTGAATTGTATTCTATGTTAGGTGAATTAGTTGGAACTAATGACGAAGAGCAGCGAGAGTTACAAGAATTCCTAAAAGATATAATGGAGTAATAAATATAATAAGGTTAGGGGGCATCCTTAGCCTTATTTTTTTGCTTAAGATTGGGAACAGCGAAAGTTAGGGGAAGTCTTTAGTGAGACAATAAGTTACGTAGATCCGAAACTTGAAGATTTAGAGTTATGGAGCGTAACTACTGAAAACGGTTTGGTTCCAAAAGAGAGTAGGTATAACAGACAATTTTTAGTAAAAAAAACAGATAAATTTAAAAAAATTTTTCCAAATGAAATTGTATATAATCCAATGAATATGACGTTGGGATCAATAGGGTTCAATAATTTGAACAAAGTTGTTGCTGTTTCTGGCTATTATGTAACGATGAAATTAAAATTAGGGTTTAATAGTATGTATTTTGCTGCGTGGTTACCTTCAAATAAAGCTATAAGACTGTATAAAATTTTTGCAACTGGATCGCTTACAGAACGTCAGAGAATACAATTTTCAACGTTAAAAGATATAAAGACATGCATTCCATTAGAATCAGAGCAGAGAATTATCGGTCAATTTTTTGAAAAATTAGAAGATTTAATTACCCTTCATCAGCGTAAGTAATAAAAAGGGAGTATTACTATATAATAAATGGTATAATCAAATAACAAAGAATTGCTTCTTACAACGATGTTTTATGTTTTATCTTCTTAATATTTTTACTAGAAAGGAATGTGAATGGAATGGATAGTGAACTAAAAACATTTGAGGGAAGTCACATTAGATCGATATGGGATGAAGAAAAGGAAGAATGGTATTTCAGTGTGATAGATGTTGTTGCTGTTTTAACTGATAGTAAAAATCCTCGAGACTACTGGTATCGTGTAAAAAAAAGAATGACGGAAGAAGAAAAAAGTCAGTTGTCGACAATTTGTCGACAACTGAAACTAGAAAGTAGTGATGGGAAAAAATATAATACTGATGTTGCCGATATACAAGGAATATTTCGTATTATTCAATCAATCCCTTCTCCTAAAGCTGAGCCTTTCAAGATGTGGTTGGCAGAGGTTGGTAAAGAAAGAATTGATGAAATAATTGATCCAGAACTTACAATTGATCGTGCTTTAGAGACTTATGCAAATAAAGGTTATTCAAGAGAGTGGATAAATCAGCGCCTTCAAGCTATTCAAGTAAGAAAAGAGCTTACAGACTCTTGGAACAACCACGGAATCAAAGAAGGTAGTGAATATGCAATTTTAACGAATGAAATTTCTAAAGCTTGGAGTGGCATGACTACTCGCGAATATAAAAACTTTAAAGGATTGCAAAAACAAAATCTGAGAGACAATATGTCAACGACAGAACTAATACTAAATATGCTTGCTGAAACTGCAACTAAAGATATTACTAATGTTACTCATCCACAAGGACTTGACGAGAATAGAAAAGTAGCAAAGAGAGGTGGAAATGTTGCAAAAGTAGCAAGAGAAACATTGGAAAATGAGACTGGAAAACCGGTAATTACTCCTAAAAATGCAATTGATATGTCCAAACTTATTGAAGAAGTTGTAAATATATCCATTGACAAAGAAAATGGTGAGTAACTATCTACTTAAATATGTAATGAAAGGAAAATTGTAAATGAATGAAAAGAAAAAATTGCAACCTAAAGTGAGATTTAGGGAATTTACTGGTGAAAATGCACCCGATTGGGAACAGCGAAAGTTATGGGAAGTGGTAGATTTTATAGGCACAGGTAAAAGCCGTTACAATTTAAAAGAAATCGGAAAATATGAAATTTTAGGTTCTACAGGAATAATAGGGTACGACGATAATTATGACTATGAGGGTAACTTCTTGTTAACTGCCCGTGTTGGAGCAAATGCAGGAACAATTTACCGTTATTCAGGCAAGGTAAAAATTACAGACAATACTGTGTTTTTAAAAGCAACACAACTAAATTTTGTTTATTCTCTTCTTAAAAAATTTGATTTAAAAAGTTTATCTTTTGGTTCAGGTCAACCATTAATTAAATCAAGTGAATTAAAGCAACTAAAGATATCCATCCCAATCAATATCGAAGAGCAACAAAAAATTGGATCTTTTTTCCAACAGTTTGATTCTCTCATCGCCCTTCATCAGCGTAACTGATAGAATATAACAGAAAGACCAACATTATGAAAATAGATTTCAATCAATACAATGGAAAAGTAGCAAAAAATATGAAAAACTAAATACATATCTTTATTAATTGATTGTATCATAAGAACGTTTTAGTATATATGATGTATTAGTTTTTAATTTAATCTCGATAAAAACCTATCATCGTAAGCCATTAGCAAGAACAGGAGGAATTATCGTGACATCGAAAAATACGAAAGAAACGTTATTTTGTGACTACTATCGACAATGGATTTCTGTTTATAAGGAAGGGGCAATTAGAAAGGTAACATTAGACAAGTATTATATGACACAGCAATGGATTGAAAAACTGGCACCTGATTTAAGATTATGTGATTTAGACAGAATAAACTACCAAAAATTATTGAATGATTATGCTTTGGTACATGAACGACAAACAACAATGGACTTTCATCATCAGTTAAAAGGGTCAATTCTAGATGCTGTAGATGAAGGATTAGTGGAAAGAGATCCCACAAGAAAAGCGATAATAAAAGGTAGAGCTCCGCGAGAAAAAAAGATAAAGTATTTGAACCAATTTGAACTTCACTCATTACTTTCTACTTTAAAATTGGGAGATAAAATTAATTGGGATTGGTTTATTTTGTTAGTTGCAAAGACTGGGATGCGTTTTTCTGAAGCATTGGCATTGACTCCAAAAGACTTTGATTTTGCACATCAAAAGTTATCTATTACAAAAACTTGGAACTACAAAGATGGTGGAGGATTCAGCCCAACTAAGAATAAATCATCAGTTAGAAAAATCCAAATAGACTGGCAAACTGTTATTCAATTTTCAGAATTAGTAAAAGGATTGGATGAGGATAAACCTATTTTCGTGAATACAGAAAAGATATATAATTCAACCATTAATAGTGTATTGAGCACACGATGTAGAAGGGCAGGAGTACCAGAAATATCAATTCATGGATTGCGACATACACATGCTTCTTTGTTACTATTTGCAGGTGTATCTATTGCTAGTGTTGCGCGAAGATTGGGACATGCCAGTATGACTACCACTCAAAAAACATATCTGCATATCATCCAAGAGTTAGAAAATCAGGATGTTGACCTTGTTATGCGTTCGTTATCTGCATTAAGTTAAGAAAAATTATTAAATAAATCAGCTAATGGCTTACGCTGGTGAATGGCTATATAGTTATCAATTTTTTGGAAAAGATTTCCGATGCGTTCTTGCTCATTTATGTTAGGTATTACGAAGTTCATTGAAGAGAAATCATTAAA
>NZ_JBQKFH010000077.1:0-3718 GCF_052119425.1 Enterococcus cecorum
AAGCACTAGTAAGACATATACGGTTGCTTCTGGAGATAGCCTTTGGGCAATTGCTAATAAACATGGCTTATCTGTGAGCCAATTAAAGAATATGAATGGATTGACTAGTGATGTAATTTATCCGGGTAAACAATTATTGGTAAGTCAAACAAGTAATTCGTCAGCTACAGTTAATTTAATTAGTTTGAATACAACGAATACGAATAGTTCTTCGAATAACTTAAATAGAGCGGCTATTGTAGCTGAAGCAAATAAACATATCGGAAAACCTTATGCTTGGGGGGCGAAAGGACCAGATAGTTTTGATTGTTCGGGTTATACTCGCTATGTGTTCTTGCAAGTAACAGGACGTGATATTGGTAGCAATACAGTAGCTCAAGAAAAAGCTGGTACAATTATTTCTGTTGATCAAGCTAAAGCAGGGGATTTGTATTTTTGGGGTTCTCAAGGTAGTAGTTACCATGTAGCGATTGCTTTAGGAAACGGTTCATATATTTATGCTTCAGAGCCTGGTGACTTTGTAAAAATTGGCTCAGTAGCAAATTTTGCACCTGATTTTGCTGTACGGATGTAATAATCTTGACCTAGACAACATTTCTGCTATAGCAAATACGGAAAATAGTAGAAGAGAACGATTGTTAACTTGAATTTTATTGTAAAATTTGTTACGATAAAACCAACTTATACTTCACATTGACAAGGAACAGTAAAAAGTGATGCAGATTCAGAGAGAGTATGGTTGGTGCAAATACTCCTGACAACTTTTGAAGCTCGCCTTGAAGTGATGGGTGCTGAAAGTAGTAGGCATCCACGGTGACAATCGTTAACATGTTCAAGGTCAGCAATGTCTGATGAAGAATAGGTGGTACCACGTGTGAATGACGTCCTATAGGGAATATTACGTTCCTTATAGGACTTTTTGTATAAGGTTGTGAGGCGGCTCGGTAAGACATGAAGAAATTCGTGTGCTTACCTACCGTTGAGAAAATCGGATGAAAGGAGATTTTCTCAAACGGGAGGGCGAATTTCACAATGTCTGGCTGCCGAACACCGTGTATAAGGCCGATCAGCTACGATCGGATAAGCAATCAATATATGAAGTGTTCACACGACATGATTTCATCAGGACCCTTTAGCTAGTCTAAGGTTCAAGATATACCATATTTTTTAGGAGGAAAAGAAAGTGAATTACAATCACAAGACCATTGAGAAAAAATGGCAAAAGTATTGGGCTGCTCACAATACGTTCAATACAACAACAGATTCCGATAAGCCAAAATTCTATGCATTAGACATGTTCCCTTATCCATCTGGTCAAGGCTTACACGTTGGCCATCCAGAAGGGTATACGGCAACTGATATTTTATCTCGTTTCAAACGGGCACAAGGTTATAACGTCTTACATCCAATGGGGTGGGATGCCTTTGGTTTACCTGCGGAACAATATGCTTTAGATACCGGTAATGATCCAGCAGAATTTACCAAGAAAAATATCGAAACCTTCCGTCGTCAAATTAATTCTTTAGGGTTTAGTTATGACTGGAATCGTGAAGTAAATACCACTGATCCTGAATATTACAAATGGACGCAATGGATTTTCACAAAATTATATGAAAAAGGATTAGCTTATGAAGCAGAAGTTGCAGTAAACTGGGTGCCTGAATTAGGAACAGTTATTGCCAATGAAGAAGTGATCGATGGTAAGAGTGAACGTGGTGGTTATGACGTTATTCGTAAACCAATGCGTCAATGGATGTTGAAGATTACCGCTTATGCAGACCGCCTATTAGATGATTTAGAAGAATTAGACTGGCCAGAAAGCATCAAAGAAATGCAAAGAAACTGGATTGGTCGCTCGGTTGGGGCTAATGTAACCTTCAAAGTGGCCGGTACAGATAAAGAATTTACTGTCTTTACTACTCGTCCAGATACTTTATTTGGGGCTACCTATACCGTACTTGCGCCAGAATTGGACTTAGTAAAAGAAATTACGACACCGGAACAAATGCAAGCAGTGGAAGACTATATCGCCCAAGCAGCGAAAAAATCTGACTTAAACCGTACTGATTTAGCTAAGGAAAAAACTGGGGTCTTTACCGGAGCCTATGCAATTAACCCAGTCAATGGAAAAGAAATGCCAATTTGGATTGCGGATTATGTGCTTGCTTCATACGGTACTGGGGCGATTATGGCAGTTCCAGCGCATGATGAACGCGACTTTGAATTTGCAAAAACATTTGACCTTGAAATTATCCCTGTCTTAGCTGGGGGCGATGTAACGAAGGAAGCTTTCACAGAAGATGGCGAACACATCAATTCTGAGTTCTTAAATGGTTTAAATAAACAAGAAGCTATCGATAAAATGGTTGCTTGGTTAGAAGAAAATGGTGTGGGTAAAAAAGAAGTCAGCTATCGTCTTCGTGACTGGTTATTCTCACGTCAACGCTACTGGGGCGAACCAATTCCAATCATTCATTGGGAAGATGGCACAACCACTGCTTTAAGCGAAGAAGAATTACCATTGCGTTTGCCTAAAGCGGATAATATCAAACCAAGTGGTATCGGTGAATCACCATTAGCCAACATTACAGATTGGGTCAATGTGGTCGATCCTAAGACGGGCTTGAAAGGTCGTCGTGAAACCAATACTATGCCACAATGGGCGGGTAGTTCATGGTACTTCTTACGCTATGTTGATCCACACAACAAACAAGCCTTGGCCGATTATGAAAAATTAAAACAATGGTTGCCAGTAGATATTTACATCGGGGGAGCTGAACATGCGGTATTACACTTATTGTATGCTCGTTTCTGGCATAAATTCTTATATGATTTAGGTGTGGTACCAACGAAAGAGCCATTCCAAAAATTATTTAACCAAGGCATGATTTTAGGCGAAAACAATGAAAAAATGTCTAAATCTCGTGGCAATGTCGTCAACCCAGATGATGTCGTGAAACAATATGGTGCCGATACTTTACGTCTTTATGAAATGTTTATGGGACCATTGGATGCTTCGATTGCCTGGAGCGAAAATGGCCTTGAAGGTAGTCGTAAATTCTTAGACCGTGTATGGCGTTTGATTGTTGATGAAAATGGTAAACTGAGAGACCGTATCACGACCTTTAACGATGGTAAATTAGATAAAGTCTATAACCAAACTGTGAAGAAAGTGACAGAAGACTTCGAAAATCTACACTTTAACACAGCTATTTCTCAAATGATGGTCTTTGTCAATGAAGCTTACAAGGCAGATGCGCTTCCTTATGCCTATATTGAAGGTTTTGTTCAATTATTAGCGCCAATTGCTCCACATATCGCTGAAGAATTGTGGGAAATCTTAGGGAATGAAGGCGGCATTTCTTATGTGCCATGGCCTACCTTTGATGAAGCAGCTTTAGTTGAATCAGAAGTAGAAATTGTTTGCCAAATCAACGGAAAAGTCCGTGCCAAACTAATGGTACCAGTCGATAGTAGTAAAGAAGCCTTGGAAGAACTTGCTTTAGCCAATGAACAAGTCAAAGAACAAATTGCTGGCAAGACTGTCCGAAAAGTAATTGCTGTACCGAATAAATTGGTAAATATCGTAGCGAACTAGCAAATAAAAGGCTCTTTGTCAAGTAGTGTTGTTGGCAATTAAGTCAATTGGAGAGAAAGTTATTTTATGAATGCTTTCTCTCTTTTTTTATTTTCTTTCTTCAATCGATGCTTATGTACT
>NZ_JBQKFH010000078.1:0-3689 GCF_052119425.1 Enterococcus cecorum
TAGAGGGACAATGGGTTGTTTCATCATAAAAAACCTCCAATCTTCTGTTTGAATACAGTATAACTGGAGGACTAGATAGATGCGATACACCTTGTTATTGGACGCTTACGTTGATTCTAGTAAAAGTATTTTTGCTTCCATCCAATATGCAATGCAGCAATTAAATCAACCACCTTTAGATGAAAAAATGTTGGCGACTTTTGTTGGGCCTCCATTATTAGATAGTTTTTTAAGAATAGGATTAACAAAAAACTTAGCGAATGAAGCGGTATTAAAATATCGTGAATACTATCAAGAACATATGCATTTCGTTCAGCTTTATCCTCAAATGAAAGAAGTCTTAGAACAATTACAAGATAGATATCAATTATATATTGCTAGTTCTAAGCCAGAAGTCTTTGTTAAGAAAATCGCACACTTAATTGATGTTGATCAATATTTTACAGCCATTTATGGTGCTGATTTAGAGGGAAAGCGTGCAAAAAAATCTCAAGTTATTGCCTATGCCTTAAGCGAAAATCCAAATTTAGAACCAAGTACAATTAGGATGATTGGCGATCGTAGTCATGATTGTCTAGGAGCTAATGAAAATAAAATTGCAGCCATTGGTGTTACTTATGGTTTTGGTAGTAAAAAGGAGCTAGAAGATGCAGGTGCTGTAGAAATTGTTACTAGTCCTGCACAATTGTTAGAAATACTGTAGCTAAGAAATTGATACCTTTTTTAAAAGCTAAATAGTTTTCTGTTTTATTTTAGCGCACGTTATCTTTAGCCTTATCGATAAGAAAGAAAAAAACTAAAAAAAGTTGTAAAAACTCATTGACAAAGATTTAATTCTCTGTTATTCTATATCTTGTCTTGAGTTGCCGCCTTAGCTCAGCAGGTAGAGCACCACCATGGTAAGGTGGGGGTCGCCGGTTCAAGCCCGGCAGGTGGCTTTCAATTTTTAAAAAAGTTAAAAAAAAGCTTGAAAAAAATTGAATTATCTGTTATATTAATAACATCTTATTCCGGCATAGCTCAGTTGGTAGTAGCGCATGACTGTTAATCATGATGTCGTAGGTTCGAGTCCTACTGCCGGAGTTGATAAATTTTATCAAACAATTTCATATTTTTCCGGCATAGCTCAGTTGGTAGTAGCGCATGACTGTTAATCATGATGTCGTAGGTTCGAGTCCTACTGCCGGAGTAAGACACTTATCAGATGATAGGTGTTTTTTTTATTTTTATTTTATTAATTGAAGACATTTATGTTTGAGATTGTTATAATACTTTTATATAAATTAAGGAAGGATATGAACAATTTGGCACAAAGATATTCAATCAAACATGAAATTGCTTATTATGAATGTGATATTAATCAACAAATGACGCTCCCATCTTTAATTCAAGTAATGATTAAAGCATCTGAGGAACAAAGTGATCATTTAAATCGTGGGAGCAGTTATGTCAATCAACTAAATCTAGGTTGGGTGATTACGAACTATGAAATCGATGTTGATCGGATGCCACGTTTAGGTGAGAAAATCATTTTTTCAACTTTAGCAACTGCTTATAATAAATATTTTTGTTATCGGGATTTTTTTATAGAAGATGAAGCAGGAAATTGTTTGGTGACGGTATCTTCTGTTTTTGTATTAATGGATTTATCGACACGAAAAATTAAGGCTGTGGATGAAGAAATTATCGCACCTTATGAAAGTGAAAAAATTAAAAAGATTAAACGTTTTAATAAAATGCAGCCACTTTCAAATCCAAAAACAAGTCCCTTCAAAGTGAGATTTTATGATATTGATAGCAATAAGCATGTGAATAATGCCATCTATTTTAATTGGCTATTAGATGTTCTAGGCTATGAATTCTTGAGTACCCATACGATAAAAAACGTGAATATTCGATTTGATAAGGAAATTGAATTTGGAAATGTTGTAGACAGTTATTATGAAACTGAAATAACAGATAACAAGGACCAAGTTATTTCTAGACATCAGGTCAAAGTTAGTGAAGAATTGTGCTGTGAAGCTGAAATTTTATGGAATAAACTATGAAAATGATGTTAATTTGCAAGTTTACAAATAGATTTTTTTTAGTACTCAAATAACAAAAAATGTGATAGAATGACCTTGAAAATAAAAAAGGAGGGAAGGCAATACGCCGAAAATATGAATATTAAAGCGATTTTTTTCGATATTGACGGTACTTTGTTTAACGGAAATGGTTCTGTTTTAGCAAGTACGAAGCGTGCGATTGCTTTAGCTCAAGCACAAGGCATTCTTTGTGGTGTAGCAACTGGACGTGGTTATCCCAATGTATTGAGTTTAGTTGGTGAGTTAGGTTTAGACTTTTATGTGACATATAATGGGCAATACGTTGTTTATCAAAATCGTGTCATTCATGCGCATCCTTTTAATGAAGAAGCCTTAAATCAAGTGATATCCTATGCTAAGTTACATCATAAACACATTTTATTTGGTGCTGGAGAGAAAATGACGGGTAGTTTAGCAATGCTAGTGGGTCAATCAAAACATTTTGCAAAATTATTATATCGTCTACCAAAAGGCAAGCATCTCTCTACAGGTGTAAAGTTATTAAAAAGGTTGGCTATTCGTCGTAAACGTCGTCACTATCCGCAAGCCTCTGATTTTAAAGAGCCAATCTATCAGTGTATATTAATGGCTTCTCGTTCAGAATTAACTCGTTTAAAAGAGAGTTTGACATTGTGCGATATACAGCGCTCGACTTCACAATCTGTAGACATTGTTCCTAAGGGTGGTTCAAAAGATAAAGGGATTGTTGCGCTAGTGAATTATTTAGGCCTAACCATGAATGAAGTAGCTGCATTTGGTGATCATTTTAATGATATCGATATGTTAAAATCAGTTGGGCTAGGAGTGGCTATGGGAAATGCGAAAAAACAAGTGAAAGAAATTGCTGATTATGTGACTGCAGATAATAATCATGATGGCATATATCTTGCCTTGAAGCATTTCAATATAATTTAGGAAAGAGTGGTTATTTTGACACCTTATCAAATGGCAAGCGAATTTCATCGAATTTTTGATGATCGTGCACCGAAACAACCGACAGCCTTCAATCTCCAAGAGGCGATTTTTCGGCAAGGATTTAAGATAGAAGAGATTATTGAATTGCTTTATGCTACAAGTCGTGATGAGCAAATGTTTGAACAAAGCGTTGCGCAGATGCATCAAGCAATTGAAAAGAGTAAAGAAAAGTTGTTAGCAAAAGGTGAGCCGATAAATGAGTCAGATGAGGAGATATTAGTCAATCAAGTAGATGCTTTAGTTGATTTGCTTTATTTTGTTTATGGTTCTTTTGTGCTATTAGGTGTGGATCCTGATCCAATGCTAAAAATTGTTCATCAAGCAAATATGGGGAAGCTTTTTCCGGATGGCCAACCACATTACGATGAAATCACCCATAAAGTATTAAAACCTAAAGACTGGGCGGAAAAATATGCTCCTGAAGGTAAAATTAGGGAAGAACTTGAAAAGCAAAAACATCATTAAAAAAAGACAGGAAAGACTATTATTTAGGTCTTCCTGCCTTTATTTTTATCCTGGGTCTATGATATTTAGTGTTGTTACTCAAACGGAGGATAACACTAAATATCTTTTTTTATACTCATAATAATAGAAAAAGACATCTGTTTCCTCTATAATTAAGTCGAC
>NZ_JBQKFH010000079.1:0-2679 GCF_052119425.1 Enterococcus cecorum
GCTAGGGTGGAAAAGTCCAGTTCAATACAGAATTCACCTTATGAGTGCATAAAAAAACGTAGTAGACAAAACTACTACGCTAATAAAGTCTAACTTTTGGGGGTCACATCAATATCTGGGCTATCTCTTTTTTTACATAAAAAAACTTCTCATTATAAAACGAGAAGTTAAGATATTAGTGTAAATAGTTACTAACGTGGAAGTATATAGATAGTTCTTTTTGGAAGTAATAAGATATCGAATAGTTAAAAGCTTGTTCATTTTTCAAGTAATTAATTTCCTCTACTTGAATCGTAGCCTGCCCTGATTCGCTACCAGTTAATTCAGCTTCTTCATCAGTAATATAATGAATCGAAATGTATTCATCGGCACGTTGAACAGATATATTATAGTGTTTAAAAATAAATTGAAAGATAGACTTTTCACATATCTCAACTGATAAATATGGAATGACCGATTTTAGATAATAGGCGTTTTCTAAAGAGACTAATCCTTTATCTGTATATCTTAGGCGTTGAATAAAATATACAAGTTCACCCATTGGACAATTTAGATATTTGGCAATTTCTTCATTTGCAGGAATAATTTCTAAACGTAATACTTTAGAGTGGACGATAAGTGGATTACCAATTTGGTTAAGACCTGCTTTATTTGCCATATTCATAATTGTTGTATTATTGTGAAGTGGCTGTGTGATAAAGTAACCACTTCCTTGTATACGTTTAATGAGCCCTTGATTATAAAGAATCCCTAATGCATTGCGAATAGTGTTGCGGCTGACTTGATATTCTTCTAATAACGCTCCTTCGCTTGGGAGTTTATCTATATATACTTTGCTAAATATTTTATTGACTAAATCTTTAGCGACTTCCTGATATTTGAGAGTCATATTTTGACACCTGCCTTTTTTCTTTTGTTATACATTAATTATAACACAATCTCGTTAAAACGCTACCAAAAAGTTGCATTTGTCCCAACAAATTTAATTGAACCCCTTGACCGTTCGGATTAGGAAAAGGTAAAATAGATAGTAGAAAACGATTACAGATATGGAGTGATTCACTAATGAGTTTACGAAAAGATTTCTTATGGGGTGGGGCCACGGCAGCCAACCAATATGAAGGCGGCTATGACCAAGATGGCAAGGGATTAAATGCCATTGATGTGATGACAAATGGTTCACACACCACACCAAGACAAGTTACCTGGAAAAAAGCAGATGGCCAAACCGGTACGACACCACTTGTTTGGGGCAAGCCATTTGAATTTCCCAAAGATGCGACACCAACGATTTTAGACGGCTATTATTATCCAAGCCATACAGGGACAGACTTTTATCATCACTTAGAAGAGGACCTAGAGTTACTAGCGGAGATGGGCTTTAAATGTTATCGTTTCTCTATTAACTGGTCACGAATTTTCCCAAATGGTGATGACGAACAAGCTAATCCAGCCGGTCTAGCCTTTTATGATCGCGTGGTGGACACTTGCTTACGTTTGGGAATGGAGCCGCTGGTGACATTATCACACTACGAAACCCCACTAAGTTTGGTGATTCGTTATAATGGTTGGTCGGATAGAAAGATGATTCCGATTTTTGAAAAATATGCGAAAACACTTTTTAATCACTTCAAAGGACGCGTGAAATACTGGTTAACCTTTAATGAAATCAACGCAATGGATCATGCGCCTTATATGGGTGGTGGCCTGTTAGATACTTCCGCTCAAAATCGTGCGCAAGGAGCTCATAACCAATTTGTGGCCTCAGCATTAGCCGTTAAAGCAGCCCATGAAATCGATCCAAATATGCAAGTCGGTCAAATGTTAGCTTGTAGCGCGATTTATACCTATACTTGTGATCCAAAAGACGCGATTAAGGTGATGGAAGCCCAACAAAATGAACTTTTCTATGCCGATGTGCAAACAGGCGGCCGTTATCCAGAATACCGTTTGAAAAAATATGCGCGCGAAGGCATTGTGTTGGAGGATTGTCCAGAAGATTATGATTTAATTGCCAAATATCCCGCAGACTTCTTGAGCTTTTCTTGCTATGGCTCGCATGTAGTGACCACGCATGAAAATACCGCCCAAGCAGAAGGAAACCTAGGCATGAATGGGGTGAAAAATCCTTATTTAGAAACCAATGCTTGGGGCTGGACGATTGACCCTTATTGTCTGCGCCTGACCTTAAATACACTTTGGGATAGATATCATAAACCATTATGGATTGTAGAAAATGGCTTAGGTTGGAGCGATGAATTAACACCAGATGGCAAAGTACATGATGATTATCGTATCAATTACCTCAAAGCGAATCTAAAATCCATGAAAGATGCTGTGGAAATTGATGGGGTTGATTTGCTTGGATATACGATGTGGAGTGCAATTGACTTAGTTTCCAATGGTACGGGTGAAATGAAAAAACGTTACGGCTTTATCTATGTAGACCGTGATGACCGCGGGAATGGTAGTTTGAAACGCTATAAGAAAGATTCCTTTGACTGGTATAAACAAGTCATTGCCACAAACGGAGAAAGTTTAGATTAAAACATAAAAGAGGATTGCCAATTTTGTACCGACCCCCAAAAGTTAGACCATAAAATCTAACAATTGGAGGTCGGTATTTTTATGTCCAAATATTCTTTTGAGTTTAAAAAGCAAGTTGTAAATGCTTATCTT
>NZ_JBQKFH010000080.1:0-2060 GCF_052119425.1 Enterococcus cecorum
CGGGAGTTTTACAGTTGAATTGAAATATTTTCGCTCTATGCCTTGGTATAAAGCTATTTTTTTGTCAAATTTTTTCAATTTTATACTCGTACTTTTTCGTACTTTATGGTATAATAGAGTCGGGTGATTACTATGGGAATGCGTTTAAAATCAACAAAATCTAAATATTCAGAGTCGTTTTCAATTATTGATGATTATACTCATCCTGAAACCAATAAACGCTCTACATTTGTTGTGGAGGCTCTAGGTTCTTTAAATTCATTGATGGAAAAATATCAAACTACAGACAGAGAAGTAGTTGTCAATCATTTGAAGGATTATATCGAAGAGCGAAAACAACAACTGAAGGCAGAAAATGGTAAAATGCTTATTGAAGTTGCTCAAAAGGATTTAATAGAAAAAGATGAAACCAGAATTTACAATGTTGGATATTTGTATATCAAGGATATTCTTTGTTCTCTAGGGCTAAAGCGTATATGTCAAGAAATTCAAACTCGATACAAAATACAATTTAATCTTTTTGATATCTTATGTGATTTAGTTTGTACACGTATTATTGAACCTTGTTCAAAACGCGCAACCTTCGAATACAAAAAACGTTTTTTACATCAATCTACTTATCAATTGGAAGATGTGTATCGGGCACTTCATATTTTGTATCAAGAACGATATACGATTGAAAATGCATTATATCAAGGATCTACAAAATTATATCCGCGCAATACTAATGTTTTATACTACGATTGTACAAATTTTTACTTTGAAACAGAAGAACCAGATGAATTTAGATTATATGGTTTTAGCAAAGAACATCGTCCCAATCCAATTGTTCAATATGGGTTGTTTATGGATGGTAATGGGATACCTTTAGCGGACTATGCTTTCGCAGGAAATATGAATGAGCAGCCTACGTTACGCAAATTAGAACAAAAAATTGAAGAAGATTTTCAGTTGAAAAAGTTCATTGTCGTTGCGGATGCTGGATTAAATGGTTGGGAAAATAAAGTGTATAATAACATAAAAAACAACCATGCCTATATTGTGACACAACCTATCAAGAAATTAAAAAAATCACTACAGGAATGGGCTATTGATCCTTCAGGTTGGAGAATTAGTGGCTCTAGAGAGAAATTCAATTTACAGGATATCATGAACGCCGCAGAAAACGCCGAAACTGATTTGAAACATTATAAAATAAATATTGACGGTACGGAACGAAATGTTTATGATTTGATTTTTTACAAAGAAAGATGGGAAAAGACAACAAAAAAATCTGACATAGCCAAAGATAAATATTCTCTTGAAGAACGTTATATTGTATCGTTCAGCTTTCGTCAGAAAGCTTATCACGAACATATTCGTCAGAAAAAAATTGATCGTGCTCTTAAATTTATTGAAAATCCAAGCAAGTTAGATCGTAAAAATCAAAGACAGCCTAGCTATTATATAAAAACGACCACAACTACTGAGGATGGAGAAATCGCCTCTAACAAGGTCATTCAATTAGATACAGAAAAAATTAAAAATGAAGCAAAATTAGATGGATTCTACGTAGTGACGACTGATTTAGAAGATAAAAATATCGGTATCATCATTCAAGCTAACCGTCAAAGATGGGAAATCGAAGAAAGTTTTCGAATTATGAAAAGTGAATTTCGAACCAGACCTATGTATGTTAGAAAAGAAGAATCAATCAACGGGCATCTATTAACTTGCTTTATCGCTCTTCTTGTTTATAGAATTCTTGAAAAACACTATTTGTCAGAAAAATATAGTCAAGAGCAAATCATTACAACCTTACGTCAAATGAATATCGTTTATCTTGAAGGTTCAAACTATACTCCTGCTTTTGACCGAACTGATTTAGTTGATGAATTGATGGATATTTTTGGATTCCAAGTGGCTAGAAAGATATTATCGCAAAAATATATAAAAAAATTTTCTAGAGTGGTTAACTCAGAAAAAAGTACGAAAATAGAATAAAGTAAGAAACGCCCCTAAAAGCTTATGTATCAAGCATTAGGGGCGTTTTACAATTAAATAACTGTAAAACTCAGGAT
>NZ_JBQKFH010000081.1:0-2025 GCF_052119425.1 Enterococcus cecorum
GCTAAGTATGCATTAACAACTTTCTTTTTTAGTTCATAACTGTATTTAGCCATAAAAATACCGACCTCCAATTGTTAGATTTTATGGTCTAACTTTTGGGGGTCGGTACATGGCCTACCTTCCTTCAGATTTGGACGAAAATAGTTCCTTATCTCCAGAAACAATGAGTGGTGGAGAAAAACAAATGATTGCGCTATTACGTGCGTTACATGCCAATAAAGGTTTGTTGCTTTTGGATGAACCTTTTGCGGCACTAAGTAAAGAAATGTCTGAAAAATATACGGAATTATTATTACAACAAAAAGACCTGACTATCTTAATGATTACGCATGATAAGCGAGTGAATTATTTAGAACAGTTTCAACAAATATGGCAAGTAGAGCGTCAGAATATCAAAATAATTGTAGACGAGAAAAATTGAATGAAAATGAGAAAATTCAGAAAATTCTATTGACAAGAATCCATCAACAACGTCAACTGCATCTATTATGGCAAGCCCTTGTTATTGGGGTGATTGGCAATTTACTGATATTAATCGGACTTACTGGGAAACGTTACTACTTTGCCAAATTGATAGCTGAATTTTCCTACCATTTAAAACAAAAGATCACCCAACATTTTTTGTATGGTCAACAAATAGAGGATGAAGCATTTTTGGCGGATATCGAAAAAGATGTTCCACAATTAGAAGAAACCTATGTCGAACCACTAGTGATTGTTATGGCTTCTCTAGGATTTACCAGTATCTCCATTATCTATGCACTAGTTACCAATTTTTATCTAGGTTTAGTTTTTGTTTTCTTCTATGCAATTCCGGCAATTTTTGCTCGGTTTGGTGGAAAACAACTTGATGATTTATCACAAGCGAAGATGCAGGCGAACCAACGCTATCTCCAATCGTTAACGGATGTGCTAAAAGGTATTCGAGTCATTCGGAATTATGGCGTACAAACTTTTTTTGAAACGAGATTGACGGCTAAATTATCAACAAGTACCGAAGAAAATTTAAAGTTTGAAAAGAAACGCTCACTAAACAGTTTTGTTATCAATGGGTTGGACACTTTTTGTTCATTAATCCCTATTATTATTGGTGGGGTGATGTGTTATTATCAACAACTCTCCCCAGCACAATTTGTAGCCATCTATCTTGTCAGTTATAATATTGGCTATCAGTTTCAAGAATTAGCTTATTTTTTAAATACGCTACAGGGAAGTAAGGGACTGCGTGAAAAGTATGCGCCCATTCTAGAAGAAGTTAGTCCAAGTGAAAAGAAGACCGTGGATACATTATTTCCAATTACTTTTGAAGATGTTTCTTTTTCCTATGAACAAAAGCCAATCTTAAAGCATTTTTCTTGTGAGATTCGTCAAGGAGAAAAAGTAGTGATTATTGGTGAAAGTGGTGTAGGAAAAACGACTTTGCTAGATTTGCTGTTTGGGGATTTAAAGCCGACTTCAGGTAAAATTCTTTTTGCAGGTCAAGAACTATCACCAGCACAAAGAAAACAACTCATCGGCTATGTATTACAAGATAATTATTGTTTTAGTGAACTAACGATGGCTGAAAATATTGCTTTGTCTACTGATTATAAAGTGGAAAGTGTGCATCAACTTTTACAAAAAGTACAATTAAATAAAGAACTTGATCAACTGCCAATACTATCTGGCGGAGAGCGACAAAGAATGGAAATTGCGCGTATGTTGTATCATGAAAAAAATCTGATTTTAGCTGATGAAGTGAAGGCTAATTTAGATGCGCAGACGATGGCAAAAATTGATGAATTACTTTTTGCACTTCCACAAACAATCGTTGAAGTTCGGCATCATTATTCTAAGACAGATTTGGAACGTTATGATCAAGTCATTCAATTAAGTTAACAATAAATAAATATCCCAGCTAGATTCATGTAAGTCTGATATGTACCCTCTTTACTGGACAAACAGTAAGGAGGGTATTTTTATGCGCTACAGCTATGAGTACAAAAGAAAATGTGTGGAAATGTATCGTAAAGGTATTTTACCTGA
>NZ_JBQKFH010000082.1:0-1996 GCF_052119425.1 Enterococcus cecorum
CTAGGGTGGAAAAGTCCAGTTCAATACAGAATTCACCTTATGAGTGCATAAAAAAACGTAGTAGACAAAACTACTACGCTAATAAAGTCTAACTTTTGGGGGTCACATCAAAATGAATATGTGCATCTTTTTTTATTCGCGTTTCATGACTTCAAGCACTCTAGCTAACTAAAAATATTAGATGTTTTTTCATCCTTTATTTAAGTGTTAAAGATTCGCTTGATTTGGGTAATTGCGTGGTCATCCATTATCACACGACCATGCTCTTGTAAAACGTCTTGTGTCAGTGGCGTTAATACCCCAAATTCTCTGAAAACAGCATTTTTGGTTTCGATAAACTCACGGTCTGAATAATCTTTGGTATAATTAATGACCAAAGCATAAAAACTGCCAATTTGATAGATACATGAATTATATCCTACCGCATTCACCTTGCTTGAAACTTCGATAATATCTTCAAAGTCTTCAAACATAAATACATATTGCAACTTTTTCGCCTTTTTATTTGGCGCTGAAGTTGGTAAATGTTTTGGTGTTTCTTGGCTTTCTTCTGTAGACTGCTGATTGATTTTACCCCCAGTCACTTGATTCATCCACTCTAAGAAACGTGGCATGCCATCTTTTTGCTCATCAAAATGCTCGGTCTTTTCATCAACTTCAAATATATCATCTTCATCCACTGATTCAACGTCAAAATCATTCGTTTGTTGTAAATCTAATTCTTGTAAAAATGGTAGCTCTGAAAATGTTTCCATTGTCATATTTTTGGAGATGTACAATTCCAAGCCGTCCCCTTTAGGGATTACTTGGAATGTGACTGCTTCGCTACCTTTGAATTGATTATCGACGTCAACTTCTTCAAGAATGGAATAAAAGAAACTCTCAACCTCTTTATGCCCACCAAGAAGATCGACAAAAGTAAAGCCACGTTCGGCTAAATCTTCGCTACGAATGTAAACGCGAACCGTATCATCATTAATATGTTCTACTTCCATGTCGTTTACACCTCTCTTTATCTATATTTTAACGTAAGTACACAAAAAGTAAAGAAAAAAATCTCCACTCAACGCTGTCTTTTTAAGCTAATCCTTTCTGATTTAGCAGAAAAAAATCGAATATCCAGATTAATCTCTCTTAGGGACTCAAATCTGAATATCCGTTCTTTTGTATCCTTGTTTGTTGACTTAAACGTCGTACTAAAATGGTTTATAAACCTGCCATCAATTGAGCTTGTCTTAACTCTAATTGACGGATATCGCGTGGCAAGAAGCGTCTGATTTCATCTTCATTAAATCCAACTTGCAATCTCTTTTCGTCAATCATGATTGGTCTTCTTAATAGTCCAGGATTTTCCTTGACTAGTTTTAGTAAATCTTTTAAGGATAATTCATCCAAATTTACATTAAGCTTTTGGAAAACCTTTGAACGAGTTGAGATGATTTCTTCAGTGCCTTCTTCAGTCATCTGCAAAATAGCTTTCAACTCATCGATGGTTAACGGTTCAGAGAAAATGTTTCGTTCAACAAAGGGAATATTATATTCTTGAAGCCATGCACGAGCTTTACGACATGAGGTACAACTCGGTGATGTATAAAGTGTTAACATCATTATCTCTCCCTTCTTCATTGCAAATAAAAACATCTACTGAAACTATTACATGCTCATTATACTCAATTATGATGTCAATTACTAGAGCTTATTTTAGTATATGTCAGCAAAAATGTTTGCAAACTCGCTTTATTTGCCTATTCTTATAGGATTTCTAATGCTTTATTATCATCCAACTAAAAATATTATCACGCACTATAAATTATTAAATAAAAAGTGTAAGCGTTTAATAAAATTGTTTTATTCTTCTTGTTTTGATTACAACTCTTAGACGATTAGGGGCTGACCCAAAAGTAGCCCCTATGTGAAAAAATAGAGGTCTTTCCATTTAGATAGTAGTGGAAAGATCTCTATTTATCTTTTGAAAGTGAATACAAAAATAAAGCAC
>NZ_JBQKFH010000083.1:0-1667 GCF_052119425.1 Enterococcus cecorum
GTGCTTTATTTTTGTATTCACTTTCAAAAGATAAATAGAGATCTTTCCACTACTATCTAAATGGAAAGACCTCTATTTTTTCACATAGGGGCTACTTTTGGGTCAGCCCCGTTTGGGTTAGGTAAGATTAATCATCTTTTAGTTGACATAAATACAAAGTTCTTGTCTCAGAAGGGGTAGACTCTTTGACTGATAAAATATCGTATTTTCTTAACAGTTGCTTTTCAAAATTTTCCCGTGTATACCATTCAAAGCCTTTCTTAAGAAAATAATCAATATATACATCCTTTTGATCAACAAACTCAATAATTAAGTATTTTTTAGTATATAAACTAATTTGTTCTATTATTTCTTTAAATGTAAGTTGCTGACCAAAAGCCAAGTGATGTATAATAGCCAAAGCTAATACCGATTCTGATTTAAATCTATCGTTAGATGATAGACGCCAAGGTATTAATCCACTATTTGAAGAAATAGGATAATCTCTATAATAATCTAGTGATGGAGTGCATAATGACATATAGACAGGATAAACATTATTCATTTTTCTATCGTGAATATTTTTCCATAAATGATCAATACAACCATAATCCATATCAGCTATGATTACTTGACTCACTTCATCATGTAAGTAGCTACCATACCACCCCATGTTACCAGCTAGGTCCATTATACTGTTAGGTTTAACTGTTTTAATTAAGCTAATAACATTCTTCATTTTCATTGACCAGTTATCTCTATTCTGTGACCAGTCCCACTCATCATTCTGATAACCAATCCAACGCGTTGAAAAAGTAGTTGCTTGAATTTGGCTAATAAATAAACTCAATTTCTCTAAAAGTAACTCAATTTTTTCTGAACTAAAAGCAAAAAGTGCTTTTTGATAGATACCAATAAGCTGTTGTAGTTCACTTTCTGTAAGATAACCCTTTACATCTAATATAGAAAATTCTATATGTGAATTTTTCATCAATAGATAAGCATTATCAATCTTATTTTTCTTCAATAAAACAAACGGAAGAATATGGGTATTAATAAACTCTACTAAAGTTAAAGGAGTTGTAATAGTGGAACATATTGCACCAAAATCAATAAAAATAAACTCACCTCTATATAAGGTAGCATTTAATAAATGTCCATCCTCTAATCCAAAATTTATTTTATTCAATTTTTTCAAAAATTCAATCATGAATATCACGTAATCTTCAAACATCCTTGGGGACCATTCAAAACAGTAAGAAATAGGTTCAATATATTCATGTTCAATAACTAGAGGAAAATTAAAATCCAGATTATTATCTATAACTTTTGAATAAATAACTTCTCTACCCAATATTTTATTATTTTCTAACTGATTTAATATATCAATATAGTATTGTTTGTACTCTTCAACAACCACTCTAAATATTCTTTTTTCGTTTTTCAATCTAATCAATCGTAAGCGCCCAATAACAAGGTGTATAGCATCCCTCCAGTCCTCCAGTTATACTGTATTCAAACAGAAGATTGGAGAGGATTTTTTATGACGAAACAACCAATTGTCCCTTTAGAGATGTCCAAAAATGAAAGGAATCACTTCAAGCAACGAAGCAAAAATGAGCTCTTGCTTCGTTGTAAAGTGGGGTCACTTGAACTCAGCTTTTTCTCATCACTTGATGCATCTCAAC
>NZ_JBQKFH010000084.1:0-1534 GCF_052119425.1 Enterococcus cecorum
TGTACCGACCCCCAAAAGTTAGACCATAAAATCTAACAATTGGAGGTCGGTATTTTTATGGCTAAATACAGTTATGAACTAAAAAAGAAAGTTGTTAATGCATACTTAGCTGGCGAAGGAGGATACAATTATCTCGCGTCACTCTATGACGTGGATAGAAACTGTGTAGCTAAATGGGTTAAGAATCACCAAGCTTTTGGAGATGAAGGATTAATTCGTTCTCGTCATCAGAAAAAATATTCTTTTGAAAAAAAGCTTTCTGTGGTAGAGTTATACCTATCAAATGAGATTTCATACCAAGAGTTAGCAATTAGAGAAAATATAACGAATCCTAGTATGATTGCTAATTGGGTTAGTCGTTTCCGTGTAGCTGGTCCTGAAGGTTTGAGACCTCATAAGAAAGGTCGTAAAACAACAGTGGATAAACCTAAGATAGAACATAAAAATCAGGAAGTTGAAGAAAAAATTGTTGATACTAGCGCTGAGCATGTGAAAAAACTTGAAGATGAGCTTTTATGGCTAAGAATAGAGAATGCATTTTTAAAAGAACTGAGGAGGCTGCGTTTAGAGGACGAAGCAAAAATGAGAGAATGGCACGCGTCATCCACAGCCTCCGAAGAGAATTCAAACTAAAAGATCTTCTCTCTTATACAGATATGCCTAAAGCTACCTACATGTACTGGCAGAAACGATTCGATAGAGAAAATCCAGACAAGGAAATCGAGGAAAAGATTCTTGATATAAGAAAAATTCATAAAAATTATGGTTATCGCAGAGTATTAGGCGAGTTAAGAAATCAAGGATATTGTATAAACAAGAAGAAAGTACAGCGAATAATGCAGAAAGTAGGGCTACAGGTTACGTCATTTACCCGTAAAAGCCGTAAGTACAGTTCTTACAAAGGAAAAGTTGGTACAGTAGCTCCTAATCGAATTAGAAGACGATTCAATACACATATACCTTATCAAAAGATTACCACTGATACTACTGAGTTTAAGTACTATGAAATCGATTCTAAAGGTAATATGTCAACGAAAAAATTGTATCTAGATCCTTTTATGGATATGTGTAGTGGTGAGATTGTTAGCTATGGAATTGCCAAACAACCCTCTGCTAAAACTATAATGAATGCACTGGAACAAGCAATAACGATAACATCTGGTTGCCCTTATCGTAGAACATTCCATTCAGATCAAGGATGGGCGTATCAAATGAAAAATTATTCACATCGCCTTAAGGAAGAAAAAATCTTTCAAAGTATGTCCAGGAAAGGTAATTGTCACGATAATTCTGTGATGGAAAACTTCTTTGGTTTGCTTAAACAGGAAATCTATTATGGTGTTGTATACTACAGTTATGAAGAATTAAAATCAGAAATCGAGGGATATATAAAGTACTACAATGAACACAGAATTAAAGAAAAGCTAGGGTGGAAAAGTCCAGTTCAATACAGAATTCACCTTATGAGTGCATAAAAAAACGTAGTAGACAAAACTACTACGCTAATAAAGTCTAACTTTTGGGGGTCACATCA
>NZ_JBQKFH010000085.1:0-1469 GCF_052119425.1 Enterococcus cecorum
TGATATGTACCCTCTTTACTGGACAAACAGTAAGGAGGGTATTTTTATGCGCTACAGCTATGAGTACAAAAGAAAATGTGTGGAAATGTATCGTAAAGGTATTTTACCTGATGTTCCTAAAGGTATTTCCGAAGAGCAATTTAGGAGATATATTCGCATTTGGATACGCATCGAAGAGGCCAATGGTACTGAAGCATTAAAACACAAGAATTCAAACAAGAAATGGTCTGCAGAAGAAAAGTTAGATCTTGTTGCTAAAGTAATAGCCGGAGAATCTATTAAGAGCATCGCAATAAGTGCAGGAATTAGTAACGGGCAACTATATCAATGGGTTCGTAAATATAAGATTTTCGGATATAATGGACTTATCAACAAAAAGAAAGGTCGTAAAGCAAAGAGTCCGGATATGAAAAAGATAGGAACCAAAAATCCACCAGAACTTAATGAGAGCGAATACGAGGAGTTAATCAGATTAAGAGCTGAAACAGAATACCTGAGAGCTGAGAACGAAGTAATAAAAAAAGAGATCGCCTTGAGAGAAGAAAAAGAAGCTGCGCGACTCAAGGCGAAAAAGCAGCGATTATCAAGGAACTCCACTCACAAGGATTTAGACTGAAGTATTTGCTAAAAGCTATGGAAATGCCTAAATCCACATATTACTTTGAGATAAACAGAAAAGATGTTGTTGCGGAAAGAAACAAAAGCATAATGGACGAAATCAATGAAATTTTCATATCCAATAAGGGCAGATACGGGGTTCGACGAGTCCATCAGGAACTGGTTAATCGTGGATATAAAGTGAACCACAAGAGAGTTCAGCGTTTGATGCATGAAGCCGGGCTTATGGGAAAAAGACCTAAGGCAAAGTATCATTCATACAAAGGAGAGGTTGGGAAAGTTGCAGATAACAAGATTAATAGAGATTTCAGCACGACTGCCCCACTACAAAAATGGACTACTGATGTATCGCAATTCAACTTTACTTGGGGAAAGTGCTATATATCACCAATACTCGATATGAATACTAATGAAATCATATCATATGACTTGTCAACAAGCCCTAATTTAGAACAAGTCAAACGCATGCTTGAACGGGCATTTGATAAATTCCATAATCTGAATGGGCTTGTCTTTCATTCCGATCAAGGATGGCAATATCAACATGCATATTATCGTAATGAACTTAAAATGCACGGCATAATACAGTCGATGTCCCGAAAGGGAAATTGCTATGATAACTGCATAATGGAAACATTCTTTGGGAGATTAAAGAATGAGGTTTACTATGGCTACGAAAAAGATTACAGGTCATTTGAAGAGTTTGAAAAAGCAATCGAAGAATATATAGATTACTACAATAACGAAAGAATTCAGGCAAAAACAAAATGGATGCCACCTGCAAAGTACAGGTTAGCATCCTTGTGTTCCGCCTAGTTCATATATGTGTCCAGGATTCTGGGTACATATCA
>NZ_JBQKFH010000087.1:0-1098 GCF_052119425.1 Enterococcus cecorum
TCCTCGGACATGGAATCTTCTAAATTTCATATTTTGTTTAATGTTCCCAAAAACAGTTTCGACATCTGTCTTTCGCTGTGCATAGTAAAAGGCTGTTTCTTTGCTTTCTATCTTTTCATTCGCTTTTATTTTTATATATTCCCAGGTTGGATTGATATTCAAACGTCGATTTTTTCCTTCTTTTGCTTTGGTACATTTCTCTCTCAATGGACATCCTGTACAATCTTCACATTCATAGATTTTGAAGTTTCGAACAAATCCATTTCTATCTTTACGTTGTGAATAATGTGAGAACACTACTCTTTTCTGATTGGGACAAATATAGTAATCATCCAACTCATTGTAAGGCCAATTATCTCGATGAAACTGATTTTGTTTATGGGCGCGTTTCTTCTCTTTTAAGTATCCTTGATGGGGGATAATTGGGGTGGATTCTGTTTCGTCTAACACATAACAATAATTTTCTTCACTTGCATAACCGGCATCTGCGACAATATTTTCTGGTAACCCTATTTTTGATTCAATCTTTTCAAGAAATGGGATAAATGTTCGTGTGTCTGTTGGATTTGGATAACAATCATAAGCAAGGGCAAATTGATTTTCTGTCGCAAGTTGAATATTATAACCTGGTTTTAGTTGGCCATTAAGCATGTGATCTTCTTTCATCCGCATAAAAGTAGCGTCATGATCCGTCTTTGAGAAACTATTACGCACCCCCATAATCACCAATTGTTCTTCGTAGCGCATTTTTCTTTGAGCAAAATCATCAAATTGCTTCTTCTGCTTATGAACTTCAGATTTTTCTTTACGCAGTGATTTTCGTTCTTCTACTGTTTCGGTTTGGTCAATCGCTTCAATTAATTGTTCTTCCTTTTCTTCTAAAGATTGACGAATCCTTTCAATCTCTTCTATAGAAAGTTCATCCTTTAAATCATCTATTAACTCAGGTAAGATTTTTGTTTCCACCATTTGTTGGTAGTTTTCAAGGGCTTTTTGATCAAGGTTATCCTTATACTTTAAAATACTTTTTTTCCAAACAAAAGAGTATTTATTCGCATCCGCTTCAATTTTTGTACCATCTATGTATAAAGCACTCCC
>NZ_JBQKFH010000088.1:0-1096 GCF_052119425.1 Enterococcus cecorum
TTTCCATTCGTCTGCTTTTCCTAGCCTCCTGCGTCCCTCCATTGCTCAAACGAAAACAACGAGTACAGGAATATCAACCTGTTGTCCATCGCCTACGCCTGTCGGCCTCGGCTTAGGTCCCGACTAACCCTGGGCGGACGAGCCTTCCCCAGGAAACCTTAGTTATTCGGTGGACAGGATTCTCACCTGTCTTTCGCTACTCATACCGGCATTCTCACTTCTAAGCGCTCCAGCAGTCCTCACGATCTACCTTCAACGCCCTTAGAACGCTCTCCTACCATTGTACGTAAGTACAATCCACAGCTTCGGTAGTATGTTTAGCCCCGGTACATTTTCGGCGCAGGGTCACTCGACTAGTGAGCTATTACGCACTCTTTAAATGGTGGCTGCTTCTAAGCCAACATCCTAGTTGTCTGTGCAACCCCACATCCTTTTCCACTTAACATACATTTGGGGACCTTAGCTGGTGGTCTGGGCTGTTTCCCTTTCGACTACGGATCTTATCACTCGCAGTCTGACTCCCGGATATAAATGAATGGCATTCGGAGTTTATCTGAATTCGGTAACCCGAGATGGGCCCCTAGTCCAAACAGTGCTCTACCTCCATCATTCTTACTTCCGAGGCTAGCCCTAAAGCTATTTCGGAGAGAACCAGCTATCTCCAAGTTCGTTTGGAATTTCTCCGCTACCCACACCTCATCCAAACACTTTTCAACGTGTCCTGGTTCGGTCCTCCAGTGCGTTTTACCGCACCTTCAACCTGGACATGGGTAGATCACATGGTTTCGGGTCTACGACTACATACTCTATCGCCCTATTCAGACTCGCTTTCGCTACGGCTCCGTCTCTTCAACTTAACCTCGCATGCAATCGTAACTCGCCGGTTCATTCTACAAAAGGCACGCTATCACCCATTAACGGGCTCTAACTTGTTGTAGGCACACGGTTTCAGGTTCTATTTCACTCCCCTCCCGGGGTGCTTTTCACCTTTCCCTCACGGTACTGGTTCGCTATCGGTCACTAGGGAGTATTTAGCCTTAGGAGATGGTCCTCCTAGATTCCGACGGAATTTCTCGTGTTCCGCCGTACTCAGGAT
>NZ_JBQKFH010000089.1:0-805 GCF_052119425.1 Enterococcus cecorum
TAGGATGGATGAGTCCTGTTCAATATAGGCTCCATCTTTTAGCTGCATAATGAAAACGAGACGACCGGAGTCGTCTCGTAAAAAAGTCTAACTTTTTGGGGTCACCTCATTACGGCTAGGTATTTTTTATTACTTTTTACCGTTTGAAGGCAAAATAAAGACATGTCTTACACTTTTTCTGAAGCTAAACGCATATCAATATGTTCGATGCCATCTTCTAAATACACTTTTGAAATCGCCTCAAAACCAAAACCTTCATAAAACTTGCGCGCATGAGTCTGGGCACTGATATATACATCCTCGCCTTTATACTGATACGAACTGTAATCAATCGCCGCACGCATCAATTGCCATCCCACTCGCTGATGACGCACTTTTGGATGCACCACCACACGACCAATTCTAAGCTTATCCTCTTGATGATAAATCCTAGCATAACCAACCATCTCATCATCTATTCTTAAACAAATATGATAGGCTGACAAATCGTATGCATCAATATCTTGGTACAGACAGTTTTGCTCGACAATAAAGACGAGATTACGCAAACGATATAACTCGAATAATTCCATCGTAGTTAAATCACTAAATTTCTTAGCTGTAATATCCATGCTATTCCCCCTCGCCTCTATTATACGGGCTATTGAAACAAATTGCAGTAAAAAAGACTAATCCTATGTAGAATCAGTCTTTCGGTTCTATGATATTTAGTGTTGTTACTCAAATTGAGGATAACGCTGAATATCTTTTTTGTTTGAAACAATAGAAAAAGACATCTGTTTCCTCTATAATTAAGTCGACCAAA
>NZ_JBQKFH010000090.1:0-785 GCF_052119425.1 Enterococcus cecorum
CCTACTCGTAAATTATCTTATTTGAAAAAATATTTTCAAAACGCCCAAAATAAGGAAGATGTACAATTTTTAGTTTCAGATATGAATGCGAGTTATATGCAATTGATTGCCAGTCACTTTCCTAATGCCCAATTGATCATTGATCGCTTTCATATTGTCAAACATATCAATCAGGCACTCAATGACTGTCGCGTACGCGAAATGAAAGAATTAATCAAAGAGAAAAAAAGAAGCCAAGCTACCAAATTAAAAAGTAATTGGCGCTATATCTTAAAGAAAAGAGCGAGTTTAGATGTTACAGAATATAAATCTTGGCGCAGTTTTCGCCAACCTAAATTCCCACTTTTAACAGAAGAAATGATGGTTGACCGGTTATTGGCTTTTTCTCCTAAACTCAAATTAGGCTATCAGTATGTCCATGATTTATTAGAAGCTTTTGATGATAAAGATCCAGATACATTTTTTGAGATATTAAAGACGTTACCAGATACACTAGATGAAGTACTGAAAGAGAAATTACAAAACTTATTAAACTATGAAGAAGGGATAAGAAACGCACTGATCTATCCTTATTCTAATGGCAAAATAGAAGCCAAGAATACACATATAAAAACTTTAAAACGGGTTAGTTATGGTTTTCGATCATTTGTGAACATGAAATTAAGACTATTTATGATGAATGGTTTAATTGAATCGAAATAACAAAAAGAGCAGAGATAGCAAACAGCTGTCTATCTCTGCCCATTCCTTTTGTAAAACTCATCAGTCCAATTTGACAAAGAGCC
>NZ_JBQKFH010000091.1:0-763 GCF_052119425.1 Enterococcus cecorum
GCGTCGATTGAAAAAAGAAAAGAAAATAAAAAAAAGAGAGAAAGCATTCATAAAATAACTTTCTCTCCAATTGACTTAATTGCCAACAACACTACTTGACAAAGAGCCATTTTTTTGAATATAAATCAATATCTTCAAATAGATTTTCAAAAGTGTCATCTTCTTGTTCCATATTTCTAAAACCTTGACTTAGTGACTCCAATTGAAAAGATCCGTTGTTAACATTATTTACTAAAGCTGTAAAAGTTAGTTCAGGTGAAATGACATAAGATAAATCATCTTTAAGTGTCTCAACTAAATCTTCTTTTGTATCTTCATCTGCCATTGCTTCTTCATATAGTTTTTGTGCTTGCTGCAAACTCTCTACTTCTTCATCGAGATTTTCCGCAACAGAATATAACAATTTATCAGATAAAAACTTATAGAAAATTAATCCTAATAAATAAGATTTATAGTCATTTGCATCCATTTTTGATCTTAAAATATCCGCGCTATTCCATAATGCTTGATATAGTTCTTGTGATGTTTGTGTATTATTTGTTGCCATATGTTATCCTCTTTTCACTTTTCATTGATATTTACATTTTTCAGAAATTGTTTAAATAAACATTTTATTTAACAGTGTTTGTTTCAGATTTTTTAGTTGATCTAACTTACGCTGGTGAATGGCTATATAGTTATCAATTTTTTGGAAAAGATTTCCGATGCGTTCTTGCTCATTTATGTTAGGTATTACGAAGTTCATTGAAGAGAAATCATTAAA
>NZ_JBQKFH010000092.1:0-745 GCF_052119425.1 Enterococcus cecorum
AATACGACTTCTGAGGTAGCCGTACAAGCAGCAGTTCAAGAAGTTAAACCAATCGAAGGTACAATTAAAAATGTAAACCAAGAAAACGGTACCTACGATGTTGTTGTAAAAGTGAATGAAAATGTGCAGTCAGGTATTAAACAAGTATTGGTTCCAATCTGGTCAGATGCACAACAAAAAGATATCAAATGGTATGAAGCAAAATTACAAGCTGATGGTACATGGATTGTTCATATGAATATTGCTAATCATCAGTATCATCGCGGAGTATATACAACACATGTATATGTTCAAGCCAATGATGGGTCGTCTAAGGGATTAAATTTAGGTAAAACTAATATTGCAGAAGTTAAGACACAGTTATCTGCAGAAATTAAGAATATCGATACTGTAAACGGTTCTTATGATGTGGTTGTAAGAGGTGTTAGTGGCTCTGGTATCCATCACGTAAGAGTACCAATTTGGTCTACAAAAAATCAAAGTGATATTAAGTGGTATGATGCAGTTAAACAAGCAGATGGTAGTTATCTTGTGCATATGAGTATCTCCAATCACAAAAATCATCGTGGATCTTATTATACACATGTTTATATGTATAATAATGATCATACTGGAAAAGCAATTGCATTAAGTAATACAAACTTACCAGACATCAATACGAAATTAGAAGCCGAAATCAAAAATGTAAATGTTCAAAATGGTAGTTATGATGTAGTGGTGAATGGACAAATTAGTTCAGGAATCA
>NZ_JBQKFH010000093.1:0-724 GCF_052119425.1 Enterococcus cecorum
ATCGTAGAATACATGGAGAGCTTCATAATCAGGGATATCTCATCAACAAAAAGAAGGTTCAGCGAATAGTTCAAAAACTTGGCTTGCAGGTGACATCCTACACACGCAAAAGTAGAAAATATAGTTCCTATAAGGGCAGGATTGGTACCATTGCACCCAACAGAATTCGCAGACGCTTTAATACGCACATACCCCATCAAAAAATCACAACGGATACGACTGAATTTAAGTATTATGAAGTTGATGTCAAAGGACATATGACAATGCATAAGCTGTATTTAGATCCATTTATGGATATGTGTAATGGAGAAATACTAAGTTACGGCATCGATAAGAAACCTTCAGCAAAGAATGTAATGAATGCCTTGGATAAAGCCATTGAAATCACTTCAGACTGCCCTTATAGACGAACATTCCATTCTGACCAGGGTTGGGCATACCAGATGAAGGCATACTCTCACAGGCTAAAAGAAGAACGAATATTTCAAAGCATGTCTCGAAAGGGCAACTGTCTAGATAATTCCGTAATGGAGAATTTCTTCGGTCTGCTTAAGCAAGAGATATACTATGGCGTTACTTACTATAGCTATGAGGAATTAAAAATGGAAATAGAACGATTTATAAAGTATTATAATGAACAACGAATAAAAGAAAAGTTAGGATGGATGAGTCCTGTTCAATATAGGCTCCATCTTTTAGCTGCATAATGAAAACGAGACGACCG
>NZ_JBQKFH010000094.1:0-701 GCF_052119425.1 Enterococcus cecorum
AAAACATCCAACAGTTTTCCTGTTTCGCCATCTACACAAATAAAACTCATTTTATCTTCTAAAGAAGTATGTGAGCGAAATTCATCTACGAGTAAAACTTTCGGTAAGTATAACTGTTTTGCTTTAGGCAACTGCGGTTTAAATGAGCGTAAGACACGAATAACCGTAGAAATAGAAACCTGACATTGCTTCGCGATAAAAGTGAGTGACACTTTTTCTTTTAATAAATCCATCATTTTAAATCGTACCTGCTCAGAAATCGAGTGATGAGGGCGAATAAAATAGCTTTGGGCAGTCCAATAGTGTTTGCACTTTTTACATGCATAGCGTTGCTTATTTAAATGCATGACCATTGGTAAATGGTTGAAAGCTTCTAAACGTACAGTGACGGTTTTCTTGCCGTTTTTGACTACAGCGAACTTTCCATCCTCATCTATCACATTAGCACCACAACATTTACAAGGTGAAGGTTGAGGGGAAAGATCCGCTTTAATGACAAGAGTCATCTGATGGTTGATTTTCTCCTGAGTAATTTCAAGAATTGTTAAATTGGGGTCTATTAATCGTAACATTTTTTTGATAGAATGATTCATATAGCATACCGTCCTCTCTTGGGTTATTTGTGGTGATTTAATCATATCAGAGAACGGTATGTTTTTTTATACCTAAAATGAAAAATTGGACTGAAGAATCGATTTTGA
>NZ_JBQKFH010000095.1:0-699 GCF_052119425.1 Enterococcus cecorum
GGCGATAGCAAGAAGGATACACCTGTTCCCATGCCGAACACAGAAGTTAAGCTTCTTAGCGCCGATAGTAGTTGGGGGTTTCCCCCTGTGAGGGTAGGACGTCGCCACGCTATAATGGAGGTTTAGCTCAGCTGGGAGAGCATCTGCCTTACAAGCAGAGGGTCAGCGGTTCGATCCCGTTAACCTCCATATGAGTCGTTAGCTCAGTTGGTAGAGCATCTGACTTTTAATCAGAGGGTCACAGGTTCGAGCCCTGTACGACTCATACTCATATTTGCGGGTGTGGCGGAATTGGCAGACGCACTAGATTTAGGATCTAGCGCCTAACGGCGTGGGGGTTCAAGTCCCTTCACCCGCATAACTTTAGCCGGCTTAGCTCAGTTGGTAGAGCATCTGATTTGTAATCAGAGGGTCGAGGGTTCAAGTCCTTTAGCCGGCATTTACGCGGAAATAGCTCAGTGGTAGAGCACCACCTTGCCAAGGTGGGGGTCGCGGGTTCGAAACCCGTTTTCCGCTTTACTATTATGCCGGGGTGGCGGAACTGGCAGACGCACAGGACTTAAAATCCTGCGGTGAGTGATCACCGTACCGGTTCGATTCCGGTCCTCGGCATTCTTAGTAATGCGCCCATAGCTCAATTGGATAGAGTGTTTGACTACGGATCAAAAGGTTAGGGGTTCGACTCCTCTTGGGCGCGTA
>NZ_JBQKFH010000096.1:0-676 GCF_052119425.1 Enterococcus cecorum
AGTGGTGCGGGTTAGAGTGGCCATAACGCAAGGGTAGTATCCCACCAGCGCCTCAGTCGAAACTGGCGTCCCGACTTCTACGGCTCCTACCTATCCTGTACATGCGGTACAGACACTCAATATCAAACTACAGTAAAGCTCCATGGGGTCTTTCCGTCCTGTCGCGGGTAACCTGCATCTTCACAGGTACTAAAATTTCACCGAGTCTCTCGTTGAGACAGTGCCCAAATCGTTACGCCTTTCGTGCGGGTCGGAACTTACCCGACAAGGAATTTCGCTACCTTAGGACCGTTATAGTTACGGCCGCCGTTTACTGGGGCTTCAATTCGTACCTTCGCTTGCGCTAAGCACTCCTCTTAACCTTCCAGCACCGGGCAGGCGTCAGCCCCTATACTTCATCTTACGATTTTGCAGAGACCTGTGTTTTTGATAAACAGTCGCTTGGGCCTATTCACTGCGGCTGCATAAATGCAGCACCCCTTCTCCCGAAGTTACGGGGTCATTTTGCCGAGTTCCTTAACGAGAGTTCTCTCGCTCACCTTAGGATTCTCTCCTCAACTACCTGTGTCGGTTTGCGGTACGGGTCGTTGTTTTCTCGCTAGAAGCTTTTCTTGACAGTGTGACATCAGAAACTCGGTCGATTCAAGATCAACCTCCCCATCACAGCTCATTCTTA
>NZ_JBQKFH010000097.1:0-665 GCF_052119425.1 Enterococcus cecorum
CGATCAGATCATTTAAATAATAAAGCAATTGAACTTCTTAAACTCATTCAACGCGGTGTTTTCTCGGTTTTTTGTATTACTTTTCAATATCCAGTTTTCAATGAACAAATCATATAGTAGAAATCACTTTCTACTAATGGAGCCTAGCGGGATCGAACCGCTGACCTCCTGCGTGCAAAGCAGGCGCTCTCCCAGCTGAGCTAAGGCCCCGAAGTAAACCTCTCAAAACTGAACAAATGCAAACTTGTGTAGTTTCCGTACTATTCCTTAGAAAGGAGGTGATCCAGCCGCACCTTCCGATACGGCTACCTTGTTACGACTTCACCCCAATCATCTATCCCACCTTAGACGGCTGGCTCCTTGCGGTTACCGCACCGGCTTTGGGTGTTACAAACTCTCGTGGTGTGACGGGCGGTGTGTACAAGACCCGGGAACGTATTCACCGCGGCGTGCTGATCCGCGATTACTAGCGATTCCGGCTTCATGTAGGCGAGTTGCAGCCTACAATCCGAACTGAGAAGAGCTTTAAGAGATTGGCTTAGCCTCGCGGCTTTGCGACTCGTTGTACTCTCCATTGTAGCACGTGTGTAGCCCAGGTCATAAGGGGCATGATGATTTGACGTCATCCCCACCTTCCTCCGCATTGTCTGCGGCAGTCTCGCTAG
>NZ_JBQKFH010000098.1:0-622 GCF_052119425.1 Enterococcus cecorum
TCCTTATACCTACCAATTACCTGAATGCCTATTGGTTGATGAATTCAAAGGAACGAAAGATTGTCATACAAAATTATGCTTTATTTTTAGTGATGGAGAAACTGGGAAAATTATTGATATTCTAAATGATCATAGGAATTTTGCGATTAAAGACTATTTTCTGCGCTTTAGCTTGGAGAACCGATGCCGTGTGAAATATGTGGTAATGGATATGAATGCCTCTTATCCTTACGTTATCAAAGAAATATTTCCTAATGCAGAAATTATCATTGATCGTTTCCATATTATCCAGCAATTGACTCGTGCTTTGAATAATAAACGAATTCAAGTCATGAAAGAACAAAAAAATAAGGAATCTCGTCACTATACGAAATTAAAAAGATATTGGAAATTCGTTTTAACGCACGAGGATAATCTGAATTACGAGAAACGATTACAGTACCCATTATTCGACAAAAAATTCGTCACTCAAACAGAAGTTGTAGATACCTTACTTTCATTTGACGAAGGCTTCAAGCAATGTTACGAGATTTATCAAAGTCTGCTTGGACACTTTCATAAAAAGGAATACAACAAATTTTTTGATATACTCTATAACTTACCTCAAAACTTAGATAAAAAA
>NZ_JBQKFH010000099.1:0-617 GCF_052119425.1 Enterococcus cecorum
AAAAAGATTCTTCTTCGCATATTTTCAAAGTTTCTAAATCCAAAAGAAACTCGTTGAAGAACTTTGATTAAATTGTTCTTCCCTTCTAGTTTACCGTTTGAATAAGGTAGTCTTAGGGAATTCTTTATACTGCGTGTGTGTTTGGTTAAATATTTTAGCGATTTTTTAAACGATTTATCTAAGTTTCTTGGCAAAGCATCTAGTACATCAAAAAATTCGTTGTATTCCTTGTCCTTGAAGTGTCCGAGCAGACTTTGATAAATCTCGTAACATTGCTTGAAGCCTTCGTCAAATGAAAGTAAGGTATCTACAACTTCTGTTTGAGTGACAAATTTTTTGTCGAATAATGGGTACTGTAATCGTTTCTCGTAATTCAGATTATCCTCGTGTGTTAAAACGAATTTCCAATATCTTTTTAATTTCGTATAGTGACGAGATTCCTTATTTTTTTGTTCTTTCATGACTTGAATTCGTTTATTATTCAAAGCACGATTCAATTGTTGGACAATATGGAAACGATCAATGATTATTTCTGCATTAGGAAATATTTCTTTGATAGCATAAGGATAAGAGGCATTCATATCCATTACCACATATTTCACACGACACCGATTTTC
>NZ_JBQKFH010000100.1:0-589 GCF_052119425.1 Enterococcus cecorum
CCAATTGTCCCTTTAGAGCTGCCAAAAAATGACAGGAAACACTTCAAGCAACGAACTAAAAACGATCTATTGCTTCGTTGTAAAGTGGGACCTATTGAGCTCAGCTTTTTCTCATCACTTGATGCCACTCAACGAAATGAAATTTTAGAAAGAGTGTTTGCTTATGGCACTAAACTTGAGTGATCTAGGCCCCGTCTACATTGTTTGTGGGAAAACGGATTTACGAAAAGGAATCGATTCACTGGCTTACCTTATTCATTCGCAATTTGATTTAGACCCTTTTTCAAAATCCGTCTTTCTTTTTTGTGGTGGAAAAAGTAATCGATTTAAAGCCCTCTACTGGGATGGTGAAGGTTTCTGGTTGCTTTATAAACGTTTTGAAAATGGACAGTTAACTTGGCCAAGAAGTACTACCGAGGTCCAGGCTTTAACGCCTGAACAAGTTGAATGGTTAATGAAAGGATTTTCTATTACACCGAAAATTTTAGAGAGTCAAAGTCGTCATTTCTATTGAAATGTCGGCTTTTTTTCGCGTATAATAAAGAAAAATCTTGAGGAGTTAACGAAGATGTCATCATCAGAAAAAACG
>NZ_JBQKFH010000101.1:0-586 GCF_052119425.1 Enterococcus cecorum
CTTGAATTCTTTTTTTATTCAACGCTCGAGTGAGTTGTTGGATAATATGGAAACGATCAATGACAATTGATGCATTGGGCAATACTTCTTTAATGACATAAGGATAAGCGGTATTCATATCCATGACCACATATTTGACACGATTCCGACTTTCCAAACTAAAACGTAGAAAAAAGTCTTTAATTACGAAATTTCTGCGATCGTCTAAAATATCAATAATTTTCCCAGATTGTCCATCACTTAAAATAAAGCACATTTTCCCGTTACAATCGCTCGGCCCTTTGAATTCATCAATGAGCAGACATTCTGGTAGTTGCATATGGTAAGGATTTAGCTCATAAGAGTAAGACTTTAAGATTCGTTCAACTGATTTAGGCGAGACAAAATAGCGCTGGGCGATATCCGTCATTGCACATTTTTGTTTCAAATCATGTAGGATGGCGAATTTCAATGCGTTTGAAAGATAGCAACGTTCATCAACGATGTTTGTCGTAGCGGAAAACGTTTGTCCGCACGCTTTACAACGATAACGTTGCTTGTATAAACGCAGGTAGGTCGGCACATTTTGATAAGGAATCATTTGAAT
>NZ_JBQKFH010000103.1:0-579 GCF_052119425.1 Enterococcus cecorum
TGTTTTGAATGTTTCCTCATATTTCAACGCATAGGTGATCGCACGGCCTAACTTCGATCCTGGGAGCACCGATTGATTGCGACACCAATCAAAGAACGTTGTCATTAATGGTGCTAATCTTTCTTTGCGCTTGCACAATCTTTCAGCTGAAGACAGCTCAGCCCAAGAGGCTTCTAGTGAAAACATCTGGTCACAATAAGCTAATCCCTTGCGCCCCAATGACTGCTTATCTGCCTGTTTCGGCGTTGCTTCAAAAAATTTTCGGCGCACATGTGCCCAACAACCTACTAACTTTGCTTTAGGTAGTTGGCGATACGCTGACCACATATCACAATGAACATAGCCATCATATTCGCCGAGAAATTCTTGAACAGCTAAGCCACTTCGGCGTTGATCATGATGATAGAGCGTAATTGGCTGTGCTGCTTGTTTTCCTGAAAGGAATGTCCAGTAATAAGTCAAGGGAGCCTCATTTTCTAAAACTCTATAAGCTGTTTCATCCGCATGAAGAAGGTCTTGTGTTAATAATTTTTCGTGTAGTAGCTCATAGAGCGGTTCGAAATAATACTGACTAGACTT
>NZ_JBQKFH010000104.1:0-554 GCF_052119425.1 Enterococcus cecorum
GCATAGGTGATCGCACGGCCTAACTTCGATCCTGGGAGCACTGATTGATTGCGACACCAATCAAAGAACGTTGTCATCAATGGCGCTAATCTTTCTTTGCGCTTGCACAATCTTTCAGCTGAAGACAGCTCAGCCCAAGAGGCTTCTAGTGAAAACATCTGATCACAATAATCTAATCCCTTGCGCCCCAATGACTGCTTATCTGCCTGTTTAGGCGTTGCTTCAAAAAATTTTCGACGCACATGTGCCCAACAACCTACTAACTTTGCCTTAGGCAGTTGGCGATACGCTGACCACATATCACAGTGAACATAACCATCATATTCGCCAAGAAATTCTTGAACTGCTAAGCCGCTTCGGCGTTGATCATGATGATAAAGCGTAATTGGCTGTGTTGCTTGTTTTCCTGAAAGGAATGTCCAGTAATAGGTCAAAGAGGTATTATTTTCTAAAACTCTATAGGCTGTCTCGTCCGCATGAAGAAGGCTTTGTGTTAATAACTTTTCACGCAGTAATTCATAGAGTGGTTCGAAATAATACTGACTAGACTTGAT
>NZ_JBQKFH010000105.1:0-527 GCF_052119425.1 Enterococcus cecorum
ATCTGCACCCCTTTCTAAAATATTGGCAATTAATTCGGGCGTTAGGTTGTATTTCGATAAAATTTCTCTAAAGCCATTCAAGAACACCATCGCCCCGCCGTATTCATCTAACTTCTTCATTAATTCGTTGTAATTCATCATCTAGCCCCCTTATAAAATCAATAAATTGTTGTTTGTCTACGTTAAAATAATTTGCTATTAAATCAAACGCATAATCATACTTTTCTATAATCTCGCTTGCTGTGATGTGGCGATGTCTTAACTGTTGTAATAATTCTTCTCTTGTTTGCGGTGCTTGCTGTTCATTGTTTGCCATCTTCTCTACTTCCTTTCTGGTCGGGTGGTTATTGTTTTACAAGTTGTTTTGTAACTTCTGAAATGCTGTATCCTCGTTTCAGATAGTAAATTGCTAAATGCTCCAGCGTTTCAAACTCTGCTAGCTCCTCAGCGTTTAACTCGGCTTTCTTTATGCGTCTATCGCCTGTGACTAGCTTAATAATGTTACTGTTCATTGTGGCTATATTCAT
>NZ_JBQKFH010000106.1:0-496 GCF_052119425.1 Enterococcus cecorum
TGCTTGGAAACAGCGGAAAGCAAAGGAAATATTTATTACGATTTCAGAAAAGGGTCATATTGATTTACCAGTGCTATCAGCTTCTCAAGAATTTGGAATGGTTGAAAGAAATAATATAGGTATTGATATAAAATACGATTTAAATAGTATAAAAAATTATAAAAGAGTACTTCCAAAACAATTTGTTATTCATCTTCGGTCATTCCAAGGTGGATTTGCATGGTCAACTATAGAAGGAATAACTTCTCCAGCATATACAGTTATTGATTTTATTGAAAAAAGTAATCAAGATTTTGGATTTTGGAAAATTTTCTTAACAAGTACAAATTTTATAAAAAAATTAGAAACTGTAACATATGGTATTAGAGATGGAAGGAGCATTAGTTTTAATGATTTCTCTTCAATGAACTTCGTAATACCTAACATAAATGAGCAAGAACGCATCGGAAATCTTTTCCAAAAAATTGATAACTATATAGCCATTCACCAGCGTAAG
>NZ_JBQKFH010000107.1:0-496 GCF_052119425.1 Enterococcus cecorum
CCGCTTATCCTTATGTCATTAAAGAAGTATTGCCCAATGCATCAATTGTCATTGATCGTTTCCATATTATCCAACAACTCACTCGAGCGTTGAATAAAAAAAGAATTCAAGTGATGAAAGCATTGCGCTATAAAAATCAACGTGCTTACAATAAATTCAAACGCTATTGGAAGCTGCTTTTAATGCCTGAAGATCACTTAAACTTTGAAAAATATGTACAATATCCCTTATTCGATCGAAGATATGTAACACAGACTGAGGTGGTGGATACGTTACTTAGTTTTGATGATGCATTCAGACAGTGTTACCAGATTTATCAAGAGCTACTTGCTTGTTTTCATCAAAAGCAGCTAGACGAATTCTTCCATATTCTTCACACGCTACCTGAAGACTTAGATATAGCCTTTAAAAAATCACTAAAATATTTAATCAAACATACACACGCTATAAAAAATGCGCTACAATCCCCTTACTCCAACGGAAAATTAGAAGGGAA
>NZ_JBQKFH010000108.1:0-489 GCF_052119425.1 Enterococcus cecorum
ATCAACGATGTTTGTCGTAGCGGAAAACGTTTGTCCGCACGCTTTACAACGATAACGTTGCTTGTATAAACGCAGGTAGGTCGGCACATTTTGATAAGGAATCATTTGAATCAAACTAGCTTTAGGCGTATGCTTAATAACCGTACCTGACTTTCCACAAGAAGAACAACAATGGGGATTTTCAGGGTAGGAAAGCAAACCAGAAAAGACTTTAGAAAGCACGCCATGGATCTTCTCATTAGAAAATGCGTAAGCATAATCAGGAAAAGTAATATGCTTATCCTTAATATTTAGGATATTTTTGATAAGATTCGTTGTACTTGCACAAGTTTTTTTGATATTATGTAAGGAAGACATCATGTTTCACTCCTTAATGGTTTTGGTCGACTTAATTATAGAGGAAACAGATGTCTTTTTCTATTGTTTCAAACAAAAAAGATATTCAGCGTTATCCTCAATTTGAGTAACAACACTAAATATCATAGAACC
>NZ_JBQKFH010000109.1:0-481 GCF_052119425.1 Enterococcus cecorum
CCAACTTTGTTTGCCTATAGATCTTGAAATTAAATTAGAAAAAAATGATTTCGCTCATGCCATTGTGCAGTTTGTTGACTCTATTCCCGATGCAGTCTTCCTTCCTTATTATCAATCTATGGGTAGACCCCAATATCATCCTCGTATGTTACTTTCCATTATTCTTTGTGCCTATATTCAAGGGGTTTATTCCGGCCGCCAAATACAAAATATGTTGATAGATAGTATTCGGATGCGCTACTTATCTCAAGACCAAATCCCTAACTTTCGTACCATTAATCGTTTTCGCGTTCATCCGATTATGAACGATATTCTAGACCATTCGTTTATTCAATTTCGTGAGCTACTGGTTCAAAGTGGCTTAATCAGCGGGAGTGCTTTATACATAGATGGTACAAAAATTGAAGCGGATGCGAATAAATACTCTTTTGTTTGGAAAAAAAGTATTTTAAAGTATAAGGATAACCTTGATCAAAAAGCC
>NZ_JBQKFH010000110.1:0-461 GCF_052119425.1 Enterococcus cecorum
ACCTTTCCCTCACGGTACTGGTTCGCTATCGGTCACTAGGGAGTATTTAGCCTTAGGAGATGGTCCTCCTAGATTCCGACGGAATTTCTCGTGTTCCGCCGTACTCAGGATCCTCATAGGTGCTCACAAAATTTTGCCTACGGGGCTTTCACCCACTTTGGCTGGCTTTTCCAAGCCATTCGGCTATCTTGCTTACTACCACATTTGAGTCCTACAACCCCAACAAGCAAGCTTGTTGGTTTGGGCTGTTCCCGTTTCGCTCGCCGCTACTCAGGGAATCGAATTTTCTTTCTCTTCCTGCAGGTACTTAGATGTTTCAGTTCTCTGCGTCTACCTCCAATAAGCTATGAATTCACTTAAAGGTAACATCCTACAAAAGATGCTGGGTTCCCCCATTCGGAAATCTCCGGATCAAAGCTTACTTACAGCTCCCCGAAGCATATCGGTGTTAGTCCCGTCCT
>NZ_JBQKFH010000111.1:0-456 GCF_052119425.1 Enterococcus cecorum
GGCGATAGCAAGAAGGATACACCTGTTCCCATGCCGAACACAGAAGTTAAGCTTCTTAGCGCCGATAGTAGTTGGGGGTTTCCCCCTGTGAGGGTAGGACGTCGCCACGCTTCATTCCGGCATAGCTCAGTTGGTAGTAGCGCATGACTGTTAATCATGATGTCGTAGGTTCGAGTCCTACTGCCGGAGTTCATTTGACTAACTCAGTAAAGTGAGTTAGTCTTTTTTCATATACTAAAGTTGTAATAGAATAATGTCATAACTGAATTACCTGGAAAGGAAAAGATGATGAAGAATCAGACTGAAATAAAAGCTCTCTTTTTTGATTTTGATGGGACCATTGTTGATTCGTAAGCGCCCAATAACGAGGTATATTGAAAATCTCCAAAGTCACTCGACGCTGGAGATTCTTTTTTTTATTTACAATTTGCTTGTACAGTTTCTGACCATGGCAAA
>NZ_JBQKFH010000112.1:0-453 GCF_052119425.1 Enterococcus cecorum
ACGATTTATAAAGTATTATAATGAACAACGAATAAAAGAAAAGTTAGGATGGATGAGTCCTGTTCAATATAGGCTCCATCTTTTAGCTGCATAATGAAAACGAGACGACCGAAGTCGTCTCGTAAAAAAGTCTAACTTTTGGGGGTCACATCAAATAACTATTCAGTCTTCCTTCTTTATTACCATCTTATTTTAGTAACTAAATATCGCAGACAAGTGATTGATGATGAAATATCTGATTATGCTAAAGCTACTTTTGAAAGAATTTCAGAATCGTATCACATTACTTTAGTTGAGTGGAATCATGATAAAGACCACGTTCATATTATGTTCAAAGCTCATCCTAAAACAGAATTGACAAAATTTATCAACGCCTATAAAAGCGCTAGTTCAAGATTGATAAAACGTGATTTTCCAAGAGTCAAACAGTTTCTTTGGAAAGAACAGTTTTGG
>NZ_JBQKFH010000113.1:0-426 GCF_052119425.1 Enterococcus cecorum
TGAAGACTTAGATATAGCCTTTAAAAAATCACTAAAATATTTAATCAAACATACACACGCTATAAAAAATGCGCTACAATCCCCTTACTCCAACGGAAAATTAGAAGGGAAAAACAATTTAATCAAGGTCTTTCAGCGAGTGGCTTTTGGATTTAGAAACTTTAGTAATATGCGAAGAAGAATCTTTTTATACGAAGAAAATTGGCATACAAAACAACCAACTAAAAGAAATTGTGGGGAGAAATCCGCCTAAATCTCTTTCTCAATCAGACTGCTATTGTAACAGGCGAGCTTTCGCTTGTGCAAGGGCTTTGCAAGGGGCTGACCCAAAAGTAGCCCCTATGTGAAAAAATAGAGGTCTTTCCATTTAGATAGTAGTGGAAAGATCTCTATTTATCTTTTGAAAGTGAATACAAAAATAAAGCA
>NZ_JBQKFH010000114.1:0-424 GCF_052119425.1 Enterococcus cecorum
TTGTGCATATGAATATTGCCAATCATAAATACAATCGTGGAGAATATATGACGCATGTATATATGTATGGTAACAATGGAAAAGTAAAAGCTAAATCATTAGGTTATACAAACTTACCAGATGTCAATACGAAATTAGAAGCTGAAATTAAGAATGTAAATGTTCAAAACGGTAGTTATGACGTAGTTGTAAAAGGACAAATTAGTTCAGGAATCAAAGAAATCTATGTACCAATTTGGTCAGATAAGAGACAAAAGGATATCAAGTGGTATAAAGCAAGTAAACAATCTGATGGTAGCTACATTGTGCATATGAATATTGCCAATCATAAATACAATCGTGGAGAATATATGACGCATGTATATATGTATGGTAACAATGGAAAAGTAAAAGCTAAATCATTAGGTTATACAAACTTACCAGA
>NZ_JBQKFH010000115.1:0-402 GCF_052119425.1 Enterococcus cecorum
CGATTAGCAATATCGGTCATAGAACATTTCTGCTTTAAATCATTAAGAATAGCGAATTTCAATGCTTTTGAAATGTAGCAATTTTCATCAACAATATTTGTGGTAGCACTGAAAGTATGATCGCAATCTTTACAACGATATCGCTGCTTGTATAAACGAAGATAAGTGGGAACATTTTGATAGGAAATCATTTGAATTAGGCTAGCTTTTGGCGTATGTTTAATGACGGAACCAATTACCCCACATTCAGGGCAACAGTATGGATTTTCAGGGTATGATAGCAAGCCGGAAAAGACTTTAGAAGGAACACCATGTACTTTCTCTTCAGAAAGTGCGTCCGCATAAGTAGGGAAAGTAATATTATCATCTTTAATAGAAAGAAGTTTTTTGATAAAAGTAGTT
>NZ_JBQKFH010000116.1:0-390 GCF_052119425.1 Enterococcus cecorum
TATTTGCCATGGTCAGAAACTGTACAAGCAGATTGTAAATAAAGAAAAGAATCTCCAAAGTCGAGTGACTTTGGAGATTTTCAATATACCTCGTTATTGGGCGCTTACCTTAATTGATACAAAGCTAGCCACCGTTACCTAGTAATTGCTACTAAGTAACGGTGGCTTTTTTTTACCTTCATGAGACCGTCTATTTTACATCACTTCATTAGGTATTTTGTAGGTTTTTCTTCACAAAAAAAGACTAGACAAATCTTTGCCTAGCCTTGAACTTTTCTTGCGTGGCGACGTCCTATCCTCACAGGGGGAAACCCCCAACTACTATCGGCGCTAAGAAGCTTAACTTCTGTGTTCGGCATGGGAACAGGTGTATCCTTCTTGCTATCGCCA
>NZ_JBQKFH010000117.1:0-383 GCF_052119425.1 Enterococcus cecorum
TGAGGAGTTAACGAAGATGTCATCATCAGAAAAAACGATTGAAAGACTGACAAAAACAATTGAAACACAAGTAAAAACAATTGAAGCAATGTCTAATGAACTTGCGCTTTTGCGCGAACAAGTCGCTTACCTTACCAAAAAACTTTATGGTAAATCCTCTGAAAAGCGTGACTATAATCAGAATCAATTGAGCCTGTTTGATGACATGGAACTTCCTGAAGAAGAAAGTGACTGTCCCAGGTAAACCAGAAGAAGAAACCATTACTTATCGCCGGAAAAAAGCGAAAGGCAAACGGCAAGCCATTTTTCAACAATTTAAACCAGAAGTCATCCACCATGAATTGACGGGAGAAGCTTGTACTTGTCCAGATTGTCATGAAAAG
>NZ_JBQKFH010000118.1:0-376 GCF_052119425.1 Enterococcus cecorum
CTCATTTTCTAAAACTCTATAAGCTGTTTCATCCGCATGAAGAAGGTCTTGTGTTAATAATTTTTCGTGTAGTAGCTCATAGAGCGGTTCGAAATAATACTGACTAGACTTGATATGCCAATTAGCTATCTCCTTACGGCTAATCGGTAGCCCCATTTTCTGCCAATCCGCTTCTTGTCGATAGTTTGGCACTTTCAGTGTGAATTTCTGATGAATGGTGTGCGCAATAATAGAAGCTGAACCAAGACTATGCGCCAAGGGCGCTTTGGGTACAGGGGCCTTGATGATTTTATCTGTCGCATTTTTCTTGCTACAGGCAACACATTTATAGGCATGCTGAATATGATCCACTCGTTTTAACTGTGCAGGAACATAG
>NZ_JBQKFH010000119.1:0-369 GCF_052119425.1 Enterococcus cecorum
TTGATCGTTTCCATATTATCCAGCAATTGACTCGTGCTTTGAATAATAAACGAATTCAAGTAATGAATGAACAAAAAAATAAGGAATCTCGACACTATACAAAATTAAAAAGATATTGGAAATTCGTTTTAACACACGAGGATAATCTGAATTACGAGAAACGTTCACAGTACCCATTATTCGATAAAAAATTCGTCACTCAAACAGAAGTCGTAGATACCTTACTCTCATTTGATGAAGGATTTAAGCAATGTTATCAGATTTATCAAAGTCTGCTTGGACACTTTCATAAAAAGGAATACAACAAATTTTTTGATATACTCTATAACTTACCTCAAAACTTAGATAAAAAATTTAAAAAGTCAATTA
>NZ_JBQKFH010000120.1:0-361 GCF_052119425.1 Enterococcus cecorum
TTATAGGCATGCTGAATATGATCCACTCGTTTTAACTGTGCAGGAACATAGACTAATTCTTGTCGTTGCACACACGAACCAATCTCTTTTAACCTTTCATGACAATCTGGACAGGTACAAGCATCTCCCATCAATTCATGGTGGATGACTTCTGGTTTAAATTGCTGAAAAATGGCTTGCCGTTTGCCTTTCGCTTTTTTCCGACGATAAGTAATGGTTTCTTCTTCTGCTGCTTTACCTGGGACAGTCACTTTCTTCTTCAGGAAATTCCATGTCATCAAACAAGCTCAATTGATTCTGGTTATAGTCACGCTTTTCAGAGGATTTACCATAAAGTTTTTTGGTAAGGTAAGCAACTTGT
>NZ_JBQKFH010000121.1:0-354 GCF_052119425.1 Enterococcus cecorum
CGTTTTTTCTGATGATGACATCTTCGTTAACTCCTCAAGATTTTTCTTTATTATACGCGAAAAAAAGCCGACATTTCAATAGAAATGACGACTTTGACTCTCTAAAATTTTAGGTGTAATAGAAAATCCTTTCATTAACCATTCGACTTGTTCAGGCGTTAAAGCCTGAACTTCCGTAGTATTTCTTGGCCAAGTTAGTTGTCCATTTTCAAAACGTTTATAAAGCAACCAGAAGCCTTCACCATCCCAGTAGAGGGCTTTAAATCGATCACTTTTTCCACCACAAAAAAGAAAGACGGATTTTGAAAAAGGGTCTAAAGCGAATTGTGACTGAATGAGGTAAGCCAGTGAATC
>NZ_JBQKFH010000122.1:0-332 GCF_052119425.1 Enterococcus cecorum
AATTGAGAATTGAGAATGCCTTTTTAAAAGAACTGAGGAGGCTGCGTTTAGAGGACGAGGAAAAAATGAGAGAACGGCACTCGTCATCAACAGTCTCCGACGAGAATTCAAGCTAAAAGACCTTCTCTCTTATACAGGCATGCCTAAAGCAACATATATGTATTGGCAAAAACGATTTGATAGAGAAAATCCTGATAAAGAACTTGAAGAAAAAATCCAAGAAGGGGCTGACCCATTAGTCCCTTTTGAATCCAAAAATCGAAGGCACCCGTGAAAGATGCCTTCGATTTTTGGATTTTTTGGATGAAATATAGAGGATTTTCCCCCTATAT
>NZ_JBQKFH010000123.1:0-331 GCF_052119425.1 Enterococcus cecorum
TCCGTTGAGCGATGGCCCTTCCATGCGGAACCACCGGATCACTAAGCCCGACTTTCGTCCCTGCTCGAGTTGTAGCTCTCGCAGTCAAGCTCCCTTCTGCCTTTACACTCTGCGAATGATTTCCAACCATTCTGAGGGAACCTTTGGGCGCCTCCGTTACCTTTTAGGAGGCGACCGCCCCAGTCAAACTGCCCATCTGACACTGTCTCCCACCACGATCAGTGGTGCGGGTTAGAGTGGCCATAACGCAAGGGTAGTATCCCACCAGCGCCTCAGTCGAAACTGGCGTCCCGACTTCTACGGCTCCTACCTATCCTGTACATGCGGTACA
>NZ_JBQKFH010000124.1:0-323 GCF_052119425.1 Enterococcus cecorum
CAAAACAACCAACTAAAAGAAATTGTGGGGAGAAATCCGCCTAAATCTCTTTCTCAATCAGACTGCTATTGTAACAGGCGAGCTTTCGCTTGTGCAAGGGCTTTGCAAGGGTGACCGATCTTCGTCTCGGTCACCCTTGCACGCTTAGCAGCCTGTTTGACAAAAAGCGTCAATTGAAAAAGAAAATAAAAACAGGAGAGAAAGTCATCGAAAAAATAACGGCTCTATAATAAATTGGACTGATGAATCAAAATCGATTCTTCAGTCCAATTTTTCATTTTAGGTATAAAAAAACATACCGTTCTCTGATATGATTAAATCAC
>NZ_JBQKFH010000125.1:0-318 GCF_052119425.1 Enterococcus cecorum
ACGTAAGAATTGGCTTTTCTCTCAAAGTTTTGAAGGAGCCAAATCTAGCGCGATCATCCTGTCACTTTTAGAAACTGCCAAACGAAATGGCTTAGACTCAGAGAAATATCTTACCTATCTTTTGGAGAAGTTGCCAAATGAAGAATCTTTCGCAAAAAAAGCAGCTCTAGAAGCTTATTTGCCATGGTCAGAAACTGTACAAGCAGAGTAAGCGCCCAATAACAAGGTGTATATCATTCCTCCAGTCCTCCAGTTATACTGTATTCAACAGAAGATTGGAGGATTTTTTATGATGAAACACCCAATTGTCCCTTTAGA
>NZ_JBQKFH010000126.1:0-317 GCF_052119425.1 Enterococcus cecorum
ATGTAGAAGAAAAACTGCTTAAAACCTTTCCTCAATCGCCCACACATTGTAACAGATGGCTTTAACAGCTATGCAAGGGCTACGCAAGTGGACAAGTCCACCCTTGCACACCTCCAGCCACCTGTTCGTACATAAGCGTCGATTGAAAAAAGAAAATAAAAAGAGAGAAAGCATTCATAAAATAACTTTCTCTCCAATTGACTTAATTGTAAGCGCCCAATAACGAGGTATATTGAAAATCTCCAAAGTCACTCGACGCTGGAGATTCTTTTTTTTATTTACAATTTGCTTGTACAGTTTCTGACCATGGCAAATAA
>NZ_JBQKFH010000127.1:0-311 GCF_052119425.1 Enterococcus cecorum
CTTATTTGCCATGGTCAGAAACTGTACAAGCAAATTGTAAATAAAAAAAAGAATCTCCAGCGTCGAGTGACTTTGGAGATTTTCAATATACCTCGTTATTGGGCGCTTACCTTATACCTCAAGCCACAATGAATCCGACTTGAAAATTGTACCCTACTTGGCATACCAACAAAAAAAAGACTAGACAACCTTTGTCTAGTCATTCAAAGTTGCGTGGCGACGTCCTACCCTCACAGGGGGAAACCCCCAACTACTATCGGCGCTAAGAAGCTTAACTTCTGTGTTCGGCATGGGAACAGGTGTATCCTTCT
>NZ_JBQKFH010000128.1:0-309 GCF_052119425.1 Enterococcus cecorum
CTTTATTATACGCGAAAAAAAGCCGACATTTCAATAGAAATGACGACTTTGACTCTCTAAAATTTTCGGTGTAATAGAAAATCCTTTCATTAACCATTCGACTTGTTCAGGCGTTAAAGCCTGAACTTCCGTAGTATTTCTTGGCCAAGTTAATTGTCCATTTTCAAAACGTTTATAAAGCAACCAGAAGCCTTCACTATCCCAGTAGAGGGCTTTAAATCGATCACTTTTTCCACCACAAAAAAGAAAGACGGATTTTGAAAAAGGGTCTAAAGCGAATTGTGACTGAATGAGGTAAGCCAGTGAATC
>NZ_JBQKFH010000129.1:0-309 GCF_052119425.1 Enterococcus cecorum
ATACAAACTTACCAGACATCAATACGAAATTAGAAGCCGAAATCAAAAATGTAAATGTTCAAAATGGTAGTTATGATGTAGTGGTGAATGGACAAATTAGTTCAGGAATCAAAGAAATCTATGTGCCAATTTGGTCAGATAAGAATCAAAAAGATATTAAGTGGTACAAAGCAAGTAAACAATCTGATGGCAGCTACGTTGTGCATATGAATATTGCCAATCATAAATACAATCGTGGAGAATATATGACGCATGTATATATGTATGGTAACAATGGAAAAGTAAAAGCTAAATCATTAGGTTATACAA
>NZ_JBQKFH010000130.1:0-306 GCF_052119425.1 Enterococcus cecorum
CATGACAATCTGGACAGGTACAAGCCTCTCCCATCAATTCATGGTGGATGACCTCTGGTTTAAATTGCTGAAAAATGGCTTGTCGTTTGCCTTTCGCTTTTTTCCGACGATAAGTAATGGTTTCTTCTTCTAAGTTACCTGGGACAGTCACTTTCTTCTTCAGGCAGTTCCACGTCATCAAACAGGCTCAATTGATTCTGGTTATAGTCACGCTTTTCAGAGGATTTACCATAAAGTTTTTTGGTAAGGTAAGCGACTTGTTCACGTAAAAGCGCAAGTTCATTAGACATTGCTTCAATTGTTTTT